>NZ_JASHFO010000018.1:0-39630 GCF_047460825.1 Streptococcus infantis | reverse complement strand
GGTTTTAGGAACTTTGACAATTTTAAGAAACGAATTTTCATCGCTCTGAATATAAAAATGGAGAGGACAACGATTGTCCTCTCCAGATGTTAGCTTTTATTCAACCCACTACAGTTGACAATGAGCCGAAGTGTTAGGGGGTGTTCTTTCTGTTAGGTTGATAGCTATTATAACCAATAATCCAAGGAGTTTCTTACTTTTCCTTATGTAGTGATAGAAAGCTGTAGACCATAGTGCCAAAGATTGCTCCAATACTAAGACCAAAGACAAGTAAGGGTACCAATATCTCTGTTTGGATGATTTTTTCCAAGAAAGTTGACAGGGGCATCTGCTGCACGAAGAGTTTATGAAAGAGCAGCAGGGCAAATAGGCCAATCTCAATACTTATAAATACCAACCAACTACGAACTTTTATTTGATGTTTGCTGTAGGTTTTGTAGATGATTTCTGATTTGTCATCCTTTTCAAGATGAAGCTCTTGGACGGCTCTTTGAGCTTTTATACTCATGAACCAAATGAGTCCAAAATAGATGTAGGGCATAACATTTCGAACAATTTCTATAAAGCGTCCGAACAAGATATAGAACAGGAAGAGAATGAAGGAAGAGTAAAAGATTTGGACCATGGAACGGGCGCAAGCCTTGTAGATAACCTCTTGACGGCATTCATCAAAAGGCCCTTGTATATGAAAGAAATTTCGAAGTAAGCGAGTTGTTAAGTCTTCTTTTTTCATGGATGATTTCTCCTGAATGATAATGTTACTTTGTTTCTTTTACGAATTGATAGAGATAATAAAGATAAGTAATAGAAGAAGGGATAGCGATAGTTAGCAATAGATAATATTTCCAATCGCTTGAAATGAGCGTCAGTTGTAGTAAGGATAGAAAGGATAGAATCATAAAGAATAGTGCTAAGTTGAGTATGCGCGTTTTTTGGGAGTCGATCTTTAGATAAGTCAAACCTTTGTTGAGTGCTGGAACAAAGACTGGAAGGAGGACTATATCGTAGATTGGCAAGTTGCCTGAAACGATGATGAAGATGAGCAGTGAAGCAAACAAAAGATGATAGGTAAGTAAAGTTATTAGTGATTTCATAGGGGACCTCCTAATCGTCGTCCTGATCTTCCTTGGCTTTTTGAATGCGAAGAGTGACGACAATATGCACTGTTAATCCGAAAAAGAAGGCTGCAACGATGGTTGACAAGATGCTTCTGGTATTCAGAAGAGAGGTAAGATAGCTCTTGCTATCATCCATTAGGATATCGAGAAGTGGCATTCCAAACAACATGGCTATTCCATAGCCAAGACCAGCTTTAAGACCAGGATTACGTAACTGTTTCTTTTCTTTCTGGTTCAACACGTCAGGATCAATAGCAGCAAGACCAGTTTTTGTAGTTTGACTAGTGACATAGATAGCACAAACCAAGGAAAGCAGAAAGATAATGATTGGATATCCAAAAGCGACTACTTGGGGATATCTAAAAGCAAGTACAAAGGGAATAAGATTGCCTAAAGTCATGAGGTAAAAGAGAATCATAAAGATTTTATTTCCGATGTGCTCAGCTTCGCGCCGTTTGTGTTCATCAAGTGGCCCTGAAATGCCATAGATACGTTTGATCAGTTTTTCATAGAGGGGTTCTTTTTTCATGGGTGATTTCTCCTAAATGACAATGTTACTTTGTTTCTTTTACGAATTGATAGAGACAATAGAGATAAGTGATAGAAGAAAGGCTGGCGATAGTTAGCAATAGATAATATTTCCAATCGTTTGAAATAACCGTCAGTTGTGGCAAGGATATAATCATAAAGCATAGTGCTAAGTTGAGTATGCGCGTTTTTTGGGAATCTATCTTTAGATAAGTCAGTCCTTTGTTGAGTGCTGGAACAAAGACAAGAACAAGGACGGTATCGTAGATGGGCAAGTTCCCTGAAATGATGATGAAGGCGAGTAGAGAACTGAACAAAAGATGATAGGTAAGTAACGTTACTAGTGATTTCATAGGGTACCTCCTAATCCTTATCCTGCTCTTTTTTAGCTCTTGCAATGTGACGGGAGATGAGGAACTGTATGCTCGCTCCGAAGAATATAGAACCGAAAATGCTTGCTAAACCATTTCTTATAGTGAGAAGAGAATGGAAATAGTCCTGACCTTCACCAGTAATTATATGGAGAAGAGGGGTTATAAAAAACATCCATAGGCCAAAGAATAAACCCGCTTTAAGACCAGAGTAGTGTAGTTGCTTATTTTCTTTCTCACTTAACATATCTGGTTCAATAGTTGTAATCCCTGTTTTTTGCATTTGGTAGGTGACATAGCCAGCAGCGATGAGGGCAATCACTAAAATCAGAGGAGGATAGACTAGAGCCACTAGTTGAGGAAATTGATAGGCCAGAACAAGCGGAATAAGATTGCCGAAAATCATCAGATAAAAGAGAATCATAAAGACTTTATTTCCGATGCGGTCAGCTTCGCGCCGTTTGTATTCGTCCAGTGGATCAGAAATACCGTAAGTGCGTTTGATGAGCTTTTCAGTGAAGGTTTCTTTTTTCATTTTTCTTCTCCTTTTTAAAAATCATCCTCCCAAAAGAGACTGTTGAGGTCAGTTTGGAGGCTTCGAGCGAGATTGAGACAGAGTTCCAGGGTAGGATTGTACTTGTCGTTCTCAATCATGTTGATAGTTTGCCTAGAGACACCGATATCCTTGGCAAGTTCGAGTTGGGACTTTCCAAGTTCCTTGCGGAATTCTTTCACACGATTCATGCTTCCTCCTTTTTAGATTATGTCGTATATATTTGACTATAGTATATTCTTTTAAGAACATAATGTCAACTATTTTTGACATATTTTTAAAAGAATCTTGGTGATAATATTTCTAGGTGAAAATCTTCTAGCGATTTTATGCTATAATGAAGAAAAATAAGAGTGAGTTGGATATCCTGAATGCTATCCAATAAAGAAAGAGCAGAAAATGAACCATAAGATTGCAATTTTATCAGACATTCATGGCAACACGACCGCCTTAGCTGGAGTGCTTGAGGATGCTAAAAATTTGGGAGCGACTGAATATTGGCTTCTGGGAGATATTTTTCTTCCTGGGCCGGGAGCAAATGACTTGGTGGCTCTTTTGAAAGACCTTCCCATTACAGCATCCGTTCGAGGCAACTGGGATGATTGTGTCTTAGAGGCTTTAGATGGGCAATATGGTTTAGAGGATCCCCAAGAAATTCAGCTTCTCAGGATGACCCAATATCTGATGGAGGACCTAAAGCCAGAGTATATTGATTGGTTGAGAAAGCTACCTATGGTAGCCAAGAAAGAAGTCGATGGCTTGCGCTTTTCTCTTTCTCATAATTTGCCTGAGAAAAATTATGGTGGTGATTTGCTGGTTGAAAATAATACCGAAAAATTTGACCAGCTACTTGATGAAACTACTGATGTAGCCGTCTATGGGCATGTCCATAAACAACTTCTACGTTATGGTAGTCAAGGTCAACAAATCATCAATCCAGGTTCGATTGGTATGCCTTATTTTGACTGGGAAGGGCTGAAAAATCACCGAGCCCAGTATGCCTTACTTGAGGTTGAAAATGGTGAATTGGTCAATATCCAATTTCGTAAGGTTGCCTATGATTATGAAGCAGAGCTAGAATCAGCCAAGGAAAAAGGACTTCCTTTTATCGAAATGTATGAAGAATTGCGACGAGAAGACAATTACCAAGGCCATAATAGAGACTTGCTGGCTAGACTGAATGAAAAATATGGATATGTCGAGGATGTCAAAAATTATTTTGATTTTTTGTAAGAGTTGCTTTAACGAACAAATACTAAATAAAACGATTGGACTAGCCAATCGTTTTTAATATATCTTATTGTAATTGAGATTGATCTGCTAGGTAAGAACCACCGAGATAAGTTTTGCTGAGTTTTTCAAGGGTTCCATCTTGGTAGAATTCTTTAAGGACCTTGTCAAATTGTTCTTTAAATTCTTTTTGGTCACTTGAAAAGATGATGTAGTTGTTTGGATTATCATTGCTCTCCAAGTCGACTACGTTCAAGTCTAAACCTCGGTCTTGGATAATCTTTTGAACAGAGATTTTATCAAAGATTAGGAAATCAAACTCACCATTAGAGAGGTCGGTCAGGCGCTTAGCCACATCTTCACCAGAGTATTGGATAGTGGCAGGATTGTCGGAGTGATTTTGATTCCAGTCTGTAACAACCTTTGCAGTAGAAGTTCCTGTATCATCCTGAGTAGTTTTACCAGCGATGTCTTGAAGAGAAGTAAGAGCCTTGTCTTTTCTGCTCACAAGAACTAAAGGATTTTTAGCGATAGGTAGTGAGTAAAGATATTTGTCGGCTCTTTCTTTGGTATAGCTCAAGTTGTTGGCAGCAGCTTGGTAACGGCCAGCGTCCACTCCAGGGAAGATACTTTCCCAAGCTGTTTTTTGAAATTCAATCTTGTATTGATCCAATTTTTCATCGACTGCTTTTAAAACTTCAACATCATATCCAGTTAGGCTTCCATCTTTTTCAAAGTCAAAAGGTGGGATGTCTCCAGCAGTTGCTACGACAATGGTTTTAGGACTAGTAGTGAAAGTAGAAGTACTTTCTTGTTTAGATTGTCCACAGGCAACCAACAAGGGACTAATAGCAAATAATAAGAATAATTTTCTCATGAGAGTCTCCTTTACTTAATGGTATCTAGCTTATCAGACAATCGATCAAATAGCCAATATATATTTTTTATGGACGTGATAGAGAATTATTATAATTTCCAGTTTGAGTCTATAATTAAAATTCAAACCAGATAAGAAAAAGATAATTTCTTTCACTAATGAAAAATCTCTGCAAGCTCTTTCAGAATGTGGTAAAATGGAAGCAATAGAAATAGAAAAGGAAATCAATTATGAAATTTCTTGAGTTAAATAAAAAACGTCATGCGACCAAGCATTTTATTGATAAACCTGTCGATCCGAAGGATGTTCGTACAGCTATCGAAATCGCAACCTTGGCACCAAGCGCTCACAACAGTCAACCTTGGAAATTTGTCGTGGTTCGTGAGAGAAATGCTGAACTAGCAAAATTGGCTTACGGTTCAAACTTTGAGCAAGTAGCATCTGCACCTGTAACCATTGCCTTGTTTACAGATACAGACTTAGCCAAACGCGCCCGCAAGATTGCTCGTATTGGTGGTGCCAATAATTTCTCAGAAGAGCAGCTTCAATATTTTATGAAAAATCTTCCAGCAGAGTTTGCGCGCTACAATGAACAACAAGTCAGCGACTACTTGGCCCTTAATGCAGGGTTAGTAGCTATGAACTTGGTCCTTGCTTTGACTGACCAAGGAATCGGATCAAACATTATCCTTGGTTTTGACAAATCAAAAGTCAATGAAGTCTTGGAAATCGAAGAACGCTTCCGTCCAGAGCTCTTGATTACAGTGGGATACACAGATGAGAAGTTGGAACCAAGCTACCGCTTGCCGGTAGATGAAATTATCGAAAAAAGATAGGAAGAAAAAATGACAGTTATTAATTTTACAGCAGAAGTAGAAAAACGTAAAGAAGACCTCTTGGCTGACTTGTTTAGCCTTTTGGAAATCAACTCAGAACGTGATGACAGTAAGGCCGATGCCGAGCATCCATTTGGACCTGGTCCAGTAAAAGCCTTGGAAAAATTCCTTGAAATCGCAGACCGTGATGGCTACCCAACAAAAAATGTCGACAATTATGCAGGACATTTTGAGTTTGGTGAAGGAGAAGAAGTTCTCGGAATCTTTGCCCACATGGACGTAGTGCCAGCAGGTAGCGGTTGGGACACTGACCCTTACACTCCAACTATCAAAGATGGTCGTCTTTATGCGCGTGGTGCTTCTGACGATAAGGGTCCTACTACAGCATGTTACTATGGTTTGAAAATCATCAAAGAATTGGGACTTCCAACTTCTAAGAAAGTTCGTTTCATCGTGGGAACAGACGAAGAATCAGGTTGGGCAGATATGGACTACTACTTTGAGCATGTAGGACTTGCAAAACCAGACTTTGGCTTCTCTCCAGATGCTGAATTCCCTATCATCAATGGTGAAAAAGGAAACATCACTGAATACCTTCACTTTGCCGGTGAAAATACTGGTTCAGTTCGTCTTCACAGCTTCACAGGTGGTTTGCGTGAAAACATGGTTCCTGAATCAGCAACAGCAGTCGTTTCAGGTGACTTAGCTGACTTGCAAGGGAAACTAGACGCTTTCGTTGCAGAGCACAAACTCAGAGGAGACATCCAAGAAGAGAACGGTCAGTACAAGGTGACTGTAATTGGTAAATCAGCCCATGGTGCTATGCCTGCTTCTGGTGTCAATGGTGCGACTTACCTTGCTCTCTTCCTTAGCCAATTTGCTTTTGAAGGACCTGCAAAAGACTACCTTGACATTGCTGGTAAGATTCTCTTGAATGACCACGAAGGTAAAAACTTGAAAGTAGCTCATGTGGATGAAAAAATGGGTGCCCTTTCTATGAATGCGGGTGTCTTCCGCTTTGACGAAGCAAGTGTTGATAATACCATTGCCCTTAACTTCCGTTATCCAAAAGGAACAAGCCCAGAGCAAATCAAGTCAGTTCTTGAAACCTTGCCAGTTGCTTCAGTTAGCCTTTCTGAACATGGTCACACTCCTCACTATGTGCCAATGGAAGATCCACTCGTTCAAACCTTGTTGAATGTTTACGAAAAACAAACAGGTCTTCAAGGTCACGAACAAGTCATCGGTGGTGGAACATTTGGACGTTTGTTAGAGCGTGGTGTAGCCTACGGTGCTATGTTCCCAGATTCTATCGATACCATGCACCAAGCCAACGAATTTATCGCCTTGGACGATCTTTTCCGTGCAGCAGCCATCTACGCTGAAGCTATCTACGAATTGATCAAATAATGATATAGAAGTCTGAGATTGTATGCTTAGACTTCTTTTTGGAGGAGAAAATGTCTCAAATTGAAAGAATCAAGCAAGCTATCATAGAGGATCCACAGAATGCCAGCTATACTGAGCAAGGCATCGAGCCACTCTTTGCAGCACCAAAAACAGCTCGTATCAATATCATTGGCCAGGCGCCAGGTCTCAAAACCCAAGAAGCAGGGCTATACTGGAAGGATAAAAGTGGGGACCGCTTGCGCGAATGGTTGGGTGTGGATGAAGACACCTTTTACAATTCAGGTTACTTTGCAGTCATGCCCATGGATTTCTACTTTCCAGGTCATGGGAAATCGGGTGACCTGCCACCTCGTCCAGGTTTTGCAGAAAAATGGCATCCAGAACTCTTGAAGGAGTTACCAGATATTCAATTAACACTCTTGATTGGGCAGTATGCCCAAGCCTACTACCTACATGAGAAAGTTAGTGGCAAGGTGACAGACCGTGTGCATCGGTTCAAGGATTATTTGCCTGATTATTTCCCTCTTGTACACCCATCACCACGTAATCAAATTTGGATGAAAAAAAATCCTTGGTTTGAGGAAGAAGTGGTGCCTGACTTGAAAGATAGAATCCAAAAAATTCTCGGAGAAGAAAAATGAAAGAAATTACTTTTAACGATTTTTACCAACTTTACCAGAATAGCTCACTTTCTGTATTGGATGTGAGAGAAGTAGAGGAATTTGAAGCTCTTCATTTAGAAGGTGCTCGTAATTTCCCTCTCAGTCAACTGGCAGATACTTATGAGCAACTAGATAAAGATAATCTTTACTATGTGATTTGTAAATCAGGAATGCGTTCAGCACGCGCTTGTCAATTTCTTGCAGAGCAGGGCTACGAAGTTATCAATGTCCAAGGTGGCATGGATGCTTTAGAATAAGAAAAACTCCCTTTGAGACCAAAATAAAAAAGTTTCAAGGGGAATTTATTTGCTCTAAAATTCGGAAAATTGAAAACATTTTAGAATTATTTCGTGACAGCCTTTTCTAGCCTTTAATCATGTTATACTAAGAAAGTATTTTATTTTTAATAAGGAGAGTTTATGGCTAAAAAAGGTGCTTTAACAGGATTACTCCTGTTTGGAATATTTTTTGGAGCAGGTAACTTGATTTTCCCTCCAACTCTGGGCGCGCAGTCTGGAGAAAACTTCCTTCCTGCCATTGCAGGATTTGTATTTTCAGGTGTTGGGATTGCCGTCCTAACCTTGATCATTGGGACCCTCAATCCGAAGGGCTATATCTATGAAATTTCTAAGAAAATTTCTCCATGGTTTGCGACGATTTATCTTGCAGTTTTGTACTTGTCGATTGGTCCATTCTTTGCCATTCCACGTACAGCAACAACATCGTTTGAGGTCGGTATTAGTCCCCTTCTAGCTGAAGCAGATAAGGGTTTAGGTTTGATTGTCTTTACCATTCTCTACTTTGTTGCAGCCTATTTAATCGCCCTTAATCCTTCAAAGATTTTGGATCGTATTGGACGAATCTTGACTCCAGTATTTGCGATTTTGATTGTTGTTTTGGTTATCCTTGGGGCCTTTAAATATGGTGGGAACGCACCGCAAGCAGCATCAGGTGCCTATCAAACTTCAGCTTTTGGTGCAGGTTTCCTTGAGGGATATAATACACTTGATGCGCTTGCTTCCGTTGCCTTTAGTGTTATCGCTGTTCAAACCTTGAAACAGCTTGGATTTTCAAGTAAGAAAGAATACATTTCAACTATTTGGGTCGTTGGAATCGTTGTAGCTTTAGGATTTAGTGCTTTATACATTGGCCTAGGTTTCCTTGGAAATCATTTCCCAGTACCAGCTGAAGTGATGAGTGAAGGAACTCCAGGAGTTTATATCTTGTCACAAGCAACGCAAGAAATCTTTGGATCGACAGCTCAGCTTTTCCTTGCAGTCATGGTAACTGTGACTTGTTTCACAACAACTGTAGGCTTGATTGTATCAACAGCTGAATTCTTTAACGGACGTTTCCCACAAATCAGCTACAAGGTTTATGCAACTGTCTTTACCTTGATTGGTTTTGCTATTGCAAACCTTGGTTTGAGTGCCATTATCAAGTACTCTGTACCAGTTCTCGTTATTCTGTATCCAATTACGATTACCATTGTTATGATTGTGATTGTGAACAAGTTTGTACCACTTTCAAAACCAGGTATGCAGTTGACTGTTGGTCTGGTCACAGCTATTGCCGTTGCCAGTGTATTAGGGTCTACATTTAAGATTGACTTTCTTGTAAATATCGTGAACGCTCTACCATTTGCTAAGGCTTCATTGCCATGGTTGGTACCAGCGATTATCGGAATTTTACTTTCTCTTGTTCTTCCAAATAAACAAGAAAGTGAAGCTTTTGAAATGGAATAATCACTAAAATCACTTTTGTAGCTAAGTCTACAGGAGTGATTTTCTTTTTTTATCCGATGATAAATGTGTTATAATAGGTAGCAAAAGAGGTGAAAAAATGAATCAAACTGTAGAATATATCAAAGAACTAACCGCTATTGCGTCACCAACAGGTTTTACGCGTGAAATTACGAATTATTTAGTTGAGACGCTTGAAAAACTAGGTTATCAACCTGTCCGTACTGCTAAAGGTGGGGTGAATGTTACCATTAAAGGTAAAAATGATGAGCAGCAGCGCTATGTGACTGCCCATGTGGATACCTTGGGAGCTATCGTTCGCGCTGTTAAACCAGATGGTCGTCTCAAGATGGATCGTATTGGTGGCTATCCTTGGAACATGATTGAAGGCGAAAACTGCACGGTCCATGTAGCTAGCACAGGTAAAACCGTATCAGGTACGATTTTGATCCACCAAACTTCTTGCCATGTCTATAAGGATGCGGGAACAGCTGAACGCACTCAGGACAATATGGAAGTGCGTTTGGATGAAAAAGTAACCAATGAAAAAGAAACACGCGCACTCGGTATCGAGGTTGGTGATTTTATCAGCTTTGACCCACGAACTGTCGTGACTGAGACAGGCTTTATCAAGTCTCGTCATTTGGATGACAAGGTCAGTGCAGCTATTCTCCTCAATCTCCTCAAAGTATACAAAGAAGAAGGGATTGAACTTCCTGTCACTACGCATTTTGCCTTTTCAGTCTTTGAAGAAGTGGGGCATGGTGCTAACTCAAGCATCCCTAGTCAAGTTGTCGAATATCTAGCTGTGGATATGGGAGCAATGGGAGATGATCAGCAGACGGATGAGTACACAGTCTCTATCTGTGTTAAGGATGCTTCAGGTCCTTACCACTATGAATTCCGTCAACATTTGGTTGCTCTAGCAAAAGAGCAAGATATTCCATTTAAACTAGATATCTATCCATTTTACGGTTCGGATGCTTCGGCAGCGATGTCTGCAGGTGCAGAAGTCAAACACGCCCTTCTAGGGGCAGGTATCGAGTCAAGCCATTCTTATGAGCGTACTCATATTGATTCTGTAGTGGCTACTGAGCGTATGGTGGATGCTTATCTCAAGAGTGAGTTGGTGGACTGAGATGTGCTTGATTTGTGATCGAATTGAACTCATCAAGTCTGGTGATAATCCCTACTTTGTAAAAGAACTGGAAACAGGCTATGTTGTCATCGGAGACCACCAGTATTTTGAAGGTTACACTCTATTCTTAGCCAAGGAACATGTCACAGAACTACATCATCTAGATCCAAGTGTCAAACGTCAATTTTTAGAGGAAATGAGTCTGGTGCAGGAAGCTGTTTCTAAAGCTTTTTCTGCTGAAAAGATGAATGTAGAGTTGTTGGGAAATGGAGATGCCCATGTTCATTGGCATATTTTTCCGAGACGTGAGGGTGATATGAAGGGACACGGTCTTAATGGTCGTGGTCCAGTCTGGTGGGTTCCATGGGAAGAAATGATTGCTGAAGAATATCAGGTTAAGGGAATCAAATTAGAAAATTTGATTGCGACCTTATCAGAGACTTTAAACCAGATGATTAAATGAAAGGATAACAGATGAAAAAAAGATACCTTATCTTATCAGGATTATTAGCTTTGACATTGGCAGCTTGTTCACAAGAAAAATCAACAACTACAGAGGCCAAGTCTTCTGCAGAGCAATCAACTGTACAAGAAGGAACCGCGAGAAGTAAGTCTCAGGAAGCTAGTCAAAAGAAAGCAGAAGTGGTTAACAAAGGAGATCACTACAGCATTCAAGGCAAGTACGATGAGATTGTTGTGGCTAATAAGCATTATCCTATGTCAAAAGATTACAATCCTGGAGAAAATCCTACCGCAAAGGCAGAACTGTTAAAACTCATTGCAGCTATGCAACAAGCAGGTTTCCCAATTAGTGACCACTATAGTGGGTTTAGAAGTTATGAAACTCAAACTCAGCTTTATCAGAACTATGTAAATAAAGATGGCAAGGCTGAAGCTGACCGCTATTCTGCAAGACCTGGTTATAGTGAACACCAAACTGGTTTAGCTTTTGATCTGATTGGAACAAATGGAGACCTAGTCACTGAAGAAAAGGCAGCCCAATGGCTATTGGACCATGCGGCTGACTATGGCTTTGTCGTTCGTTACCTCAAAGGTAAGGAAAAGGAGACGGGTTATATGGCTGAGGAATGGCACCTTCGCTATGTTGGTAAAGAAGCCAAAGAAATTGCAGCAAGTGGCCTCAGTTTGGAAGAGTATTACGGCTTTGAAGGTGGAGACTATGTTGATTAGTCGCAAAACATCTTGCAAGAATGCTTGAAATTTGATAAAATGAATAATAATTAAATAGGAATCTGCAAGACTAGTATCTCAGGGGAAGTATATCAGGGAGGGGAGCCGCGACTGAAAGCTCTCTATATGAAAGCTGGGTGAATTCACTTGCTTATGGATTCAGAAATAAAGGTCTGACTTGTCAGATGAAAACGGATGGTACCGCGTGTCAACGCTCCGAATGGAGTTTTTGGCATGTGGTTTTCTTTTTATCTCACGAGTGACTGATGGAGGAATTATGTCAACTATTGAAGAACAATTAAAAGCGCTTCGTGAAGAAACGCTAGCTAGCTTGAAGCAGATTACTGCTGAAAATGAAAAAGAGATGCAAGAATTGCGTGTCTCAGTCCTTGGTAAAAAAGGGTCACTGACTGAAATCCTTAAAGGGATGAAAGACGTTTCTGCTGAAATGCGCCCTGTTATCGGAAAACACGTCAATGAGGCTCGTGACGTCCTAACAGCTGCCTTTGAAGAAACAGCTAAGCTCTTGGAAGAAAAGAAAGTGGAAGCTCAACTAGCAAGTGAAAGCATTGATGTGACACTTCCAGGTCGTCCAGTTGCGACTGGTCACCGTCACGTTCTTACACAAACTAGTGAAGAAATTGAAGATATTTTCATCGGTATGGGTTACCAAGTTGTGGATGGATTTGAAGTGGAGCAAGATTACTACAACTTTGAACGCATGAATCTTCCAAAAGACCACCCAGCTCGTGATATGCAGGACACTTTCTATATCACAGAAGAAATCTTGCTCCGTACCCACACGTCTCCAGTTCAGGCGCGTGCGATGGATGCCCATGATTTTTCTAAAGGTCCTTTGAAGATGATCTCACCAGGACGTGTGTTCCGTCGTGATACAGACGATGCAACCCACAGTCACCAATTCCACCAAATCGAAGGCTTGGTTGTTGGGAAAAACATCTCTATGGCCGATCTTCAAGGAACTCTTCAGTTGATTGTACAAAAAATGTTTGGCGAAGAGCGCCAGATTCGTCTGCGTCCATCTTACTTCCCGTTCACAGAGCCGTCTGTTGAAGTTGACGTTTCATGCTTCAAGTGTGGAGGAGACGGCTGTAACGTATGTAAGAAAACTGGTTGGATTGAGATTATGGGTGCCGGCATGGTTCACCCACGTGTCCTTGAGATGAGTGGTATCGATGCGACTGTTTACTCTGGTTTTGCCTTTGGTCTTGGTCAAGAGCGTGTAGCCATGCTTCGCTACGGAATCAACGATATCCGTGGATTCTACCAAGGAGATGTCCGCTTCTCAGAACAGTTTAAATAAGATTGAAACATGAAACACAATCCTATACAGTTCTAGTCATTTCCTCTCGGTGAGAAATGGCAAGAGCTTACTCGAAGAAAAAGAAAGGAATTGAAAAGGTCTCGATTGATGAGATCTTACGATCAGAATTATGTTAGTATCATACAAATGGTTAAAAGAATTGGTGGACATTGATGTGCCATCACAAGAGTTGGCTGAGAAAATGTCAACTACAGGGATCGAAGTAGAAGGTGTTGAATCACCGGCTGCCGGTCTCTCAAAAATTGTTGTCGGGGAAGTCTTGTCTTGTGAAGATGTGCCAGAAACTCACCTCCATGTTTGTCAGGTTAACGTTGGCGAAGAAGAAGCCCGTCAAATCGTCTGTGGAGCACCAAATGTGCGTGCAGGCATCAAGGTCATGGTGGCACTTCCAGGTGCTCGTATTGCTGACAACTACAAGATCAAAAAAGGAAAAATCCGTGGCTTAGAGTCACTTGGAATGATCTGTTCTCTTGGTGAATTGGGGATTTCTGATTCCGTTGTACCTAAGGAATTTGCAGATGGTATCCAAATCTTGCCTCAAGATGCCATTCCTGGGGATGAAGTCTTCTCTTATCTAGACTTGGATGATGAAATCATCGAACTTTCTATCACTCCAAACCGTGCAGATGCTCTTTCTATGCGTGGAGTTGCTCACGAAGTGGCAGCCATCTATGACAAGGCAGTCAACTTTAAAGAATTCAGTTTAACAGAAACAGACCAAGCTACAGCCGATGCTCTTTCTGTCAGCATTGACACAGACAAGGCGCCTTATTATGCAGCTCGTATCTTGGACAATGTGACGATTGCACCAAGTCCACAATGGCTGCAAAATCTCCTCATGAACGAAGGCATCCGTCCAATCAATAACGTAGTTGACGTGACAAACTACATCCTGCTTTACTTTGGTCAACCGATGCATGCCTTTGACTTGGATACCTTTGAAGGAAACGAGATCCGTGTGCGTGAAGCACGTGCTGGTGAAAAATTGGTAACCTTGGATGGTGAAGAACGTGAGTTGGAAACAAATGACTTAGTGATCACTGTTGCTGATAAACCAGTAGCTCTTGCTGGTGTCATGGGTGGTCAGGCTACAGAAATCTCTGAAAAATCTACTCGTGTCGTCCTTGAAGCTGCAGTTTTCAATGGCAAATCTATCCGTAAGACTAGTGGTCGCCTCAACCTTCGTTCAGAATCTTCTTCTCGCTTTGAAAAAGGCATCAACGTGGCAACTGTCAATGAAGCCCTTGATGCGGCAGCCAGCATGATTGCAGAGCTTGCAGGTGCAACAGTACGTAAGGGCATTGTTTCAGCAGGTGAGCTTGACACTTCTGATGTGGAAGTTTCTTCAACTCTTGCTGATGTCAACCGTGTCCTCGGTACAGAGCTTTCATTTGCTGATGTTGAAGATGTCTTCCGTCGCCTTGGCTTCGGTCTTTCTGGAAATGCAGAAGCCTTCACTGTCAGCGTCCCTCGTCGTCGTTGGGACATCACTATCGAAGCGGATCTTTTTGAAGAAATCGCTCGTATCTATGGTTATGACCGCTTGCCAACCAGTCTTCCAAAAGACGATGGTACCGCTGGTGAATTGACTGCGACACAAAAACTCCGTCGTCAAGTTCGTACCATTGCAGAAGGAGCAGGCTTGACAGAAATCATCACCTACGCTCTAACAACTCCTGAAAAAGCGGTTGAATTTACGATTCAGCCAAGTCATTTGACAGAGCTCATGTGGCCAATGACAGTGGACCGTTCAGTTCTCCGTCAAAATATGGTTTCAGGTATTTTGGATACAGTTGCCTACAACGTAGCACGTAAGAATAAAAACTTGGCTCTTTATGAGATTGGAAAAGTTTTCGAACAAACAGGAAATCCAAAAGAAGAACTTCCAAATGAGATTAACAGCTTTGCCTTTGCCTTGACTGGCTTAGTCGCTGAAAAAGACTTCCAAACAGCAGCAGTTCCTGTTGACTTCTTCTATGCTAAGGGAATTTTGGAAGCTCTCTTTGCTCGCTTGGGTCTTGAAGTGACTTATACAGCAACTTCTGAAATTGCTAGTCTTCACCCAGGACGTACAGCCTTGATCTCACTCGGTGACCAAGTCCTTGGTTTCCTCGGCCAAGTACATCCTGTTACAGCCAAGGCTTACGATATTCCAGAAACTTATGTAGCAGAGCTCAACCTTTCAGCTATTGAAACAGCTCTTCAACCAGCCGCTCCATTTGTGGAAATCACCAAATTCCCAGCGGTGAGCCGTGATATCGCCCTTCTCCTCAAGGCAGAAGTCACTCACCAAGAAGTTGTAGATGCTATCCAGGCTGCAGGCGTGAAACGATTGACAGATATCAAACTTTTTGACGTTTTCTCAGGCGAAAAATTGGGACTAGGTATGAAGTCAATGGCTTATAGCTTGACCTTCCAAAATCCAGAAGATAACTTGACTGACGAAGAAGTCGCACGCTACATGGAAAAAATCCAGGCATCACTCGAAGAAAAAGTGAATGCAGAAGTGCGTTAAAAATTTTCAATCCATCCCTAGGGATGGATTTTTTAGTAGAAAAAATCATCAAGCTTTAGCCTGATGATTGAATCAAATTGACGGGGAAACAACTCCTTTTTAATACTGTTATAGTCATTTAGTTTTAAAAAAGCACTCTAAACATTCAAAGATATTTGGAACTTCCCTTAATAAATTTGTCACTTTCTTTTTCAAGACAGCTCAAGCTTGCTCAATGGGATTCAAATCTGGTGAATAAGGTGGTAGAGGTAAGAAAAAGTGTTTATCTTTGACGCAAAGTTCATCCAAAATCTTCTTGGGATGAAAACTAGCATTGTCCATGACAATGACATGAGGTGTCTTCAAAGCAGGCAGGAGTTGCGTTTTGAACCACTTCACAAAGAAGTCGCTCGTCATGCTTTCCTTGTAAATCATAGGAGCTATAAACTCTCCATCTACTTGTCCTGCAACAATTGAAGTCCGCTCAAAACGCCGTCCATTAATCTTTTCATAGACTTTCTCTCCTCTAGGAGCCCGTGCATGAGAACGATAGAGGTAGCGGTCGATTCCTGTTTCGTCAATATATACGACTGGTAAATCTTTTAGATTATCCAAAATATTAAGAAATTCAGCGACTTTCTCTGGATCTTGTTCCTTAAAGCTAGTCGTCTTTTTTTAAAGTGACATTGATCTGCTTTAAAGCTGCCCATACTGAAGGAACAGCACAATCAAAATGTGCCGCAATTTCCCGTAAAAAAGCATCTGGATGAGCCTCTACAAAGGCCTTCAACTCCTCCAAAGGAATCTTTCGGCTTTTGGCGACTCTCTTTTTCCGCTCTAAGTGCCCTTGTTCACGTAATTTCTTTTCCCATGTGAAGAGAGTTCTGACGCCAACATCAAAAACTTTGGATGCCTCGACATGGCTGTGTCCCTCTTTGATGTAATTTAATGCTCGTTGTTTAAAATCTGTACTATATGCCATAGCTTTATTATAACATGTATTTTATAAACTAAGTGACTATACAAGAAAATCAGACATCGATGTTTTTTGTCATCCAATCAGCTATGAAGTGATAGGTATCGTTTCGATTATTCTCGTTTAGAATTTCGTGACGAGCCTCTTCAACTAATCGAAGGCTTACTTTCGAATGTGAAGCCTTTAGGAGTTTTACAAATCTCTCTATACCTTTGCCATTTTCACCTAGAGGGTCTTCTTGTCCTGAAATAACGAGAATGGGGAGTTGAGCTGGAATCTCATCGATTACCTGCTTACTAGCTACTTGATTAGAGAAGTAAAAAATGGATCTGTACATAGGAATAGTAGGGATGAATTGACAGAATGGATCCTTCAGATAAGCTTGGTTAGATTCTTCATTTTTTGAGAGCCAATCTACGGATGTTTTAGGATTTTTAATACTACGGTTAAAACTGTCAGTGGACAGGTAGGTTAGAAGTTTACTACGGTGTTTATTCCCTTTTATAAGTCGGATGCATTCTGTTAGGATGAGAGCAAATCGAGTTAGAAACTGAGGTTGTTGACCAGTCGCCATGATAATCAAGGCATTGATAGGTGGTTTTCGTTTAGCTACATAATAGCGACACATAAGAGAACCCATAGAATGCCCTAGAAGGACGATTGGAAGTTCTGGATAGCTTTCTTGAATAAAAGAGGTCACTCTTTCAATATCATCGATGAGTTCCTCGGGAGATTCAGGAAAGACTCCGAGTTGACTTGGATTTTGAGCAGTAAAACCATGGCCGAGATGATCATGGCCGATAACAGTAAAGCCTTCTTTATTCATGGCTAGAGCAAATTCTTCATATCGTTCCACGTACTCTACCATTCCATGTACAAGCTGAAGAACGGCTTTTGGCTGTTCAGCTTCCCAAATGATTAAGTTATTGTTGTTTGGTTCGAGTTTAAGTCTTTTTTTCATATCAGATTCCTTGCCGATGATAATCTATAGTCTATCAAAAATATACCATAAAATAGCACGATAAGCTAGGCAGGATGATGAAGATTGCTAGTAACAATTCAGGACTGAAAATGAACATTTGAGGACATAGCCAACGGATTTATCAAGAAATGAGTATAATAAATTTATCACTTAAAATCTGGAGGACTAAAATGCTTGGTGATAAGCTAATAAAGTTCCTATCCAGAAAATATCCTTCTTGAAATCAAGATTTAAAAATGTACATAAATCATTGTAAAGGCTGTCAAAAAGGAGTATAATGAGTGCAATAAATTTCGGAGGTGGATGATGCTCGAAGTAAGAAATCTAGAGAAAAGTTTTGGACCTAAGCAAGTTTTGTTTGGTGTTGACTTTCAAGCACGACCAGGTCGTATTTTGGGGCTGGTTGGGAAAAATGGAGCTGGGAAAACAACTATTTTTCACAGTATTTTGAAATTTTTAGACTATCAAGGGGAGATTGAGCTTGATGGTCAAGATATTCGTCAGGAGACTTATGCTCGCATTGGTTATCTCCCTGAAGAACGTAGTCTTATGCCTAAATTGACAGTCCTTGAACAAGTTCGTTACTTGGCGACCCTAAAAGGCATGGACACCAAGGAAATCAAAGAAAAACTCCCTCAATGGATGGAAAAACTGGAAGTCAAGGGAAAACTGACGGACAAGATTAAGAGTCTCTCAAAAGGAAATCAACAGAAGATTCAGTTGATTATCACTTTGATTCATGAACCCGACTTGATTATCCTAGATGAGCCTTTTAGTGGCTTGGATCCAGTCAATACCGAACTTCTTAAGCGGGTTATCTTGAAAGAAAAAGAGCGTGGAGCAACCATTATCTTTTCTGACCATGTCATGACCAATGTCGAAGAACTTTGTGATGATATCCTGATGATTCGTGATGGGCGTGTGGTCTTGCATGGACCGGTTCAGGATGTCCGCAATCAATACGGGAAAACACGACTTTTTGTTTCAAGTGAACGAAGCAAGGAAGAACTGGAGGGTCTTCCTCATGTCAAACAGGTTAGCTTGACCAAGCAAGGTAGTTGGAAGTTGATTTTAGATGATGAAAGTGCAGGTAGAGAACTCTTCCCAATCTTGACTCAAGGTCAATATATCGCGACTTTTGACCAACAAGCTCCAACAATCGATGAAATCTTTAAATTAGAATCAGGGGTGGAAGTATGAGAAATATGTGGGTTGTAATCAAAGAAACCTATCTAAGACATGTCAAGTCGTGGAGTTTCTTCTTTATGGTGATTTCGCCTTTCCTCTTTTTAGGTCTATCTGGAGGAATTGGTGTTCTCCAAGGTTCTTCCTTGGCTCAAAATAGTAAGGTAGCATTAGTTAGTTCTGTTCCTCTTGTTACAGAAGAACTTAAATCGACCAATGGTCTTAACTTTGACTATAAGGATGAAGCGAGTGCCCAAGAAGCCATCAAGGATGAAAAAATAAAAGGCTATCTAACCATTGACCAGGAGAACAGTGTCCTCAAGGCAATCTATCATGGTGAAACTTCACTAGAGAGTGGCATTAAGTTAGTAGTGACCGCTAAGTTGAATGAACTCCAATCCCAACTCAACCGTTCAGAAGCAAATTTGTCTCAGGAACAGGAAAAACGCTTGGCTCAAACGGTTCAATTTACAGAACAGATTGATGAAGCCAAGGAAAATAAAAAGTTGGTTCAAACCTTTGCGGCCGCAGGACTGGGTTTCTTCCTCTATATGATTTTGATTACTTACGCTAGTGTCACTGCTCAAGAAGTAGCCAGCGAGAAAGGAACCAAAATCATGGAAGTGGTCTTCTCAAGCATTCGTGCTAGCCATTATTTCTACGCACGCATGATTGCCTTACTTCTTGTGATTTTGACTCATATTGGTATTTATGTCGTTGGTGGTCTTGGAGCTATCTTATTCTTTAAGGATATGCCTATCTTGGCTAATTCAGGTATTCTAAATCACTTGGGAGAGGCTTTCTCGCTTAACACCTTATTATTTATCTTAGTCAGTCTCTTCATGTATGTAGTCTTGGCAGCCTTCTTAGGTTCCATGGTTTCTCGTCCCGAAGATGCAGGAAAGGCCTTGTCTCCGTTGATGATTTTAATAATAGCTGGTTTTGTTGGCGTTACTGCACTAGGAGCTGCAGGAGACAATTTGATTTTGAAAATCGGTTCTTATATTCCTTTCATTTCGACCTTCTTTATGCCTTTTAGAGCTATCAATGGCTATGCAAATGGTATGGAAGCTTGGATTTCCCTTATGATTACGATTGCTTTTGCGGTAACTGCAACCATCTTTATCGGACGGATGTATGCTAGTCTGGTCCTTCAAACGGATGATTTAGGTATCTGGAAAACCTTTAAACGAGCTTTAAGTTATAAATAAAGTATCGGACCTGTGAGTGTATCTCCCAGGTCTTTTATACTCTTCGAAAATCTCTTCAAACCACGTCAGCTTCCATCTGCAACCTCAAAACAGTGTTTTGAGCAGCCTGTGGCTAGCTTCCTAGTTTGCTCTTTGATTTTCATTGAGTATTAATTAGCTGAAATATTTCACATTTATTTCTCCTAAACCTTTGACTATTAGGCAAAATTATCGTACAATAAAGAGTACATGATAAAATGAGATCAGAGTTTATCTACTCTGACGTTAGTAGTAAAAAATGAGGAGAAACGCTTTGGAATTAGAAGTATTTGCTGGGCAAGAAAAAAGTGAACTATCTATGATTGAGGTGGCTCGTGCCATCTTGGAACTCCGTGGTCGTGATCACGAAATGCATTTTAGTGATTTGGTTAATGAAATCCAAAACTATCTCGGTACCTCTAATAGCGATATTCGTGAAGCTTTGCCTTTGTTCTATACAGAGTTGAACTTTGACGGTAGCTTTATCTCACTTGGAGATAACAAATGGGGCCTTCGTTCATGGTATGGAGTTGATGAAATCGATGAGGAAATCATTGCTCTTGAAGAAAGTGATGATGAAGAAGTAGCACCTAAGGCTAAGAAAAAACGTGTCAACGCCTTTATGGATGGTGATACAGATGCTATTGATTACAGTGCAGATGATCCTGAAGATGAGGACGCCTACGAAGAAGATCCAGCTCTTTCTTATGATGATGAAAATCCAGATGATGAGAAGAATGAAGTGGAAGCCTACGATGCTGAAATCAATGAAATCGCCCCAGATGATCTAGATGAAGAAGTCGATCTTAATGAAGAAGACGACGAAGACTCTGAAGAAGAGGAAGAATAAAAATAAAAAGGAGTTGGAGCTGGAATCGGTCTATCAAGTCTCGATTTCCTAGTCCAGCTTTTTTGTATTAGTCTGAATTAGTTTTATAAGCTGGAATGCGCCAAGTCAACGATTTGTTCTATTTGACAAATGCTTCATTTTGAGGTAACATATTGTTCGGGCACCTCTTTTAGAGGTCGGAGCTCCCTAGTTATTAGGGAGCTATTTTTGTTTTTTCCAGGAAGCTTTTCTTCTTGGGGTGTAGTTATTGATGAAGGTCTTGTTTTCTCAATCCCCTGTTAGTAAACAAGACCTTGAGCATTTTAGAAAGAGGAATCTATGTCTACGAAATATATTTTTGTCACTGGTGGTGTGGTATCGTCTATTGGGAAAGGGATCGTTGCAGCGAGCCTTGGGCGTCTTTTGAAAAACCGTGGTTTGAAGGTGACCATTCAAAAATTTGACCCTTATATCAATATTGACCCAGGAACCATGAGCCCTTACCAGCACGGAGAAGTATTTGTAACAGATGATGGGGCTGAGACAGATTTGGACCTAGGTCACTATGAACGTTTCATCGATATCAATCTTAACAAATACTCAAACGTGACAACTGGTAAAATCTACAGCGAAGTTCTTCGTAAGGAACGTCGCGGTGAGTATTTGGGTGCAACTGTCCAAGTTATTCCTCATATTACAGATGCCTTGAAAGAAAAAATCAAGCGTGCTGCTCTTACGACAGATTCTGATGTCATTATTACAGAGGTTGGTGGAACAGTCGGCGATATCGAGTCCCTTCCATTCTTAGAAGCTCTTCGTCAGATGAAGGCAGATGTGGGTGCAGATAATGTCATGTATATCCATACAACCTTGCTTCCTTACCTCAAGGCATCTGGTGAAATGAAAACCAAACCAACTCAACACTCTGTCAAGGAATTGCGTGGTTTGGGAATCCAACCAAATATGTTGGTTATCCGTACTGAAAAGCCAGCTGGACAAGGAATTAAAAATAAACTAGCCCAGTTCTGTGATGTGGCACCAGAAGCAGTTATTGAGTCCTTGGACGTGGATCATCTTTACCAAATCCCACTTAATCTGCAAGCACAAGGTATGGATCAAATTGTTTGTGACCATTTGAAAATTGATGCACCTGCAGCAGATATGACAGAGTGGTCAGCTATGGTTGACAAGGTCATGAATCTCAACAAACAAGTCAAGATTGCTCTTGTTGGTAAGTATGTTGAGTTGCAAGATGCCTACATCTCAGTTGTTGAAGCTTTGAAACACTCTGGTTATGCCAATGATGCAGAAGTCAAGATTGATTGGGTCAATGCTAACGATGTGACAGCTGACAATGTGGCAGAACTTCTATCTGACGCTGACGGAATCATCGTTCCAGGTGGTTTTGGCCAACGTGGAACAGAAGGTAAGATTGAAGCGATTCGCTATGCGCGTGAAAATGATGTACCGATGCTTGGAGTCTGCTTGGGTATGCAGTTGACCTGTATCGAGTTTGCCCGTAATGTCTTAGGTCTTGAAGGAGCTAATTCAGCAGAGCTAAATCCTGATACCAAATACCCTATCATCGATATCATGCGTGATCAGATTGATGTTGAGGACATGGGTGGTACCCTTCGTTTGGGACTTTATCCTTCTAAGTTAAAACGTGGTTCTAAGGCAGCGGCAGCTTATCATAACAAAGAGGTGGTGCAACGCCGTCACCGTCACCGTTATGAGTTTAACAATGCTTTTCGTGAACAGTTTGAAGGAGCAGGTTTTGTCTTTTCAGGAGTGTCACCAGATAATCGTTTGGTAGAAATTGTTGAAATCCCAGAAAACAAATTCTTTGTGGCTTGTCAGTACCATCCAGAGCTATCAAGTCGTCCAAACCGCCCAGAAGAACTCTACACTGCTTTTGTAACAGCAGCGGTTGAAAATAGTAAATAGTCATGATTAAACCTTTGAGAGTCGTCTCAGAGGTTTTTCCTATATAAATTTAGGATATCACTTGCAAAAAAATATCATAGTGATATAATTAACATGAATAAAAACAGGAGAAAATCCCATGAGAAAAATCACACTATTTAGTTTGTCTTTAGCAGGTTTAGCTATGCTGGCTCTCCCTCAATCTGCCAAGGCTTTTGAGCTACAAGAAGTATGGCGTATTAAGGGGGGTGTTCAATATCAAGATGGCAAAATTCTTCGATTTAACAATGGCCATGACATAGATATCAAAGCCTTGGATTTGCCTAAAAACGAAAAAATTGAATGGAAAGTTACTTTAGATGGTCAAGACCAGACTGTCAATTTCCTAGCTCAAGAAGTGGATAGATCCAATATTGGTGAAGAAGGACGTTTCCTGAATTTCTACGTACCTTATGGCTACAGAGGAGATATCAAAGTAGAAGCCAAGAGTGGAAATGAAACAAAGACCTGGTCCACTAAAGTAGTTGATGATGTATATAATGACGGTGGAAAGAGTGGTTACTTCCGTATTGACGAATCAAATAATCAATACACCTATCTTGATACAAAATGGGATTATCAAACCAAGACCTACACTGCTACCTTACCAGAGACTGTCAATGGTCAAAAAGTATTTGCTTGGGCAGACGACTATGAAGAATTGAAACTTCAAAAACCAGGAGTTATCAGTCATTCCTACAGAGGGGGAGGAGCCTTCAAAATACTCTATCCGATTGTAAAAGCAGAAAGCTGGCTAAAAAAGAATTACAGTGAAACCTGGTACTATCAAAAACAAGGCCAACTAGTTAAAGATGCTTGGATTAAGGATCAGGAAAGCTGGTATTTCATGGATGATAAAGGGGTTATGTTTAATCAAACATGGCTTCATCAAGGTGGTAGCTGGTATGCCTTTAAATCATCAGGAGCTATGATTTCAGCTGATTGGTTATATGATAACGGCTCTTGGTATTACCTAAAAGACTCAGGTTCAATGGCGACAGGCTGGCTTAAAGATGGTGGCACTTGGTATTATCTAAAAGACTCAGGTTCAATGGCGACAGGCTGGGTCAAAGATAACGGCTCTTGGTATTATCTAAAAGATTCTGGTGCAATGGCAACAGGTTGGATCAAAGATAATGGTAAGTGGTACTATCTGGCTTCATCTGGTAATATGCTTAGCAATACACGCACACCAGATGGTTATTATGTAGATGCCAGTGGCGTTTGGAAATAATCATGAAACAGAGAAAATCTATTAGGGAGGTAGATTTTCTTTTTTTCATTTTCACAATTATGAAAATCTGGAAAAAGGACATTATTTTTGGTAAGATAAGGGTATGGATTTTGAAAAAATTGAACAAGCATATACCTATTTACTAGAAAATGTCCAAATCATTCAAAATGATTTGACGACAAATTTTTACGATGCCTTAATTGAGCAAAATGGAATCTATCTGGATGGTCAGACAAATCTGGAAGATGTCAAGAAAAACAATCAAGCTTTAAAACGATTGGCTCTTCGAAAAGAAGAGTGGTTACGAACCTACCAATTCTTATTAATGAAGGCAGCGCAAACGGAACCTCTTCAGGCCAACCACCAGTTTACACCAGATGCGATTGGTCACTTGATGATTTTTTTGATGGAGCAATTGTGGCCTGCTAAAGATCTAAGTCTACTAGAATTGGGCTCTGGGATGGGAATTCTGGGGGCTAGCTTTTTAACGTCCATGAACAAAAAGGTAGATTACCTAGGGATTGAGATAGACGACCTCTTGATTGATCTGGCGGCGAGTATGGCTGAAGTTATGGATCTTCAAATGGGCTTTGTCCAAGGAGATGCAGTACGTCCACAAGTATTAAAAGAAAGTGATTTTATTGTGAGCGACCTCCCGATTGGTTACTACCCAGACGATCAGATTGCCTCACGTTACCAAGTGGCAGCAAAGGATGAACATACTTACGCTCATCATCTATTAATGGAGCAATCTCTCAAGTATCTTAAGACGGGAGGCTATGCTATTTTTCTTGCTCCAACAGATCTTTTGACGAGTCCTCAGAGTGACCTCTTGAAAGGATGGTTAACTGAACAGGCTCAACTAGTCGCTATCATAGCTTTACCAGAGGATCTCTTCGCTCAAGGAGCCCAGTCTAAGACCATTTTTGTTGTACAAAAGAAAGTGGTAGAAGGCTTTGAGCCCTTCGTTTATCCACTTGCTAGTCTTCGTGATCCTGAAATTTTGTTGGAATTTAAGGAAAATTTTCAAAATTGGTGTCAAGAACATGAAATCTAGTATAAATTTTGATATAATAGTTGAAAACGCTTAAAAAAGGGGAAACATTATGACAAAAACCATTGCAATTAACGCTGGAAGCTCAAGTTTGAAATGGCAACTCTATCAAATGCCAGAAGAAAAAGTATTAGCAAAAGGGTTGATTGAACGAATTGGATTGAAAGATTCTATTTCTACAGTTAAGTTTGATGGTCATTCAGAACAACAAGTCCTTGACATTGACAACCATACTTTGGCAGTTAAGATTTTGCTTGATGACTTGATTCGTTTTGATATTATTAAATCTTATGATGAAATTACTGGTGTTGGACACCGTGTTGTTGCAGGTGGAGAGTACTTCAAAGAGTCTACAGTTGTTGAAGGGGATGTTCTAGAAAAAATCGAAGAACTAGGACTTCTTGCTCCATTGCACAACCCTGCAAATGCTGCTGGAATTCGTGCCTTCAAAGAATTGTTGCCAGAGATCACAAGTGTAGCAGTTTTTGACACATCATTCCACACAACAATGCCAGAGAAAGCCTACCGTTATCCATTACCAACTAAGTATTATACAGAAAACAAGGTTCGTAAATATGGAGCTCACGGTACAAGTCACCAGTACGTTGCACAAGAAGCAGCAAAACTCTTGGGACGCCCACTTGAAGAGTTGAAATTGATTACCTGTCACATCGGTAATGGTGCTTCTATTACAGCTGTTAAGGGTGGTCAATCTGTTGATACCTCAATGGGATTCACTCCACTTGGTGGTGTTATGATGGGAACTCGTACAGGGGATATTGACCCGGCTATCATTCCATATTTAATGCAATATACAGAGGACTTTAACAAGCCTGAAGATATCAGTCGCATCCTCAATCGCGAGTCAGGATTGTTGGGTGTTTCAGGTAAGTCTAGTGATATGCGTGATGTTCAAGCGGCAATGGAAGCAGGTGATCCTGATGCAACATTGGCTCTTGAAATGTACGTTGACCGTATCCAGAAACACATCGGACAATACTTGGCTGTCCTAAACGGAGCAGATGCCATTATCTTTACTGCAGGAGTTGGTGAAAATGCAGCTGGTGTGCGTGAAAAAGTTATCACTGGTATTTCTTGGTTCGGTTGTGATGTAGATCCAGAGAAAAATGTCTTTGGTGTGACTGGAGATATCTCAACAGAAGCAGCAAAAATTCGTGTTCTTGTCATTCCAACAGATGAAGAACTCGTTATCGCGCGTGATGTTGAACGTTTGAAAAAATAACAGATTAAAAAATCGACCTTTCTTATTGAAGGTCGATTTTTTTCATCGAGGAGAGCTACCATTTAGTCAGTGAAACTTTACCACTATTGAGCCAAATTTTTTCACCAGTGGCTAATTCTATCTGTAGTTGTCCTTGGTCTGAGATGTCACAGGCTTTTCCTGAGATAGTTTGGTGATCTTGCTTAAAGGAGACTTCTTTTCCTAAAACGATAGAGTGCTTTTTATAGAGATAGAGGAGTTCATCGGCTTCTGTTTCGTAGAAACATTTCCAGATTTCAGCAATCAATTCATTGCGAGTAATGGGAGTATTTTGAGAAAATAAGCTTCCAGCTTTAGTTTGTAGATTCTTGGGAAAATCAGCGATAGAAAAGTTGATCCCGACCCCAATGATAACATCTGTAACGAGTCCAGTTTCGACGGAGGTAATGGCTTCTGTTAGAATACCAGCAATTTTTTTCTGGTTCAGATAAATGTCATTGACCCACTTGATATCCACATCAATCAAACTAAGATTCTTAATAGCCTTGTAGATAGCCCCAGCTGTTAGAAGTGTATAGGCGGGAAGCTTCTGGTAAGGGAGATTGGGTTGTAGGTGAAGGGACATGTAAATTCCCCCCTTATCTGGAGAATAATAGGGACGTTGAAATCGACCGCGTCCCATAGTTTGGCTAGTGGAAAGGTAGAGTTTATCCCCTTTAGCACCAGCTTCCATAGCCTCTTTAGCATCGGTTTGGGTAGATTTTGTTGAGGGTTTAAACTGGACAGTAATGGGACTATTCGCTTCGATTTCCTGAGGCAAGATAAGGTCTCCGTCCAGAAGTTTATACCCACGATTTTTGATACTGTCAATCTCCAGCCCCTCTTGTTGGAGACGTTGGATCGCCTTCCATACGGAAGTTCGAGATAGGTTTAATCTCTCAGCTATTTTTTCTCCGCTTAGATAATCAGTTTCAGTAGCTAGTATTTTATAGACTTCTTGGTAGGATTTCATGCTAGACCCTTTCTAGAATAATTAGATTTATTGTACCATATTTTTAAAAAAGGGATAGCGATTTTCAAGTAATCTTAGCTAACTATAAAATTTTACCCAGTTTTAGTTAGGAGTATAGAGGCAAAGAGGTTTTCAAATCTCTTGAAAAATGGTAAAATGTTTTAATAACTTATTTATCTGAATGTGATATTCAGAAGGAAAGGATCTGTTGTGAAATCAATAGGTGTCATTGAAAAGTTAAAAAGTTTATCGAAACAAGAAGGACTTCTTTTAGGAGTTATTCTGAGTATTTTTCTCCCTTTTTATCTTTTTGTTATTATTTTTATCTCTTACTTACTTTGGTTAGTATATACCGGGGAGATGAAGGGAATCTTGAAACGTTTGTCTCAACACCCTATCTTGCTCTTTTTTATTGCTTATAGCACTGCAATTTCTCTTCTAGCACAAAATGTGATGGGAGTAGTTTCTTCGGTGGCCATGTTTCTGTTTGCAATCTTCTTTTACTATTATCAAGCTCAATTGACTCCTAAATTTTTTAGGTTGACGATTGAAGGAGTTTTAGCCTCAAGTGTCTTGGCAGCAGTCTTTGCAGCCTTGGAACATTTCCAAATTGTAAAGAAATTTGATTATACCTTCCTCTCACCACGGATGCAGGTTTGGCATCAAAACCGAGCGGAGGTTGCCTTCTTTAACCCTAATTACTATGGAATTATCTGTTGTTTCTGTATCATGATTGGTTTTTATCTGATTAGCACAACTAAGTTAAGGTGGTTACGAATCTTTTCTATGATTGCCATCTTTGCTAATTTATTCGGTTTAAACTTTACGCAGAATCGTACAGCTTTTCCAGCCATCATCTTTGGAGCCATCATTTACCTCTTCACGACTATTAAGAACTGGCGTGCTTTCTGGCTTAGTATAGGAGTTTTTGGGGTTGGTTTAGCCTTTCTATTTTCTAGTGATTTGGGTGTTCGAATGGGAACCTTAGATTCATCTATGGAAGAACGTGTTTCTATCTGGAATGCTGGAATGGCCTTGTTTAAGCAAAATCCCTTCTGGGGTGAAGGGCCGCTAACCTACATGCACTCTTTCCCTCGTATTGGAGCACCTTATCATGAACATGCTCATAGTATCTATATTGATACGATTTTGAGTTATGGAGTTGTCGGTACCGTTCTCTTGGGGATTGCTTCTGCCACTCCGGTACGAATGTTGATTGATATGAGTCAAGTACCTAGTAAGCGTCCTATCCTTGGACTTTACCTCTCTTTCTTGACAGTAGTAGCTGTGCACGGAATTTTTGATTTGGCTCTCTTTTGGATTCAATCATCCTTTATTTTCCTGTTAGTGATGTGTAGTTTACCACTAAAACATAGTATGATTGATGAATTAGTTGATTAAGAAAAAGGCGGTGGGACAGAAATCGATAGACAAAGTCTCGATTTCGTTGTCCCAGCCCCGCGAGGATGATTAGGAGCTTTTTGGAGTCTAAAAGACGAACAAAAAGTTCAATCAGCTACCGCGTCAAAGTTTGATTGCTAATAAAAAGTGAGGTTGGGATCTTTTGTCCCAACCTCTTCTTTTTTCAATTCAATTATTGAATAGCTTGAACCAAGTCTTCAGCTTGTTGTTTTAGTGAAGTAGCAACACTGTCTTCAAGGACTAATTTGCCATCTCCCCAAGCAGAATCATTGATACGAGCTGCAGTGAATTCACCTACAACTTGTGTACGGATGAATGGCAAGAGGTCTTTGTAGATTGCAAAGAGTTGTTCATGACCTGCATTTGCTACTGAAGACACAGTAACGATTTTATCTTGAAGGGCAGATGGACCACGAGTTTCAGATAAGTCAAGAGCGCGTGAAAGCCAGTCAAGCAAGTTTTTCACTGTTCCAGGAATTGAGAAGTTGTAGACTGGAGAGAAAATCCAGATAGCATCAGCAGCCAGAACAGCTTCACGAGCCGCTGCTACAGCTGGAAGAGTTGGAACTTCAAGTTCTTGGTTAAAAAGTGGGATTGCTGAGTAGTCAAGGTAGCTAATCTCAGCTTTTCCTGCAAGAGCTTTTTCAGCTTCTAGCGCCATTTGGTGGTTGAAAGAACCTTCACGAAGTGAACCAACGATAAATAATACTTTTTTAGACATAGGGAGTCTCCTTTATATTTTAATCAGAGCTTTCTCTGTTGTTATAAACAATGTTACAACGAAACGAAATCATTTGCAAGAAATTTGCCCAGAAAATAAAAATCGATGATAGTCAAGATTATTTTTAGGAGTAGAGATTAGGAAAAGTCTGTGAAATCAATGATTCAAGCGTCATATATTCCTGTCATAAGAGAAGTTCCGAGCCAAATCCTCCTCCTTTATTCACTTGTAATTCACTTGGATAGATGGTAAAATAGACGAGTGAAAATGAGACAGAAAAAAGAAAAAAATTCCTTATTATTTCAGTACAGTATTGGCCTGACCCTGCTGGCTCTAGTTGTGACTTCTTCCTTTCTCTATTTGGTGTGGTTTAGCATGAAG
The DNA here is from genome assembly GCF_047460825.1 of Streptococcus infantis. Lineage (GTDB taxonomy): Bacteria > Bacillota > Bacilli > Lactobacillales > Streptococcaceae > Streptococcus > Streptococcus infantis_V. The sequence continues at coordinate 9,923 of NZ_JASHFO010000018.1, read as the reverse complement.
CCTTATCAGACAGCGAAGGTAGAAGGGGAAAAGCTTGCCAAGCAGTATGCAAATCTAGAAACGGTCAGTCAGGTTGATTTCTTCAATGGTTTAGAGAGCTATTATAGTGTCCTTGGCCAAGATAAGAATCAAAAGCCAGTAGCTGTTCTAATTGAGAAAAATAGTCAAAAAATCTATGTGTATCAACTAGAAAGTGGCACTTCACAAGAAAAAGCAGAAGCAGTTGTTAGAGAAAAAGGAGCAACTGAGATTGACACGATTACCTTTGGACGGTATGCTGATAAACCCGTCTGGGAAATCAAGTCTGGTGGAGACTACTATCTAGTGGATTTTGAAACTGGTGCCCTAATCGAAAAGGAGAAACTATGAAATTATCTAAACGTGTCTTAGAAATGGAAGAAAGCGTCACTCTGGCTAGTGATGCAAGAGCAAAGAAGTTAAAGGCTGAAGGAAAAGATGTTCTTTTCTTAACTTTAGGTCAGCCCGATTTTCATACTCCCGAGAATATTCAAGATGCTGCTGTTGAGGCTATTCGAGATGGACGTGCTTCTTTCTATACGGTAGCTTCAGGTTTGCCTGAATTAAAAGCAGCGGTCAATACCTATTTTGAACGCTATTATGGTTATTCTGTAGCGGCTAATGAGGTCACATTTGCTACCGGTGCCAAGTTCTCCCTCTATACTTTCTTTATGGCTGTGGTCAACCCTGGAGATGAGGTCATCATTCCTACTCCTTACTGGGTCAGCTATGGAGACCAGGTTAAGATGGCTGGTGGTATTCCAGTCTTTGTCCAAGCCAAGGAAGACAATCACTTTAAAGTGACTGTAGACCAATTAGAAGCAGCTCGCACAGATAAGACAAAGGTTTTGGTTCTCAATTCCCCATCTAATCCTACCGGTATGATCTATTCTCGTGAGGAACTCTTGGCCATTGGGAATTGGGCTGTTGAACATGACATTCTCATCCTAGCAGATGATATTTATGGTCGTTTGGTCTATAACGGGAATGAGTTCGTCCCAATCTCTAGTCTATCAGAAGCTATTCGCAACCAAACCATTGTCATTAACGGTGTATCAAAAGCTTATGCCATGACAGGTTGGCGTGTTGGTTATGCAGTAGGTGATCCAGAAATTATTGCTGCTATGAGCAAATTGACTGGTCAAACAACTTCTAACCTAACCGCTGTTTCACAATACGCAACAATCGAGGCCTTAACTGGTCCACAAGACTCCGTAGAAACCATGCGTCAGGCTTTCGAGGAACGTCTCAATACCATTTATCCTCTCTTGTGCCAAGTCCCTGGCTTTGAAGTAGTCAAACCTCAAGGAGCTTTCTATCTCTTCCCAAATGTCAAAAAGGCCATGGAAATGAAAGGCTATAGCGATGTAACAGCATTTACAACGGCTATTCTTGAAGAAGTTGGTCTGGCCTTGATTACAGGAGCCGGATTTGGAGCACCGGAGAATGTTCGTCTCAGTTATGCGACAGAATTGGAAACTCTTAAAGAAGCCATTCGTCGTTTGCACCAATTTATGGAAAATTAAAAAAAGAACCTTGGTTGTGTTGACCAAGGTTCTTTTCTATAGAATTATAAGTAATCGACAGAAAGAATAGTATTCGCCTTTTTCACAGGGACACGGGTCTTAGCCCCATTGTTTCCTTTTGGAAGGCGGAATTTTTTCACTTCTGGACTAGATGGTTTTGCTTGAGTCTTCTTGCTAACAGGTACGCGTGTTTTCACTCCGTTATTTCCTTTTGGAAGACGGAGTTTTTGAACAGGTTTTTCTGGAACAGAAGGTGTTGACGGTTTCTCAACAACTGGTGTGGTGACTTCTTTATAGAAATAGGTCACAGTAACCAAGTTAGAAACATGAAGTTTGTGGGAGGTCAATTCTTCTTTGTTAGCTGATTGGAAAGTATACGTTTTTCCATTGGCTTGGATTTGAGCAGGTGCTGTTGGTAGACCAGCTTCATAAGCCAAATCAAGGCTACGCTCGACTCTGTTTTCTTGGGAAGGCGCAATTTCTTGTCCCTTTTCGTCTACAAAACGAGCACGTTTTACAACTTCCGGATTCAAATCGATATCATCATAGAGATGGATGACTTCAATGACGGGAGCGGTGGCAGTGCCTTTTTCAGGAGCGCTATTGTATGCAAAGCCATCTTTAGCACCTAGATCGAAGTATCTTATGCGGTACCATGTTTTTCCATTTTCGTCTGTAACCGTTGCTGGTCCATTTCCAGAGACGTCATATTCGGTAAAAGCACGGGCCTCAACTGTCTTGTAGACGACATCTGTTGAAGATGTAACTGGAGAAAAGTCTGGTTTCAGAGTCCGACGACGATGGATGACACGAATTTCAGAGATTCGTGGATCCACTGGAGTCTCAGCAGGGGCTGGTGATGCTTCCTCAACTGTTGGGGTAGTTGTTTTTTCGCTAGGAAGTGGGGCTAGTGCTTCGTTGGTAACTGTAGTAGCAGAACTCTCTGAATTTACTGAAATAGGAGCAACCGTAGCTTGTCGTTCAGAGATAGGAGCAGTGACTGTAGCTGTTTGTTCATCCGCAAAAGTGGTTGTTGCGAGACTGAGGGCTAAAACAGCTGCACACAATCCCGTGGTGAGTTGAATTTTCTTTTTCATATTTTCCTCCTTATACATACTGTATAGTATAACATACAAGCTTTTCACTTGTCAAAAACGACTGTTATAAAGGATTAAAATGACAAGATTTGCTAAATTTCAAGTTCAAGTTAGCCAGCAAGAAGAAATTCTCTGGGTGACTTGTAGCTCAAGCATTTTTTAGGATAGTTGTTAATCCAATTTTTGATGAATGCGACTTCTTTAGGAGTCGTTTTCTTAGTTCCTTTAGGTAACCATCTACGAATGAGCCTATTGTGATTCTCATTAGTTCCCCTCTCCCAAGATGTATAAGGGTATGCATAGTAGATATGTTCCTTAGAAAACACATCAGACAATTGGTTGAATTCCGTTCCGTTATCTGCCATGATGGAAAGAATTTGATGCTGTTTTAAGATGAGTTTTAGAGCCTGATTGACCGACTCAGCGCTTTTATTTGGAATCCATCGGATGATTTGATGTCTACTCTTTTGATCCGTCAAGACAAGCAAACAGTAGTTTTTCGCTCTTGTAAGTAGAACCGTATCAATCTCATAATGCCCATTCTCCAAGCGAAAATTAATAGCTTCAGGTCGCTGTTCGATGGATTGACCAGCAGGTTTAAAGTTGGAACTAGCTTGTTTCTTGACAGATTTTACTTTTCTAGGATACAGGAGGTTCTGTTTGGTCAATCCCAATTTTCCATGATGAATCCAGTAGTAGATGGTAGAAATTCCCACGTTAACTCCCTTAGTCTGGACCATCATTTCAGGAGAAAATTTTTGATTATGTTTGATTATGATAGTGGAGAATCTTTTCCTTTAGCTCCTTAGTCAAGCTTGATTTTTTGACCGAGCGCTTGCGATTGTTTTCATAAGACTGTTGAGCGTAGTCGGCAGAATAAACCTCTTTGAAGCATCCTTTCCAAGACATTGTCGGACTGTCCCACGCTTGATTTCAGTGTGGATAGTTTGAGGAACTTTTCCAAGTAGAGGGGCAATTTTTCTTTTTGATTTCCCTTCTTTTTCCATCGTTCGATTAAACGACGACTATCCATTGTCAAATGTTTTGATTTTGTAGTATAATGGTTTTGCGTCTCTGTGCCTTTCTTATGTTTGTGGTGAATAACAGGTATAACACAGAGGTGTTTTCTTATGCCTAAAAGAGCTTTCATTTGACAAGAGGAATCCTTGAAGCTGTTTTGTCAAATGAAATCTTAGACTAGTTATAAGATAGTTGCACCATCTAACTTTTAGGAGAGGTGGGTGGCTAAATTCATTATAGAACTTTCAAAAAATCAGTATTCTTTAAAAAAGACAGAATTTTAGGTTATGAGAGATAGCTATAGGCTCCTATTTATGGTAAAATGAAAGGTGATAATGTCTTCGGACAAGTTTAATTAAAAAAAGGAAGATAAATGATGACAAAACGTGTAACAATTATCGAAGTAAAAGATTACGTTGGTCAAGAAGTCACTATCGGTGCTTGGGTTGCCAACAAATCAGGAAAAGGGAAAATTGCTTTCTTGCAATTGCGTGATGGAACAGCCTTTTTCCAAGGTGTCGCTTTTAAACCAAACTTTATCGAAAAATTCGGTGAAGAAGTAGGTCTTGAAAAATTTGATACGATCAAACGCCTAAGCCAAGAAACTTCTGTTTTCGTGACAGGGATTGTCAAAGAAGACGAGCGCTCTAAATTTGGTTACGAATTGGATATTACAGACATCGAAGTGATCGGTGAATCTCAAGATTACCCAATCACTCCAAAAGAACATGGAACAGACTTCTTGATGGATAACCGTCACTTGTGGCTGCGTTCACGCAAACAAGTAGCAGTGATGCAAATCCGTAATGCTATCATCTATGCAACTTATGAGTTCTTTGATAAGAATGGCTTCATGAAGTTTGATAGCCCAATTCTTTCAGGAAATGCTGCAGAAGATTCTACAGAACTTTTTGAAACAGACTACTTTGGTACTCCAGCCTACTTGAGCCAATCTGGTCAGCTTTATCTTGAAGCTGGTGCTATGGCCCTTGGTCGTGTCTTTGACTTTGGTCCAGTATTCCGTGCTGAAAAATCTAAGACTCGTCGTCACTTGACTGAGTTCTGGATGATGGATGCAGAGTATTCATACTTGACACATGATGAATCACTTGACTTGCAAGAAGCTTATGTTAAAGCTTTGCTTCAAGGTGTTCTTGACCGTGCTCCACAAGCCTTGGAAACATTGGAACGTGACACTGAGCTTTTGAAACGCTACATTGCAGAGCCATTCAAACGCATCACTTACGATCAAGCCATTGATCTCTTGCAAGAGCATGAAAATGATGAAGACGCTGACTACGAGCATCTTGAACATGGTGATGACTTTGGTTCACCACACGAAACTTGGATTTCAAATCACTTTGGTGTACCAACTTTCGTGATTAACTATCCAGCAGACATCAAGGCCTTCTACATGAAACCAGTTCCTGGTAACCCAGACCGCGTACTTTGTGCAGACTTGCTCGCACCAGAAGGTTACGGAGAAATCATCGGTGGTTCAATGCGTGAGGAAGACTATGATGCCCTTGTAGCGAAGATGGAATCTCTTGGTATGGATCGTACAGAATATGAATTCTACCTTGATCTTCGTAAATACGGTACAGTACCACACGGTGGATTTGGTATCGGTATCGAGCGTATGGTAACCTTCGCAGCAGGTACAAAACACATCCGTGAAGCTATTCCATTCCCACGTATGTTGCACCGTATCAAACCTTAATAACTATAAAAACGCCGTCTGGCGTTTTTATACTCTTCGAAAATCAAATTCAAACTACGTCAGCTTCACCTTGCCGTACTCAAGTACAGCCTGCGGCTAGCTTCCTAGTTTGCTCTTTGATTTTCATTGAGTATTACTTTAAATGAAAGAGGTGGAGAAAATGTAGGCAACTCTAAGTAAGTCTTTTAGAAAAACTCATATTATATATTGAAAGAGAGAAAACGATGTTTAAAAGAACTTACAAACGCAATATTCCACTCCTAGCAGGTCTGGAATTCACTTCTTATTTTGGAATTACCAGTTTTTGGATTTTATTTTTCATTCAGAATGGTCTTTCCTTACTTCAAATTGGTCTATTAGAAAGTATCTTTCACGGTACAAGTCTCTTGTGTGAAATCCCGTCTGGTATGTTGGCCGATCGATTTAGCTACAAGACCAATCTCTATTTGGCTCGCTTGGCCAGTATTGTGTCCTCTATCTTGATTTTGTTTGGTCAGGGGAATTTTTGGATTTATGCTTTTGCTATGATGGTCAACGCTTGGTCCTATAATTTTGATTCTGGAACCAGCACCGCTTTCTTATATGATTCAGCAGTTGAAGCAGGTCAAAAGGACCGCTATCTTCAGATTTCTAGTTTTTTGTCTGGTGTGGCAGAAGTCACCCGAACCTTAGGTACAGTTGTGGCAGGCTTCTTTATTCACGGAGCATTGGCTTGGACCTATCTGATTGCTATTGGATTTTCATTTCTTTCTATCATTTTGATTTATTTGATGAAAGAACCAATGGCTAAGAGAGAAAAAAATGAAGCCTTAACCTTTAAAACGATTGTCCTGCAAGTTCGAAAAGAATGGCAGGAAAAACCAGTACTCTTTTATTGGATGATGACTTATCAGCTAGTCGGAACACTCATGTGCATGTTTTACTTTTATTATCAGCAGAAAATAAGTGACTTAGCAGGATGGCAGGTTTCGCTGGTCATGCTGATTGGTAGTGGCTTAAATCTTATAGCAGTTTACGTAGCTAGTCAAATCGGTAAAAAATGGAATAGCAATCGAATTTTTCCGACGCTTGTTGCACTAACGGGCTTGGCCTTACTACTGGTGTTTTCTGGAACTCCCTTTGCTCTTCTTCTCGTATATCTTTTGACCGATACACTCTATGCAGTTTATCAGCCGATCTATTTCAATGACTTACAAGGTTATTTACCGTCCAGTGTGAGAGCAACTATGCTGAGTATCAATTCTATGCTCTTTAGTCTTTCCATGATTGTCATATTTCCACTGACAGGTTGGTTGATTGATCGTTGTGGTCTTATAGCTGTCTTTTTAGTTCTAGGTCTTATCTTGCTTTTAACCTGTCCTATCTTAATAATCAGTCTGACAAGGATGGGAAAGCTATTAGATAAGGACTTAAAAACTGAGTAAAGCACGAAAACCTATTTGCTCAAAGAATCATCCTGTGGTACAATAGCAAGAGGAAAAGGAGAAGAGTATGATCGATGTAGAAGAAATTCTAAGTAAGATGAATCCCAATCAAAAGATCAACTATGACCGAGTCATGCAAAAGATGGTTCAAGTTTGGGAAAAAAATGAAGAAAGACCAACCATTCTCATGCACGTCTGTTGTGCTCCTTGTAGCACCTATACTTTAGAGTATTTGACCAAGTATGCAGATGTAACTATTTATTTTGCTAATTCAAATATCCATCCTAAAGCTGAGTATCACAAGCGTGCCTATGTGACAAAAAAGTTTGTCAGTGATTTCAATGAACGAACTGGCAACAAGGTTCAATATCTAGAAGCACCCTATGAACCCAACGAATACCGTCAGCTGGTCAGAGGTTTGGAAGAAGAACCTGAAGGTGGTGATCGTTGCAAGGTTTGTTTTGACTATCGTCTGGATAAGACAGCACAGGTGGCCATGGACTTAGGATTTGATTACTTCGGTTCTGCCCTGACTATCAGTCCTCACAAAAATTCACAAACCATCAATAGTATCGGGATTGATGTGCAGAAAATCTACACCACTCATTATCTTCCGAGTGATTTTAAGAAAAATCAAGGCTATAAACGCTCTGTAGAAATGTGTGAAGAGTACGATATTTATCGCCAATGTTACTGTGGCTGTGTCTATGCAGCTCAAGCGCAGAATATCGACTTGGTGCAGGTCAAGAAGGATGCGACAGCCTTTATGGTAGATAAGGATATCGAGAAAGATTATTCCCATATCAAGTTCACTGTTACGAAGTTAGATATTTAGACGAAAACCTGCCCAATGTGGCAGGTTTTTTGCTAGGAAAAGGTGATGGAGAGAAGTCGATGGACCGATCTATGAATTCCTAGTCCATGACTCGAGAGAATTCAATAAATCAGTTGAGACTTAAAACTTGTGGATAAAAATGAAGTTTAGGTTAAAAGAGTTTTTTAGAGTTTAGAAGGCTGATAAACAGTTCAATTAGTCGCTACTCAAAGGCTTGTTGAAAATCAAAAAACGAGGTCAGGATTAAAATCCTGACCTCTGACAACTTTACCGATTCTTTAGTTCTACGTAGCGTTTGTACCAAATGTTGACATAGGCTTCTGAGAAAGGACCTCGCTCATTGTTAATCCAATCAACAAGAATCTTTACATGCTCTTTCAGAATATAGTCTAGATCAGAAGAATACTTCATTTTTCGCTTATGTCGTTCATACTCCTCAACGTCCAAGAGGCGTTTTTCACCATCTGTAAAAACTTTAACATCCAAATCATAGTCAATGTATTTTAAAGCTTCTTCATCCAGATAGTAAGGACTTGCCATATTGCAGTAGTAGGAGATACCATTTTCACGAATCATAGCGATAATATTAAACCAATATTTCTTGTGAAAGTAAACAATAGCCGGTTCTCGAGTCACCCAACGACGACCGTCACTTTCGGTAACAAGTGTGTGGTCGTTGACGCCGATAATAGCGTTCTCTGTTGTTTTTAGTACCATGGTGTCCCGCCAAGTACGGTGGAGACTCCCATCATGCTTATAACTTTGAATTGTAATAAAGTCGCCTTCTTTTGGAAGTTTCATAACTAACCAACTTTCTACAATTTATAAGTTTATCGTTTACTATTGTATCACATTTTTGTTTAAAGTTCTTAGTTTTTTCATGAAAAAATTAAAGATATTCTCTGAGGGCGCTGGCTATATCCGAAAAATCATAACCTTTTCTAGCTAAAACTTGGGTCAAACGTTGTTTGAGTTCGTATCCTTCATACTTTCGTGAGTATTTTGGGTATTGCTTATCTAGCTCTTTAAAAATCAGCTCTTGGACAGTTTCTTCATCGACCTGGTTATCTAGTTGGTCAAAGGCAGACTTGGCTTCTGTGTAGGAGAAACCTTTGTTGGTTAGGCCTTGGATAATCTTATCCTGTAGAGCACGGGCAGGTAATTTACCCTGGTATTTTTTCAGTAGTTTTTCAGCTGTCCGTTCTGCGACTTCTGTCATATCAAATTCTTGTAAGACTTCTTGGATAATAGATTTAGAAACGCCTTTTTGAGAAATCTTCTGCATCAGCATATAGCTTCCCTTATCTCCTGAAAGCTGATTGGAATTGATGATTGCTTGAGCATATTGGCGATCATTGATCCAATTATCATCTTTTAAAGACTGGATAACTTTGGGGATGATTTTCTCATCAATTTCATGTTTGGCAAGATAATCTTTAACTTCTTTTTCAGTACGAGCCTTGAAGGATAAGTGGTAGAGAGCTAGATTTTTACTGTAGGAAAATTGCGCAAATGATTTAATCTCAGTTAGTTCTTCAGTTGAGATCTCTTTCCCTTTAGTCAACATAAAGCGAACAATGGTATCCTCTGTAATGTAGCAGGTTTGGTCGCTATCAAGCTCAAGTAGAAAGAGTCTTTTTTTCTTTTCAAGTTTTGTGATTTTCATGGTTTACCTCTTATCCAAATGCTTCGAAGGCAGCAACGAGTCGAAGTTTGTTGCTATCAATCAGCTCTCTCCCGTAATAGTCGAGAAATAGTTCAGCATATTTGGGATCTTTTAAGTTGTAGTTGAGGGACCAAACTGCCCAAAAGAGATCGATATGCCGGTCACTGAAATCAGCCAAACCAAGATCAATAAAACAAGAGAAGTGGTCAGCATCTTTTAGAATAAAGTTTGGTAGACAGGCATCACCGTGAATAAAGGCATCTGTTTCTAAAAGGTGCCCTTGTTCTTGGATGAGTTGGAAGGCCTCTTCGCGACTGTTAATCTGGAATTGGGGTAGGAGGGCCTTGGCATAGAACTCCCCTTTTTCATAGTTTTTATAGTCAATTGAACCCAAAATAGTACATAATGTGGTATAATCTTCTTATGGCATATTCATTAGATTTTCGTAAAAAAGTTCTCACTTATTGTGAGCGAACAGGCAGTATAACAGAAGCATCACACGTTTTCCAAATCTCACGTAATACCATTTATTGCTGGTTAAAGCTAAAAGAAAAAACAGGAGAGCTAAACCATCAAGTAAAAGGAACAAAACCAAGAAAGGTTGATAGAGATAGACT
>NZ_JASHFO010000017.1:0-40265 GCF_047460825.1 Streptococcus infantis | reverse complement strand
AGAAGACTTGAGACACCACTATAATCTCTATCAGCTCTTGCTTTTTCACTTTCAGAACAAGGAGCCAGACAAATTTTTCGGACTCATTGAGGACAATCTTAAACAGGTTCATCCTCTTTTTCAGACTGTCTTTAAGACATTTCTCAAGGACAAAGAGAAAATTGTCAACGCCCTTCAATTGCCCTATTCCAACGCCAAACTGGAAGCGACCAATAATCTCATCAAACTTATCAAACGAAATGCTTTTGGTTTTAGGAACTTTGACAATTTTAAGAAACGAATTTTCATCGCTCTGAATATAAAAATGGAGAGGACAACGATTGTCCTCTCCAGATGTTAGCTTTTATTCAACCCACTACAGTTGACAATGAGCCTTTTCTTATACAAATAATCGAACAAAGCTATAAAGTAGTAAGACACTACCTAGGACAATACGGTATTTACCAAACATCGTAAAGTCGTGTTTTTTAACATAGCTGGTCAAGAAACGAATAGCAACCATGCTGACTGCAAAAGCCACTACCATTGCTACCAAGAGCAAGAAAAATTGACCAAAACTCAGCACTTCTCCAGCCTTGATAAATTTAAAAATCTTCAAAGCACTAGCTCCAAACATAACTGGAATTCCTAGATAGAAGGTAAACTCAGTTACCACCGAACGACTAGTTCCATTTAACAAACCACCAACGATAGTGGCACCCGAACGGCTAGTCCCAGGTAAAAGTGCCAAGACTTGGAAAAGTCCGATATAGAGGGCCGTTTTATAAGGCAACTTGTCTAGCTCTGTGACTGTTGGCTCAATCGCTTGCGCTTTGTTCCGTTTTTCAAGATAGATAAAGGCAACCCCATAAACAATCAACATAATGGCTACTGAAACCATATTGTGGAAATGGGTATCAAACCAGTCATCAAACTTAAAGACAAGGAGAAGAGGGAGAGTCGCAACAAATACTTTCGACCATAATTGCCAAGTTCTACGAACTTGAACTTTATCTTTCCCTGGTTTGAAAGGATTAAGTTTGTTAAAGTAGATAACCATAACGGCTAAGATTGCACCAAGTTGAATAACCACGTTAAACATAGACATAAAGGCTTCACTTTGGTCTTTATATTGGACAAATTCTTCCGCTAGGATCAGGTGACCAGTACTTGAAATCGGCAACCACTCCGTTATTCCTTCAACAATCCCAAAAAAGATCGATTTTAAAATTTCAATAAGATACATAGATTACTCCTTTTTTCTATCTTCCATTATAGCATACTTTTAAAGGCTGTGTTGAGTTTTCTTTAGAAAGCACCAATACTTCCACCACCGCCACCGCCTGAAAAACCTCCACCAGAGCTACCGCTTCCAGATGATACAGAGAAAGTACTTGCTGTATTTGCGACACTAGCATAATGGCTCATTTGTGCTGTTGAATGATAAAACATACTGTGCCAGCTATAAGCTACATAGAGATTGATATCTGGATTTTCTACTTGGATGTGGTGAACCTTCATCAAATGGCTAACCTTGTCAGCATATCCAAACAAAGTTGCATACACTAATAGACGATTCCAAACAACAATACTTTCCAATTCAGCCTGATCCAATCGTGCAATGTCACGCAACATATTTTCAAAACTGGTCCAGAGATAGTAGACTTCTGCTCCTGCTTCATTTAGGACACCATCACGATTATCTAGTCGAAGCTTCCAATAATAGAAAACAGCCAAAACCAAACCTAGAAAACTAAGTACTGACAAAGGGAGGTAAAAATAAGCATGAACATCTAAACTGTACAAGAACAAACCAAATCCGATAAATAGAGGTAGGATAGTAGAAAGTCCCATACCCACTTGCAAGGCCTTTTCCACACCAGTTAAAGGACGATAGTAATCTGGGAGTCCCCAGAAGGTAACCCGATTTCTCACTCCTTCTTGCATCTCTTTCAATGCTTCTTCGAAAGAAGATTTAAGCTGAAGCCCCCTTGCTTGAATCCGTTTTTCATCAGAGACTTTTGCTCTACGATAAAGACTATCAGATACCTTGTAATCCGCAAACAAATTGGAAAGAGTTGCTTCTTTTTTTCCTGAAAAGGCCAGATTTAAGCAGTCTTTTTCAAAGCTTGATAAACCATCTTCTTTTACCAGTCTCAAACCAACTGCGTCTCCCTCTGAAATAATAGAGACATTCCCACGGTCTATCACATCTAATAAGGTAGCTTGAATAAGTTGGTCAAAGGTGAATTTACCTGCTCCTTTGGTTAGAGGACTCACTTCCTCCAAGGAGGTCGAGTAGACAGCCTCTGATAAAACCATAGGTTCTAATTCCATTGGTGGTTCATAGAGACGATGATTTTTGGCATATTTGACTGAAGAAGTGGTTTTTCTTCTATAGATAAAATAGAAGCAGACACTCAATAACAAGGAAATGGAAAGTAGCAAAGGAAATACCCAAGTAACGAGTTGTTTACTCTGATCTTTTTCTCTAACAATCGACTCTTCTACCTTATTAAACTCTTCTAAACGATTCCCTTTTAAGCCCTGATCCATAGCGCTAGCAAAATCGGTTCGTGGCCAGTAGGCATGCAACTCAACTCCGCGCTTAGACGGAAGATTGTCTAAACGAATAGTATAGTCATGACCACTCTTTTCAATCGTTCCCTCTCTAAAAAGTTTACCTGTGTGGAAAAAGAGTTTTTCGGCCCCATTATCTCCCATCACATGAAACTCAAATTTTTCAATAGATTCTGAACTATCTGTTAAGGGTTGCCAATTTAATTCAGCAATATCATCATATAAGAAAAGAAGATTTTTCAATTGCCAGGTAAGTTCCACTTCGACCCTGTCCCCTTCCTGACCTGGATTATAGACTTTAACAGTATAACCATTAGCTTCTTCTGTCACTTCGCTGGTAAGATTTTCGATTTTATGACCATTTTTAGATGCCTCAACCTTTGGCTGAGGATCAATATAAAATCCGCTTGGCATCTTGCCAGCACGTCCAAGTCCCACGATTTGGCCCTTAAAGTCCTCCTCAAACTGATAATCTATCTTCTGTCTAAATTCTGCTGTATTATCTGCATGAATATACAGTTCTCCTTTATAGGATGGAATGCTGAAATCCACGGCAAAAACCAATTTTGGAACAATTATCAGACAAGTAAATATAAGTACTATTAACCATCTTTTTTTCATAATATATCCTCTTTTAACCTTTTTCTCATTATATCATTTTTTTACAAGTAAGGGTTTACTAAGATTGAAAAAGTTCCGCTTTTTCGATACAATAGAGAGAAGCAATTTTAGACTAGAAATAGGAGAAATCATGAAAAAATTATGCTTAACTATCCTTGCTAGCCTAGCCCTTACTTTAGGACTAGTTAGCCAGGTCCAAGCCGATGAATATTTACGCATCGGTATGGAGGCAGCCTACGCACCCTTTAACTGGACTCAAGATGACGACAGTAACGGCGCTGTCAAAATCGATGGAACCAACCAATATGCTAATGGTTACGACGTCCAAATAGCTAAAAAGATTGCTAAGGACCTAGGTAAAGAGCCCTTGGTTGTTAAAACCAAGTGGGAAGGACTTGTTCCAGCCCTTACTTCTGGTAAGATTGATATGATCATTGCAGGTATGAGCCCAACTGCTGAACGCAAACAAGAAATTGCATTTTCAAGCAGCTACTATACTAGCGAACCAGTACTTTTGGTCAAAAAGGATTCTGCCTATGCAAACGCTAAATCTCTAGAGGACTTTAGCGGAGCAAAAATCACTTCTCAACAAGGTGTTTACCTTTACGACTTGATTTCTCAAATTCCAAGCGCTAAAAAGGAAACTGCCATGGGTGATTTCGCACAAATGCGTCAAGCTCTTGAAGCTGGTGTCATTGATGCCTATGTTTCTGAACGACCAGAAGCCCTAACTGCTGAGTCAGCAAATGCAAAGTTCAAAATGATTCAGCCTGAACCTGGTTTTAAAACTGGAGAAGAGGATACCTCTATCGCTATCGGTCTTCGTAAAGACGACGAACGTATTAGCCAAATCAATGCTAGCATCGAAACCATTTCTAAAGATGAACAAGTTGCTCTCATGGATCGTATGATCAAAGAGCAACCAGCAGAATCTACAACGACAGAAGAAAGCAACAGTAATTTCTTTGGCCAAGTCGCTAAAATTCTGACTGAAAACTGGCAACAACTTTTGCGTGGTGCTGGTATTACCCTTCTCATTTCAATTATCGGTACCATAGTTGGTCTCGCTATCGGTCTTGCCATCGGTGTTTTCCGTACTGCACCTCTTTCTGAAAACCAATTTATCTTTGGAATCCAAAAACTAATCGGTTGGATTCTCAATATCTATATTGAAATTTTCCGTGGGACACCTATGATTGTGCAATCTATGGTTATCTACTATGGAACTGCCCAAGCTTTCGGGATCAACCTAGATCGTACGCTAGCTGCTATCTTTATCGTTTCAATCAACACTGGTGCCTACATGACTGAAATTGTTCGTGGTGGTATTTTGTCTGTTGATAAGGGGCAATTTGAAGCGGCAACTGCACTTGGTATGACTCATAACCAGACCATGCGTAAGATTGTTTTGCCTCAAGTTGTTCGAAATATTCTACCAGCGACTGGTAATGAGTTCGTCATCAACATCAAGGATACTTCTGTATTGAACGTTATCTCTGTAGTAGAACTTTACTTCTCAGGAAATACAGTAGCAACACAAACCTACCAGTACTTCCAAACCTTTACCATCATAGCAGTTATCTACTTTGTCCTCACCTTCACAGTAACGCGTATCCTCCGCTTCATCGAAAAACGTATGGATATGGATACCTACACGACAGGTGCTAACCAAATGCAAACGGAGGATTTGAAATAATGAGTCAACCAATCCTTGAAATCAAACACCTCAAAAAATCCTACGGGCAAAACGAGGTCCTAAAAGACATCTCTCTCACTATTCACAAAGGAGAAGTGATTTCTATCATCGGTAGTTCCGGTAGTGGTAAATCAACCTTCCTACGTTCTATCAACCTTCTCGAAACACCAACTGAAGGTGAAATCCTTTATCACGGTGAAAATGTCCTCGAGAAAGGCTATAATCTCACTCACTATCGTGAAAAACTAGGTATGGTCTTCCAGTCCTTTAACCTCTTTGAAAATCTCAATGTTCTTGAAAATACGATTGTTGCACAGACAACCGTTCTCAAACGTGAACGATCAGAAGCAGAGAAAATTGCTAAAGAAAACCTTGAAAAAGTTGGAATGGGAGAGCGCTACTGGCAAGCTAAACCTAAGCAACTTTCAGGTGGTCAAAAGCAACGTGTCGCCATTGCTCGCGCGCTTTCTATGAATCCTGATGCCATTCTCTTTGACGAGCCTACTTCAGCCCTTGACCCTGAAATGGTTGGTGAAGTTCTAAAAATCATGCAAGAACTAGCTCAAGAAGGCTTGACAATGATCGTTGTAACCCACGAAATGGAATTTGCTCGTGACGTATCACACCGCGTCATCTTTATGGACAAAGGTGTTATTGCAGAAGAAGGCAAACCTGAAGATTTATTTACAAATCCTAAAGAAGAACGTACAAGAGAATTTTTACAACGCTATTTAGGATAAGACAAAAGCGGTTGAATAAACCTCTTAAACCAAGAGTTGTTTTCCTATTCAATCCCCAATCAACATTGAGTCAAAGGCTCATGAACATAAGAATATAAAAATCAAGGTCGGAGTTTTTTATTCCGACCTCTTTTTATATACTTTAAAAATTACTTTTATCCCTTCTTCTTTTTCCTAAGCAAGTAATGCTTGTAACTCTATTCCTAATCTTTTATTTGATTTTCATGAGTGAGTGAGATCACTCCTCTACTGTCAACCTAGTTCATCCTTACAGATAGATTTGTTTAGTAGGTCATAGCATGGCTATTTCGCCGTTCCATAAATAAAAGCAGACCCTAATTAGAGTCTGCTAGTATCCAAAGATTAATCTTCAAATTTTTCATGATTTTTTTCATAGAAATCAATTAATCCAAGGGCTGTTTCAAAGGAAATATTTTTAACTTTTGCACGTCCTTGAGCTAGAGCAATGATAGACATTTCACGTGCATTCGTTTCTTTAGAAATACGATAACCAGTGATCTTCTTATCACGAACCCAGCTAACAACTGATTCTACTTTTTCAAAGTTAGTCTTAGCCATGTTTTTCTCCTATTTTATTCTTTACGATATTTAATTGTATACGTTTTTATGGCATTTGTCAATAACAAAACATATATCCAATCAAATAAGACGTTAAGATTACATTTACTTAGCTTTCAAAGCCGATAATATATGGGTTCGTATATCTTCAACTCCGTTAGGATTTGCTGGTAAGAAAATTGTATTATTACCTTGTTTTTCTGCAAAATTATTCAATGTATCTAAATACTGGTTAGTTAACAAGATTGACATGATTTGCTCTTCAGTTAATTCAACATTGGCTCCTTTTAACTCTTTAATAGAATCAGCAAGTCCATCAACAATTGCTTTTCGTTGCTCTGCGATCCCCACACCATGTAAGCGATCCTTTTCTGCCTCTGCTTCGGCCGCTGTTACGATCTTAATTTTATCTGCTTCGGCCAATTCTTGTGCTGCTACTCTCTTACGTTGAGCAGCATTGATTTCATTCATCGATTGCTTGACTTCCGCATCCGGCTCTACTTTGGTAATGAGCGTTTTGACGATAATGTACCCATACGTTGACATTTCTTCCGCTACTTGTTTTTGAACTTCTAATGCAATTTCATCCTTTTTCTCAAACAATTCATCCAAAGTTAACTTAGGAACTGATGAGCGCAATGCGTCTTCAATATAAGATTTGATTTGAGCCTCAGGTCTCATTAGTTTATAGTAAGCATCTGTAACATTTTGTTCATTTACTCGGTACTGTGTCGCAACATTCATCGTCACAAATACGTTATCTTGAGTCTTGGTTTCCACAACGATTTCACTTTGCAAGAGACGCAGTTGTACACGAGCTGCAATTTTATCAATTCCAAATGGTGCTCTTAGGTGAATACCACTATTGCTCAATTTTTGATACTTACCAAATCGTTCAATGATAGCTACTGATTGTTGTCGAACAACATAGATTGAGCTCATTAATATAGCTCCTACAATAAGCATTAGAATAATTAGAACAAGTATAACTTTTAAAACCATGGGAATCTCCCCCTTTCTTCACTTACATTATAGCACTAGTAAATAGGTTAGGCAAATAATATGATAAAAATTTCATAGCATATTAAACAAGCATATTATATAGGGTCTCATTCCCATTCAAGTTAATATAAGACGGGTCGAATTTTTCCATCCGGTGAATCAATCCCGCATAATCATGTTTATCAGCAAGTGCAATCCCTATTAGTACTGGACCAGTTCCCTTGCTAGCTCGTTTGATATATTCAAAACGAGTGATATCATCATGAGGTCCTAAGATATCATTTACAAACTCTCGAAGTGCTCCCGGACGTTGTGGGAAATTCACTACAAAGTAATGCTTGATACCATCATAAATCAAGGCACGTTCTTCCATCTCTGGCATACGGTTAATGTCATTATTCCCTCCAGAAATGATACAACAAATAGTCTTGCCTTTAATATAATCGGATAATACTTCTAGAGCTGCAACACTAGCAGCACCCGCAGGTTCTGCTACGATACCTTGTTTAGAGTAGAGATCAATTAAGGTCTCAGAAATCAAGCCTTCATCTACTCCGATAAGAGTTTCTACATGTTTGCGTGTTGCTTCATAGGTCAACTGTCCTACCTTTTGCACTGCAATTCCATCCGCAAACTTATCAATTTCTTTAAGTTTAACCGGTCCTCCAGCTTCAAAGGCAGCCTTCATAGAACGAGCACCTTCAGCCTCTACTCCAATGACCTCAATCTGAGGATTTGTCTCTTTAATATAAGTAGAAACACCTGAAATGAGACCTCCGCCTCCAACAGGTACCAAGACAGTATCAAATTCAATAGATTCTTTACGAGCTTCTTCTAAAATTTCATAGGCTACCGTACCCTGACCAGCTTGAACATAGGGATCATCAAAGGGGTCAATAAAAGTACGATTTTCAGCTACAGTAAAGTCTTGAGCAGCCTTGGCTGAAGCATCAAAAGTATCCCCTACTAATTTGATCGTAACAAAATCTCCTCCAAAGAAACGAACCTGACCAATTTTCTGTTGAGGTGTCGTAATTGGCATAAAGATTGTTGCAGGAATCTTCATCTCATTACATGTGTAGGCAACTCCTTGAGCGTGATTTCCCGCTGAAGCACACACTACACCACGTTCACGTTCCTCTTTTGTCAATTGGGAAATAGCGTAATAAGCCCCACGAATTTTAAAAGAACGGACACGTTGAGCATTTTCCTTTTTAAGATAAATTTTCGCTCCATATTTTTCGGATAAATAATGATCGTAGTCAAGTGGCGTATTGGCTACTACACCACTCAAAACCTTGTGGGCTTTCACCACATCTTTTGCACTTAGCATAATCTCCTCCTCGATGAGTTTTCAAGATAAAAAACGAGTTAGGTTCCCCCCAACTCGCCTTCTGTTTATATTCTTAAAAATTAGTTGTAGATCTTGAATGCATCATCGTCGTTTTTACCGACAAATGGCATTGCTTTACGCAATTCTGCACCAACTTTTTCAATTTCAAGGTTAGCTGCTTGTTCACGGTAAGCAGTCAATTTTGGACGTCCAGCTTTGTAGTCATTTACAAAGTCGTTGGCAAATTTACCATTTTGGATGTCCGCAAGAACTGCTTTCATGTTTTCTTTGACTTGTTCAGTGATTACACGTGGACCTGAAACATAGTCACCATACTCAGCAGTGTTTGAAATTGATTGACGCATTTTTTTGAATCCACCTTCATAGATCAAGTCAACGATCAATTTCATTTCATGAAGAACTTCAAAGTAAGCCAATTCTGGAGCATAACCAGCTTCTGTCAAGACTTCAAAACCAGCTTCAATAAGGGCAGTCAAACCACCACAAAGTACTGCTTGTTCACCAAACAAATCTTCTTCAGTTTCTTCTTTGTAAGTTGTTTCAAGAAGGCCTACACGAGCTGCACCAACACCTTTACACCAGTCCATAGCGATGTCTTTAGCATTTCCTGTTGCATCTTGGTAGACAGCGTAAAGCGCTGGAACACCAAATCCTTCTTCGTAAGTACGACGTACCAAGTGTCCTGGTCCTTTAGGAGCACACATGAAGACATCAACATCTGCAGGAACTTTGATGAATTCGAAGTGGATGTTGAAACCATGTGCAAAACCAACTGCATTTCCAGCTTCCAAGTTTGGTGCAATTTCTGCTTCGTACAATTCTTGTTGGATTTCGTCCGGAGCCAAGATCATGATAACATCAGCCAACTTAGTTGCTTCTGCTACTGTGTATGTATCAAAACCATCTTCTTTTGCTTTGTCAAAAGATTTACCTGGGCGTACACCGATGATCACATCACGACCTGAATCACGCAAGTTTTGAGCGTGAGCATGACCTTGTGAACCATAACCGATAACGGCGATTTTTTTACCGTCAAGTGCTGCTACTTTTACATCTTTTTCGTATTCCATTTGAACTGCCATAGTTTTTTCTCTCTTTTCTATTTTTATTGCCTATTAGGCTAGTTTAACAAATTGAGGTTGGATTTTTAGTCGCGGGTAAATCCAGTTGCACCCGTACGAGCGATATTCTTAATACCATATGGTCGAATCACTCGAATTAAGGCTTCACTCTTTTCTGCATTCCCAGTCATCTGAATGGTAATGGAACTTGGAGCTACATCGACTACTGTTGCACGGAAAGGTTGGATAATAGCCAAAATTTCTGCACGTTTTTCAGCAGGAGCTGAAACCTTTATAAGAATCACTTCTCGTTCTAAGTGGGGCTGATCCGTAATATCACGAATACGAATTACATCAATCTGACGATTAAGTTGTTTGATGATTTGCTCCACCTCATCATGTGAGGCAACATCGATGATAATGGTAATTCGTGATACGTTAGGATTTTCCGTTGCGCCAACAGAAATGCTTTCGATATTGACTTGACGTCTCGATAAAACTCCTGTGAAGCGATTGAGAACACCTGAACGGTTTTGAAGTTTGGCTGTTAACATTCTACGCATTAAACTTCACCCCCAACATCTCATGATTACTCTTACCAGCTGGGACCATCGGTAAAACATGTTCTTTCCGAGAAATGTCTACTTCAATAAACATTGGTTCATCTTCCATGATGACTTCCAAATCCTTCTCAAGAGTTTCAGGATTATCAAACTTATAATTCTTAATTCCATAGGCTTGAGCCATCAATTGGAAATCTGGAAGGCTATCAAAGACCGACTCTGAAGTTCGACCATCATAGAAGGCTTCTTGCCACTGACGAACCATCCCGAGTGAATGGTTATTAAGCATGATGACCTTGATTGGAATCTTGTAAATATTTAAGATTGCCAATTCCTGATTGGTCATCTGGAAACCGCCATCTCCGACAAAGAGAACAACTTCTTTATCTGGATTAGCAATCTTAGCACCAATAGCTGCTGGGACTCCGAATCCCATGGTTCCTAGACCACCTGATGTTACCAATTGACGCTCGTTTTGGTAAGGATAATATTGAGCCGTCCACATTTGGTGTTGTCCAACGTCTGTTACGACAATGGCATCGCCATTGGTCAACTCACCGACGCGTTCAATAACTGCTTGAGGTTGAACCACACGTTCTTTCTTATCATAAGAACGAACACGATTCTTATCTTTGGTAACTTTCTCAATCCACTTTTCAGTATTGTTACGAACGATTGGCTCAGCTAGTAACTGCTGCAAAGCCTTTTTCGCATCACCAACAACCGGAATATCAACTGCGATAATCTTACCAATCTCTGCAGGATCGATATCAATATGTGCTACTTTTGCATTCTTAGCAAAGGTTTTAGGATTTCCAGTCAAACGGTCATCAAAGCGGCAACCAATAGAAATCATAAAATCAGCCTCAGTCATGGCAATATTTGCTGCAAAGGAACCATGCATTCCACCCATTCCCAAAAACAGTGGATGGCTAGTTGCAATTGTCCCCTGTCCCAAAAGACTTGTCACAACTGGAATTTGATAACGCTCTGCAAATTCATTTAACTCTGCTGCAGCCTCAGCGTAACTAATCCCACCCCCAGCTAGCAAGACTGGTTTTTTAGCCTTAGACAATTGCTTCAAGATTTTCTTGATTTGCATATCATTTGGCTCAAGTGTTGGCTGATAACTTGGTAAATCTATCTCTGGAGAGTAAATGAAGTCTGTCTCAAGCGCAGAAACATCTTTTGGAAGGTCAATGACGACTGGTCCCGGACGACCTGTGGTCGCAATATGTACCGCCTCTGTAATAATACGTGGAATATCTGCCGTTTCACGAACCTGATAATTGTACTTAGTGATTGGCATGGTGATACCAACGATATCAGCTTCTTGAAAAGCATCTTTCCCAATTCCAGCACGTGCCACTTGGCCAGTAAAGACTAAAAGGGGAACACTATCGCTCATAGCATCTGCGATCCCTGTAATGGCATTTGTAGCTCCTGGTCCGCTTGTGACGACTGCTACACCCAGTTTTCCTGTTGACTTAGCATAACCTTCAGCTTCGTGAAGACAGCCCTGCTCATGGCGACCTAGAATATGGCGAATGCCTTTAAAATTATAAATAGCATCATATAAAGGCAATACCGCCCCGCCTGGATAACCAAAAATCGTATCGATTCCTAGGTCACGGAGTGTTTCCAAAACGAGTTCCGAACCTGACTTTGGTGAGTCTAAAATGATTTTCTCCATCGTTCCCCTTTCTCTTCTCAATAAAATGACTTGTTTCTATAATACCATTTTTTCAAAAATTTTCAAGACAAAAGAAACAATTTTCTGAATTTTCTATCTAGATACTTTACAATATCAAATAGATTAGAAAGTTTATACGTATTTTTACCTTTTAATAGAAAAAAGGTTGAGACAAAATGTCCCAACCTTTCGATTATTTACTAATTAAAGTGAGTTAACGTCAACCTTGATACCAACACCTTGAGTAGTTGTGATTGTCAAGCTTGTTACGTAAGTTCCTTTAGCAGTAGCTGGTTTAGCTTTTTGGATTGTTTCGTTGAATGCTTTGAAGTTTTCAACTAACTTGTCAGCTTCAAATGAAACTTTACCGATGATAGCTTGTACGATACCTGCACGGTCAGCACGGTAAGTGATTTTACCACCTTTAGACTCTTCAACTGCTTTTGCAACATCCATTGTTACAGTACCAGTTTTAGGGTTTGGCATCAAGTTACGTGGTCCAAGGACACGTCCAAGACGTCCAACAAGAGCCATCATGTCAGGTGTAGCGATAACTACGTCGAAGTCCAACCAACCGTCGTTGATTTTAGCAACAAGGTCGTCTTCACCAACGAAGTCTGCACCAGCAGCTTTAGCTTCTTCAGCTTTTGCACCACGTGCAAATACAAGAACGCGAGCTGTTTTACCAGTACCGTTTGGCAATACCATTGCTCCACGGATTTGTTGGTCAGCTTTTTTCACGTCGATGTTCAAGTTGTAAGCAACTTCTACAGTTGCATCAAATTTTGCAAAGTTAGTTTCTTTTGCAAGAGCTACAGCTTCTTCTACGCTGTATGCTTTTGTGCTGTCGATTTTCTCAAGAGCAGCACGAAGTTGTTTGCTTTTTTTAGCCATTTTCTATTCTCCTTGTAAGTGGTTCAATCGATTTTCATCTCCCACGTCACTTCTCGAAATGATGAAGTCTTGCGGGTTATATAGGGAAGTTATTGATTAGTCAACAACAGTGAATCCCATAGAACGAGCAGTACCTTCGATCATACGCATTGCAGACTCAATGTTTGCAGCGTTCAAATCTGGCATCTTAGTTTCTGCAATTTCTTGTACTTGTGCACGAGTAACTGTAGCAACTTTAGTTTTGTTAGGTGTACCTGATCCTTTTTCAACACCTGCAGCTTTTTTCAAAAGAACAGCAGCTGGTGGTGTTTTAGTAACGAAAGTAAATGATTTATCTTCGTATACTGAGATAACAACTGGAATGATCATACCAGCTTGATCAGCTGTACGAGCGTTGAACTCTTTTGTGAATCCCATGATGTTGATACCAGCTTGACCAAGAGCAGGTCCAACCGGTGGAGCTGGTGTAGCTTTACCAGCAGGGATTTGCAATTTTACAAGTTTTTCGACTTTTTTAGCCATTTTTAAATCCTCCTTTGTGGTTTTGGCGGTAATTTAGAGATTTTTACCTCCCACAAGTATGCTTTACGCATACTCATCTATTATACACTATTTTTTAAAAAATGCAAGAGAAATTTTTATTTTTGATATTTCTTTTTGTTACACTTTTTTGGTGAAATCAATCTTCAGAATCTTCTACCACGACGGAGGGAATTCATTCGCTCAAAGTCAGTACAAAACTCACTCCATTTTCAGTAGTACCACTTTCCACAAATCCAAGAGACTCAAAACATCTTCTAGAGATACGGTTGAAAGTATAGATTTCTTGAACTTTCAATTGTTTCCAACCCTTTTGCCGAGCTAAATCAATCAAAGCCTTCAAAACCTTGCGTCCAAGTCCCTGATGTTGATAAGTTGGATTGCCAATCACAATAGGAAGATTCTCCTGAG
Organism: Streptococcus infantis; assembly: GCF_047460825.1. Classification (GTDB taxonomy): domain Bacteria; phylum Bacillota; class Bacilli; order Lactobacillales; family Streptococcaceae; genus Streptococcus; species Streptococcus infantis_V. Next base: position 26,552 of record NZ_JASHFO010000017.1, on the reverse strand, counting down.
ATAAGGTAACATCCCCAATTGGAAGCCACTCTCCCTTTTCTCGAAACTCAATCCAGAACAAATCCCCGTGTCTTTCTAAATAGGAATACATGGCATTTAATTTTTCCGGACTATAAGGTATTCTAATACCGTCTACAAGTTCCACCAAATCCACATCTTGATACCAGGCCAAAGCTGCATCATGATGATCCGCTAAAAAATAGGGAACTAGACGCAAGGAATTATCTATCTGAATGATTTTTGTCATCATTTTCTAATCCTAATACTAGCTCCGCTGCTTGGTTAAATCCATCACACCAGTTATACCATTTTGCTTCATACTCATCTTGAGATAAGATATAATCTTTTAAATCCAGAACAGAGTATATCTTTCTTTTCTCACAAGCTTGCGCATAGAGATGATATAGTTCATCACCTCCATCTCTATCCCACTCAGCAGAAATCGTATTCTGGCCTATCAATAAAGCCTGATAAGCCCTGTGATGCCCATCTGTAATCAACAAATAATCTCCAAATGCAAGAACACTGATTGGATCAATATTGATTAATTCTACCGACTGATAAAGCATCTGGATATCTTGTAATTTCTTTTCTGATAAGTATAGTTGACTCGGATGAAGATCTTTTATGTTGACTTCCATTTCTTCCTCCTCAAGAAGGGTTAATGCCTACTTCTGCTTTCCTTTGAAGCGCCATTGAAAACGCAGTTTATCATAGAAAGGAAACTCCATAAACAAAACTCCTAGGCCTACACAAAGGCTGGCAATCACATCTGACGGGTAGTGAACTCCCAGATAAATTCTTGATACCAATACACTGAAGATGTATAAACTTAGCAAGATTTGAACGATTTTTCTCCAGACTGTATTCTTAATCCTTTGGCTTAAAATCACAATCAAAGTTCCAACCATAATCGTTACTGCCAGAGAATGTCCACTTGGAAAAGAAAAACCTTTTTCCTCTACTAGATGTACTATTTCTGGTCTAGGTCGTTGGTAGATATTTTTAAAGGTTACGATTAAGATTCCAGCTAAAGTCAAATTCCCCAGCATGAGATAACTTTCCAGTTTCCATTGCTTACGGTAAAAAATAAAAGCTACAATGAGAACCCAAGTGATAATGACTGGGATATCAATTAAATGTGTGATTGTTCTGAAAAGAACGGTCAAGGAAGCAGGTAAGTCACCTCGAATAGCAGTCTGGATTGGTTGATCAAAGCCAATCAGCATATTAGGGTAAAACTTGACAATATAACCTAAAATTACAAAAAGCAAAAGGGCAAAAGAGCCCTTCATCAAATATGTTTGTTTATCTTTCATAGTATTTTAAAGTTGGTTTCAAAAGGACAAACAACAACCAGAAAGAGATGGCAAAGATAATACCTTCAATCAGATTAAAAGGCAAGACCATAGTCATCAGGTAGTTGCTCAATCCTAAGATTTTCTCAATATCAAAATTAGCAAACTTAGCGTACAAAGGAACAGCATAGACGTAGTTCAGAACTAGCATAGCTAGAGTCAAACCAAGCGTACCAGCTAGTGAAGCTAGGACGAAACGCATGGTTGTTCGCTCTTTTTTCCAAATCAAACCAAAAGCAAGCACAAAGACTCCCAAGGCAACAATATTCATCGGTAAACCAATATAGGTACTAACCCCTTGATTGTTCAAAAGAATTTTCAACAAGGACCGAAGGAAAAGCACTCCAAAAGCTGCTGGTAAATCCAAGACTACCAAGCCCACAAGGACCGGTAAAATACTGAACTCAATCCTCAAAAAGGATGCCGCTGGCAAAAGCGGAAAGTCAAAGTACATCAACACAAATGAAAGCGCTGATAGAATTGCAATGGTCGAAAGTCGACGTGTGTTTGTCATAACAGGTTCCTCCAATTTTCTATAAAATCAGAAGAAGTTGGAAAGGATTCCTCTATCTACCCTCTATTTTTATTTTTAAATTCCAAAAGTTTCCCCTCACTCTTTTTTTAGCAAGCGGTTGCAATTTACCTATAAAAAATCAATTAGAATAGACAAAGCCATTCTTTCGTCTTCTCCCATCCAGACTATACTGTCGGTTGTGGAATTTCACCACATCAGCTTGCGCTCGCGGACTTATTTGGCTAAGATATTTTAGATTTATCTAGGCGTCGTAGTCGAAGATAATACTTAAAGTATATCGAGACAAGACAACGACGAGAAAGCTAAAATAGCTAGTCAAATTTACCGCCGGTCGGGAATTTCACCCTGCCCTGAAGACCCCTTTATGATAACAAAAAAAGCTTGCAAGCGCAAGCATTTTATCTAAGTGTTTATTTCAACTTATCTGTTTCGTAAGTGTGAACCAGTTCGAGACCCGCAAAGTTTTGTTGACGAAGTGCCTCATAAACAATCATACAAACTGTATTTGAAACATTGAGACTACGAACATGCTCATCATTCATGGGAATGCGGAGAGCTTTTTCTGGATGCTCACGCATAAATTCCTCAGGCAAGCCCTTATCTTCTCTCCCAAAAAGAAAATAATGATCTCCTTCTGTCGTGAAATCTGCATCTGAATAGACTTTTTCTGCAAACTTGGAAATCAAGTAGAGCTGACCATCCATTTTTTCCATAAAATCAGCCAAACTATCATAAAAATGAATCTCAAGCTTGTCCCAATAATCTAGACCTGCTCGCTTCATCTTACGGTCATCGATAGGAAAGCCCATCGGTTTAATAATATGAAGGGGCGCATTCGTTGCTGCGCAGGTACGAGCAATATTACCCGTATTTTGTGGAATTTGGGGTTCAAATAATACAATGTGATTTGCCATGCCTTGTTTCCTCTCACTAGTGCAAAAAAATAGCCACACTGCCCGGAGTCTAGCTCAGCAAACAGCGTGGTTAAGGCATCGTTAACTTACCTCACAACAGGTTTGAAGTAAATCAGCGAAACTACTGTTTTAGTATATCACTTTCAGCTTGATTGTCAATAGAAATGACTTGATTTTTTCAATTTTTTTACAAACATATTTACATTAGTTAAAAATGCTTCTATATTCATTAGAATTACACGAAAATAGCTGATTTATATCTTAATTTTTTAATAAGTAAGATTATCAATGAGACAATTTTCCACCCTAATAATGAAAAGAGTCGGTTGCCGAGTGCATTTTATTCTAAAAAAGAGTATGATAGATACATATTGAAAAAGTAGGTTATATAACATGAAGATTATTCTTGTCGGAGGGGGGAAAGTTGGTTCTGCCCTTTGTCGTTCACTTGTCGCTGACAATCATGATGTTGTCTTAATTGAACAGAACGAAACCGTTCTTAATTACATGACAAGCCGTTTTGATATTATTGGAATTGCAGGTAATGGGGCTGACTTTGCCATGCTAGAAGCAGCCAATGTTCAAGACTGCGATATTTTCATTGCTATGACTCAATATGACGAGGTCAATATGGTCTCTGCTGTCTTAGCTAAAAAGATGGGGGCTAAAGAAACCATCGTCCGTGTCCGCAATCCTGAGTATTCCAACCCTTACTTTAAAGAAAAAAATATTCTCGGATTTTCTCTCATTGTCAATCCAGAACTCCTAGCGGCTCGTGCTATTGCTAACATCATCGACTTCCCAAACGCTCTTTCTGTTGAGCGTTTTGCAGGTGGCTTGGTTAGTTTGATGGAATTTGTTGTCCGTAAGGATAGCAATATCTGTCAGATGTCTATCGCAGACTTCCGGAAAAAGTTTGGCAATGTGATTGTCTGTGCTATTGAGAGAGATCATAAACTCATGATTCCAAGTGGAGACATGGTCCTCCAAGACAAGGATCGGATTTTTGTTACTGGCGATCGTGTAGACATGATGCTTTTTCATAACTATGTCAAATCTCGTGTCGTTAAGAGTTTACTCATTATCGGTGCCGGCAAAATCGCCTACTACCTTGTTGGTATTTTGAAAGATAGCCGTATTGATACCAAGGTCATTGAACTCAATCCAGATCGCGCAGCATTTTTCAGTCAAAAATATCCAAAACTCTACATTGTACAAGGGGATGGGACTGCAAAAGATATTCTCCTAGAAGAAAGTGCCCAACACTACGATGCTGTCGCAACCCTTACTGGAGTTGACGAAGAAAACATTATTACATCTATGTTCTTGGATAGTGTTGGTGTTCAGAAAAACATTACTAAGGTCAATCGAACTAGTCTCCTAGAGATTATCCATGCACCTGAGTTTTCTAGTATCATCACACCCAAAACCATCGCTGTTGATACGATTATGCACTTTATCCATGGTCGTGCCAATGCCCAATATTCAGACCTTCAAGCCATGCACCACCTAGCAAATGGACAGGTTGAGACTCTTCAATTCCTTATCAAGGAAGCTAACAAGATGACTGGCAAACCCTTGTCTCAATTGAAACTCAAAAAAGATATTTTAATTGCTGCTATTATCCGCAATGGAAAAACAATCTTCCCAACTGGTGAAGATAGCCTTCAAGTCGGTGATAAGTTAGTTGTCATCACACTACTATCAAATATCACCAAGATCTATGATCTGTTAGAGAGGTAAGCTATGAATAGAAGTATGGTACGATTTCTTCTTGCTAAGCTACTCTTGATCGAGGCTGGTCTACTCTTAGTTCCAGTTAGCATTGCTCTTTATTATCGAGAATCGAGTCAAGTTTTTACAGCTCTTTTCTCTACCATCGGAATCCTTGTTGTTCTAGGTCTTCTGGGAATTATCAGTAAGCCTAAAAAACAGCGAATCTATGCAAAAGAAGGGATCTTAATTGTAGCTCTCTGTTGGATTCTCTGGTCATTCTTTGGTGCCCTTCCATTTGTCTTTTCAGGACAAATTCCCAATATAATAGACGCCTTCTTTGAGATTAGTTCTGGCTTCACAACAACGGGAGCAACCATTTTAAATGATGTTTCTGTCTTAAGCCGTTCCCTTCTATTTTGGAGGAGTTTTACCCACCTCATCGGAGGGATGGGGGTACTGGTTTTTGCTCTAGCTATTATGGACAATGCTAAAAATAGTCACCTAGAAGTTATGAAGGCTGAGGTTCCAGGACCAGTATTTGGCAAGGTTGTATCTAAGCTAAAAAATACAGCTCAAATCCTTTATATCCTCTACCTGGCTATGTTTGCCCTCTTTGTGGTTATTTATTACCTTGCTGGCATGCCACTCTACGATAGTTTTGTCATCGCTATGGGTACTGCTGGTACAGGTGGCTTTACTGTTTATAATGATGGAATTGCCCACTATCACAGTTCTCTCATTACCTATCTGACAAGTATCGGGGTTTTGATGTTTGGTGTCAATTTCAACCTCTACTACTACCTCATGCTCCGTCGTATCAAGGAATTCTTTTTTGATGAAGAACTCCGAGCCTATCTCTTGATTGTAGCCATATCAACTGGCTTAATCACGCTTAACACACTCCACCTCTATAGCGGAGTTTCACAAAGCTTTGAGATGGCCTTCTTCCAAGTATCTAACATCATTACCACTACCGGTTTTGGATATGGAGATATCACGAACTGGCCTTTGTTCTCTCAATACATCTTGCTAATGCTGATGGCAATCGGTGGTTCTGCCGGCTCCACTGCAGGTGGTCTCAAGGTTATCCGTGGAGTCATCCTCTCTAAGATTGCTAAAAATCAAGTCTTGTCTACCATATCACCTCACCGTGTGTTAACCCTTCAGGTTAATCAAACGGTTATTGATAAGGATACCCAGCACAAGATTCTGAAGTACTTTGTGGTTTATATCATGATTTTACTCAGTTTGATTTTCATCGTCAGTTTAGATACCAATAATTTAATGGTTGTTACGAGTGCTGTTTTCAGTTGCTTTAACAATATCGGTCCTATTTTAGGAACAACTGCAAGTTTCTCAATTTTTAGTCCATTTTCAAAACTTCTACTATCTTTTGCAATGATTGCAGGACGTCTTGAAATCTATCCAATCATACTGCTCTTTATGAAGCGCACTTGGTCTAAACGTTAGAACACCTATCTCCTCTCTTCAAGGAACCCTTGAAGGGAGATTTTTTAGTTTCAAAAGACAAGACAGCCCTAAAAATCGACAATTGGGAATTTAAGGACTTTTCTCTCCTATCTTTTAGCTATAATAAGAAAAAAATATAGGGGATACTTTATGGAAAAAGTCATAAAATCAATTCGACTACTCTTGTTCTTTGCCTTAATCCAACTGGCACTTTGTAGTTGTATCTTTTGGTCTGGAACCTCTCTGGCCCTCAAACAATCCTGTTTTTATTTTCTACTGGCTTTATTGAGCTTATCTGGGTCTTGTGCCTCTATGCATTATTTATCTAGTCACAACTTAAAAAGAGATAGACTGATTGACAGGAGTCGCTTTATCTTTTTATTTTATAGTATGATGATTGTGGTCAATCTCTGTGGAGTTGGGCTGGTTCTATCAGAGACTATCGTTACTGTCAACTTACTTCAAAAAGAAGCCGTGGAACTCATCCTACCCTCCTTCTTTTTTCTCTTTGGAGTTGATCTCGTCACCTTTCTCCCCTTGAAAAAATGGAGAAGGTTACAAAGAAATCCCAGTAGCAAGGAAGTGAGATTTTCCATCATCATCATTTCCATTTTAATCTTCCTACGTAATCCAATCACCATTTTATCGATTGCTTTTTATATTGGTCTTGGTGCTCTATTTCTCAGTTTTTTATTCCCCAAAAATTTGAGACAGGAGGTATCATTCTACAGTCATTTGATTCGGGATATTTTATTCGTCGTCTGTACGTTCCTCTTATGGTAACAAATAGAATCCTTGCAATAATTATGTTATAATTAATAAAAATTTTTTAGGAGATACATCAATGAACTTTTTTAAAGATTTTCGTAAGCGACTCGCTTGGTTTGGGATTTTGTTAGTAGCTATCTTTCTATCTCAGACTCCTATGCTAACTCTAGCTATACTAACTAAAATTCAGTTTAATCCAATCTGGTCAACAATTCTTGTGTCCCTTATTTCGATTCTTGTGCTTGCTATCTTTTTATACGGAGCCCATAAGAGCAAGTTGCTGGATTTAAAATCTAAACTTTTCACCGTTAACGATCTTCCTCGCATTCTCTTTAGCTACCTAGCTATTTATGTTGGAAATCTTGTGGGTGGAATCTGGTTACAACTCGTGAAGCAAACAACAACTTCTAATCAACAAGTAATTAACAACCTTATTTCTGAAAGTTCTCTGATTAGCAGTTTCTTCCTCATCGTTTTAATCGCACCTATTTGTGAAGAAATCATCTGTCGCGGGATTATTCCTACCAAACTCTTCCAAGGCTACGAAAAGTTTGGCTATGTCATTGGTTGGCTAATCTTCCTCCTTGCACATATGCCTTCTAATCTCCCTTCCTTCTTGATTTACGGTTGGATGTCTACTGTACTCACTTGGACTGCTTATCGTACCAGACGTTTGGAAATGTCTATCTCGGTCCATATGCTACTTAATAGTATCAGCTTCATCTTACTGGCACTCTTTACAATTTTTATGAAAAATTTCGGTATCTAATACCCAACTATCCATTTCCTTAGACTAGAATGTTTCGTTCCAGTCTAAGGGATTTTTTTGTTTCAACAAACTTTTCACCTCAGAAAATCCACCTTTTTCTACAATCTCAAAATTTTTTAAAAAAATTTTAAAAATATTTTTATGCATAAATTTTATAGAATGTAAATATAAGTTAACTTAACATGTATATTTGTGAATATTCTTATAAAAAAATGTAAGAAATCCTATAAAATAGCCATTTTCAAGCCTTTTTGGCCTTATCATATTCCTTGTAATGCATATTAATTTGTGATACTATTAACTTGTAAGCGATACCAATATAGTTTGGTACACACGAGAAAAAAGGAGGAAACACATGTCTTCACATCCAATTCATGTTTTCTCAGAAATTGGGAAACTGAAAAAAGTTATGTTGCACCGTCCGGGTCAAGAATTAGAAAACTTGATGCCAGATTACCTTGAGAGGTTGCTCTTTGATGACATCCCATTTTTAGCAGATGCCCAAAATGAACACGACGCCTTTGCTCAAGCACTCCGTGACGAGGGAATCGAAGTGCTCTATCTTGAACAATTGGCTGCTGAATCATTAACTTCTCCTGAAATACGTGACCAGTTCATAGAGGAATATCTCAATGAAGCAAATATTCGTGGTCGACAAACTAAAAACGCCATCCGAAAACTGCTTCATGATATTGACGACAACCTTGAACTGATCCAGAAAACAATGGCAGGTGTTCAAAAAGTTGAATTACCTGATATTCCTGAAGAAGGTAAAGGATTAACAGACTTAGTTGAATCTGACTATCCGTTTGCTATCGACCCAATGCCTAATCTATACTTCACTCGCGATCCATTTGCGACTATCGGGAATGCAGTATCACTCAACCATATGTACGCCGATACACGCAACCGTGAAACACTTTATGGTAAATACATCTTCAAGTATCACCCAATCTATGGTGGTAAGGTAGAACTCATCTATAATCGTGAAGAAACCACTCGTATCGAAGGTGGAGATGAACTTGTTCTTTCAAAAGATGTCCTAGCAGTTGGTATCTCTCAACGGACCGATGCCGCTTCTATCGAAAAACTCTTGGTCAATATCTTCAAAAAGAATGTTGGCTTCAAGAAAGTCTTGGCTTTTGAATTTTCAAACAGCCGTAAGTTCATGCACTTGGATACCGTCTTCACCATGGTAGACTATGACAAGTTTACGATTCATCCTGAAATTCAAGGAAACCTTCACGTCTATTCTGTCACTTACGAAAATGAAAAACTCAATATTGTTGAAGAAAAAGGAGATTTGGCAGAACTCCTTGCTCAAAACCTCGGTTTAGAAAAAGTTACACTCATTCCTTGTGGTGATGGTAATATTGTTGCAGCTGCTCGTGAACAATGGAATGATGGCTCTAACACACTCGCTATTGCACCAGGTGTCGTAGTTGTTTATGAACGCAACACTGTAACAAATAAGAAACTTGAAGAATATGGACTTCGTCTCATTAAGATTCGCGGACGGGAATTGGTACGTGGACGTGGTGGACCTCGTTGTATGTCAATGCCGTTTGAACGTGAAGACATTTAGATTCTTCCTATTTCTGCCTAGCATCTGCTAGCAGAATCATGCTTGTTAGAAAAGGATATATAGAATGATACATTCAGTATTTCAAGGAAGAAGTTTTCTAGCTGAAAAAGATTTTACCCGTGCAGAGCTCGAATATTTGATTGGACTTTCAGCTCACTTGAAGGATCTTAAAAAACGAAACATCGAACACCGCTATCTAGCTGGTAAAAATATTGCTCTTTTATTCGAAAAAACTTCTACCCGTACACGCGCAGCCTTCACAACTGCTGCAATCGATCTTGGTGCACATCCAGAATACCTGGGGGCAAACGATATTCAACTAGGTAAAAAAGAAACTACTGAAGATACCGCAAAAGTTTTAGGACGTATGTTTGATGGTATTGAATTCCGTGGTTTTAGTCAAGATATGGTTGAAGAATTAGCAGAATTCTCTGGTGTTCCTGTTTGGAATGGCTTGACGGATAAATGGCACCCAACTCAAATGCTTGCAGACTATTTGACAGTACTAGAAAATTTCGGACATCTTGAAGGTTTGACTTTGGTTTACTGTGGTGACGGTCGTAATAATGTTGCCAATAGCCTTCTAGTAACAGGTGCGATCCTTGGTGTGAACGTTCATGTCTTTTCACCAAAAGAACTCTTCCCAGATCAAGCAGTTGTTGCACTGGCTGAGGAATATGCCAAAGAAAGTGGGGCTCACATTCTCATCACAGAAGATGCTGACGAAGCTGTAAAAGGGGCTGATGTCCTTTACACTGATGTTTGGGTATCTATGGGCGAAGAAGATAAGTTTGCAGAGCGCGTCGCTTTGCTAAAACCTTACCAAGTCAATATGGATCTTGTTAAGAAAGCAGGCAATGAAAACTTAATCTTCCTCCACTGTTTACCAGCCTTTCATGATACGAACACTATCTATGGCAGACAAGTAGCTGAGAAATTTGGCGTAAAAGAAATGGAAGTAACTGATGAGGTCTTCCATAGCAAGTATGCTCGTCAATTTGATCAAGCAGAAAATCGTATGCACACCATTAAAGCCGTTATGGCCGCTACACTAGGAAATCTCTATATTCCTAAAGTGTGATGCCAACTATAACAAACAGCTTAGGGGCTGAGACTAGTGTTTTAGTCCAGTCCCTTTTTGTAGAAGTTACGAGCTCTGAGTTGAAATTTCCCAATAGTCACCATTCAAGCAAAAACCTCATAACAAGTAACTGCCTTCCAGTTATCCGCATTTCGAAATTCCAACTCAACTCGTCCCTACAAAGTCTTTCTTCTCAACTTCCAAATCCAAGCTTTTAACCAAAATTGGTTTTTGTTCATCCAAAAGAAAGGAGCGCTCATGTCTCATCGTAAAATCGTTGTCGCTCTTGGAGGAAATGCCATTCTGTCCACAGATCCATCTGCTCAAGCTCAAGAAGCTGCTCTGGCAGAAACAGCACGTCATCTGGTGAAACTCATCCAAAATGGCGATGAATTGATTATCACCCATGGCAATGGACCGCAAGTTGGTAACCTACTCCTCCAACACCTAGCAGCGAATTCCGAAAAAAATCCCGCCTTTCCTCTCGATTCACTTGTTGCTATGACAGAGGGTAGCATCGGTTTTTGGCTCCAGAATGCTCTGGAAAATGCTTTACAAGATATTCATCTTGATAAAACTGTCGTTTCTGTTGTCACACAGGTTGTCGTAGACAAGGATGACCCTGCCTTTCTCAATCCAACCAAACCAATCGGTCCATTCTACTCAGAAGAAGAGGCTAAAGCGGAAAGCGAAAAAACTGGGGCTAACTTTAAAGAAGATGCAGGTCGTGGTTGGCGTAAGGTAGTGGCTTCTCCAAAACCCATTTACATCAAAGAAATCGATAGTATACGAACACTCTTAGACAAGGGACAAATTGTCATCGCAGCAGGCGGTGGAGGTATTCCTATTGCTAAAAATGAAAACGGTTACTTCTCAGGGGTAGAAGCTGTCATCGATAAGGATTTTGCATCGCAATGCTTGGCAGAGCTAGTCGAAGCAGATCTCTTCATCATTTTAACTGGTGTCGATTATGCCTATATCAACTATAACAAACCAAATCAGGAAAAATTGGAACGGGTAACTGTAAGCCAACTTCAAGAATACATCAAAGAGGGGCAATTTGCTCCTGGTAGTATGCTACCAAAAATCCAAGCTGCCATTGATTTTGTGACCAATCGTCCAGCAGGAAAAGCAGTTATCACTTCTCTTATCAATCTAGGAGCCTTGATTGAATCTGAAAGTGGAACAATCATTGTGAAAGAATAATAGTTTAGTCATACCTTTCAAGAAAGTTTAGTCAGCACTCTTGCCACATCATTCGTTTTTATACTGTGTGACATAGTTTAGGAGGAAAAACAAATGAGTGAAAATAAAAAAAGGTTTCAAATGCCCTCATCATACACTGTTTTGATTATCATCATTGCCATTATGGCATTTTTAACCTGGATCATTCCAGCAGGTAAGTATGATACCAATGAAGCAGGTAACCTCATCGCAGGTACCTATCAAACTGTTGACTCAAATCCTCAAGGGATTTACGATATCCTTATGGCACCAATTCGTGCCATGCTCGGTCACAAACCAACCAGCGCAGCTATCGACGTTGCCTTCTTTATCCTTATGGTCGGAGGTTTCCTTGGTGTCGTAAACGCTACTGGTACACTCGATGTAGGGATTGCCTCCATCGTTAAAAAATACAAGGGTCGCGAAAAAATGTTGATTCTCATCCTCATGCCCCTCTTCGCACTTGGAGGAACTACCTATGGTATGGGAGAAGAAACCATGGCCTTCTATCCCCTTCTTATTCCTGTAATGATGGCAGTTGGTTTTGACAGTATCACTGCCGTAGCCATCATCTTACTAGGTTCTCAAGTTGGTTGTTTGGCATCTACATTGAATCCATTTGCTACTGTTATCGCTTCTGATACTGCGGGAATCTCTTCTATGGATGGTGTTATTCTCCGTGTTATCTTCTGGTTTGTAATGACTGGACTCAGCACCTATTTCGTCTATCGCTATGCAGAAAAGATTCAGAAAGATCCTACTAAATCACTCGTTTACGCTCAACGCGAAGAAGATATCAAACACTTCAATGTTTCAGAAAACGATGATGCACCATCTACCTTGAGCAAGAAACAAAAACATGTTCTCGCTTTATTTGTAGTGACCTTTATCATTATGATTGCAAGTTTCATCCCTTGGGTTGATTTACATGTTACTGTCTTTGAAGATTTCAAAAATTGGTTAATCGGCCGTCCTGTAATCGGAGGCATCATCGGTTCATCTGCTCAACCATTTGGTAGCTGGTACTTCCCAGAAGGCGCCATGCTATTTGCCGTCATGGGTATCCTGATTGGTGTTGTTTATGGTCTCAAAGAAGGAAAAATCGTCTCTACCTTCTTAACTGGTGCGGCAGACTTGCTTTCAGTAGCCTTGATTTGTGCGGTTGCTCGTGGTATCCAAGTTATTATGAACGATGGTATGATTACTGCAACCATCCTACACTGGGGTGAAGTTGGCCTTCAAGGTCTCTCTCCTCAAGTCTTCATCGTATTGACCTATATCTTCTACCTACCTATGTCCTTCCTCATTCCTTCTTCATCTGGCCTTGCTAGTGCAACCATGGGTATCATGGCTCCTCTTGGAGAATTCGTCAATGTCAAAGCCAGCCTTATCGTTACTGCCTACCAATCTGCATCTGGTGTCCTTAATCTTGTCACTCCTACTTCAGGTATTGTCATGGGAGCTCTTGCTCTTGGTCGTGTCAGTCTTGGAACTTGGTGGAAGTTTGTTGGAAAACTTGTCATCTCAATTGTCATTGCAAGTATTCTACTTCTTATCTTGGGCACCCTAGTGCCATTCTTATAGAAACAAAGGGAGATACGGATGAAATCCTATATTACAGAATCAATCAAAGAGGATTTTCTTCAAAGTTTGAAAACCATCATCTCCTATCCATCTGTTCTCAAGGAAGGTGAAAATGGTACTCCTTTTGGTCAAGCCATCCAAGATGTCCTGAAAAAAATGCTGGACTTGTGTCAAGATCTTGGTTTTAAAACCTATCTGAATCCTCAAGGATATTATGGGTATGCAGAAGTTGGTGAAGGTGATCTCCTTGCCATCCTCTGCCACCTAGATGTAGTTCCTGCAGGCGATTTGAAAGACTGGGAAACTCCTCCATTTGAAGCAAGTATCAGAGATGGGCGGATTTATGGTCGGGGTGCGCAGGATGATAAAGGACCTTCTCTTGCAGCCCTTTACGCAGTTAAGAGCTTGCTTGACCAAGGAATTCCATTCAAAAAACGGGTTCGTTTCATATTTGGTACTGATGAGGAAACCCTTTGGCGTTGCATGACAAGATATAATACCATTGAAGAACAGGCCAGCATGGGATTTGCTCCTGACTCCTCATTCCCATTAACCTATGCAGAAAAAGGGCTCCTACAGGTTAAACTTCATGGTCCTGGATCAGAACAACTCGCCTTAGATGTAGGCGAAGCTTTCAATGTCGTTCCTGATAAGGCAACTTATCAAGGACCACTTATGGATCAGATCCAGGCAGGCCTAATAGCTGTTGGCTACGATTATCAACAAAATGACCAGAGCCTTACTGTTCTAGGTGTGTCTAAGCACGCCAAGGATGCCAGCCAGGGGATTAATGCAGTCATTCGACTAGCCACCGTCCTTGATTCCATTCAATCCCATCCTGCACTGACATTTCTTGCCAAAGAAGTTGGTCAAGATGGTCAAGGAAAAGGAATCTTTGGTGATATCAGCGACCAGCCTTCTGGACATTTATCCTTTAATGTGGCCGCCTTAAGCATTACTCCCGAAAGTTCTGAGATTCGAATTGATATCCGAATCCCAGTCCTTGCAGACAAGGATGCCCTTGTTCATCAGCTGATAGAGTGTGCAAAAACTTACCAACTTAGCTACCAAGAATTTGACTACCTAGCACCACTTTATGTGGCAAGAGATAGCCTGCTCGTCACTACTCTCATGCAGGTTTATAAAGAAAAAACTGGCGATAACAGCCCCGCTCTATCATCTGGCGGTGCAACCTTTGCACGTACGATGCCAAACTGTGTCGCTTTTGGCGCCCTATTCCCAGGAAGAGAGCAAACAGAACACCAAGCAAATGAATATGCTATCTTAGATGATCTCTATCATGCTATGGATATCTATGCTGAAGCTGTTTACCGATTAGCGACCTAAAAGACCTCCTAAACTCCGTCCCACATTGGGGCGGAGTTTTAGGGAAATTTTGAATAGCAAGCTACAAGAAAAGCCAAGAAGATATTTTTCTTGGCTTTTTACAATAAATTTAAGGTAAGTGACCACCTAAGGTACTCATTTTCCGCTACAACACGCAATTAGTATGGCAATAACAGGCAGCTAGTCCACTTCCTTTCTGTTACGACGTCAAAACCCACGAATCGACTCCATTCGTGGGTTTTGACTAATGAAACGTTTAGGCAAATCGCCTTAACGGTTACCAATTATTAGATTACGACACGGAGTTTGGCAAATCGATTTTATTTGCCAAACGCAGTTAGTAAGGCAGTTAGCTAGTGGGTTTTGCCTAGTAAAGCGTTTAGGTAAACCGCCATAGCGGTTGCCGTTTATTAGATTACGACACAAAGAGGAGAAAACGATTATTTTTCGTCGATGAGTTAGTGAGGTAGTCAGACCACTTTCTACCCATCACGACGTAAAGTTTTACGGATCGATAATATTCGTAAAACTTTACTAGTGGAGCGCCTAGCCAAGTCCCATAGAAACTTGGCGTTAGTTACTTAGATTGTTATACAACCACATAAATTTACTGAACTACGACACGGAGTTTGGCAAATCGATTTTATTTGCCAAACGCAGTTAGTAAGGCAGTTAGCTAGTCCGCTTCCTTTCTGTTACGACGGTAAAACCCACGAATCGATACCATTCGTGGGTTTTGCCTAGTGAAGCGTTTAGGTAAACCGCCATAGCGGTTACCGTCAAATGACAGCAACTTTGTGTTGCTAGTCATTTGTAACGATTTACATCTTCTCTTCTAACTCTACATCCGGATACTTGTCCGCAAACCAGCGGAGGGCAAAGTCGTTTTCAAAGAGGAAGACAGATTGGTCAAAGCGGTCTTTAGCCAAGATGTTTCGACTTGAAGACATGCGCTCATCCAAATCTTCTGGTTTAATCCAGCGAACGGTCTTTTTACCCATTGGGCTCATAACCACTTCTGCATTGTACTCATTTTCCATCCGGTGCTTGAAGACTTCAAACTGCAATTGACCAACGGCCCCAAGCATGTATTCACCTGTTTGGTAGTTGGTATAAAGCTGAATAGCTCCTTCTTGAACCAATTGCTCGATTCCCTTGTGGAAGGATTTTTGCTTCATAACGTTCTTAGCAGAAACTTTCATGAAAATTTCAGGAGTAAAGGTTGGCAGTGGTTCAAATTCAAATTTGTTTTTCCCAACTGTCAAAGTATCTCCCACCTGATAAGTACCAGTATCGTAAACCCCGATAATATCTCCTGCTACGGCATTGGTGACATTCTCACGACTTTCTGCCATAAACTGGGTAACATTTGATAGTTTAGCACTCTTACCAGTACGAGGAAGATTAACACTCATACCACGCTCGAATTCACCCGATACGATACGGACAAAGGCGATACGGTCACGGTGACGAGGGTCCATGTTGGCTTGGATTTTAAAGACAAAGCCTGAGAAATCCTTGTCGTAAGGATCCACAATTTCGCCATCTGTTTTCTTGTGACCGTGTGGTTCTGGAGCAAACTTGAGGAAGGTTTCAAGGAAGGTCTGTACTCCAAAGTTAGTAAGAGCCGAACCGAAGAAGACTGGAGTTAATTCACCCGCAAGGATAGCTTCCTCTGAAAATTCATTTCCAGCTTCTTGCAAGAGTTCGATGTCGTCTTTCACTTGCTCGTAGAATGGGTTGCTAGCAAATAGCTTGTCTCCATCTTCTAGACTGGCAAAGCGTTCATCCCCTTTGTAGAGTTCCAAGCGTTGATTATAGAGGTCGTAAAGCCCCTCAAAGGCTTTCCCCATCCCAATCGGCCAGTTCATTGGGTAACTGGCGATGCCCAATACTTCTTCCAATTCTTGCAAGAGATCCAGCGGCTCACGACCGTCACGGTCCAGCTTGTTCATAAAAGTGAAGACTGGAATACCACGGTGTTTGACAACCTCAAACAATTTCTTGGTCTGGGCCTCAATACCCTTGGCAGAGTCCACCACCATGACCGCAGCATCCACCGCCATCAAGGTTCGGTAAGTATCTTCTGAGAAGTCCTCGTGCCCTGGTGTATCTAGGATATTGACACGTTTGCCATCGTAGTCAAACTGCATGACAGATGAGGTTACCGAAATCCCACGTTGTTTCTCGATATCCATCCAGTCTGACTTGGCAAAGTTTCCTGTTTTCTTTCCTTTTACAGTACCTGCCTCACGAATCTCTCCCCCAAAGTAAAGCAATTGCTCAGTGATAGTCGTTTTACCAGCGTCCGGGTGGGAGATGATGGCAAAGGTACGACGTTTTTTGATTTCTTCTTGAATACTCATAACTTCTCTTTCTTTTTACTTTTTTTTGAATTATTTGAATTTCTAATCGCTTTTTATTACATTGGACTCTAAAATTCCTTTCAACACTCCATTATATCGGATTTTAGACAGTTTTTCAATTGCCTACACAAGAAAAAGCAGGTCTCTATAATAGACTTGCTTTTTAAATAATGGATGTTGCAATTTGTATTTTGTGATTGGTCGACTCAGATTCTACATCTTCTTTTAGCTTACAATCGATATCATGAAAGAGTTGATTCTAAAGCCATTTTCTTTTGCCAGCGTTTCTTAAACAAGATATCAAAGAGTACTAAGGCTGAAGAAAGAATGATTGAAACCAGAAGATACTTAATCCAAATAGGAGCATCTGGAATAAAAGGCGTGGTATTCAAGAGTCCGTAGTTTCCACCTGTCACTTGATTAACTCCAACTAGAAAAAGATTAAGAACAAAAGTGTAAGCGATAATTCGATACTTTTTAAGCATGGTTTTATCATAATGATTCATGAGATAGACCAGGGAATTGACCAAGAGAGCATAATGTCCAATCAGGAATGAAAAACTGGTAATATGTGGGAAATCATAAGGATCAAAAACTGGATAGCCCAAGGCAAATACTGCTCCACTAGCTCCCATAAGGGCAAAATACTGCTTGGTTTTCCATTTATCTGGCAAGAATACTACTGCAAACATGGCCAAGCGGCAATGGTATAAAGGTAGACTATTTGAAAATGGAATGCTAAAACCTATATACCAAGTGTAAAGAGCTAGCAGTTGCGCTATTTGAATCCACTTAAATAATCGAACAAATTTGGGATTTTTGTAGTAAGTAAGGGACCCATAGATAGACAGTGCAAGAAGGCCTATCATGACACCGTACCAAAAAATCGGAATAGGCGGTGGTGTGGTTTGGGTTCTTGTAATAAAATGATGCATAAGATCTCCTTAATTTATTAGCTGACGATTCTTCAGTTTATATTTAACAAATTGATTGATGAGGACGAGAATCCCTGTCATCAAACTAGTTACTATCAAATAATTAACCAAGGCGCCACGATCCCCAATCACAGGGGGATTACTCATAAAGCCATAATTCCCTCCTGTCAAGAGGTTGGCTAGAAAGATAATAGCATTGACACCAAAGGTCATCTGACATATTTTCCAAGCATCCCCTTTTTCAACTTTATAATATCTAATAAGATAAATCAAGCAGTTAGCCAAGAGGGCCCAGTGTCCGAAAACATTGTTGACCGAGGAAACATGAGGGAAAGGAAACGGATAAAAGACTGGATAAACTAAAGCCATGATAGAGCCAAAAACTCCCACTAAAGCAAAGTATTGTTTGAAAAAAGTCTTATCAGGAGCAAAAAGAATCATCCACATAGCCATGCGGCTATGATAAAAAGGGAGAGCCTCAGACAAGGGCAGGCGTGCCGAAATATACCAAGCGTTGATAATCAGTAATTGGATCAATTGACCCCAATACCAAAAATCTCGATAGCGCTTAGATGAGGCATAACGAATCGATAAAACAGTTATGACTACCAAAGACGTAGGTAATAAAAAGTACCAGGCTCCCAAGTGTGGAAGCACCGTTTTTTTACTGGTAAAAAGTAAATCCCAAAGTGTCATGTTTCACCCCTAATGTGTTTTCATTTGATCAATTATCCAACTCGTTTTCCAACTTAAAACGACTCTTAGTCTTTCCTCTAATTTCAACCATTATATCGAATAAAAAACCTTTTTTCAATTTCTATTTCTTTTCAACTTGACTTACCTTATTTATAGGAAAATATGGTAAAATAGAACAGATAAATAATCATCATTTCACGAAAGGATGCAAGATGAAAATTACGCAAGAAGAGGTAACACACGTTGCCAATCTTTCAAAATTAAAATTCTCAGAAGAAGAAACTGCTGAGTTTGCGACAACCTTGTCTAAGATTGTTGATATGGTCGAATTGCTGGGCGAAGTCGACACTACTGGTGTCGAACCAACGACTACCATGGCAGATCGTAAGACCGTTCTTCGCCAAGACATAGCCGAAGAAGGAACTGACCGTGATCGCTTGTTTAAAAATGTACCTGAAAAAGAAAACTACTATATCAAGGTACCAGCTATCCTAGATGACGGAGGAGATGCCTAATGACTTTTAACAATAAAACGATTGAAGAGTTGCACAACCTCCTTGTATCTAAGGAGATTTCTGCAACCGAACTAACGCAAGCAACGCTTGAAGATATCAAGGCGCGTGAAGAGGCTATCAATGCCTTTGTCACTATCGCTGAAGATCAAGCTCTTGCTCAAGCCAAAGCTATTGACGAGGCTGGAATTGACGCTGACAATGTCCTTTCAGGAATTCCGCTAGCAGTTAAGGATAACATCTCTACAGACGGCATCCTCACAACTGCTGCCTCAAAAATGCTTTATAACTATGAGCCAATCTTTGATGCGACAGCTGTTGCCAATGCAAAATCTAAGGGCATGATTGTTGTCGGAAAAACCAACATGGACGAGTTTGCCATGGGTGGTTCTGGTGAAACATCTTACTACGGTGCAACTAAAAATGCCTGGGACCACAGCAAGGTTCCCGGTGGATCATCTAGTGGTTCCGCAGCTTCTGTAGCTTCAGGACAAGTCCGTTTGTCTCTTGGTTCTGATACAGGTGGATCCATCCGCCAACCGGCTGCCTTCAACGGAATTGTCGGTCTCAAACCAACCTATGGAACAGTTTCACGTTTTGGTCTGATTGCCTTTGGTAGCTCATTAGACCAGATTGGACCTTTTGCTCCTACCGTTAAGGAAAATGCGCTCTTGCTCAATGCTATTGCTAGCGGAGATGCCAAAGACTCTACTTCTGCTCCTGTCCGCATTGCTGACTTTACTTCAAAAATTGGTCAAGACATCAAGGGCATGAAAATTGCTTTGCCTAAGGAATACCTTGGTGAAGGGATTGACCCAGAAGTTAAAGAAACTATCCTCAACGCAGCCAAGCACTTTGAAAAACTTGGTGCAGTTGTAGAAGAAGTCAGCCTTCCACACTCTAAATACGGGGTTGCAGTTTACTACATCATCGCTTCATCTGAAGCTTCTTCAAACTTGCAACGTTTTGACGGTATCCGCTATGGTTTCCGTGCTGAAGACGCTAAGAACTTGGACGAGATTTACGTTAACACTCGTAGCCAAGGATTCGGTGACGAAGTGAAACGTCGTATCATGCTTGGTACTTTCAGTCTTTCATCAGGTTACTACGATGCTTATTATAAGAAGGCTGGTCAAGTTCGTACCCTCATCATCCAAGATTTTGAAAAAGTCTTTGCAGATTACGATCTCATCCTCGGTCCAACAGCTCCAAGCGTGGCCTTTGACTTGGATTCGCTCAACCACGATCCAGTTGCTATGTACTTGGCGGATCTCTTGACCATCCCAGTCAACTTGGCAGGTCTACCAGGAATTTCAATTCCTGCAGGATTTGCTCAAGGTCTACCTATCGGTCTCCAATTGATTGGTCCAAAATACTCTGAAGAGACCATTTATCAAGCTGCTGCTGCTTTTGAAGCAACAACAGACTACCACAAACAACAACCCGTGATTTTTGGAGGTGATAACTAATGAACTTTGAAACAGTCATTGGACTTGAAGTCCACGTAGAGCTCAACACCAATTCAAAAATCTTCTCACCTACTTCTGCCCACTTTGGAAATGACCAAAATGCCAATACCAACGTGATTGACTGGTCTTTCCCTGGCGTACTACCAGTTCTCAATAAAGGCGTTGTTGATGCCGGTATCAAGGCCGCTCTTGCCCTCAACATGGACATCCACAAAAAGATGCACTTTGACCGTAAGAACTACTTCTATCCAGATAATCCTAAAGCCTATCAAATTTCTCAATTTGATGAACCAATCGGTTATAACGGCTGGATTGAAGTGGAGCTAGAAGACGGAACAACTAAGAAAATCGGTATTGAGCGTGCCCACTTGGAAGAAGATGCTGGTAAAAACACCCACGGTACTGATGGCTACTCTTATGTTGACCTCAACCGTCAAGGGGTGCCATTGATTGAGATTGTATCTGAAGCCGACATGCGTTCACCAGAAGAAGCTTACGCTTATCTAACAGCCCTCAAGGAAGTGATCCAATATGCTGGTATTTCCGATGTTAAGATGGAAGAAGGATCTATGCGTGTGGATGCCAACATCTCCCTTCGTCCTTATGGTCAAGAGAAATTCGGTACCAAAACTGAGTTGAAAAACCTCAACTCCTTCTCAAACGTGCGTAAAGGTCTTGAATACGAAGTCCAACGCCAGGCTGAAATCCTTCGCTCAGGTGGTCAAATCCGCCAAGAAACACGCCGTTACGATGAAGCGAATAAAGCAACTATCCTCATGCGTGTCAAGGAAGGTGCTGCAGACTACCGCTACTTCCCAGAACCAGACCTACCACTCTTTGAAATCTCAGATGAATGGATCGAAGAGATGCGTACTGAATTGCCAGAGTTTCCAAAAGAGCGCCGTGCTCGTTACGTTTCTCAACTTGGTCTATCAGAATACGATGCTAGCCAGTTGACTGCCAATAAAGTCACTTCTGATTTCTTTGAAAAAGCTGTCGCCCTCGGTGGTGATGCTAAACAAGTTTCTAACTGGCTCCAAGGTGAAGTCGCTCAATTCTTGAACGCCGAAGGTAAGACACTGGAACAAATCGAATTGACACCAGAAAACTTGGTTGAAATGATTGCCATCATCGAAGACGGTACTATTTCGTCTAAGATTGCCAAGAAAGTCTTTGTTCACCTAGCTAAAAATGGTGGTGGAGCGCGTGAATACGTAGAAAAAGCTGGTTTAGTTCAAATCTCAGATCCTGATGTTTTGATTCCAATTATTCATCAAGTCTTTGCGGATAATGAAGCCGCTGTTGCCGACTTCAAGTCAGGAAAACGTAACGCCGACAAGGCCTTCACAGGATTCCTCATGAAAGCAACCAAGGGTCAAGCCAACCCACAAGTAGCCCTTAAACTACTTGCCCAAGAATTGGCTAAGTTGAAAAACGATCAATAATCAATCTCAATATAACTGTCACAAGTTGATGAAATTAGTCATTGCTTGATGCCTTGCACTTTGTACTCACATAGTTAGGAGACATATGAAAAAGTTATATACTCTTCTCGCCACTTGTTTATTGTTGTTCTTCTTCACACCATTTAACTCAATTGATGCTGGCGTTGGCCATTCGCGAAGTGGTAGCTCTAGCCGAAGCAGTTCAAGAAGTAGCAGCCGCAGTAGCTCAAGTCGCAGCTCCTCTTATAAAAGTAGCTATCGCTCTGGAAGTAGCTCCTCTAGTTCAGGTGGTTCTTTAGGTACTGGTATGAACATGCTTATCATGTTTGGTGTTGGAGGTTTCTTACTCTACATGTTCATCAAATATCTAAGCGATCAGAATTCATCTTCTGGCAAGTCTTACGGTAGTTCAACTGGATATAATCCACCTAGCCATCGCCGAGTAGAACACAACACACTAGCTGTTAATCGTGTCAAATATGGTGATCCAAACTTTGATGCTGATGCCTTCGCTTCATGGGGTAAAGAAGTCTATATTCAGTTGCAGGCAGCCTG
Organism: Streptococcus infantis; assembly: GCF_047460825.1. Classification (GTDB taxonomy): domain Bacteria; phylum Bacillota; class Bacilli; order Lactobacillales; family Streptococcaceae; genus Streptococcus; species Streptococcus infantis_V. The sequence goes on along the minus strand of NZ_JASHFO010000017.1, from coordinate 4,223 downwards.
GACTAAAAAGGATTGGAATTTGGTTCGCTCTCTCGAAAGTACTAGTCTCTATTCCCAACATAGTACTCAACTTGAAGATCATATTCGGGCAAAAACAACCAATGTTTTAGAAAAAGTCTATGTTGAAAATATCCGCATTAAAGATTTCTACGAAAATCCAGATGGAAATGATACTTTAGTGGTTATCCTTTCATCTACACTCAGAGACTATGTTATCGATGATGAGACTCGTAAGGTTATCGAAGGAGACCCTAAACAAGATCTATTTACAGTTTATCAAATGAACTTTATCCGCAAACATGGTAGTCAAACCGAAAACAATGTTCAAGATGAAGCTGTTAGCGACCACTGTCCAAACTGTGGCGCTCCACTTAAAATCTCAGCTATTAGCCAATGTGAATACTGCGGAGCTGATCTCACACGTAGTCCAAACCAATGGGTACTCGATACCTACGATGTTGTGGATGAAGACGAACTTTATAATTAGGAGGAAATTATGGGATTTATTCGTGCCGCCCTATCTTCAGGGCTTAATAGTTTCAACGATAGCAAATTTAAAGAAGCGATCGTATTTCCAAATAACCTAACAGCAGATGCTTTGGCCATTAAAGGTCAACTTCTTTCAAAAGATCCAGATGGCAAATCTAGACAAAGCAATCAAAACACTGGACTACTAACAGATGGTAGTGTCGTTATTGTTCCTCAAGGCTATGTCGCTATTCTAGTGAACAACGGTACCTTCCTTGGAGACGTCTTAGAAGCTGGTAGCCACGAATGGCGTTCTGGAGACAATGCCTGGCTTCTTGAAAAAGGTGGCCTAAAGGGTACTTGGGAAAATTTCAAAAACCGCTTCTCATTTGGTGGTCAAGTCATTACCCAACAAGAAATCATCTTTATTCGTATGCAACCCGTTGCCGGAAATAAATTCGGTACACAAAATGCTGTAGAATATTTCAGTGAACGTTATCAACAATTACTTAACATCCGCTTCTACGGTTTGTTTGATATCAAAGTTGCTGATCCAGTCCTATTCTACGTCAGCTCCATCAGTCAACAAATTGAAGACCATAAAGCCTTTACATTACAAAATGTAGCTCAAGGAACACTTCGACAAAATATCGCACCAAAGATTGCTATTGCAATTGCTAAGTTTACCAATGAAAACAAGGTAGATATCTATAGCCTTAATGCCAATCAAGATACTTTCAATGAGCTAGCAAAACAAGAAGTTAATAAGGTATGGGCTGGACTTTATGGGATTGAAACAACTAATATTCTACTTGAAGATTTGAGCTATGATCAAGAAAGCTTAGATATTGTCCGTAAGCTTGATAGCGAACTTGTCGCTATGAAGTACAATACGATCGAGATTGAAGAACGTCGTGCTCGTAATGAAGCTCTCATCGCTGCTGCTAACAATGAAGGCAATGGCAATGGTATGAACATGATTATGGGAATGAATCTAGGACAAACACTTGGCAATCAACTCAACCAACAAGCCCAAACTCAAGCCCCTGTTCAAAATAACGGGCAAACTGCAAGCAAGACCTTCTACATCGAGGTAGACGGCAAGTATGTTCTCGTAACCAAAGATGAAGAAGGAAATATCGTACCAGTCAACTAATTCAAGCTCATCTGATATTTGAGAATTATTGCATTTTATGGTACAATAAAGAGTAAACTATTTATTAAAGAGGTAAAAACATGATTGAAGCAAGTAAACTAAAGGCTGGTATGACTTTTGAAACAGCTGAAGGAAAATTGATCCGCGTTTTGGAAGCTAGCCACCACAAACCAGGTAAAGGAAACACTATCATGCGTATGAAATTGCGTGATGTCCGCACTGGTTCAACTTTTGAAACAAGCTACCGCCCAGAAGAAAAATTTGAGCAAGCGATCATCGAAACAGTTCCAGCTCAATACTTGTACAAAATGGACGACACAGCTTACTTCATGAACACAGAAACTTACGACCAATACGAAATTCCTGTTGTGAATGTTGAAAACGAATTGCTTTACATCCTTGAAAACTCAGATGTAAAAATCCAATTCTACGGAACTGAAGTAATCGGTGTAACTGTACCAACTACTGTTGAATTGACAGTTGCTGAAACACAACCATCTATCAAAGGTGCTACTGTTACAGGTTCTGGTAAACCAGCAACAATGGAAACTGGTCTTGTCGTGAACGTTCCAGACTTCATCGAAGCAGGTCAAAAATTGATTATCAACACTGCAGAAGGAACTTACGTTTCTCGCGCCTAATCTCTAGAAACTAGAAAGAGGTCATTCTATGGGAATTGAAGAACAACTTGGCGAAATCGTCATCGCCCCACGTGTACTTGAAAAAATCATTGCTATTGCAACTGCGAAAGTTGAAGGCGTACACTCTTTTTCAAACAAATCAGTATCTGACACCCTTTCAAAACTTTCTCTTGGTCGTGGCGTATATCTAAAAGAAGCAAACGATGAGCTCACAGCTGATATCTACCTCTACCTAGAGTACGGTGTCAAAGTTCCTAAGGTTGCTATGGCTATCCAGAAAGCTGTTAAGGATGCTGTCCGTAACATGGCTGATGTTGAAATCTCTGCTGTCAACATTCACGTTTCAGGTATCGTTCCAGATAAAACACCAAAACCAGAATTGAAAGACTTATTCGACGAGGACTTCCTCAATGACTAGTCCATTATTAGAATCTAGACGTGAACTACGTAAGTGTGCTTTCCAAGCCTTGATGAGTCTTGAATATGGTTCAGATCTAGAAACTGCTTGTCGCTTCGCCTACACACATGATCGCGAAGATACAGACGTACAACTTCCTAACTTCCTTGTAGAGCTCGTTTCTGGTGTCCAAGCTAAGAAGGATGATCTGGACAAACAAATCACTCAACATTTGAAAACTGGTTGGACCATCGATCGTCTGACTTTGGTAGAAAAGAATTTACTACGCCTAGGAGTTTTTGAAATCACTTCATTTGATACTCCTCAGCTCGTAGCTGTTAACGAAGCCATTGAACTTGCTAAGAGCTTTTCAGATCAAAAGTCAGCCCGTTTCATCAATGGACTCCTCAGTCAATTTGTGACAGAAGAAGATTAAATAATATAGAAAAAGTGTTTGACAATTATCAAACACTTTTTTCTTTGCCTTCCACTATCTAAAAAAGTGGTAATAGACATAATTATAAACAAATATCCAGATGGGCTTGGCATAAGTGAGAAAGTTGAAAAAACTATGGCACAGGATTGTAATTTTCAGATTCTTTGTCCAACGGTAGACCAGGGCAAAGAAAAGGCCTCCTAAACTATAAATGATCAAACTGATGGGATCTCGATGGGAAACCACCAAATGACTGATTCCAAAGATAAGAGCTGATAAGATAACATCCAGATAATACTTGGAGTTTGGAAAGAAGGTATTCATAAAATATCCTCTCAGAACTATCTCCTCCAATATAGGTGCGACGACTACTATTAAACTAAACTTGAGAACAGTTGATAGAAAAGTTGGTTGTCCATTGGAGTATAGGACCGAAAGAAGGTCTTGAAAGATATACTTATTGTCAGTTAAGTGATGGAATCTTAAGTCAAAAGCATCCACCAACTGACGAAGAAAATAAATAGCTACTAAACTGACTACAAGGAAAAAGAGAGTTGACCAACTCCAAGCATTTTTTTCAAAAATATAGAGCATCTTTTTCTTTTTGAGCCAATAGATAAATAATCCTAAAAGAGCTAGTTGCTTTACTGCTAAAATAATAAAATAGCCATCTATCCCCCATTTTAAAAACTTAGTCAGATGCAAAACCCCTAACTCTGGTAGATAAACTGATAGAAATATCAGTAAGATAAATACTCCCAAATGCCAAAGTTTTTTCATACTCACTCCTAAAAAATTAAAATTACCTTGATGGAGGGAAAGATTAACAATCCCCTATTCAGTTTATCAGTTATATACTGATCTAGCACAGCATAAAATCTATAAAAACCTAGTCTATTCTCTGTAGCACTTATAAATTATCATTCCTTATTATATAATATACATCTTTTTTTAACGACTCTCAGTTCCATTTCCCCAACTGTCAATTTTTAATCCTGATACTAGACTAAAATCAAAAAACATCTTATAATAGTAGTTATGAAACTTACAAACGAAGAAACACAAAAAATTGAACAACTCTTAAAAGATTCATCGTACGCCAAATATCACAAACGTCTACAGATT
>NZ_JASHFO010000016.1:0-43505 GCF_047460825.1 Streptococcus infantis | reverse complement strand
CTCTTATTCAAGTGGGCTTTTATCTGTTTTATCATGGGAAGTACCTCCTTAACTATCAGTTTAGCACATAAAAAAAGAAACCCAAATACAGAATTGTATTTGAATTTCTTAACTTAATGACATTGAGGAGATTCCTCCTTCTTTTTTATTAGTTTTTGTCATTAGTTAAGAGCCATACTGATGTAGTTCAAGATGAACAAAGCATCCAAAATCCAAATCATGACATGCACATCTTTCACTTGACCTTTGACAACCTTCGTCAAAGTATAAGTTAAGAAACCAACGGCAATCCCTTGTGTGATTGAGTAGCTGAATCCCATAAAGATAGATGTGAAGAAAGCTGGAACAGCTTCAGCCATATCATCCCAAGGGATATTTTTCAAGTTAGAAAGCATCATAATTCCGACGATGATCAAAATTGGTGCAGTTGCAGCTGTTGGAACAATTGCTAGAAGTGGGCTAAAGAAGCTTGATAGGGCAAAACAGATGGCAACAACCAAAGCTGTCAAACCAGTACGTCCACCAGCACCGATACCCGCTGCAGACTCAACATAAGTTGTAACGTTTGAAGTACCTGCAATGGCACCTACTGAAGTTGCCACCAAGTCAGAGTAAAGAGCCTTATCCAACTTAGCTGACTCATGGTTTTCACCACTTGTTGCAATGATACCAACTTTTTCACCAGTACCGATAAGAGTACCGATAGTATCAAAAATATCTGTCAATGAGAAGGCAAGAATGGCCATCAAGGTTTCTGGCAAACGAGAAGTGTTTGAAATCAGAGATCCCAATCCTTCTGAACCAAGAGCAGCTCCAAACAAGGTTCCTAGGTCGTTAACGGCTGATGAAAGATTATTGCTTGCAAAGTCAATGCTAGACAAATCAACAAGACCAACAGCAATCGCAAGAACTGTCGTTGTCAAAATAGAAAGGATGATACCACCTTTGATCCCCTTAACAACGAAGAAGATAGTAATGGCAAGACCTGCAAGAGCTACCAAGACAGCTGGAGTGTTGAAGTCTACCAATCCTGGAACAGCTGCTGAGTTTGCAGTAAGTGCTGCTTGAGCCTTATCTGCTCCTTCACCTGCTACTGTATAGGTACCTGGGTCAATCGAAAATTTCAAGAGACCAGCATTCTTAATCCCAACATAAGCAAGGAAAACCCCAATACCAGCTGAAATCGCTGAACGAAGAGTTGTAGGAATAGATTCGATGATCATTTTACGAACATTGGTCAATGTAATAATCAATGAAATAATCCCACAGATGAAGACCATTCCAAGGGCTTCTTGCCATTTATAACCCATCCCAAATACGACGGTAAATGTGAAGAAGGCATTTAGTCCCATACCTGGAGCTTGCGCATATGGCAAGTTAGCATAGAAGGCCATCATCAAAGTTCCCACAACAGAACCGATAATTGTCGCCAAGAATACACCCTGAACAGGCATTCCTGTTTGTGAAAGCATTTGAGGGTTTACAAAGAGAATATAACTCATTGCAAAGAAAGTTGTTAAACCAGCAAGAACCTCTGTACGGACATCTGTCCCGTGCTCTTTTAGTTTAAATAGTTTGTCCATTTTTAATCTCCTTTGTCATTTTACGAACAATACTACCATTATATCACCAATCATTCATCTTTTCAAGATGTTTTTTCTAATTTTAAAAATTCTTATGAGATATTATTGTCTCTATTTTCGCTTATTATCAGCTTTTCTAGTCACTTTCTGATATAATAGAAAACATCTTATCTGAAACTAGATTCGGGAGGATTTTATGACTAAAAAAATGATTGCCGTCGATTTGGACGGAACCTTGCTCAACTCTGAAAGCAAACTTTCTGATTTTACTATTGAAACGATTAAGAAAATTTCTAAAAAAGGCCACCAAGTTGTTATCGCAACTGGTCGCCCTTACCGTATGGCCAAAGATTTTTATGATCAACTTGAACTTGAAACCCCTATGATCAACTTCAACGGTTCACTCACTCACCTACCAGGTAAGACTTGGAAACATGAAAAGTGTCTGACTGTGGACAAAAAATACCTCTTGGATATCGTGAAACGAAAAGAGGATATTGAGGCAGACTTTATCGCAGGTGAATACCGTAAAAAGTTTTACATTACAGCACCAGACAAAGAAATTGCCAACCCTAAATTATTTGGTGTTGAAAACTTTCGCCCAGAAAATCAATTCCAGTCTGAATTAGTGACCAAGGGCCCTAACTGTATTTTATTACAAACTAGGGCAGACGATAAATATGCACTGGCTGAAGAGATGAACAACTTCTACAAGCACCAACTCAATATTAATACTTGGGGTGGCCCCTTAAATATCCTTGAATGCACTCCCAAAGGAGTTCACAAGGCCTTTGCCCTTGAATATCTTCTCAATGTCATGAACATAGACAAACAGAATTTAATTGCCTTTGGTGACGAACATAATGACCAAGAGATGCTTTCTTTTGCAGGTAAAGGCTATGCCATGAAAAACGCAAATCCTGCTCTGTTACCATTCGCAGACGAGCAATTACCATTGACCAACGAAGAAGATGGCGTCGCTCAGTTTTTACAAGAACGATTTCTTTAATTTCACTCATTCTATACTTTTTGGTAGACATTAGCTACCTTAAAAGTATGGAATTTTTTTGATTCAAAGTTAACGAAAAAGGATTTAAATCCGTCTTTTACAGATCCAAATCCTTACAGAATATCTATTTTTTTAAGACAATACGATCAGAAACGCCGCGGCCCATGTCATCAATAATAATCTGGTTCTCTTCTGCCACATAAATCTTGACATCATCACCGATGATGACTTTCTGATTTTCTGGTTCGAAGGTCACCTTCTTAACCTCTTGATCTCCGTCCGCTTCAACTTCTGTCCACGTTCCGGTATTTCCAGTAACTACAAGAGTAATGCTATCATCCTCGTCTTGTCCCTTGTAGGTCCCATCTATATTAGTAGTCGTGTCAGTCTTTGCACTAGTAGTAGAACTAGAAGCACTGGTTTCTGACACTTGACTAGTGCTTGCCTCAGAGCTAGTGCTTGCTTGGGATGAAGGTGTCGATTTAGCTGTTGACGAACAAGCAACTAAAAGACTAAGACTTGCCACAGTAGCAAGAGAAAGTGTAATTTTTTTTAGTGACATAATGTCTCCTTTCTTTCAGGAGCTAAGGCAGAAAAACTGCAGAACTATTCCACTTATACTATATCAAATAAAGGAAACAAGGTCAATCAAGCAACTATGTTTTTATAAGGTAGGCACGAACTTCAGATATAAAATAGAGGGAACCTGTAACAAACAGTAAGTCTTTCTCCCCTGCAGACTTTTCAAAATCATCTATAAAGTCTCGATAGGAAGCAACTCTATGATAGCCGCTCAAATCCTGCTCCTCCAAAGATCCCTGATAGTCAAAACTCGTCACATAGAGAGCTGTATCAGGTAAATGATCTGTCAAATAACCAAGCATGCCACTGTAATCTTTACGCTTTAAAGCTCCAAAAAGGATTTGAGGTTGATAACCTTGCTGAATTTTTTCCTGGATAAATTCAACCAATCGTTCTAAAGCCGGTAGATTATGGGCACCATCTAAATAAATATGCTCCGTCACAGCTTCTAGACGCCCAGCCCAGCTGGTTGTTTTCAGAGCACACCGGACAACTTCCTCATTGATCTTTTCACCTCTCTCTGTCATAAACAACAGAAATGCCTGCAAGGCAAGGGCGGCATTTTCCTCTTGATAAGCTCCTTCCAAACCCAGTTTTAGTCGGGACAAGTCCGCAAGAGAAGAAGAAAAATCTCCTAATTTGAAAGAAAAATCTTGGTCAGCTTGGTAGAGAGTGACATCTAAATCTTCTGCTATCTTTTGACAAACGAGCTGGGCTTCAGGAGTTAAGTTTGCAATCACTGCTGCTCTTTCTGGCTTAAAAATTCCTGCTTTCTGTTCAGCGATTTCTTCCAGACTATTGCCCAAGGTCTCCTGGTGATCTAGGCCGATTGATGTAATAACTGCGATCTCTCCAGTCACCACATTGGTCGTGTCAAGCAAGCCGCCAATTCCAACTTCTAATAGAACTAGATCCACCCCTTGTTCTTTAAAATAAAGCAAAGCAATCACGGTTAACAACTCAAAAAAAGATAGCTGATCGTGGGTTTCTAGAAGTCTTTGCTCCATTTCCTTAACTTGATTTGCTAAACGAATAAAGTCTGCGTCCGATATGGGTTGACCATTGATACAAATCCGATCATGAATGCTAACAATGTGGGGCGAAGTAAAGGTCCCCACCTTCTTACCATGAGAAACAAAGAGCTCTCTCATAAAGGCGATGGTTGAACCCTTTCCATTTGTCCCTGTCACATGGATAATAGGATAGGCTTGCTCAGGGTTCCCCAGCAAGTCTATCGCTCTCTGCATCCGCCCCAAACCTGATCTGAAATTCAAGCCAATCCGACTATGAAGCCATTTTTCTACTTCAAACACGCTTAATCTCCTTAATCCTTAACAAAAAAGCGAAGATTCTCTTCGCTTTTTACTTCATTAGCTAGTATTTAATTCTAGTATGGGAGAAAAATGTCCCCCGGACGTTCCAACTCTCCCTAGTTTCTAGGAGTTGGGCTAAAAACGTTCCCCGGAATTACCAGTTCTTTCTTATTTCAAGGAACTGGGCTGATACAGTCTCCCAGACTTACTTACGGTCTTTATTTTTAGCGTAAGGGTAAAAATGTTCACTGGAATTACCAGTTCTCTCTTATTTCAAGGAACTGGGCTAAAAACATCCACTGGATGTTTTTACTCCTCCATAAAGCTGTTGAAGACTTCTTCAATCATGTTCCATTCATCTTCTGAATCTTCAGGGATTGGTTGCAATTCGCCTTCTGTTCCATCTTCATTTTCGATGAATGAATAAGCTTGAATTTCAACTTCGCCGTTTTCATCTTCTTCTGCATTAACTGGTACAAGAAGGACATAGTTTTTACCAAATTCTTCTTTTCCGTCAATAGTCAAAAGGATTTCAAACAAAGTTTCGTTTCCTTGCTCATCTACAAGTGTAATAAGTTCACGTTCTTCGTGATCGTGGTTGTGATCGTGTGACATAGTTTCTCCTCTGTCTTAAAATTTTCTATCTAAATAATTTTGCAAAATCAATTGAGCAGCTAGTTTATCAATAACTTTTTTACGCTTATTGCGACTAATATCCGCTTGCTCAATCAACATACGCTCTGCAGCGACCGTAGTTAGGCGTTCATCTTGATACTCTACTGGTAGACCAAAGAGTTCTTCTAGTTTGGCTCCATAGGCTTGACTAGCTTCCACGCGCGGTCCGCTGGTATTGTTCATGTTTTTAGGCAAACCAACAACAAAACGGTCTACCTTATAGGTTTCAACGAGTTCCTTGAGGCGCTCAAAACCAAACTGACCTTGATCTTCATTGATTTGGATGATTTCAAGTCCTTGTGCCGTAAAACCTAACGGATCGCTAATCGCTACTCCTACCGTTTTGGAACCAACGTCCAATCCCATAATTCTCATAGATTATAGATCGACTCCTTGTCCTTTAAGGTAGTAGCGAACCAGTTCTTCAACGATTTCATCTCGCTCATACTTACGGATTTGATTTCGTGCATTGTTATAACGAGGAACGTAAGCTGGGTCTCCACTGAGAACATAGCCCACGATCTGGTTAATAGGGTTATAGCCCTTTTCATTCAAAGAAGCATAGACATCTGTCAATGTTTCACTGATTTCTTTTTTATTGGAATCATCCAATTTAAAACGTACGGTTTCTTCAGTAAATCCCATTCTAACACCCTCTTTCCTTAGAATAGTACTATTATAGCACATTCACGGTCGTTCTACAAATCACACAGTCTGATTCTGCTGATTTTCTCTGACTTTTTACTGGACTGTTGCCCCATTTGCAACACGATTAGCAATATAGTCCTCTGGTTCGTTTTTCAATAGATTTTCCAGTCCAACATTCTTCAAGTATTCGTTTTCACTTGCTTTTTTAATATCCATCGTTTGGAAATCATAGCTCGTCTTGGTTTCCATTTCTTTCTCATTTAAAAGAGTCGTTTCAATGGTAAATCCTGAAATTTTTCGAGCCGCTTGAACAGACTCATCCTTGTCCTCAGCTTCTTTAAGAGCTTTTTTAGCTTCATCTAATCCACGCTCAGAAATATAATTTTTTAAATCTTCTGATACAGGACGTTTCTGCTGAATGGTCAAGCTTAAAAATTGATTGCCTTTGTAGGTAATGATTTGAGTTTGCTGTGCTCCACTCTCATCAGCTGGCAACACCAAGGTCTTGGTCACAACTGTATTCTTGGTTGCATTTTCTAATACGGGCAAGGTAGACTGTAGGGCTTCTTGAGAACTCTCAGTAGTTGAAGTTGCTGTTTCTTTTTTCTGACCACATCCAACGAGCAAAAATAGTGCTGCGAATGCTCCAATGACTAACTTTTTCATAAATCCTCACATGTTATCCAATTTAAATATTAGAGAAGGCCAGGAGTCACTCCCAGCCTTGATGCTTTATAGAGCCGCACGTAAACGCGCCTCTGCATTTTCCACATTACGGACAGAGCGTGGCAAGAAGGCACGGATATCGTCTTCTTTATAGCCGACTTGTAGGCGTTTCTCATCTACAAGAATCGGACTTTTCAAGATACGTGGTGTTTCCATGATTAGGTTGAGCACTTCATTGACACTCAAATCTTCGATATCAACACCAAGGGCCTTTGCATAACGATTTTTCGATGATACGATACTTGCAATTCCATTGTCTGTTTTTGTCAAAATATCAAGTAGTTCTTCTCTCGTGATTCCTTCCTTACCGAGGTTTTGTTCTTTATAACTTAACTGGTGGGCATTGAGCCAGGTCTTCGCTTTTTTACAGCTAGTACAACTTGAGACTGTATAAATTTTGATCATGTACCTACCCCTTTCGCTACATGTTACTATCAGTTTAGACTATTATACCATAAAAAACATCGGACTTGCGACCTATTTTAAAAAAATTTTAACTTTTTTGGCAATTTTTGAACTTTTTTCTTGACAAAACACGAACTATAACCATTCTTTATATTTCTTAATGTAAAATTTCTTAATAACTGTAACGCTAAACATATACAAGAAAATAATACAGATTAAGAACAAGAAGTAAGGAAGTCCTAAGGGTGCTAGACGAAGAATATTTACCAGTGGTCCATAGGGTAGACTGGTTACGAAAAAGGCTGCAATCAGAGTCATCAAAATCACAAGCCAAGCTGGTCTGCTTTGTACAAAAGGAACTTTTGCTGTACGAAGCATATGGATGACCATGGTTTGAGACCACATAGATTCGATGAACCATCCTGTTTGGAACAAGATAATAAACTGAAGGGCAGATTCAGATCCATGAACATAATGATGACCTGTTACCAAAGGAACAATGATAAAGTAGAGGAAGATAAATGTCAAAATATCAAAGACAGATGAGATTGGACCCATCCAAACCATAAATCGCGTAATGGATTTTGCTTCCCATGTATGGGGTTGTTTAAGGAAGTCTTGATCCACATTATCAAATGGCAATGCCACACAAGACAAATCATAGACAAGATTTAGGACAATGAGATGAACAGGAGCCATTGGTAAAAATGGTAAGAAAATACTCGCAACAAGGAGTGAGAAGATATTCCCAAAGTTTGAACTGACGGTCATCTTGATGTACTTGGTCATATTGGCGTAGACCTTACGGCCCTCAACAATACCAGTCTCAAGAACCATGAGATCCTTGTCTAGCAAAATAACATCCGCTGTTTCCTTAGCGATATCGACTGCTGTATCTACAGAAATTCCAACATCAGCCACCTTCATGGATGGAGCGTCGTTGATTCCATCTCCCATATAACCAACGGCATGACCATTTTTCTTTAACTGTAAAATGATACGAGCTTTTTGATCAGGAGACAATTTAGCAAATACTGTTACACTTTCAACCGCTTCTGCCAATTCTTGGTCAGTCATTTTGTCGATATCAGCCCCTAAGAGCATATGCTCAACGTCCAAACCAACCTTTTCACAGATGGCTTGGGTTACTTTTTCATTATCCCCAGTTAAAATTTTTGTTTTGACACCATGCTCAAGCAGAGCTTGAATAGCAGGTGCTGCAGATGGTTTTGGTGGATCCAAAAAGGCAAGGTAACCCGTAAGGATCATGTCACTTTCATCAGTCACAGCATAGGCATAGTCTTCACGTAGACCTGACTTGTAACCAACACCTAAGACACGCAAACCTTGACGGTTTAATTGACCAACTTCTGCCAACACTTCTTGACGAATGTCTTCAGTAAGAGGGATGACTTCTCCACGGTACTCCACATGTGTCGAAATGTTCAACATTTCTTCTAAAGCACCCTTGGTAACCATACTAACAACATTGCTATCGTCTTTGACAATGACACTCATGCGTCTGCGCTCAAAGTCAAATGGAAGCTCGTCGATTTTTTGGAAACTAGTATCTAAATTTTGTAGGATAGCGTGTTCTTTGGCCTCTTTTTCAGTTCTACTGATGATAGCACGGTCCATCAAGTTTTTCAAACCTGTTTGGAAATGTGAATTTAGATAGGCTCTTCTTAAGACTGCCATATCCAAATCGCCATGGATATCTAATGGGTATTCTAAAACAATCTCATCTTGCGTTAAAGTTCCAGTTTTGTCCGTACATAGGATATCGATTGCTCCTAAGTCCTGGATAGCATTGAGTTTTTTGATGACCACTTTTTCCTTGGCCATGATAATGGAACCTTTGGCCAAGCTGGCTGTAATAATCATTGGTAGCATTTCTGGTGTAAGTCCAACACCAACGCTCAAGGCAAAAACTCCAGCCTCTAGCCAGTCTCCGTCGGTCAAACCATTTGCGAAAAACACAATTGGAACCATGATAAGCATCAAGCGGATCAAGAGCCAAGAAATGCTGTTCATTTCACGTTCAAAAGAAGTTGGTTCATCATAGGTATTGAGGGTTTGCTCAATGGCCCCCATCATGGTGTCATCACCAACTGCTAGAACCATAGCTGTAGCACTGCCTGAGATAACGTTTGTCCCCATGAATGCCAAAGATTCTGCTTCTAGTAGGCTATCTACATTTTGATTGGTGGCTTTATTTAAAGCAAGCTTTTCGACTGCATCACTTTCTCCAGTCAAACCTGACTGTTGAACAAAAAAGTCTCGTGATTCAAATAAGATGACATCTGCTGGAATCATATCTCCAGCGCTCAATTTCACGAGGTCTCCAACAACCAAGTCATCGATGGGTAACTCTTGTTCAAGACCATCGCGAATAACAGTTGCTGTATTGACAATCATTTTTGAAAGATTGGTTGTTGCCTTGTCACTCCGCAATTCTTGGACAAAACGGATGCCTCCTGAAATCAAAACCAAGACAACAATAATGATAGAGGTTGTCGGGTCCTCTTGACCAGGTTTGGCAAGCCAGACGTTTGTAACGAGAGAGATAAAGGCAATCACAAGCAAAATGATTGTGAAAGGATTGATAATGGACTCATAAATCTTTTTAAAGATGGAATCCTCTTGACCCTTTGTGATGGTGTTTTCACCATATAGGTCACGGTTTTCTTCGACTTGTTCTGAATCTAAGCCTTTTAGACTTGTATGGTAAAAAGCTAGACTTTCTTTGAATGGAGTTTGAATAGCTGTTGCTAGTCTTTCTTTTGTAGTTTTCATTGGTTTCTCCTATCTATATGAATAGTGATTTCATACACAGGGACCAATCACTTTATAAGGACAGAACGACACAAATCAGCGATTGGCTGTGTATGTGCGGTTCTGGATGATCGTCAATTTGCATCGTTTGTCTCCTTTCTTTGTTTTAAAACAGCAGAAAGTCCTGCCATAAAATGGCAGGACTAAAAAACTTATTGTCTGTTTTCGTTCAAGCTTTAACTCCATAGGGCGATGTAATGAGCTTAGTCTTGACCTTCGCGACCAGGACTGTTGACCAACGAGTAGTGTCTCCACTGTTTTGCGGTAGTCATCCGTATCCCTATGGTAGCCTCACCTACCGTTTTCGCCTTTCAGTATAAACCTTTAACTAGTAAAAGTCAACGATTTATCTCATTTTTCTTAGATTACGATTAATTCTTTTGGAGCAAGGGTTAATAACTCACAACCTGTATCTGTAATCAAGATATCATCTTCGATACGAACTCCGTATTTCCCTTCAATATAAATACCAGGTTCATCAGTCAAGACCATTCCAGATTTAATAACTTCTTTGGAAGTTTGGCTAAAGTAAGGTTCTTCGTGGATATCAAGTCCAATACCGTGCCCGATACCGTGTGTAAAGTATTCTCCATAGCCTGCTTCCACAATAATATCACGAGGGATTTTATCAAAATCACGGAAACCTAAGCCATCCTTAGCTTGGTCAATCAGAGCTTGGTTAGCCTTCAAAACGGTGTTGTAGATTTCTGCTTGTTCGTCGCTGGCATGACCTAGGTAGATGGTACGTGTCATATCACTGACATAGTGGTCATAAAGGCACCCAAAATCCATAGTGATTGCTTCGCCTAGTTCTACTGGCTTGTGCATTGGGTGAGCATGGGGTTTAGAAGAATTGATACCACTCGCTAGGATGGTATCAAAAGACAAACCAGCAGCGCCTAATTCACGCATACGGAAGTCCAGGAAGTTGGCAATTTCAATTTCTGTCTTACCTGGCTTGATAAAGTCAAGAGCATCGTGGAAAGCTTGGTCTGAGATGGAACAAGCCTTACGAATAGTCGCAATCTCTGTCTCATCCTTAATCATACGAAGGGCTTCAACAAACTGTGTCTGTGGAACTAGTTCTAAACCTTCAAAGGCGGTTTGCATGCGATGATAATAAGAAACTGAAATCTCATCTTCAAATCCGATACGAGAAAGGCCCATATCTTTTGCAATCTTTGCGATAGTTGCCAACTCATCACGTTCTGCAAAAATCTCAAAGCCAGTAACTTCTTGCTTGGCAGCGATAATATAGCGAGCATCTGTCACTAAGACCTGACGGTCACGGCTGATGAAGACCGTTCCATTTGAACCCCAAAATCCTGTCAAATAGTAGACATTTTTAAGATTATTAATAATGATACCATCTAGTTCTTTTTCTTGCATTTTATCTAAAAATGCTTGCACACGTTTATTCATGATGTAACTTTCCTTTCAAATACTGTCCTGTATAGCTAGCTTCATTGGCAGCTACTTCTTCTGGAGTTCCTGTTGCGATAATAGTACCACCGCCAACACCACCTTCTGGTCCTAGGTCGATAATATGGTCTGCTGTTTTGATGACATCCAGATTGTGCTCAATGACGAGAACTGTATTGCCATCATCGACAAAGCGGGACAAAACGGTGAGTAGACGAGCGATGTCCTCAGTATGCAACCCAGTCGTTGGCTCATCTAGAATGTAGAAGGACTTACCGGTCGAACGCTTGTGGAGTTCACTAGCCAGCTTCATACGCTGGGCCTCCCCTCCAGAAAGTGTCGTAGCTGGTTGTCCCAAGGTCACATAACCTAGACCAACATCTTTGATAGTCTGGAGTTTGCGTTGAATTTTCGGAATGTGTTTGAAAAATTCAACCGCATCGTTGACGGTCATATCCAAGACTTGCGAGATATTCTTTTCCTTGTAGTGAACTTCTAGAGTTTCACTGTTGTAGCGAGTCCCATGACAGACTTCGCAGGCTACGTAAACATCTGGCAAGAAGTGCATTTCAATCTTGATAATCCCATCACCCGAGCAGGCCTCACAGCGACCACCCTTGACATTGAAACTGAAGCGACCCTTTTTGTAGCCACGAATCTTGGCTTCATTGGTCTGAGCAAAGAGGTCTCGAATGTCATCAAAGACACCTGTATAGGTCGCAGGATTAGACCTCGGTGTTCGTCCAATTGGACTCTGGTCAATGTCTATCAGACGATCGATATGCTCGATTCCTGTAATGGATTTAAACTTACCAGGCTTGTCTGAATTGCGATTGAGCTTTTGTGCAATAGCCTTTTTGAGGATGCTATTAATCAAGGTAGACTTCCCTGAACCAGATACCCCTGTCACCGCAATGAATTTTCCTAGTGGGAAACGAACGGTGATGTTTTGCAAGTTGTTCTCACGCGCGCCTATCACTTCGATAAAGCGTCCATTTCCTACACGACGTTCTGACGGCACTGGAATCGCGCGTTTCCCTGACAGATACTGTCCTGTAATGGATTTGCTGTTGCGAGCTACCTGTTTAGGCGTTCCTGCAGCAACAATTTCTCCACCAAAGACACCTGCACCAGGGCCAACGTCAATCAGATAATCAGCTTCTCGCATAGTATCTTCATCGTGTTCCACCACGATCAAGGTATTCCCCAAGTCACGCATCTTTTTCAGGCTGGCAATCAGGCGGTCATTGTCCCTCTGGTGAAGACCGATGGATGGCTCATCAAGGATATAGAGAACTCCTGAGAGATTGGAACCAATCTGGGTCGCCAAACGAATACGTTGACTCTCCCCACCTGATAGGGTTCCTGCCGAGCGGGATAACGTTAAATAGTTAAGACCCACGTTATTGAGGAAGGTCAAGCGGTCCTTGATTTCCTTCAGGATAGGACGAGCGATAATAGCCTCATTTTCAGATAGGGTTAGCTGGTCAATAACTTCCAAATGGTCTGCGATGGAGAGGTCTGAAATTTCTCCGATATGGAGTCCTTTCTCTCCTCCTACACGAACAGACAAGGCTTGGTCATTGAGACGATAACCATGACAGGTGCCACAAGTCAGCTCGTTCATATAGAGACGCATTTGTGTACGAGTGTAGTCGCTATTTGTTTCATGATAGCGACGCTTGATATTTCCAAGCACTCCTTCAAATGGAATATCGATATCACGAACTCCACCAAATTCATTTTCATAGTGGAAATGGAATTCTTTCCCATCTGAACCATAAAAAATGTGATGTTTATCCTCCTCAGACAAGTCCTCAAAAGGCGTATCCATATCCACTCCAAAGGCTGTCATGGCTTGTTCCAGCATATTTGGATAATAGTTAGAAGAGATAGGGTTCCAAGGCGCTAAGGCTCCCTCACGAAGAGTCTTGCTAGCATCTGGTACGACTAAGTCCGTATCAACCTCTAGCTTGATTCCCAAACCGTCACACTCACTACAGGAGCCAAATGGTGCATTGAAGGAGAAAAGACGAGGTTCTAGTTCCGGAACTGTAAAGCCGCAAACTGGACAAGCATAGTGTTCTGAGAAAAGCAACTCTGAATCATCCATAGTATCAATAACGACATAACCTTCAGCGATACGGAGAGCTGCTTCAATTGAATCAAAGAGACGACTACGGATACCTTCCTTGATGATGATACGGTCTACTACCACGTCAATGTTGTGTTGCTTATTCTTTTCAAGTTCAGGAACTTCAGTCACGTCGTAGACAACTCCATCGACACGGACACGGACGTAACCATCCTTTTGAATCTTTTCGATCAGCGTCTTGTGTTGCCCCTTTTTCTTACGAATAACAGGAGCCAAAATCTGCAGACGCTGGCGCTCTGGTAATTCCAAAACCTTATCTACGATCTGTTCGACAGACGAAGCCTTGATAGCCCCATGTCCATTGATACAGTAGGGTGTCCCTACACGAGCATAGAGGAGACGTAGATAATCGTTGATTTCCGTCGTTGTTCCAACCGTCGAACGAGGATTTTTACTGGTTGTTTTCTGGTCAATGGAAATGGCAGGGCTGAGACCATCGATAGAATCTACATCTGGCTTTTCCATATTGCCCAAGAACTGACGAGCATAGGCGGACAGACTTTCAACGTAGCGACGTTGCCCTTCTGCATAAAGGGTATCAAAGGCCAAACTAGATTTTCCTGATCCAGATAGTCCCGTCACCACAACTAGCTTGTCACGCGGAATTTCCACATCTATATTTTTTAAATTATGGGCGCGTGCCCCATGGATGACAATCTTATCTTGCATATTACTTCTTTCTAGTTCATTGTTGCTTTCCATTATACCAAAAAAAGTGAAATTCTATTACCAAAAAAGCCGAATTTATAGTATAATAGTACGGTGTCAAAAATCACTGAAACACGGATTAGATTAGGAAAGGATAGGAGATATGAAGCAAGTCTTTCTCTCAACTACAACTGAATTTAAAGAGATCGATACGCTCCAGCCGGGCACTTGGATCAATCTCGTCAATCCTACTCAAAGCGAATCGATGGAAATCGCCTCGGCCTTTGATATTGATATAGCTGACCTCCGTGCACCACTCGATGCGGAAGAGATGTCTCGTATTACTATCGAAGATGAGTACACCTTGATTATCGTGGACGTCCCAATCACAGAAGAAAGAAATAATCAAACCTACTATGTGACTATTCCCTTGGGGATTATCATCACAGAAGAGGCTATCATCACCACCTGCTTGGAGCCTCTACCACTTCTTGATGTCTTTATCAATCGTAGGCTTCGAAATTTCTATACCTTCATGCGTTCGCGCTTCATCTTCCAGATTCTCTACCGTAATGCTGAGATTTACCTAACTGCCCTCCGTTCTATCGAACGTAAGAGTGAGCAGATTGAAAGTCAACTTCATCAATCTACTCGAAACGAAGAATTGATTGAGCTTATGGAATTGGAAAAGACCATCGTCTACTTCAAAGCTTCACTTAAGACAAATGAGCGCGTGATTAAAAAATTGACCAGCGCAACTAGTAACATCAAGAAATATCTCGAAGACGAAGACTTACTGGAAGATACCTTGATTGAAACGCAACAGGCCATCGAGATGGCGGACATCTATGGAAACGTCCTTCACTCTATGACAGAGACCTTTGCTTCTATCATTTCAAACAACCAGAACAATATCATGAAAACCTTGGCACTTGTGACCATCGTTATGTCCATCCCGACCATGATTTTCTCAGCTTACGGAATGAACTTTAAGGATAATGAAATCCCTTTAAACGGAGAACCGCATGCTTTCTGGCTCATCGTCTTTATCGCCTTTGCTATGAGTGTTTCTCTCACTCTTTACCTCATCCATAAAAAATGGTTCTAAACAGGAGTTATTATGTCACAGATTGATTTAAAAGAATTAACCAAGAAAAACCAAGAATTTATCCACATTGCAACCCAGCAATTTCTAAAGGACGGAAAAACAGATGCTGAAATCAAGGCTATACTTGAAGAAGTCATTCCTCATATCCTTGAAGAACAACCAAAGGGAGTGACTGCCCGCTCTATCTACGGAGCGCCAACTCACTGGGCTCACAGCTACACTGAGAAAGAACAATATGAAAAAGAGCATCCAAAAGAAAATGACGATCCAAAATTGATGATGTTGGATTCAGCCCTTTTCATTACAGGATTGTTTGCAGTAGTTAGTGCCTTGATGAGCTTCTTCTCAAACCAACCCGTTGCCTACGGATTGGTAACACTTATCAGTGTAGGGGCCTTTGGTGGAGTTGCCTTTTACCTTCTCTACCACTTCATCTACCGCTACTACGGACCAGATACTGACCGTAGCCAACGTCCTCCATTCTGGAAATCACTTTTGGTTATGTTAGCAACCATGTTTGCCTGGGTCTTCATCCTCTTCTTGAGTAACTTCCTTCCACAAGCCATCAACATCAGCCTACCACCTCTTGTTTTGATGGTTATCGGAGGAGCTCTCCTTGCCCTACGTTTCTACCTCAAAAAACGTTTCAACATCAAGAGCGCAAGTGCAGGACCTGCTAGATATTAAGATAAACAATGAAAGTAGTGTGTTTTGTAGACAGACTACTTTTTTTGTAGTTCCAAATCATTTATTGATTCGTCAAAATCATAAATAGACATTTTGTCTAAATTTACTTCAATGTAAAGTCTTCCCTTGGAATCCCGAGGTTTTATCCTTGAATCCAAGTTGTTTTTCTGTTATACTAATAAAATAATAAGGAGAAATATATATGACTAAACAGAGAATTAATCAAATTGTTGGTTCAATTGGTGCCTTTATTGGGATTATTGTATTTATAGCCTACATCCCCCAAATTTTTGCCAATTTACAAGGGAACAAAGCTCAACCATTCCAACCTTTATCTGCCGCAATCTCTTGCTTAATCTGGGTCATTTATGGATGGACAAAAGAGCCTAAGAAAGATTGGATTCTAATCATTCCAAACTCGGCCGGAGTTGTCCTTGGCGGACTGACCTTCCTTACTGCTCTATAAGAATGCAACTACTATAAAAAGCAACCACATCGAACGGTTGCTTTTTTACTACTTTCGTGATCTAAAAGCCATTTTCTGATTCTAATTCTTGTTGTTTCTCCTCATCTTTTGTGATACAATAGCATCAATTTATTTCTAGGAGGATGAGATATGGTTTCTACTATTGGTATTGTTAGTTTGTCTAGTGGCATTATCGGAGAAGACTTTGTCAAACACGAAGTGGACTTGGGTATTCAACGTCTCAAGGATCTAGGACTCAATCCTATCTTTTTGCCCCATTCGTTAAAAGGCTTAGACTTTATCAAGGACCATCCTGAAGCACGTGCGGAGGATTTGATGCAAGCCTTTTCTGATGATAGTATCGACATGATCCTATGCGCCATCGGTGGAGATGATACCTATCGTTTGTTGCCCTACCTTTTTGAAAATGACCAACTAGAAAAAGTTATCAAACAAAAGATTTTTCTTGGTTTCTCGGATACAACCATGAACCATCTCATGTTGCATAAACTAGGTGTTAAAACTTTTTATGGTCAATCCTTTTTAGCAGACATTTGTGAATTAGACAAAGAAATGTTAGCCTATAGCCTTCACTACTTTAAAGAATTGATTGAGACGGGAAGAATCTCAGAAATCCGCCCTAGTGACGTTTGGTATGAGGAACGAACTGACTTCAGTCCCAAAGCTCTAGGAACACCTCGTATCAATCATACAAATACTGGTTTTGACTTGTTACAAGGAAATGCCCAGTTCGAGGGAGAAATCCTCGGTGGTTGCCTCGAATCTCTCTACGATATCTTTGACAACTCTCGATACGCAGACAGCACGGAGCTCTGCCAAAAATACAAACTTTTCCCTGACTTGTCAGACTGGGAAGGAAAGATCCTCTTGCTAGAGACAAGCGAAGAAAAGCCTGAGCCAGAATATTTCAAAAAGATGTTGCAGACTTTAAAGGAAAATGGGATATTCGAGGTTATCAGTGGACTCTTGGTCGGAAAACCTATGGATGAAACTTTCTATGACGACTATAAAGAGGCACTATTGGATATCATTGACAGCAATATCCCGATTGTCTATAATCTGAATATCGGACACGCAACTCCAAGAGCGATCGTCCCCTTCGGAGTCCACGCCTATGTAGATGCAACGAAGCAAGTCATTCGCTTTGACTATAACAAAGAAAGCTGAGATGAATTTCTCAGCTTTTTTCAGTATCGTTACTAGCATTTTCATCACATACTACCGATAGCTAAAATAATAAAGGATAGGCTATTGCCTAACATATGAACCAGTAGGGGATAGTAGATGTTCTCCTTTTCTTTCACATAAATAATAGAAAAGGCAAGGCCACCACCTAGGTATCCGACTGCACCGACCCACTCTGATAAACTTAAATTATGCATATGAGTCAGTGCAAAGATAAATCCTACCAGAAGAATGCTTAGCCAACTTGGCAGACTTTTCTGCAAGTGATGCAATAAGAGCTGACGGAAAAAGAGTTCTTCCACCAAAGGTCCAATGATGCAGGCGAAAACTGCTATCAGTATTGGTTGCTCTTGAAAGTTGCTTTGAATATTCGACTGATTTAGACCTTGTTCGACCAGCCAAAAAAACTGCCTCAACAACTCTGATACAAATCCAAAGGCAACAGTCATCAGAATGAGAAAGAGCCATCCTGTTAAGACGCCAAAGAAGAATTTTCTTTTAGTTTTTCTAATCTCATTCCATTGTTGGATTAATCTATCCTTGAACAAGAAAGAGCCGTATAGTGCTAATACTACATAGACTAGATAATTTGCAATGGTAGACGGCATCAAGGAAGCCAACCATCTAACGCCATCAAACACAAAGAGAATGGTATAGAGGAGCCCAAAAATCAGAACTCCCTTATTTTTGTTAGACATCATTTAATTCCCCTTCCATTCACAATCATTCTCATGGTCATCAACTAGCCCTGCAGCTTGTAGAAAGGATAAAACAGCGACTGGTCCTGTGAACTTGAAGCCACGTTTTTTGAGATCCTTGGATATTTTTTCAGACAAAGGCGTTTTGGCTGGTGCTTGAGCATAGTTAGGGACATCATTTACGATAGTTTTCCCTTCCACAAAAGACCAAAGATAAGCATCAAAAGTTCCGAATTCTGCCTGAACTTGTAGAAAAGCCTGAGCGTTGGCTCGCGTCGCAAATATCTTGGCACGATTGCGGATGATGGCTGGATTATCCATCAAAGCTTCCAATTCTTCATCCGTCATGTCTGCAACAGCTTGAATTTGGTAACCATGAAAAACTTGACGGAAGGCTTGGCGTTTATTGAGCACCGTTTCCCAAGAAAGACCAGCCTGATAAGTCTCCATGCAAAGCAATTCAAAAAGCGCCTGGTCATCATGTAGGGGCTGCCCCCATTCCTCATCGTGATAGGCTACATAGAGAGGGTTGTTCATTTTAACCCAGCCACAGCGTTTTGGCATAGACTTCTCCTATTTCACCAACATTTTAAGGGCAGATTTGATGTAGTTCTCAGCAGTATCTGAAGTTCCTTCAAAGAATTTCTTGATTTTCTTAAGCTCAGTCGCCTTGTAGCCCAAGGCCAACATAGCTTCCATGGCTTCTTCCAATTCTTGATTGTCGCTGCTAGATGGAACTTCAGTCTTAGCAGGGAGGTCATCGCCTGCCACAACCACCTTACCTTCTAGGTCCAAGACCATCTGTTGGGCTGTTTTCTTACCGATTTTAGGGAATTTAGTCAAGTAGGTAATATTCTTAGTCTCGATGGCTTGAACGAGGCCAGCATTGTCATCTGCTGCAATGATAGCCAGAGCAGAAACAGGGCCAATGCCCGACACCGAAATCAAGCTGAGAAAGAGTTTTTTCTCGTCTTCTGAACGGAAACCGTAAAGGAGATGAGCGTCTTCGCGAATAACTTGATGGACATAGATTTGCGCTTCTTGATTGACTTGTCCTGAGTAAGCATAGGGGTTAGCCACGTGCAAAATGTAACCGATCCCGTTAGCTTCTAGAACAATGTATTTAGCAGTAATTTTGGTAATGATACCCTTTAGATATTCGTACATAGTTTTCCCTTAAATTTAGTATTTTCCTAGTTCGCGTAGGCTTGTATGATTTTCTTGAATGCGACGGAACATCTTCTCCATATCTGACTTGGTAAAGTGGACCAAAACAGGGCGTCCGTGCGGACAGTTGTATGGGTTGTCACATTGAGAGAGCTGATAGAGAAGCTGTCTAGCAGAATGATCATCAATACGGTGGTTAGCCTTGATAGACCTCTTGCAGGACATCATAATGGCTAGTTCAGCTCGGTATTTCTTGATTGAAACTTCCTTGGTCAAGAGGAGCATGTCGCACATCTCATAGATTCCAGATTCAATTTCCTCCTCTGCCATCCAAATGGGATGTTCGCGCAAGATAAATTGATTCTCCCCGTACTCTGCTAGAAAGACGCCAACTTCCTCTAAAAGAGACATTCTTTCCTTGAGGCGAAGGGAATCATCCGCAGGAAATTCAAAGATATAGGGCACTAGGAGTTGCTGCTGGCTCTGGTCAACATTGCCAATACTTTCGCGATACTCCTCATACTTAACCCGCTCCTGAGCTGCGTGTTGGTCTATGATGTAAAGCCCATCTCTACCTTGGGCAAAGAGATAGGTCCCGTGCATTTGCCCAAAAAATTCCAATTCTGGGAAGCTTGACGTTTCTTCTCGCTCTAGCTTGTCATAAGCCTTATCCAAACTAGCCATATCTAACTCAGGATGATCCAGTTGGTCGTAGCTGATAGGCTTTCTCTCTGCAAAATGCAGTTTAGCAGGCTTGGTCAGCTGGTCTAAAGTTTCCTTAGCAAACAAGGTCAAATCCTGTCTTTCTTCCGTCAGACTCACCTGATGGTCTGCCACCTCAGCTTGAGGTGGTCTTGTCAGCTCCGTTTTTTCATAGTAGAGCGTATTTTCTCTCAGTGGCAAAGTCGTTTGCTCAACCTTTTCACGATTGCGAACAGTAGATTTTGCCAGATTTTCCAAGGCATCTGGAATCAAGGTCTGTTCCTTGAGACTCTTTGCGATAGCTTCTGAAACCAGTGCCATCAGCTCTCTTTCCTTAGAAATACGCACCTCTTGCTTGGTCGGGTGCACATTGACATCTGCTAGATAAGGGTCAATCTGGATATGAATCACAGCCAGCGGAAAACGCCCCACCATGAGTTTGCTGCCGTAACCGTCAAGAATAGCACGATTGAGCAGGAAGTTTTTGATATAACGGCCATTGATAAAAAGGCTGATATAGTTACGATTAGCCCGTGTCAATTCAGGCAATGAGACAAAGCCTGAAATTTCAAAGTCTAGGTCAGCATTCTCAATCTCAACCATTTTTTTAGCACTGGCTAAACCATAAATTCCAGCAATTGCTTGACGCAGTTGACCCGTACCAGCTGTTCGTGTCATTTCCTTGCCATCGCTAATCAGGCTAAAAGAAATCTCCGGATGGGCTAGCCCCAGACGATTGACAATATCAATGATATGAGACAACTCTGCCTGCTGGCTCTTCATATACTTGAGACGAGCCGGTGTATTGAAAAAGAGGTCTTCCACACAAACCTTAGTCCCTACAGGGCTTGTCGCAGGAATGATTTCTTCAACTTCTCCCCCACGAGCCACTAGTTTTGTCCCGTGACTGGCACCATTCACCGCAGTCAACAAGGTTAAGACACTGACAGATGCGATAGAGGGCAGGGCTTCACCACGGAAACCGAGGGTCCGAATCCGAAAAAGATCCGCTTGATTCTTAATCTTACTGGTCGCATGACGACGGAGAGCCAACTCGACTTCATCGTGGGCAATCCCGTGACCATTATCTGTGATTTGGATTTTCTTAAGACCAGCTTCTTCAATCTCAACGATAATCTGGCTTGAGCCAGCGTCGATAGCATTTTCAACTAATTCTTTGACAACGCTAGCAGGACGCTCGATAACTTCTCCTGCTGCAATTTGGTTGGCCAATACTTCTGGTAATTCAATAATATGAGACATTTTCCAGCCCCTTTCTCAACTATTTTTATCTATTTCTCTGAAAATAAGCTAGTGCTATTATACCATATTTCACTCGTTTCCAAAAAAGTCCAAGCAGCAACTTTCTTCCCGATTTTACTAGGTTATTTACCAAGTTTGTGGTACAATAGGTAGAAACAATATTTTATAAAGGAGAAAAGACACATGCACATTTTTGATGAGCTAAAAGAGCGTGGTTTGATTTTTCAAACGACTGATGAAGAAGCTTTGCGTAAAGCCCTAGAAGAAGGTCAAGTTTCTTATTATACTGGCTACGATCCAACTGCTGACAGCCTTCACCTAGGCCACCTTGTCGCTATCTTGACAAGTCGTCGTTTGCAGTTAGCAGGTCACAAACCTTATGCGCTCGTTGGCGGTGCTACTGGTCTCATCGGAGATCCGTCCTTCAAAGATGCTGAGCGTAGTCTCCAAACAAAAGACACAGTAGATGGCTGGGTCAAGTCTATCCAAGGACAACTTTCTCGCTTTCTTGATTTTGAAAATGGTGAAAATAAAGCTGTCATGGTCAACAACTACGACTGGTTTGGCAGCATCAGCTTCATTGACTTCCTCCGTGATATCGGAAAATACTTCACTGTCAACTACATGATGAGTAAGGAGTCTGTGAAGAAACGTATCGAAACAGGGATTTCTTACACTGAGTTTGCCTACCAAATCATGCAAGGTTATGACTTCTTTGTCCTTAACCAAGAGCACAACGTAACCCTACAAATCGGCGGCTCTGACCAATGGGGAAATATGACCGCTGGTACCGAATTGCTTCGTCGTAAAGCCGACAAGACTGGTCACGTTATCACTGTTCCACTGATTACAGACGCAACTGGTAAGAAATTTGGTAAATCAGAAGGAAATGCAGTCTGGCTCAATCCTGAAAAGACTTCCCCATACGAAATGTACCAATTCTGGATGAATGTTATGGACGCTGACGCTGTTCGCTTTTTGAAAATCTTTACTTTCTTGTCACTGGATGAGATTGAAGACATCCGCAAACAATTTGAAGCAGCTCCACACGAACGCTTGGCTCAAAAAGTCCTCGCTCGTGAAGTCGTAACACTTGTTCACGGAGAAGAAGCTTACAAAGAAGCTCTTAACATCACTGAACAACTCTTTGCTGGAAATATCAAAAACCTTTCTGTCAAAGAACTCAAACAAGGACTTCGTGGCGTACCAAACTACCAAGTACAAGCAGATGAAAATCACAACATCGTTGAACTTCTTGTATCTTCTGGCGTGGTTAACTCAAAACGCCAAGCCCGTGAAGATGTTCAAAACGGAGCCATCTACGTCAACGGCGACCGCATCCAAGACCTTGACTATGTCTTAGGGGATAACGATAAATTAGAGAACGAACTCACTGTTATCCGCCGTGGTAAGAAAAAATACTTCGTCCTTACATATTAAAAAACAGACTGGAGGCATTTGCCATCCAGTCCTTTTTTTGATACACTTAAACTATGAATACAAACCTCAAACCCAAACTCCAGCGCTTCGCTTCTGCTAGCGCTTTTGCCTGTCCCGTCTGCCAAGAAAACCTGACCTTGGTAGAGTCTAGTCTTAAATGTGAGAATCGGCATTCTTTTGACCTAGCAAAATTCGGTTATGTCAATCTGGCACCCCAAATCAAACAATCCTCCAACTACGATAAAGAAAACTTTCAAAATCGCCAGCAAATCCTAGAAGCTGGCTTTTATCAGGCTATTTTAGATGCCTTATCAACCATGCTTTCTAGCTTAGAAACGAGTAAAACAATCTTGGATATCGGCTGTGGCGAAGGCTTCTACTCTCGCAAACTCCAAGAAGTGCACCCTGACAAGACCTTCTATGCCTTTGATATTTCAAAAGATTCGGTCCAAATCGCTGCCAAGAGCGAACCTAACTGGGCAGTCAATTGGTTTGTCGGTGACCTAGCTCGTCTTCCTATAAAAGACACCAGCATGGATATCCTTCTTGATATCTTCTCGCCTGCAAATTATGGAGAATTTCAACGAGTTTTATCAAAAGATGGTATCTTAATCAAGGTCATCCCTACCGAAAACCACCTCAAGGAAATCCGCCAGATAGTACAGGATCAGCTGACAAAGAAGGACTATTCCAATCAAGATATCAAGGAACATTTCCAAGAATATTTCAACATCCAATCTATCCAGACTGCTTCCCTGACCAAATCCATCACCGCAGAGCAAAGACAAGCTTTACTCAGCATGACACCCCTCCTCTTTCACGTTGACCAAAGCAAGATTGATTGGAGCCAACTGACAGAGATTACCATCGAAGCAGAGATTCTGGTCGGAAAAGCACTGTAAATAAATTTTTGAGATACTACAAATCCCGCACCTCTTCTTGAGATGCGGGTTTAAAACACGATTTTTCAAGTATCTATCCGAAAAGTGGAAAAATTTTAACCTCTCCATTTATTTTCGATTTGAAATGACAAATTTATCAATAAATAGCAAGTGATATAAGGCAAGTGATGCCCCATAACAACATCCATGAAAAGAGATTTCTTGATGAGTCAGTGGAAACGAAGAACTATTACCCGTCAAGAGGCATGCCCCAATTACAAAAAGAATCCAAAATAAATCCGTCCATTTGTATTTTGAAAAATATTTTTTCCACATAAGAACATCCTCCTTCTTTACTATAATACTATTATAATACTGTTTGTAAACGAATACAAGAAATTTGAGGTAACAGCTAAGAAGAACCTTAGGCTTAAAGGTAGTACAACCAACCTTCTTAGTGTTCTCTAGGTCTGATTTTTAAATCTAGAAATTATTGACAAATTATTTTTTCTTTTGAGACCAGTCAACCTCAAGTCCATAACATTCAAAAAAAGCGAATTTCAATTGAAACTCGCTTTTTTGCTAGATAGTGTAATAACTATTAAATTGTATATCTTAGTTCAAGTGCCAGATATCTTCGTTATACTGAGCGATTGTACGGTCAGATGAGAAGAATCCTGCTTTAGAAATGTTAACGATGACTTTATCCAACCATGCGTCACGGTCTTCGTAGTCAGCAAGCATTTGCTCTTTCACTTTGATGTAGTCTTCCAAGTCAAGAAGAGTCATGAACCAGTCTTTGTTGATTAATTCGTTATAAAGACGTTCCAAGCGTTCAATCTTACCAACTGCAAGAACAGCGTCGCTCACGATAAAGTCAACCAATGGTTTGATCGCTTTACGAGCGTAGAATTCGCTTGATTTGTAAGCTGATTTTGCGTAAAGGTCGATAACAGTTTCTGAATCTTCACCAAAGATGTAGATGTTTTCGTCTCCAACCAACTCAGCGATTTCCACGTTAGCTCCATCCATAGTACCAAGAGTCAAAGCTCCGTTCAACATGAATTTCATGTTACCAGTACCTGAAGCCTCCTTAGAAGCAAGTGAGATTTGTTCAGAGATATCACACGCTGGAATCAAGAAGCTTGCTGCAGTAACGTTGTAGTTTTCAACCATAACCACTTGTAAGTGTGGTGCAACTGCTGGGTCATTAGCAATCACTTCTGACAAGCAAAGGATCAAGTGGATGATGTCTTGAGCAATTGTGTAGGCAGGAGCTGCTTTACCACCAAAGAAGACTGTGATTGGACGAGCAGGGATGTTACCAGCCTTGATGTCAAGGTATTTATGGATTACATACAAAGCGTTCATTTGTTGACGTTTGTACTCGTGAAGACGTTTGATTTGGATGTCAAAGATAGAGTTTGTATTGATTTCCACACCTTGGTGCTCTTTCAAGTGACGAGCCAATTTACGTTTGTTGTGAGCTTTGATGCTTTCCAATTTTTCTTTGACAGCAGCCTTGTCTTCGTATGAAAGAAGGTCTTCCAATTTAGAAGCTTCATGGTGCCATTCGCGGCCAAGAATCTCATCCAAGTAGTGAGACAAGCTTGGGTTCGCATGCATAAGCCAACGACGGAATGTGATACCGTTTGTTTTGTTGTTGAATTTTTCTGGGTAGATGTCGTAGAAAGCTTTCAACTCTGAGTTCTTCAAGATTTCAGTGTGAAGAGCGGCAACCCCGTTTACGCTGTATCCATAGTGGATATCCATGTGGGCCATGTGTACACGATCGTTTTCATCAATGATTTGAACAGCTGGATCTTTGTATTCTGCTTTAACACGACGGTCCAATTCTTTGATGATTGGTACCAAGTGAGGAACCACTTCTTCCAAGAATTCAAGAGGCCATTTTTCAAGGGCTTCAGCAAGAATTGTGTGGTTTGTGTAAGCAGTCATGCTACGAACGATAGAGATTGCTTCATCAAGTTCGATACCACGTTCAGTCAAAAGACGGATCAATTCAGGAATCACCATTGATGGGTGAGTATCGTTGATTTGTACAACTGCGTAGTCAGCAAGGTCGTGCAAGTTGCTTCCTTTTTCAATTGCTTCATCGATGATCAATTGTGCACCGTTTGAAACCATGAAGTATTGTTGGAAGATACGGAGCAATTCACCTTGTTTGTCGCTATCGTCTGGGTAAAGGAAAAGAGTCAAGTTGTGAGCGATGTCTGTCTTATCAAAGTTAATGCCATCTTCAATGATAGATGAATCAACTGAATCCAAGTCAAACAAACGCAAGCGGTTTTTCGTAGCAGTTTTGTAACCAGGTACATCGATATCGTAAAGAGTAGATGTCAATGTAAAGTGTGCAAATGGCACTTGGTAGCTACGGCTTGAACGAACCAACCAGTTTTGGTCAGTCAACCAAGCGTTAGGAATAGTTTCTTGTTGGTTGTTTTTAAGCACTTGTTGGAAAAGACCAAAGTGGTAGTTCAAACCAACACCGTCACCGTTCAATCCAAGTGTAGCGATTGAGTCGATAAAGCAGGCTGCCAAACGTCCCAAACCACCATTACCAAGCGATGGTTCCAATTCTACTTCTTCGATTTCGATCAACTCTTTACCTGCGTCAGCAAGTTCTTTTTTAACTTCGTCATAAAGACCAAGGTTAATCAAGTTGTTTGACAAGAGTTTACCAATCAAGAACTCAGCTGAGATGTAATAAACTTTTTTCTTACCAGTGTTCACTGGTTTTTGGCTGCTTGCAAGTTTGCTGTAGTTAAGAAGAGCAAGGTAAAGCTCCTCATTGCTACATTCTGCGATAGATTTATTGTAACGATTTTGTACAAATTCTTTTAATGGTAACATTTTTATGTCTCCTGATAATGTCTTATTTCTTTAATTTTACCAAATTTTCATTGATACGGCGATAAATTGTAGTCAAGTCAAGCAAAGTTTCTTCGACAGCAGGAGTCAATTGTTCCTCTGTCATACGCCATGACCAGTTTCCACCAAGAGTAGATGGGAAGTTCATACGAGCTGAACCATCCAACTCTAGCAAATCTTGCATAGTTGCAATCGTCATGAAACTTACTGATGCGAAGGCTGTACGAAGCATAGCATGCACCACTGTTTCGTACTCTTTACGGTTTGTGTAGCGTGCCATGTACTCACGAGTTGGATCATCAATCTCATCACGGTACCAACCAAGAACAGTGTTGTTATCATGTGTTCCTGTATACATAACAGAGTTAGCTGGTGCCAAGTGTGGGCTGTCGATACTTTCGTCTTCTGGATTGAAGGCAAATTGAAGGACCTTCATTCCTGGGAATCCAGTACGCTCACGAAGTTCAATAACTTCATCAGTCATGAAACCAAGGTCTTCAGCGATGATGTTCAAGTCACCAAGTTCTTCTTTAACCGCTGCAAAGAGTTTGTAGTCAGGTCCTTTCACCCATTTACCAGGTGCTGCTGTTTCAGAACCAGCTGGGATTTCCCAATAAGACTCAAATCCACGGAAGTGGTCGATACGCACGATATCGTAGATTTTAAAGCTTTCACGCAAGCGTTCAATCCACCATTTGTAACCATCGCGATCCATCGCTTCCCAGTCATAGATTGGGTTACCCCAAAGCTGACCAGTCGCAGAAAATTCATCTGGTGGGCATCCTGCGATGCAAGTTGCTTTCCCGTTTTCATCTGTTTTAAAGAGGTGTGGATTTGCCCACATATCGCTTGAATCTTCAGCAACATAGATTGGCATATCCCCCACAATCTCGATGTGGTTTTCGTTAGCGTATGCTTTCAATTTCAACCATTGTTGGAAGAAGAGATATTGGGTTACTCGGTGGTATACAAGTTTGTCTGCCAATTGTTCACGGTAGCTTTCAAGAGCAGAAGCTTTACGCGCACGAATATCTGCATCTGGCCACTCTGTCCAAGCCAAGTTATCAAAATGCTCTTTAATAGCCATATACTCTGCAAAAAGTTCAAGCCATGATTGGTTGTCTTGAGCAAATCTTTCGAAGTCTTTCACATCTCCAACTTCAAGGAAACGTTTGACTGCTTTTTCTAGAAGGGGACGACGTGCATAGTAAATTTTAGCGTAGTCAACTTCAGTTGGATTGCTACCGAAGTCTACTCCCTCAAGATCACCTGCTTCTAATAAGCCTTGCTCTACCAAAATATCAAGATCGATAAAATGAGTGTTCCCAGCAAAGGCTGAGAAAGATTGATAAGGAGAATCTCCGTAGCTGGTTGTTCCTAAAGGAAGGATTTGCCAGTAACGTTGCTTTGTACGAACCAAGAAGTCAACGAAATCATAGGCGCTTTGACCAAATGATCCGATTCCGTAAGCTCCTGGAAGTGATGAGATGTGCATCAACACACCACTTTGACGTTTCTTCATAATAGCACCTCAAGTGTTTTTTTATTAATTGTTCAAATTTGTGCGCAAACGTTTGCGCTATGTAAAGTATAACCCATTTCTAAAATAAATGCAAGCGTTTTTAAAAAAAACTTTTTATTGTTTAATCTTTTTTGACAAACTTTCAAGTTACTATATTCTTATTTTTAATACCCTTTTAATCATCATCCTAATCATGCAATCGTTTCCCTTCAATTATTTTTGAATCGAAATTTACACGATTACATCTTTCTCTACTATTATACAAACAATTTTAGGAATTAGCCAGTAACAAGCTTTTTAAATTTTTTTCAAAAAAATACTTGCAACCGTTTTCTGTTTGTGCTATACTAAGGTCATAAGGGAAAACGTTTGCGTTCCCTAGACTATAAAATTTGTTATTCTTTAGGAGGAATACACTATGTCAACTAAATTCATGAAGAGCGCAGCTGTACTTGGTACTGCTACTCTTGCTAGCTTGCTTTTGGTAGCTTGCGGAAGCAAAACTGCTGATAAAGCGGCTGATTCTGGTTCATCTGAAGGTAAAGAACTTACTTTATACGTTGAAGACCAATATAAAGCATTTGCTGAATCAGCTGCACAAGCTTACGAAAAAGAAGCTGGAGTAAAAGTTACTATCAAAACAGGAGACCAAATGGGTGGTCTCGATAACCTTTCTCTAGATAACCAATCTGGTAAAGCTGCTGACGTTATGATGGCACCATACGACCGAGTAGGTAGCCTTGGTAAAGACGGACAACTTTCAGAAGTGAAATTGAGCGACGGTGCTAAAACAGATGATAAAACTAAATCTCTTGTAACAGCTGCTGACGGTAAAGTTTACGGTGCTCCTGCTGTTATCGAGTCACTTGTTTTGTACTATAATAAAGACTTGATTAAAGAAGCTCCAAAAACTTTTGCTGACTTGGAAAACCTTGCTAAAGATAGCAAATATGCCTTCGCTGGTGAAGATGGTAAAACAACTGCCTTCCTTGCTGACTGGACAAACTTCTACTATGCATACGGACTTCTTGCTGGTAACGGCGGTTACGTATTTGGTGACAACGGTAAAGATCCTAAAGATATCGGACTTGCAAACGAAGGAGCTATCACTGCTATCAACTACGCTAAAACTTGGTACGAAAAATGGCCTAAAGGTATGCAAGATACGGAAGGAGCTCCAAACCTAATCCAAACTCAATTCCAAGAAGGTAAAACAGCTGCTATCATTGATGGTCCTTGGAAAGCTCAGGCCTTCAAAGATGCTAAAGTAAACTACAGTGTTGCGACTATCCCAACTCTTCCAAACGGTAAAAACTATGAAACATTCGGTGGTGGTAAAGCTTGGATCATCCCATCAAGTACTAAGAACCTTGAAGCTGCTCAAAAATTTGTAGACTTCCTTGTTTCAACTGAAGAACAAAAAGCCTTCTATGATAAAACTAACGAAATCCCAGCTAACACTGAGGCTCGTTCATATGCTGAAGGTAAAAACGATGAGTTGACAACAGCTGTTATCAAACAGTTCCAAAACGCTCAACCAATGCCAAACATCCCTCAAATGTCAGCTGTTTGGGACCCAGCTAAAACAATGCTATTTGAAGCTGTAAGTGGTAAGAAAGATGCTAAAACAGCTGCTAATGATGCTGTAACATTGATCAAAGAAACAATCCAACAAAAATTTGGTAACTAATTGATTGCTTCAAGGGAGATAATTCAAACATCTCCCTTGATTTTTAGATACACTGACAATGTTTTCAGTAGTTTTACTGATTAGCATCGAGCTCAACGCTCGTATCTTATGAAAGGAGCACTCATGGAACAACAACCAAAAAAAGCAGCCTTGCTTTCATTGATTCCTGGGTTGGGGCAAATCTATAATAAACAAAAAGCTAAAGGTTTTATCTTCCTTGCTGTAACAGTAGTTTTTGTCCTCTATTTTATAGCACTTGCAGCACCTGAATTGAGCAACTTGATCACACTTGGGGAAAAACCTGGCCGTGACAACTCTCTCTTCATGTTGATTCGTGGTGCATTTCACTCTATTTTTGTAATTGTTTATCTAGCCTTTTATATTCTCAATATTAAAGACGCTCACACTATTGCAAAACGTATCAATAATGGCATCCCTGTCCCATTGACACTTAAGGATATGATTAAAGGTATCTATGAAAATGGATTCCCATACTTGCTCATTATCCCATCTTACGTTGCCATGACATTTGCGATTATCTTCCCGGTTATTGTAACCTTGATGATTGCCTTTACTAACTACGATTTCCAACACTTACCACCAAACAAATTGTTAGACTGGGTTGGTTTGACTAACTTCACAAATATCTGGAGCTTGAGTACCTTCCGTTCAGCCTTCGGTTCTGTTCTTTCTTGGACTATTATCTGGGCTTTGTCTGCATCAACTTTACAGATTGTAATCGGTATCTTCACAGCTATTATTGCCAACCAACCATTCATCAAGGGGAAACGTATCTTTGGTGTTATCTTCCTTCTGCCTTGGGCGGTTCCAGCCTTCATCACTATCTTGACATTCTCAAACATGTTCAACGATAGTGTTGGTGCTATCAATACCCAAGTTTTGCCACTTTTTGCTAAGGTTCTTCCATTCCTTGACGGGGCACTCATCCCTTGGAAAACAGACCCTACTTGGACTAAGGTTGCCTTGATTATGATGCAAGGTTGGCTTGGATTCCCTTATATCTATGTCCTTACTCTCGGTATCCTACAGTCTATTCCAAACGACTTGTATGAAGCAGCTTATATCGACGGTGCAAACGCTTGGCAAAAATTCCGCAACATCACTTTCCCAATGATCTTGGCTGTTGCGGCACCTACTTTGATCAGCCAATACACCTTCAACTTCAACAACTTCTCTATCATGTACCTCTTCAATGGCGGTGGTCCTGGTAGTGTCGGTGGTGGAGCTGGTTCAACCGATATCTTGATCTCATGGATCTACCGTTTGACAACGGGTACATCTCCTCAATACTCTATGGCGGCAGCTGTTACCTTGATTATCTCTATCATTGTCATCTCAATCTCTATGATTGCATTCAAGAAACTACACGCATTTGATATGGAGGACGTCTAAGATGAATAACTCAATCAAACTCAAACGTAGACTGACTCAAACCCTTACTTACCTCTACTTGATTGGCCTTTCAATCGTGATTATCTATCCACTGTTGATTACTATCATGTCAGCCTTCAAGGCAGGTAACGTCGCAGCCTTTAAACTCGATACTAACATCGACTTCAATTTTGATAACTTCAAAGGGCTCTTTACAGAAACCTTGTACGGTACATGGTACCTCAACACTTTGATCATCGCTTTGATCACTATGGTTGTACAAACAAGTATTATCGTACTTGCTGGTTACGCCTATAGCCGTTACAACTTCTTGGCTCGTAAACAAAGTTTGGTCTTCTTCTTGATTATCCAAATGGTGCCTACAATGGCTGCTTTGACTGCCTTCTTCGTTATGGCCCTCATGTTGAATGCCCTTAACCATAGCTGGTTCCTCATCTTCCTCTACGTTGGTGGAGGTATCCCTATGAATGCTTGGTTGATGAAAGGTTACTTTGACACCGTGCCAATGTCTCTTGATGAGTCTGCAAAACTTGATGGTGCAGGACATTTCCGCCGCTTCTGGCAAATCGTTCTCCCTCTTGTTCGTCCAATGGTTGCTGTACAAGCACTCTGGGCCTTCATGGGACCTTTCGGAGACTATATCCTCTCTAGTTTCTTGCTTCGTGAAAAAGAATACTTTACAGTTGCCGTTGGTCTACAGACCTTCGTTAGCAATGTGAAGAACATGAAGATTGCCTACTTCTCAGCAGGTGCTATCCTCATCGCCCTTCCAATCTGTACACTTTTCTTCTTCTTGCAAAAGAACTTCGTTTCAGGACTTACAAGCGGTGGCGACAAGGGGTAATATACCCCCCCCCGCCACCCTTTTTCATTTTTGACCTTGTACATCGATTGTCTGGTGAGAAACAAGAGCTTGCTGAGATTACCTTGTTAGTTAGTGGACGAATCATAACAAACATTCACTTTTACCAAGGATTCTACTATCCCCGCTTGAAATAAAATACATTTCTCTATATAATACTCATATAGAAAAATGCCTATAGAAAGAGATTTATGTTACCATATCCATTTTCTTATTTTAATAGTATTTGGGGATTTCGTAAGCCCCTATCTCAACGTTTTGGTCTCAACTGGTTTCAACTGATTTTTACCAGTATTTTCCTGATTAGTTTGTCTATGGTCCCTATTGCCATCCAGAACAGTTCTCAGGAAACTTATCCTTTAGAAACTTTCATCGATGATGTCTACACTCCTTTGACGGATAGTGTGGTTCAGGATTTGGCTACCAATGCAAAGATTGTAGATGGTAAGTTGAGCTATACAGGTTCATCTCCTCATCAAGCTTCTATCCAAATCGGAGACCCTTCTAGTTCAAACTTCCCTGAGGAATTACTTCTGAACTTTGAACCTGAGAAACTCATCATCAGCAAGCAAGGAAAAGAATTGACCAGCATTCGCTATCACGCGATAACGACTGAGAGCTTCCAAAGCAAGGAAAGCTTAACACAAGCCATTTCTAAAGACTGGTATCAACAGAATCGCGTCTATATTAGTCTCTTTCTTGTGCTTGGTTCTAGCTTCCTTTTCGGACTTAATTTTTTCATTGTCGCACTAGGTTCTAGCCTCTTGCTCTACTTTACGAAAAAATCACGTCTCTTCTCATTTAAAACCTATAAAGAGTGCTATCATTTCATATTGAATTGTTTAGGATTACCAACTTTGCTTGCCATGATTCTCGGTCTCCTAGGCCAAAACATGTCAACTTTGATTACTATTCAAAATATTTTATTTGTTCTGTACCTGGTCACTATCTTTTACAAAACGCATTTCCGTGATCAAGACTACCATAAGTAGGAGATTATTATGCCTGTTACGATTAAAGACGTGGCCAAGGCTGCAGGGGTCTCACCCTCAACCGTAACCCGTGTTATTCAAAACAAATCAACCATTAGCGATGAAACCAAAAAACGAGTTCGAAAGGCTATGAAGGAACTCAACTACCATCCTAACCTCAATGCCCGAAGCCTGGTTAGTAGTTATACGCAGGTTATCGGCTTGGTTCTTCCAGATGATTCAGACGTTTTCTATCAAAATCCTTTCTTTCCTTCTGTCCTTAGAGGGATTGCACAAATTGCTTCAGAAAATCACTATGCTATCCAGATTGCAACTGGAAAAGACGAAAAAGAGCGCTTAAATGCAATTTCACAGATGGTCTATGGAAAGCGTGTAGACGGTCTTATCTTCTTGTATGCCCAAGAAAATGACCCCTTGGTTAAACTCGTTACAGAAGAACAATTTCCCTTCCTCATCCTTGGCAAATCACTATCACCCTTCATTTCGCTTGTTGACAATGATAATATTCAAGCTGGTTTTGATGCGACAGAATACTTCATCAAAAAAGGATGCAGCCGCATTGCTTTCATCGGTGGTACCAAGAAACTCTACGTTACGCAGGATCGTCTAACAGGTTACGAGCAAGCCCTCCAAGAACACAAACTATCTCTTGATAGTCATCGTACCTTTTTCGCTGATGAATTTCTTGAAGAAAAGGGATATAAATTTAGCAAACAACTTTTTGAATACGATCCAAAAACCGATGCTGTTATCACAACAGATAGTCTCTTAGCTGAAGGTGTTTGTAACTATCTCAACGAACATCAGCTGAATGTCCCTGTTCTTAGCTTTGACTCTGTAAATCCAAAATTAAACCTAGCAGCCTATGTCAATATTAATAGTCTGGCTCTCGGCCGCACTTCGTTTGAGACTATTCTTCAAATCATCAATGATGTCAAAGAAAATCGTCAAATCTGCTATCGTCAAGTCATTGCGCATGAAATCATTGAAAAATAAGAAAAACCAACTCTAACATCTTTTGCTTAGAGTTGGTTTTTTGTAATCTATTTTTATAATTGATTATACTCAATGAAAATCAAAGAGCAAACTAGGAAACTAGCCGCAGGCTGTACTTGAGTACGGCAAGGCGACGTTGACGCGGTTTGAATTTGATTTTCGAAGAGTATTAGTTTTCGACTTCGACAAATCGGCCTAGGATATGAACATTTTCTGAAACAGAAACAAAGGCTGTTGGATCAACTTGCTTCATGATCAGTTTAAAATCATTGAACTCTGCGCGAGTGATAACCGTAATCAAAACAGCCTTACGTTCGTGGTTATAAGTTCCTTCAGCATCATGGATCATGGTTGCTCCACGGTGCAATTTATGATGGATTTTCTCAATGACTGCATCTGGATTGCTAGTAACAATCATGGCCTGCATGCGTTTTTGTTTGGTGAAAACTGCATCTGTCACACGACTTGAGACAAAGATAGTAATCATGGAATAAAGGGCATATTTCCAACCAAAGGTCACTCCTGCAATCAACATGATGGTACCGTTCACCAAGAAAGAGATACTTCCGACGTTACGACCTGTCTTCTTACGAATGGTTAGGCTGACAATATCTGTTCCGCCACTGGAGATGTTATGACGTAAAGCAAAGCCGATTCCAAGTCCCATAACTACCCCACCAAAGAGAGCATTGATGATTGGATCCTCTGTCAAGACCACCACTGGCACAAACTGGATAAAGAGCGAGCTCATGGATACCGTGATAAAGGTAAAAATCGTAAACTTATGTCCAATTTGGTACCAGGCCAAAATCATGAGAGGAATATTGATGACATAAAAGGCTACCGATATCGGGAAATGAAAACCAAACCAGTGGTTACTAAGGGCAGATATAATCTGGGCCAAACCTGTCGCACCACTTGAATAAACGTGCCCTGGTTGGAAAAAGAAATTGACAGCTACTGCTGATAGAAAACCATATACCAGAGAAGCTGAGATTTTTTCATCGTATTTTTCTCGAGAGATACTTTGTAAAACACGCAAAATCTTTACTCGATAAGCAAAGCGGCGAAGATAATGGTACCACTTTTTAGTTAGTTTCGTTTGTTTCATCTTGTTCTACTTGTAGATTAAGTTCCTCTAGTTGTTTAAGAGCTACTGTTGATGGTGCTTGCGTCATTGGGTCAGTTGCCTTATTGTTCTTAGGAAAGGCGATGACTTCGCGGATATTTTCTTCTCCAGCGAGCAACATGACAAAACGGTCAAGACCGATAGCCAAACCACCGTGTGGTGGGAATCCATAGTCCATAGCTTCCAAAAGGAAACCAAACTGGTCATTTGCTTCTTCAGCTGAGAAACCAAGTGCTTTGAACATACGTTCTTGAAGTTCTTTTTGGTTGATACGAAGACTACCACCACCAAGTTCATAACCATTCAAGACGATATCATAAGCAATGGCACGAACCTTAGCCAAATCACCTTCAAGCTCATGAGCAGTTTCTGCTTGAGGAAGGGTAAATGGATGGTGGGCACTCATATAACGGCCTTCTTCTTCAGACCATTCAAACATTGGCCAGTCAACAACCCAAAGGAAGTTAAATTTATCATTATCGATCAAGCCTAGTTCCTTCGCAATACGTCCACGAAGGGCACCAAGTGTTGCATTGGCTACTTCAAGCGTATCAGCAACAAAGAGAACCAAGTCCTTATCTTCAAGACCAAGTGCTGTTGTCAAATCTGCCTGAACGCCAGTCAAGAATTTAGCAACTGGACCATTTAATTCACCGTCAACAACCTTGACCCACGCCAGACCTTTAGCCCCATACTGCTTGGCTACTTCTGTCATCTTGTCGATATCTTTACGTGAGTAGTTGTCTGCTGCTCCTTTGACGACGATGGCTTTAACGGCAGGTGCTTCTGAGAAGACTTTGAAATCAACACCCTTGACAATATCTGTCAAGTCTTGGAGCAACATATCAAAACGAGTATCAGGCTTGTCAGAACCATAAAGAGCCATGGCATCATCATATTTCATTCGAGGGAATGGCAGTGTTACTTCGATGCCTTTTGTTTCCCTCATCACGCGCGCAATCAAGCCTTCTGTGATGTCTTGGATTTCTTGTTCAGTCAAGAATGACGTTTCCAAGTCGACCTGAGTAAATTCAGGTTGGCGGTCACCACGCAAGTCTTCGTCACGGAAACATTTGACGATTTGGTAATAACGGTCGAATCCAGCATTCATCAACAACTGTTTTGTAATCTGCGGACTTTGAGGAAGAGCATAGAAATGCCCTTTATTAACACGAGATGGCACCAAATAGTCACGCGCCCCTTCTGGCGTTGATTTAGAAAGGAATGGTGTTTCCACGTCGATAAATTCCAACTCATCCAAGTAGTTACGGATAGAATGAGTTACCTTGGCACGAAGTTTAAGGTTTTCCAACATTTCTGGACGACGAAGGTCAAGGTAACGGTAACGTAGACGTGTATCATCGTTTGCTTCAATGCCATCCTTGATTTCAAATGGTGTTGTTTTAGCTGTGTTAAGTACAGTAAGAGCTGTTACATTCAGTTCAACTGCGCCAGTCGCCAACTTATCATTAGCTTGCTCACGTGCAGCAACTTGACCAGTCACCTCGATGACAAATTCACTACGAAGGCTTTCAGCTGTTGCCATCACCTCTGCAGATACTTTTTCTGGGTTGATAACCAACTGCATGATTCCTTCACGGTCGCGAAGGTCGATAAAGATCAAACCACCAAGGTCACGACGACGGGCAACCCATCCTTTCAAGGTAATTTCTTGTCCGATGTGCTCCTCACGAACACGACCAGCATACATACTACGTTTCATGTTTTCTCTCCTCTTTTATTCTGTTACTATTTTACCATAAAAGCGCAGGCTCTTCATGAAAATCATCAGAAAAGTTGAGAAGAATCCTGCTATAAATGAAAAAATCCAGCAAAGTCATTCGCTGGATCTTATTTTACTTGGTATTTCTTTATTTTTTACGCTTTTCAGCAATCTCTGCAGCCTTTTTAGGGAGAACAATCTCCGTTGCATAGGCTGTCGCAAATCGCATAATCCCTGCAATTGGTGCAAAGATAACTGCTAGATGGTTATAAAAGAAATCCCCTTTAAAAGCATAGGCAAGCGCTCCAATGATAAAGAAGAGTACAACTGCCTGAATCACTGCTAATAATATCACTCGTTTCATGACTTCCTCCTGAGTCTATTATAGCATGAGAATCATTAAAAATCCGATTAAATTATTTAAAGCATGTAAAGCAATGCTGTAAGCCAGTCCACCCTTGCTGATATAAGCCAACCCCAAGCTCAAACCGAGGGAACCATACACTAGGAATTGTTGAGGAGTAGTAGGGAAATGAACAAGTGCAAAAAGTACAGTGCTTACAAGAAGAAAGAGAACTGTTTGCTTGACATTATCCTGTTGAGGGAAGACATAGCGAGCTAGCATACCTCTAAAGGTTAACTCTTCTGTAAGTGGTGCAAAGACAACCACCATAAAGAAAGAGAAGAGAGGTTGATTATGAGTCAATTCTTCTAACAACTGTTGATTGACTGACGGATCATTTGGCAAAAAATTTTCTGCAACAATGACAAGGGCCCATACCAAGGCAGGCAACCAGATGTATTTGTTGAGGGCTGTTTTTTCAATCGTAACGGTTCCTGTCTTATACCACTTGTAGGTAACAAAGGTGAAAATTCCTGCCAATAAGACATATACCGGGATAAAAACGTAGTCAGGTGCTCCCAACTTCATCGCCGCCACACCTACACCCTGAATAAAACTATAAATCATAATAAATGATAAGAAAGTAAGACTATACCAGCCAATATTTTTAAGTGTTTTCATAAGATTCTCCTATTTGCCTTTATAACTATTTTTCAATACAAAGAGACATGCTAGGCCTAGAACAAGGACCCATGACAATAAAAGACCAAGATTTCCCAGAGACAATTCTCCTCCACCTTCTTTTAATAGACCTACAAAAGGACCGATAAAAGAATAGTCCAACAGTTTTTGAACCGTATCATTTTGAGAAGCAATCGTGGGTAAAAAAGAGACAATTAACATAGGAAAGATACTATAGACTTGCGCTTTAGATTGAGTATCTGATACTGCACCGATTAGAAGGTTGAGAAAAATAATACAAATAGTTGCTAGAAGCAAATAGATAGCATAGGCAAATAAATAACCAGATACGTTTACTTTAAGATAGATGGGAAGTACAATCATAGCAAGTAACATTATCAAAATAGGAAGAACGAGCATACTGAAAGTATATTCTGTTGCTGTCACACCACTTAGAATAAGTGATTTGAGATTTCGTTTTTCCTTATCTTCTGCCATCATAATCGATACCATGTAACCACTTCCCATGCTCAAGACCATCGTCAAGCTAGCAGATAGTAAAAATAGGCTCACTTCTCCATTCTTATTTAAAAATTCATTTAATAAAACAGCAATACCAAAAGGCATCAATAAAGTTGCTAACAAAGTTGAATTGCTAATAAGAACTTGTAATCTTAACCATAGTAGGGCATTTAATTTTCTAAACATCTAACTTTTCTCCTGTTAATCTGATAAAGATCTCTTCTAAAGTTGGCTCACAAGAGTGAACGGCCATCAAATCTGTCGTGTCTAAA
The DNA here is from genome assembly GCF_047460825.1 of Streptococcus infantis. GTDB lineage: Bacteria > Bacillota > Bacilli > Lactobacillales > Streptococcaceae > Streptococcus > Streptococcus infantis_V. Next base: position 4,849 of record NZ_JASHFO010000016.1, on the reverse strand, counting down.
TGCGGCAATTCTTCAAACAAAACTATTTGTTCTCTTCCATCTTTATAACCTACACGTACTTTCTTATCCATATGGTATTTTTGAATAATCTCTTGTGGACTTCCATACTCTATTAAATTTCCCTTATTTAAAAGAGATAAGCGATCACAAAGCAAAGTTGCTTCATTCATATCATGCGTGGTCAGAAAGATAGTTGTCCCCGCCTGTTTTAATTCTTGAAGTAGGGTATGAATCATCTTAGATGTTGTAGGGTCTAGCCCACTGGTTGGCTCATCTAGAAAAAGAATCTTAGGAGCATTAAGAAGGGCACGGGCCAAGAACATTCGTTGTTTCATTCCTGTAGACAGTTTTTCTGCGATAACATCTTTAGCATCTGCCAAACCAACCTGTTTGAGCACCTGATCTACTCTATCTGACTTGAGGCCATATAACTTAGCGTAAATGAGAAGATTTTTGTAAAGACTCATCTTTTCGTAAAAACCACTGCCATCACTAACTATACCGATTTGTTCCAAATCATTTGAGGTTAAATCTTGAGAATTCTTGCCTAACAAAATTGTGTTACCTTGATCTGCAGCCAACTGACCTGTCAAGACATTGATCATGGTTGTTTTACCTGAGCCAGAAGGACCCAGAAAACCAAAGATTTCACCTTCCTTAATCTCAAAAGAAATCTGGTGAAGAGCTTTTTTGCTCCCAAAACTTTTGCTTACATTTTCAACACGAATCATAGAAACTCCTTTATTTAAAATAGCGTTTTACCATAGGTAACTGCATCACATTGATATAAATATGGATTGTTCCTACGAGCAAGAAGGCTAGTAACTGAATCTCTCCTGTCAGTAAAGAAAAGAGAGCAATCAGAAAGTACAAAGCTGGCAAGACATACTGATGTAATTGGAATAAAATCCGAAAACTCTGTTCCAAATTAGCCTGGCGCTCCCCTTCATCGTAAGAATTGACATAATCTAAGATATCCTTTGGCATAGAGAAAAATACCATATCAAACTGGCGAACAATCGCAATGGTTTTATAAAAATATTTTTGAGCATTAAAAGTCAACACTAATCCCAAAAAAGAAAGAGATAAGGTTAGATTGCTTCTATTTAGTATAACCACTTCACTTGCTGAAATGAAGAGAGCCAATAAAATCGCTACGCTTGTAATATTAAAAGCAATGGTTCCAAACTCAAGATTCCGGTACATTTGCACATAATAGGTTTCATTCAGGTCATCATCCATTTCCTCTTGATACAAGGAATGAAATTTTCTGCTTTTCTTTAAGAAATTGAACGTCAAAAGAATGCTAATGAAACCTAACAGTAAACAAATAGTTGATATCCAGGGGATCAAGACTTTTACATCTAAAATAACTTCGTAGGATTCGGCACCGGCCTTAAACATCCCTACAAAACCGCCCAAGAAACCTCCAAAGACAACTGCTGCTAAAAATAATAATAATCCACGTTTCTTTTTCATTTTCATCCCCCTCTAAACCAATCCAGCCAACCACTGACCAAAGGCTTTACCTGCTTCAAAAATAGCTGTCAAGCCATCTGTTCCAAGTGACACCAAAAGCAAACAAACAACAAATAAGAGAATAGCTTGATTTCTTGCTTTTTTCGCTCCATCTCCTAATGGCTCCCTACTTAGCCAACCAGCAAGATAGGCATAGAGAGTCACTGTTATAATCCCGAACTCCGTCGAAGAAAGAAACAAGAAGAGCGTCACTAAACGAACGATGTTGGTTTGGATGTTAAAATAGTTTCCTAAACCTGCACAGACACCTGCAAGTGCTTTGTTCTCAGTATCTACTTGAAAACCTGCTAAAAATTCTTTCATAATTCTTCTCCTTTTACAACTTCTAAACCTTTTGATTTCTTTTCAATCCATTCAACTACTGGGATGAGGCCAAAGTAAATTCAAAAGGAGTACTCACTTTGGTACAGATTAAACCAGCCTAAGTCTGTCCCAATCAGTAGAAATACGCTGACTAATAAAGCTATGGCAACTACATAATAAATCACTTTATACTTGTTCATCACTCATCCTCCTCCAAGCGAAAGACTGACTCGACTGGCTCATGGAATATCTGAGCAATCTTCAGGGCAATGACGATGGATGGCGTGTACTCATCCCGTTCTAATAGGCTAATAGTCTGTCTGGAAACCCCTGCCAGCTTGGCTAGGTCGGTTTGATTGAGACCATCGCGAGCTCTAAGCTCTTTTAGACGATTTTTAAGTTGCATGTTACACACCTACTCTCCGTCAAATTGAATCGTTTGGATGTCCTCAATGCGTTGTAGTTTGAATTTTTCTTTTCCCTTTTTATCTACACGACGTAGCTTGACCCATTCGTCATCAACATCCACTACTTCCCAATTATCTGTCCCAAACAATTGTCCAACGATGACTGGCGTTCTCCCAATCATTTCTTTTAATAATCTTGACATTTCTGTATTTCCTTTCTCTTTTCGCTCAAACTTTTTGATTTTATTCCCTAGTTTCTTGACCTTTTGAGAATGGTAGATACAAAACATAATCACAAGAGGTACAAATCCCAATGCCCACATAATCGTTCCTTTCTGCTATACTTTTCTTTAACTTGATTTCATTGTAACACATCTTTTTATTTTTGACAATTATCTTTGTCAAAAAGTTTAGGATTTTTGTCATTTTGCAAAAGAAAAAGGTCAGGAGTAAGATCCTGACCAGTTTATCTATTATTAAAATCCTAATTTTGCAAAGATTTCTGAGAAGTTTTGGCTAATAGTTTCAAGTGAAACTTGAACTTCTTCTCGGGTTTGGTTGTTTTTGACCGTCACTTGTCCGCTTTCGACCTCGCTCTCTCCGAGAGTGATAAGAGTCTTAGCTCCAAAAACATCGGCTGACTTAAACTGAGCTTTGAGCTTACGGTTGAGGTAATCGCGCTCTGCTTTGAAACCTTGTTGGCGAAGAGCTTGTACCAACTCCAAGGCTTTAAGATTTGCTCCTTCACCAAGAACAGCAATGTAGACGTCGAGTGTGTTTTCGATAGGGAGAGACACACCTTGCTTTTCAAGGATGAGAAGCAGACGCTCTACACCAAGTCCAAAACCAAATCCAGCAGTCTCAGGACCACCAAAGTAGGCAACCAAGCCATCGTAGCGACCACCCGCACAGACTGTTAATTCATTACCCTCGATTTCAGTGATGAACTCAAAAATCGTGTGGTTGTAGTAGTCCAAACCACGAACCATATTGGTATCGATGATATAGTCTACTCCAAGATTTTCCAACATTTGACGAACAGCATCAAAGTGAGCTTGGCTTTCTTCGTCCAGGTAATCCAAGATAGATGGTGCATTCTCCACAGCTGCCTTGTCTTCTTTTTCCTTAGAGTCCAAGACACGGAGAGGATTTTCTTCCAAACGACGTTGGCTATCCTTAGACAAGCTATCCTTAAGTGGTGTCAAATAGTCAATCAAGGCTTGACGGTAGGCCGCACGGCTCTCTGGATTTCCAAGAGTGTTAAGATGTAGTTTCACACCTTGAACACCGATCGCTTTCAAGAAGTGGGCTGCCATAGCGATTGTTTCTACATCGGTAGCTGGATTGCTAGAGCCAAAGCACTCCACACCTATCTGGTGGAATTGGCGCAAACGACCTGCTTGTGGGCGCTCATAGCGGAACATTGGCCCCATGTAGTAGAACTTACTTGGTTTTTGCACTTCTGGTGCGAAGAGTTTATTTTCCACATAAGAACGAACGACTGGAGCAGTTCCTTCTGGACGGAGAGTGATATGACGGTCACCCTTGTCGTAAAAGTCGTACATTTCCTTGGTTACGATATCGGTTGTGTCTCCAACAGAACGACTGATGACTTCGTAGTGCTCAAAAATTGGGGTACGTACTTCTGCGTAGTTGTAGCGTTTGAAGATTTCACGCGCAAATCCTTCAACGTACTGCCATTTGGCAGACTCAGCAGGTAAAATATCCTGCGTTCCTTTTGGTTTTTGTAATTTCATAGGGAATCCTCTTTATAACTTAATAGTCCTATTTTACCATAAATAAAGGGATTGGGACAGTGTGAAAAGAAGACGAACACCTAAATTTCATTTTTAAGATTAAGACTAGCAAGGAGAAGCGCAATCAAGGAAAGACCAACAAATAGCATCCATGTCAACTGTATATTCCATACAGCTATAAGTGAAAAACAAGCTGTTCCCACAGGTATGGATAGAGTAAACAACAAACCTAAAAAATTACTGGTACGAGAGAGAACCTCTGGAGCAAGATTTTTCATGAGCAGAGCACTAATTTTTGGGGAAATTTTACCAGAGATATACATGGTAAAAAAGACGAAAAGCATCCCAAGCAAGACTTGGTTTAACAAATTAGATAGACCAACTAGACTGGCTCCTAATGTAACCCACATCATCAATCTAGGCAAAGATTGCTTCCCAAAATAGTCATTTCCTGTAAGGCTACTGATGATAACTGCTAATAAGGTAATCAATTGTAAGGTAAACAAGGCATCCTTGTAGGAAAAATTCAGTAAGGAATGATTTAAAAGGAAGATGTTATAGATACCACCTAAGGCACCACCCAAAGCATTGATAATCAAGATAGCAAAGAGCATAAAACCAAAGTTTTTCTGTCCACTTTTAAGAAAAACGAGACGTAAGTTTCCGTAAATCGTTAAAAACTGATCTTTGATAGAAAGCTTCTCATTTTTCAGTGATTTATAGTCACTTAGTTTATAAAATACATGTTATAATAAAGCTATGGCATATAGTACAGATTTTAAACAACGAGCATTAAATTACATCAAAGAGGGACACAGCCATGTCGAGGCATCCAAAGTTTTT
>NZ_JASHFO010000015.1:0-45018 GCF_047460825.1 Streptococcus infantis | reverse complement strand
TCATCCCAAGAAGATTTTGGATGAACTTTGCGTCAAAGATAAACACTTTTTCTTACCTCTACCACCTTATTCACCAGATTTGAATCCCATTGAGCAAGCTTGGGCTGTCTTGAAAAAGAAAGTGACAAATTTATTAAGGGAAGTTCCAAATATCTTTGAATGTTTAGAGTGCTTTTTTAAAACTAAATCACTATAACATGTATTTTATAAACTAAGTAACTATAAAACTTGTATGTAATCGATATCTTTATTTCTTTCACTAAGGAAATTATTGATTGAAGAATAAAAAACTAGCCATGGAATTAGTAGTAGCTACTAAATTCTATGACTAGTTGTAGAGTTTAAGATTTTGACTTGATAATTTTAGTTTGTTTAGACAGTGATTGGAGTGTTTGGTCACTTAATTTTGAATCAGTGATAATGGTGTCGATATCTGAGATATTGTAAAATGTGAAGAAATCAAATTTATCAAATTTGCTATGGTCAGCTAGGAGATATTTTTTATTGGCGTTTTCTAGTGCTAATTTCTGGGCTTCACCTTCGTCTTCACTAAAAGTAGCGATAGCATGATCCTTTATACCATTACAACTAACGAAGGCTTTTGAAAATTGCAAACTAGCGATATCTTGAAGAGTGAGAGTACCGACAAAAGCTCCTGTAATTGAACGATAATTACCACCGATTAGAATGAGATCAGTTAGCTTACGCTCGTTTAGAATGAGAAATACAGGCAAACTATTGGTAACAACACGAATGTTATCGATAGGAAGCTCACGCGCAAAGAATTCTAATGTGGTACCTGGACCGATAAAAATAGTTTCTCTTTCTTCAACTAAGTTACCTGCAAAGCGAGCAATTTCTTGTTTTTCTGCTGTTTGTAGTCCTTGTTTTTCAACGTTAGAACGCTCATTATTTAATAAGGAACCTGTTCGAAGTTTTTCAGCACCGCCATGAACTCGAACCAGCAAATCCTTTTCCGCTAACTCTTGTAAATATCGTCTAGCTGTCATATCGGAAATATCAAGGCGATTCATAATCTCTTTAACAGTGATAGTTCCTTTTGTATTAACAATTTCTAAAATAGTATCTAATTTTTCTTGCTTCAGCATTGAACCACCCCCAAATCTAATATTATTTTATCATATTTTAAACAGCTAAGCAACTTAAAGAAAACAAAAATAAACAAAAAAAACATCTAGTTTGTAATTAAACTTAGATGTTTTTTTAGGTTAGATATTAATTTAGTCCATAGTTATAGTCATCATCCTGCATAGCTTCAACTTCACCAAGTAGATAGCCATTACCAACTTGAGAGAAGAAGTCGTGGTTTGATGTACCAGTTGAAATCCCGTTCATAACGATCGGGTTGACATCGTCTGCTGAGTCAGGGAAGAGAGGATCTTGCCCCAAGTTCATAAGGGCTTTATTTGCATTGTAGCGAAGGAAGGTTTTAACCTCTTCAGTCCATCCAACTTCGTCATAGAGGCTCTCTGTGTAGCCTTCTTCATTCTCATAAAGAGTATAGAGAAGGTCGTACATCCATTCTTTGAGTTTTTCTTGTTCGTCTTCAGGTAATTCGTTGAAACCAAGCTGGAACTTGTAGCCGATGTAGGTTCCGTGTACAGACTCGTCGCGAATGATCAACTTGATGATCTCAGCCACGTTGGCCAACTTGTTGTTTCCAAGATAGTAGAGTGGTGTGAAGAAACCAGAGTAGAAGAGGAAGGTTTCAAGGAAAACACTAGCTACTTTTTTTTCAAGTGGAGTTCCGTTTAGGTAGATTTCATTGATAATTTCAGCTTTTTTCTGAAGATATGGATTGGTGTTGGTCCATTCGAAAATCTCTTCGATTTCTGACTTGGTATTTAAGGTTGAGAAGATAGAAGAGTAAGACTTAGCATGAACAGATTCCATAAATTGGATATTGTTAAAAACAGCTTCCTCGTGAGGCGTACGAATATCAGCACGAAGGGCTTGAACACCAGTTTCTGATTGCATGGTATCAAGAAGGGTCAAACCTCCAAAAACTTTACCAACAAGGTCTTTTTCCTTGTTAGAAAGCTTCCTCCAGTCGTCTAGGTCATTTGACAAAGGGATACGCGTATCAAGCCAGAACTGCTCAGTCAGCTTTTCCCAGGTTGATTTGTCAATGACATCTTCGATGGCATTCCAGTTAATGGCTTTGTAGTAAGTTTCCATAAGGTGTATTTCTCCAATGTAATAGTAATTATTATGCAGCCTTGCTTAGTTTTATAGGACCTATTTCAATGGTATCATATTTTTTTATTGCGGAGTAAGCAATAAATGTCATGGGGCCAAGAAAAAGTATAACGTAAATTGGCCCCCATTTACTATTTAAACAAGTAGTAAAAATTTTTTCCATTAAATCACACAGCTCTCGCATTGGTTAGCACCGACTTCTCCACCATCATCTGTAAAGGTACGGACGTAGTAGATAGACTTGATACCTTTGTTGAAGGCATAGTTACGAAGGATAGACAAGTCACGTGTCGTTTGTTTGTTTTCTTTCTTCCATTCGTAAAGGCCTGTTGGAATATCACTACGCATAAAGAGTGTGAGTGAAAGTCCTTGGTCCACGTGCTCAGTCGCAGCAGCATAAACATCAATGACCTTACGCATATCCATGTCATAAGCAGAAGTGTAGTAGGGAATTGTTTCTGTTGACAAACCAGCAGCAGGATAGTAGATCTTACCAATTTTCTTCTCTTGACGTTCTTCGATACGTTGCGTGATCGGGTGGATAGAAGCAGATACATCGTTGATATAGCTGATAGACCCATTCGGCGCTACAGCAAGGCGGTTTTGGTGGTAAAGTCCATCTGCTTTAACTTTATCACGAAGTTCAGCCCAGTCAGCAGCAGTAGGGATAAAGATATCTTTGAAGAGTTCTTTAACACGGTCTGATTTCGGAAGAAATTCGTCAGTCAAATACTTATCAAAGTAGCTTCCGTTAGCATAGTCTGATTTGTCAAAGTTGTGGAAGGTAACACCACGTTCACGTGCGATATTGTTTGACTCAACCAAGGTCCAGTAGTTCATAAGCATGAAGTAGATGCTTGTAAATTCAACAGACTCAGGCGATCCGTATTCGATCAATTGTTGAGCAAGATAGCTGTGAAGTCCCATGGCACCAAGACCAAAGGTATGAGCTTGGCTGTTTCCGTGGTCGATAGTAGGAACAGCGACGATGTGTGAACTATCTGTAACGAAAGTAAGGGCACGAACCATAGCACGGATGGAGCGACCAAAGTCAGGTGAAGTCATCATGTTGACCACGTTTGTTGAACCAAGGTTACATGAAACGTCAGTACCCATTTGAAGGAATTCTTGCGCATCATTGATAAGACTTGGTTCTTGGACTTGAAGAATTTCTGAACACAAGTTACTCATGATAATCTTACCATCGACAGGATTTGCACGGTTAGCAGTATCGATGTTTACTACATAAGGATAGCCAGATTCTTGTTGCAATTTAGAAATTTCAGTTTCCAAATCACGCGCTTTGATTTTTGTCTTACGGATGTTTGGATTTGCAACTAGCTCATCGTATTTTTCTGTGATATCGATGTAGTTGAAAGGTACACCATACTCTTTTTCTACAGAATATGGGCTAAATAGGTACATTTCTTCATTCTTACGTGCTAATTCGTAAAATTTATCTGGTACCACAACACCAAGTGAGAGAGTTTTTACACGAACTTTTTCATCAGCATTTTCTTTCTTAGTAGAAAGGAAAGCGATGATATCTGGGTGAAAGACATTGAGGTAAACAACCCCAGCACCTTGACGTTGCCCCAATTGGTTTGAGTAAGAGAAGCTGTCTTCGAAAAGCTTCATAACTGGTACGACACCAGAAGCAGCACCCTCATAGCCTTTAATAGGAGCTCCAGCTTCACGAAGGTTGCTGAGGGAAATTCCCACACCACCACCGATACGTGAAAGTTGAAGAGCAGAGTTGATAGAACGTCCGATAGAGTTCATATCATCTGTTACCTGGATCAAGAAGCAAGATACCAACTCACCACGACGAGCACGACCTGCATTCAAGAAAGAAGGAGTAGCAGGTTGATAACGTTGGTGAATGATTTCATTAGCAATATCAATAGCAATCGCTTCATCACCATCCGCGAAGTAAAGGGCATTAAAGAAGACACGGTCTTCCATGCTTTCAAGGTAGTATTCCCTATCATTAGTCTTCAAAGCATACTGATTATAGAATTTATAGGCAGCCATGAAAGACTTAAATTGGAAGTTCTGATCCTTGATAAATTGATGCAGTTCTTCCAAAAATTCTGGACGGTATTTCTTGATAAATGCTGTCTCAATGTAGTTATGCTCAATGAGGAAGTTGATTTTATCCGCAATTGAATTAAAAACCATTGTATTTGGTACAACATTTTCTTTAAAGAAGGCTTCTAAAGCTTCCTTGTCTTTGTGAAGCATGATTTGTCCATTCACAGGACGGTTAATTTCGTTATTAAGACGGAAGTAAGTCACATCTTCAAGTTGTTTTAATCCCATAAAAAATCCTTTATCTAATTACAAAAGAAAGGCTTCTAAGATAGACATAGAAGCTTTTGTCCTGATTCCTGATTCTTAAGCAAGTTGTTTGAGTTTACCTGGCTGGAAACCAGAGAAAACTTCTGTTGGTGTCTGAATAATAGGAGCTGCACTAAAGCCAAGCTCTTTTACTTGATCAATGTATTCAGGTTGTTCATCAAGATTGATTTCTTTATATTCAACATTATTACTGTCTAAAAAACGCTTGGTCATTTTACATTGAACACAGTTGTTTTTAGAATATACGGTTACCATTTCTGTAACTCCTCTTCAAAAATATAGTACTTTCTTAGTATATCAGAAAAAAAAACTTTGTCAACTTTCTAAAACTAAATCTTGTGTACTTGTTTTACTGATTTTACTAACAAACACAATATATAGTGTAGCATTGAGAAACAACTACAGAAAAAGCAATGATTTCATTATAGGTGTCTCGACAAAAACTACATACTGTGTTTTGCTAAATTTAATAGAAGATTTTCAGCAAGTTATCTGAAAGGAAATTGAAGAAAGTCCATAAAATACTTGAAAAATATCAATGAAGGTGATATAATACTAAATTGTAAGGGTTATCAGATATGTAACTCAACAAGAAAACTATTAAAGGAGAGTCAAACTATGGCTTCTAAAGATTTCCACGTAGTGGCAGAAACAGGTATTCACGCACGTCCAGCAACATTGTTGGTACAAACTGCTAGCAAATTTGCTTCAGATATCACTCTTGAGTACAAAGGTAAATCAGTTAACCTTAAATCTATCATGGGTGTAATGAGCCTTGGTGTTGGTCAAGGTGCTGACGTTACAATCACTGCTGAAGGTGCAGACGCTGATGACGCTATCGCTGCAATCTCAGAAACAATGGAAAAAGAAGGATTGGCATAAGGAAATGACAGAAATGCTTAAAGGAATCGCAGCATCTGACGGTGTTGCAGTTGCAAAAGCATATCTACTCGTTCAACCGGATTTATCATTCGAGACTGTTACAGTCGAAGATACAAATGCAGAAGAGGCTCGTTTGGATGTTGCTCTTGAAGCTTCTCAAAACGAGCTTTCTCTTATCCGCGAGAAGGCTGTAGGTACGCTTGGTGAAGAAGCGGCACAAGTATTTGACGCCCACTTGATGGTTCTTGCTGACCCTGAATTGATCGGTCAAATCAAAGAAACTATCCGTGCTAAGAAAGTGAATGCAGAAGCAGGTCTGAAAGAAGTTACAGACATGTTTATCACAATCTTTGAAGGCATGGAAGACAACCCATACATGCAAGAACGTGCAGCGGATATCCGTGACGTAACAAAACGTGTATTGGCAAATCTTCTTGGTAAAAAATTGCCAAACCCAGCTTCTATCAATGAAGAAGTAATCGTGATTGCTCACGACTTGACTCCATCTGATACAGCTCAATTGGACAAAAACTTTGTAAAAGCTTTTGTAACAAACATTGGTGGTCGTACAAGTCACTCAGCTATCATGGCTCGTACACTTGAAATCGCTGCAGTTTTGGGTACAAATAATATCACTGAAATCGTTAAAGATGGTGACCTACTTGCCGTTAATGGTATTACAGGTGAAGTGATTATCAACCCGACTGAAGAACAAGCGGCTGAATTTAAAGCAGCTGGTGAAGCTTACGCTCAACAAAAAGCTGAATGGGCACTCTTGAAGGATGCTCAAACAGTTACTGCTGATGGTAAACACTTTGAATTGGCTGCCAATATTGGTACTCCAAAAGACGTTGAAGGTGTTAATGACAATGGTGCAGAAGCTGTCGGTCTTTACCGTACAGAGTTCTTGTACATGGATTCTCAAGACTTCCCAACTGAAGACGAGCAGTACGAAGCATACAAGGCTGTTCTTGAAGGAATGAACGGTAAACCAGTTGTTGTCCGTACAATGGATATCGGTGGTGACAAGGAACTTCCTTACTTCGATATGCCACATGAAATGAACCCATTCCTTGGATTCCGTGCTCTTCGTATCTCTATCTCTGAAACAGGAGATGCAATGTTCCGCACTCAAATCCGTGCTCTTCTTCGTGCTTCTGTACACGGTCAATTGCGTATCATGTTCCCGATGGTTGCGCTTTTGAAAGAATTCCGTGCAGCTAAAGCAGTCTTCGATGAAGAAAAAGCTAACCTTCTTGCTGAAGGTGTTGCAGTTGCGGATGACATCCAAGTTGGTATCATGATCGAAATTCCTGCAGCAGCTATGCTTGCAGACCAATTTGCAAAAGAAGTTGACTTCTTCTCAATTGGTACAAATGATTTGATCCAATACACAATGGCGGCAGACCGTATGAACGAACAAGTTTCATACCTTTACCAACCATACAACCCATCAATCCTTCGTTTGATCAATAACGTTATCAAAGCAGCTCACGCTGAAGGTAAATGGGCTGGTATGTGTGGTGAAATGGCTGGTGATCAAACAGCTGTTCCACTTCTTGTCGGAATGGGCTTGGATGAGTTCTCTATGTCAGCAACATCTGTACTTCGTACACGTAGCTTGATGAAGAAACTCGACACTGCTAAAATGCAAGAATACGCTAACCGTGCTCTTACTAAATGTTCAACAATGGAAGAAGTTCTTGAACTTTCTAAAGAATACGTTAACTTCGATTAATCAATTACAAATCCTTGTAGCTTCTAGCTATGAGGATTTTTTCTTCTATTTTGTAGAAAACTCCATCTGTAAAATTTATCAAAAATATGGTAAAATAGACAAGGAAAAAAACAAGGAGGCTACAATGCAAAATAGACCAATCATTATCGGAGTAACAGGTGGATCTGGAGGAGGAAAGACAAGCGTATCTAAAGCAATCTTGTCGCATTTTCCAAATGAAAAAATCTCTATGATTGAGCATGATTCCTACTATAAAGATCAATCTCATCTAACCTTTGAAGAGCGTATTAAGACCAACTATGATCATCCTTTTGCTTTTGATACTGATTTGATGATTGAGCAAATCAAAGAATTGTTGGCAGGTCGTCCAGTTGATATTCCTACCTATGATTATGCTGCCCATACTAGAAGTTCTAAAACTTATCGTCAAGAACCTCAGGATGTCTTTATCGTAGAAGGAATCTTGGTTTTGGAGGACAAACGACTTCGTGATTTGATGGATATCAAGATTTTCGTAGATACAGATGATGATGTTCGTATCATTCGCCGTATTAAACGTGATATGGAAGAACGTGGTCGTAGCCTGGATAGCGTCATTGACCAGTATCTTGGTGTGGTAAAACCCATGTATCATCAATTTATTGAGCCAACAAAGCGTTATGCAGATATCGTTATTCCAGAAGGAGTAACCAACACAGTAGCTATCGATTTGCTGACAACAAAGATTGAAAAGATTTTAGAAGAAGCACGTCTAGCCCAATAATAATTAGATAAAAGGCTGTGGGAAAGTAAATATTTTTCTAAGATTGAACCTTTTTCTCATATCCGTGAATCTTTACAATCATGCTTTTAAATAGAGAAAAAGAAGTTTTTTGTGGTCTAAAAAATTAATCAAAAATAGCATCTAAAGACAATTACTAATAAAAATCGACTCTATAATATGTGTAGTGGATAAATCCCCTATGGATATTATGGAGCCTATTTTATTGTAGAAAAAAAATCTCCCCAAACTATCCATACCGAAATTAAGCGTGGGACAGTCCTACAGTGTATTGGAAAAGGGCGCTTCAAAAAGGTTGATTCTGCCGACTACGCTTAACAAGTCTTATGAAAGCAATCGCAAGTGCTAGGTCAAGAAATTAATCTTGACTAAGGAGCTAAAGGAAAAGATTCTCCACTATCATAATCAAAAATTTTCTCCTGAAATGATGGTCAAGGCTAAGGGAGTTAACGTGGGAATTTCTACCATCTACTACTGAATTTATCATGGGAAATTGGGATTGACCAAACAGAACCTCCTGTATCCTAGAAAAGGAAAATCTGTCAAGAAACAAGCTAGTTCCAACTTTAAACCTGCTGGTCAATCCATCGAACAGCGGCCTGAAGCTATCAATCTTTGCTTGGAGAATGGGCATTATGAGATTGATACGGTTCTACTTACAAGAGCGAAAAACTACTGTTTGCTTGTCTTGACGGATCGAAAGAGTAGACATCAAATCATCCGATTGATTCCAAATAAAAGCGCTGAGTCGGTCAATCAGGCTCTAAAACTCATCTTAAAACAGCATCAAATTCCTTCCATCACGGCAGATAATGGAACGGAATTCAAACGCTTGTCTGATGTGTTTTCTAAGGAACATATCTACTATGCACCCCCTTATGCATCTTGGGAGAGGGGAACTAATGAGAATCACAATAGGCTCATTCGTAGATGCTTACCGAAAGGAACTAAGAAAACGACTCCTAAAGAAGCCGCCTTCATCGAAAATTGGATTAACAACTATCCTAAAAATTGCTTGAACTACAAGTCACCCAGAGAATTTCTTCTTGCTGGTTAACTTGAACTTGAAATTTAGTAAAATCTAATGAATATGCCATAAGAAGATTATACCACATTATGTACTGGATGTATTGATTGTATTTCATTTTAATATACTACGGTTTTTTGATTTTCGCTATGTATAAACTTCCTCTCTCTAAAACGATTTTTACTCCTTATTATAGCATTTCTGTTCGGAGAAATATGATTTCTCTCCTCCTTCATCATCTGACGATATCTATTTTTGCGTCAAACTTCAAATAGTCTATCTTCAAACCATTTGAATCTACTACTTCAATATAGGCAGATTTAAGAATCTCTTGGTTTCACTAGTAGATGATAGCCACATAGATCTTGTACATCAATGTCCGACAGACTCATCGTACAAAGAGAAAACCGCAATCTAGGATTGCAGCCTTTCTTTATTTTCTACTTTGATAACGACTTGTCAGGATGAAAATGATAGCAAAGATGACCATCATAATGCCATAGACAGGTAATGTTTGTTCTGTCAGTGTTGAAATTTCAAGCAATTTTTGAATTCTTGGAAATAGAGCTGTTCCAAGGAAGCCACCAACTGACCAAATAATCAAGAGAACACGCCACAGACTAAATGGCAAACAAGCTCTAACTACAGACATGAAACCAATCGACGCTAGTAGATAATACAGAAGAGTCGAAATTTCAATCGCCGACCAGCCTTGACTGGTTCCAAAAATTTTAATAAAGAGAACGCTAAAGACTACCATCAAGGCACTTGGTAAAGCACGAAGCATGGATTTTCTGAGGAAGTTTTGTTCGACTGGCTTAATATTTCGCTCAAAGGTCAATACGAACGGTGGGAATCCTTCCACAAACTGGTCAATCATGGTAATCTGAATCGGAATGAATGGGAAAATTAAAATCCATTCAGTACGTCCCAACAAAGCACTCGCAATACAGATGACTGCAAGCAGGAAGGAATAGATGGTCTTAATCAAGAAAATAGGAGCAATGTGGGCAATGTTATTGACTACACGACGACCTTCAAAGAGAATCTCAGGAACATCATTAAAGTCTGAGTTCAAGAGAACCAGATTTGCAATCTGACGAGTCGCTGGATCTCCTTCAGCCATAACGATGGAACAGTCTGCCTCACGGAGGGCTAGGATATCGTTGACACCATCTCCTGTCATAGCTGTAGTATGACCTGCTTTTTTCAACGTTTTGATGATCAGTTTCTTTTGATGAGGAGAGACACGTCCAAAAATCGCTGTTTCCTCAGCCATAGCAATCAATTCCTCGTCCGTGATTTTTGAACAATCTACATAGCTGTGGTAGTCTGCAAAACCTGCTTTTTGAGCAATACTTGAAACGGTAACTGGATTATCACCAGAAATAATTTTCAACCCTACTTCCTGAGAACGTAGATAGTCTAAAGTTTCAGCAGCCCCTTCTCGGATAGGATCTAGAATCTCAAGCAGAGCCAAGGCTTGCATATCCGATGGTTTCTGCGGTTTGTGGTGGTCAAGTTTTTCTTGACTTAGAGCCAGAACTAAGACACGAGACCCTCGTTCAAGAGCTTCCCTAGCTTCAGGAACTTCAGCATCCAACAACATCTCAGGTGCACCTAGGAAAACAGTTCCCAGACCTTCCAACTCCATTGCTCCCCATTTACGATCGCTTGAAAATGGAAGACTAGAAATCATCGGATAAGCTACTTGACCTTGAAAACGTTGACGGATAGCTTGAGCTGTAGGATTTTTATCCTCGCTGTTTGCCATATAGCTGGTTAGTATGTCGGCAATAGCATCCTTGTCATAAGCCTGGGTCAGAGGAAGAACAGTCTCAACCTGCATCTTCCCTTGGGTGATGGTACCTGTCTTATCCAAGCAGAGCATATCCACGCGCGCTAAGGTTTCAACAGAGTACATTTCCTGCACCAAGACCTTTTTCAAACCAAGCTTGATAACAGCGGTTAAAAGAGAGGTAATGGTCAAGAGGGCGATTCCCTTAGGTAACATTCCTAAAAGAGCTGTAGAAGAATTCACTACAGAAGACTTCAGTGGTAAACCTTTCAAGACCAAAGCTTCAAGTAAGAGGGCAATTCCAAAAGGAATGATAATTTTCCCGGTAAATCCTGCAAGTTGATCTAGTGATTTCATGATACGAGAATTGATTGGTTTAACTGTCTTAGCTTCAAGCATGAGTTTGGCTGCATAGTTATCTGCTCCTACATGATGAACTTGAGCAAAGACAGAACCACTGGCAAGAAAACTACCTGACAACATTAAGTCTTCTACTTCTTTTTGCACCAAGTCGCTCTCGCCCGTTAACATGGCTTCATTGACTTCTGCAAAACCTTCTAATACAATCGCATCACTTGGAATTTGATCCCCTGCAGACAAGCGAATCACATCATCCAAAACAAGCTCTTCAGGGTCTAAAGCAATCTCTTGTCCATCACGGATAGTGGTAATCTTTTCTTTATTCAAGAGATTGAGTTTATCTACCATATGTTTGGCACGTAGCTCGGTTACAATTCCTGAAAAAGCGTTAAAACAGATAACCGCAAAGAAAACCAGGTTGCTCCAGGCTTGAACAAAAGCGAGCGCTAATGCAATAGCAAAGTTTAAAGCATTGAAGAGAGTAAAGACATTTCGTTTTACAATCTGCCAAGTACTGGTACTAGCTGATGCTTTGAAATCATTGACCTGCCCCTGTTTCTGACGTTCATTAACTTCTGATTGGCTTAAGCCCATAATTTTATTTTTATCCATAATCTCTATCATATCATTTTTTTTAAAATAATTCTAATTTCATATGAAGAGCAATTCCGCCTAAACAAAAAACATTTGCTTGTCCTAGTATGATAAGGTATAATAAAAGAAAGAAAATTGAAGGAGATACCATGTTTTATACTTATCTTCGTGGGCTGGTTATGTTGATTCTCTGGTCTATCAACGGTAATGCTCATTATCATAATACCAATAAAATTCCGAGTCAGGATGAAAACTATATCCTAGTTGCTCCCCATCGTACTTGGTGGGATCCTGTCTACATGGCATTTGCGACCAAACCGAAACAGTTTGTTTTTATGGCTAAAAAGGAACTTTTCACTAATCGGATCTTTGGTTGGTGGATTCGTATGTGTGGTGCCTTTCCTATTGATCGGGAGAATCCTAGCGCTTCGGCTATCAAATACCCTATCAATATTCTTAAAAAGAGCGATCGATCTCTCATCATGTTTCCAAGCGGTAGTCGTCATTCTAACGATGTCAAAGGTGGCGTAGCTCTGATTGCTAAAATGGCCAAGGTTCGCATCATGCCAGTTACTTACACTGGTCCAATGACCTTAAAAGGACTCATCAGTCGTGAACGTGTCGATATGAACTTCGGAAATCCTATCGATATCTCAGACATTAAGAAAATGAATGATGAAGGAATTGAGATGGTTGCTGAACGTATCCAATCAGAATTCCAACGTCTGGATGAGGAAACAAAACAATGGCACAATAACAAAAAACCAAATCCTTTGTGGTGGTTTATTCGCATACCAGCACTGATTCTTGCTGTCTTAGTTGCGATTATTACCATCATCTTTAGCTTTATCGCAAGTTTTATCTGGAATCCAGAAAAAAAACAAAATCAATTAGGTTAGAATAAAATGGCTGAGGGATAATCTCTTAAGCCATTTTAGTTTGACTGACAGCTGATTACTTTTAAATAAAACATTTTATTGACAAAGATTTGATTCTATAGTATACTTTTTAAGTAAGCTGATTTAGCTCAGTAGGCAGAGCGCATCCATGGTAAGGATGAGGTCGCCGGTTCGATCCCGGCAATTAGCATTCTTTAACAGTTCCTTTTTATAGGAACTTTTTTATTGACTTTTTTTCGACCTTATAGTAAAATGAAAATTGCGATGAGTCGATATGTAGCGAGAGCTACTATTGAGCAAAGGAGGTCATAACGCAGGAGCGGACCTTGAGAAATTGTGTGAACCGATTTCTCACATGGAGATGCCTCTCAAAGCTTTCTGGTTTTCCAGAGAGCTTTTTTTATTTGGCTCTTTGTCAACTGTAGTGGGTTGAATAAAAGCTAAGATCTGGAGGGGATAATTGATGTCTTCTCCGTTTTTATATTCAGAGCGATAAAAAATTCGTTTCTTAAAGCTGTCAGAGTTCCTAAGAGCAAAGGCATTACGCTTGATAAGTTTGATGAGATTATTCGTTGCTTCCAATTTTGCGTTTGAGTAGGACAATTGAAGGGCGTTGACAATCTTTTCTTTATCCTTGAGGAAGGTTTTAAAGACAGTCTGAAAAAGAGAATGAACCTATTTTAGATCGTCCTCAATGAGTCCGAAAAATTTCTCTGGTTCCTTATTCTGAAAGTGAAAAGTAAGAGCTGATAGAGATTGCAGTGGTGTTTCATGGCTTCTGAATAGCTCAAGCGCTTTCCAATGATTTACGAAGAGGCGAAGACGAGCGACTTTTTGAGGCTTGGTTCCAGAAATTTCTGGAACCAACATTAAGCACACCATTAGTTATTATCATGGATAATGCAAGATTCCATAGAATGGGTAAGTTAGAGATCTTATGGGAAGAGTATGAGGATAAACTGTTACCTCTTCCTCTCTATTCCCATGAGTACAAAACATGGGCTCATATTAAAAAAACTCAAAAAGGTATTACCAAGTTGCAATACTTTTAACGATGCTCTGTTGTCTTGTTCTTGTTTCAATTGACTATAATTATTGAAAAGAATCCAAGTGAATAAAGATTTTTAAGCATATTTTTGGTATAATAATACCCAGGAAAAACTAGAGAAAAGAAGGAGGGAGAGATGGAAAAGTATTTATCGGTTACAACTTTGACCAAGTATTTAAAAATGAAATTCGATAAAGACCCCTACTTGGAACGGGTATATTTAACTGGTCAAGTCTCTAACTTCCGTAAGCGTCCAACCCATCAGTATTTTTCTCTTAAGGATGATCGTGCAGTTATTCAGGCAACCATTTGGTCAGGTATTTATCAGAAACTAGGTTTTGATTTGGAAGAAGGTATGAAGATCAATGTGGTTGGTCGTGTCCAAGTTTATGAACCGAGTGGGAGTTATTCGATTATCATTGAAAAAGCTGAACCAGATGGTGTCGGTGCCTTAGCTATCCAATTTGAACAACTTAAGAAGAAACTGGCAGAAGAAGGTTTGTTTCAAGAGCGATTTAAACAACCTTTACCACAATTTTCAAAAAAAATAGGTGTGGTGACCAGCCGTAGCGGAGCCGTCATTCAGGATATTATTACGACAGTTAGCAGACGCTTCCCTGGTGTAGAAATTGTCTTATATCCTACTAAAGTTCAAGGCGAGGGTGCTGCAGAGGAGATTGCTCGTAACATTGCGAGAGCCAATGAACGTGAGGATTTAGATGTTCTGATTATTGGCCGTGGGGGAGGTTCTATTGAAGACCTTTGGGCCTTTAACGAAGAAATTGTAGTTCGAGCAATTTTTGAATCTCGTTTACCGATTATTTCGAGTGTAGGTCATGAAACAGATGTTACCTTAGCTGATTTTGTAGCTGATAAGAGAGCGGCAACGCCGACAGCTGCTGCTGAACTCGCTACACCAGTAACTAAGTTAGATTTTTTGACCTATCTTCAGAATCAAGAAAAACGCATGACTACAGCGGTTAAGCATACCTTGTCAAAGAAACAAGAAGCTTTGAGAATCCTCAGTCAATCGGTCATCTTCAGACAACCAGAGCGTTTATATGACGGTTATCTACAACGCTTGGATCAATTACAGCTGCGACTGAAGCAAGGACTGAATGCTGAATTGGTTCGTAATCAACAAAAGGTGCAAGAACAAGTCCACCGTTTGGAACAATTATCACCAATCATCAAAATCCAGCGTTATCAGGATCATATCCAGCAATTAAAGAAACTGCTGCGAAGCCAGATGGCTGTGACCTATGATGCAAAAGTAGCAGAAGTAAAACGCCTATCAGAAGCTCTCCTTATGCTAGATACTAGTCGAATTGTAGCCAGAGGTTATGCAATTGTCAAAAAAGGAGAAGTCGTAGTCGCTTCTGCGAAAGATTTGAAAGAAAATGACCAAGTATCACTGTTGATGCGAGACGGTCAAGTAGAATTAGAGGTAAGAGATGTCAAAACAAAAGAAATTTGAGGAAAATCTAGCAGAACTTGAAACGATTGTTCAAAGCTTAGAAAATGGTGAAATTGCTTTGGAAGATGCTATTGCTGCATTTCAAAAAGGAATGCTCTTATCCAAAGAATTGCAGGCAACACTTGATAAGGCTGAAAAGACCTTGGTCAAGGTGATGCAAGAAGATGGAACAGAAAGTGAACTGGTATGAACAAGCAGGAAAAACTAGCTTTGGTCGAGTCAGCTCTTGAAGACTTTTATGGCAACCAACAATTTGCGTCCAGTTTAAGAGAAGCTGTTCTTTATTCCATACATGCTGGAGGTAAACGGATTCGTCCATATTTACTTTTAGAAGTTTTGGACTCCTTGCAAGTGCCTATCACTCAGGAACATGCTCAAGTTGCAGCGGCACTAGAAATGATTCATACAGGAAGTTTGATCCATGATGATCTTCCTGCTATGGATAATGATGATTTTCGTCGGGGGCGTTTGACCAACCATAAGGTGTATGGTGAAGCTCTAGCTATTTTAGCAGGGGATGCGCTTTTTTTGGATCCCTATGCTTTAATTGCTCAAGCTGATTTACCGAGTCAAACCAAGGTTGATTTAATAGCTAATTTATCA
Organism: Streptococcus infantis; assembly: GCF_047460825.1. Lineage (GTDB taxonomy): Bacteria > Bacillota > Bacilli > Lactobacillales > Streptococcaceae > Streptococcus > Streptococcus infantis_V. Next base: position 29,230 of record NZ_JASHFO010000015.1, on the reverse strand, counting down.
CTTGCTTCTGGAAGTATGGGGATGGTAGCTGGTCAAGTGTTAGATATGGAAGGTGAAGGTCAACAGTTAAGTCTAGAAGAACTTCAGACCATTCATGCTAATAAAACGGGTAAGCTCTTAGCATTCCCTTTCCAAGCGGCTGGAATCATTGCTGGATTGGATGAAAATCTTCAGAAGCAGCTTAAAACAGTTGGCGAGTTGATTGGCCTGGCTTTCCAAGTGAGAGATGATGTGCTTGATGTTACAGCAAGTTTTGAGGAAATCGGCAAGACACCCCTGAAAGACTTGCAGGCCGAAAAGTCAACCTATCCTGCTTTGTTGGGATTAGATCAGGCGATAGCGTTTTGCAATCAAACCTTGGATCAAGCTAATGCGAAACTAGAAGAGATTAGTCAGGTTGTGAGCTTTGATAAGGAACCAATTGTGAAAATAGTAGAAAGTTTGAGAATCAATGGCTAAGGAAAGAGTAGATGTATTAGCTTACAAACAAGGTTTATTTGAAACGAGAGAACAAGCTAAACGAGGTGTTATGGCAGGTTTGGTAGTCGCTGTTTTAAATGGCGAACGATTTGATAAACCAGGAGAAAAAATTCCTGACGATACAGAGTTGAAACTCAAGGGCGAGAAACTTAAGTATGTTAGTCGTGGTGGCTTGAAACTTGAGAAGGCGCTGGATATTTTTGACCTATCAGTTGAAGGACAAACGACCATAGATATCGGAGCTTCTACAGGAGGATTTACTGATGTCATGTTGCAAAATGGTGCTAAACTAGTTTTTGCAGTTGATGTTGGTACTAACCAACTGGCATGGAAATTACGTCAAGACCCTCGTGTGGTTAGCATGGAACAGTTTAACTTCCGCTATGCGGAAAAAACTGATTTTGAACAGGAACCAAGTTTCGCAAGTATCGATGTCAGTTTTATTTCCTTAGGCCTTATTTTGCCAGCTTTGCACCGAGTTTTAGCTGATCAAGGGCAGGTTGTTGCTCTAGTTAAGCCTCAATTTGAGGCTGGTCGAGAGCAGATTGGTAAAAATGGAATTATCAGAGATGCCAAAGTTCACCAAAATGTTTTAGAATCAGTTACTAAAATGGCAGTTGAAGAAGGATTTTCAGTCTTAGGATTGGATTATTCTCCTATTCAAGGTGGTCATGGGAATATCGAGTTTTTAGCCTATTTGCGAAAAGAAGATCACGCAATCAATCAGGTTACTTCTGAAATAGAAAAAATAGTGGAGAAAGCACATAGAGAATTTAAAGATGAATAAAAAAGAGAGACTTGAGAAGATTAGAAGATTTGTTACAGATTATCAAATCGGCACACAGGAAGAAATCGTTGAACACTTGAGAGAAGCGGGTATCTCTGCTACTCAAGCAACAGTCTCCCGAGATATTAAAGAATTAGGTATTGTAAAAATTCCATTAAAAGACAATACTTACATTTATGAATTACCAAAATCAATCGTTAGAAGCTTGCAATTGGCAGAAAACAATATCGTTCATGCTGAACGCATGGGAAATATGATCAATTTGCAAGTCATTCCAGGAAATACTGTTTTCGTCAAGAGTCAGTTGATGACTGTTTTTTCTGACCAAATTTTTAGCTGTATTGCTGATGATAATTCCATCTTGATGGTATTGAGAAGTGAAGAAACAGCCAAGGATATTTTTGAGCAAGTTAAAAATTGGTAGGATTATATGTTACTGGAAATTTCGATTAAAAATTTTGCTATCATCGAATCAATTTCTTTGAACTTTGAACAAGGGATGACAGTTTTAACCGGTGAAACAGGTGCGGGTAAATCAATCATTATTGACGCTATGAATATGATGTTAGGAGCTCGAGCTACAACAGAAGTCATTCGTCATGGGGCTCCAAAAGCGGAAATTGAAGGTCTTTTTTCAATTGAAAATAATCGCGTGCTAGAAGAAATTTTTGATGAACAAGGATTAGAATTAAGTGATGAAATCATTATTCGTCGCGAAATTTTACAAAACGGTCGGAGCATCAGTCGTGTCAATGGACAGATGGTTAATCTTTCAGTATTAAGGACGATTGGTCAACAGCTAGTTGATATCCATGGTCAACATGACCAAGAGGAGTTAATGCGCCCACATCGACATATCCAGATGTTGGATGAGTTTGGGGATGCCTCTTTCTTTGAATTAAAAGAAGCCTATCAGTTGAGCTTTGATAACTATCGCCGTATGCGAAAGCAAGTGCTTGACATCAAAAAAAATCAGCAGGAACACAAGGCTCGAATTGGAATGTTGGAATTTCAGATGGCTGAGATTGAAGCAGCTAATTTGAAAGCTGGTGAAGATATTGCCCTTAATCAAGAAAGAGACAAACTTCTTAACCATAAGCATATCGCCGATACTTTAACAAATGCTTATAGTATGCTTGATAATGAAGAATTTTCAAGCCTTGCAAATGTTCGTTCGGCCATGAATGATATGGAAAGTCTTGAAGAGTTCGATCCAGAGTATCGTGAGATTTCAAGCTCCCTTTCTGAATCTTATTATGTTCTAGAGGATATCACCAAGCGCTTGGAATCCATTATTGATAATTTAGATTTTGATGGTAATCGTTTGATGCAGGTTGAAAGCAGACTAGATTTAATTCACACCATTACCCGTAAGTATGGTGGTAGTGTAGATGATGTCCTTGAATACTTTGCCAAGATTACAGACGAATACAATCTTCTAACAGGAAATAATCTATCTTCTGAAGATATGGAAATCGAACTCAAGAAACTTGAAAAAAATCTTGTGGATCTAGCAGGTCAAGTTGCTCAAGCTCGCCATAAAATAGCGAAGGACTTAGAAGCTGAAATCAAGCAAGAATTGCAAGACCTATACATGGAAAAAGCTGAATTTCAAGTTCGTTTTAGTCAAGGAAAATTCAGTCGTGAAGGTAATGAGAGTGTTGAATTTTACATTTCAACCAACCCTGGAGAAGATTTTAAACCATTAGTAAAAGTGGCATCTGGTGGAGAGTTGTCTCGTTTGATGTTAGCTATCAAGTCTGCTTTTTCTCGTAAGGAAGGCAAGACCAGTATCGTCTTTGATGAGGTGGATACGGGAGTCTCAGGGCGTGTAGCTCAAGCCATCGCACAAAAAATTCACAAAATTGGACAGCACGGTCAAGTATTAGCTATTTCTCACCTTCCGCAAGTTATTGCGATTGCAGATTATCAGTTCTTCATCGAAAAGATTAGCAATGAACATTCAACCGTTTCAACAGTTCGCTTGTTAACAGTTGAAGAAAGGATTGAAGAAGTCGCTAAGATGTTGGCTGGAGAGAATGTGACAGAAGCAGCATTGACTCAAGCGAGAGAATTATTACAAAGTAAGGAGAAATAAATGACAGACTATTATGTAATTGGTGATGTCCACGGAAAAGCTGGAATGTTAGAAGACTTACTTAAAACATGGGATGGCAAGACTCAATTACTCTTTCTTGGAGATTTGATTGATAGAGGAGAGGATAGCCGACGTGTTCTTGAAATGGTCAAGGACTTGGTTGATAATAAAGGAGCTATCTGTTTATCAGGAAATCATGAGTATATGTTTTTAACATGGTTGGATAATCCTGAAGAAAGCTATGACCACTATCGTCGTAATGGTGGGGATACAACCATTAATTCCATTTTAGGCCGTCCACTAGATGCACCAGTAGATGGAGTAGCAGATGCTAAGCGTGTTGAAACAGAAGCAGCCGACTTAGTGGAGTTTATCCGTCAGATGCCTTTTGTCATTGAAACAGATAAGTATATCTTTGTTCATGCTGGTATTGATTTGACTTTGGATGATTGGCATGATACTACCGATTATAAGAAGGTATGGCTCAGAAAACCATTTCACGAAGCTGCCAATCATACTGGAAAAACCATTGTCTTTGGACATACACCAGTCTATGGTTTGTTGGATCAAAAACCTGGTACATCTGAACTTTGGATTACAGAAGACGGTAAGATTGGAATGGATGGAGGAGCTGTTTACGGTGGTGTTCTTCACGGTATTGTTTTTACCGACCAAGGTATGACAGAACATTACTTCATTGAAAATGACGGCTTTGTTGCTGAAGATTAGTACTCCTAACAGGGTATGGTCTTGTCAAAATGTTAAAAACAATTTATAATTAATAGATACCCTGAAAGGAAGAGAATGATGAACTTAGAAGAATTAAAAAAACGACAGGAGAAGATTCGTAACTTCTCTATTATCGCCCATATTGACCATGGAAAGTCAACACTAGCAGACCGTATTTTGGAAAAGACAGAGACAGTTTCCAGTCGTGAAATGCAGGCCCAACTTCTTGATAGTATGGATTTAGAGCGTGAGCGTGGAATTACTATCAAGCTTAATGCTATCGAGCTTAATTATACGGCTAAGGATGGTGAGACTTATATCTTCCACTTGATTGACACACCTGGACACGTGGACTTTACCTATGAGGTTTCACGTTCCCTAGCTGCCTGTGAAGGTGCTATTTTGGTCGTTGATGCTGCCCAAGGGATTGAGGCTCAAACTCTAGCAAACGTTTACCTTGCCTTAGATAATGATTTGGAAATCCTTCCAGTTATCAATAAAATTGACCTACCAGCAGCAGATCCAGAGCGCGTGCGTACAGAAATCGAAGATGTCATTGGTCTAGATGCTAGCGAAGCAGTATTGGCTTCAGCCAAGGCGGGTATCGGTATCGAAGAAATTCTCGAACAAATTGTCGAAAAAGTACCAGCCCCAACTGGTGACGTGTCTGGACCATTGAAAGCTTTGATTTTTGACTCAGTATACGATGCCTATCGTGGAGTTATCCTCCAAGTTCGTGTCATGGATGGAGTAGTCAAACCTGGTGATAAGATTCAGCTCATGAGCAATGGTAAGACCTTCGATGTAACTGAAGTCGGAATTTTCACACCTAAAGCAGTTGGGCGTGATTTCCTAGCAACGGGTGACGTTGGTTATATCGCGGCTTCTATCAAGACTGTTCAGGACACACGTGTCGGTGATACAGTAACCTTGGCGACAAATCCAGCGACTGAACCACTTTCAGGATACAAGCAGATGAATCCGATGGTTTTCGCAGGTCTCTATCCAATCGAGTCAAATAAATACAACGACCTTCGTGAAGCTCTTGAAAAATTGCAACTGAATGATGCTAGTCTTCAGTTTGAACCAGAAACATCCCAGGCTCTTGGATTTGGTTTCCGTTGTGGTTTCCTTGGACTACTTCATATGGATGTTATTCAGGAACGTTTGGAACGTGAGTTTAACATCGACCTTATTATGACTGCACCGTCTGTTATCTACAAGGTTAATCAGACTGATGGTGAGTCTATAGATGTGTCTAACCCATCCGAGTTTCCTGATCCTACAAAGATTGCAACTATCGAAGAACCATATGTTAAGGCACAAATCATGGTACCTCAAGAATTCGTCGGAGCAGTAATGGAATTAGCTCAGCGCAAACGTGGTGACTTTGTGACCATGGATTATATCGATGACAATCGTGTCAATGTCATCTATCAAATTCCACTAGCTGAGATTGTCTTTGACTTCTTTGATAAGCTCAAATCTTCAACACGTGGTTATGCAAGTTTTGACTACGAGTTGTCAGAGTATCGTCCATCTAAGCTGGTGAAAATGGATATCCTTCTTAATGGTGATAAGGTGGATGCTCTTAGCTTTATCGTTCACAAGGACTTTGCTTATGAACGTGGGAAACTCATTGTTGATAAACTTAAGAAAATCATTCCTCGTCAACAGTTTGAAGTGCCGATTCAGGCAGCTATCGGGCACAAGATTGTCGCGCGTACAGATATTAAAGCCCTTCGTAAGAACGTTCTTGCCAAGTGTTATGGTGGTGACGTTTCTCGTAAACGTAAACTCCTAGAAAAACAAAAAGCTGGTAAGAAACGTATGAAAGCTATCGGTTCTGTAGAAGTACCACAAGAAGCCTTCCTCAGCGTCTTGAGCATGGATGAAGAATAGTCGCTAGGTGAGAATAGCATTGATTTTAAGAAATCGATCAGTTGATTTAGATTGAAGAAAAGTCCATTTTGGATATTTTTCTTCAATCTTTTTCTTTGATTTGAATCATACGGTTACTTTTGTAAAGTGTCAAAATACAGTATTTTTTTGACACTTTGCTCTTCATACTTTAAAATAGAAGTGAAAGGAGAGTTATCATGAAAAAACTAATAACTTTATCTACACTTTTACTTTGTTGTCTTAGTCTAATTGCTTGTAGCAAATCAGAGAAGACAAATGAGGTAAAGACAGAAGCATCTTCTAGTGTTCAGGAAGCTTCAAGTCAAGAGCCTAGTTCATCGCAAAAACAAACGGAAGAGACGCAAGTAGTAGGTTCAGATGATTATGGCTATGTGAAAATTCCTAAATCATGGGTTCATTTCAAAGAAATTGAAGGTGGAGATGACATTCAGTACTGTGATGGAACGGATGTCAATATTGTAACTCTCAATACCTTTAAACCTGAGCAGTTTGGTATTAGTGAAAGTGAATATGCAGCGCTTGAAACTGTTCAAATTTCAACTAGCATTTATGAATCTAAACAGAAAAGTCAAGACTTCTCCAAGGTATGGGGGTCAAAATCAACTATCGGAGGCTATGAGGCCTACGTAGTAAACTGTATTGCTAAGAACGGTAAATATCTAATTATCTGGGTATTTAAATCTGATGACGGTAAGTTTAGATATGTTTCTCTGGAAGGTGTTCCAGAGGTATTAAAAAATCTCCTTCCAATGGTGGAAGAAAGTTGGACCAATAAAAAGAGTTAACATCGTGAAAACAGGAGTCCTTCCTGTTTTTTTATTATACTTATTAAGAAAATTATAAAAATATGTTTGAAATCATTAAATGTTTAATTCGTAAACAAAAAAAATAAAAATCAAACAAAATACAACAAAAAAACATTGACAACGGTTTCATATAGTGTTATACTTGTACCATAAAAGTTAAATATGAAGGGAGAAGGTCATGGGATTAGATCATTTCTTTGACAAAGACTTAGTCTTTTGCTTAGAAGCAGATAATCAAGAGCAACTTTTCGATCAAGTTGCAACCCTATTGGAAGAAAAGAAAGTTGTTACAGAGACCTATCGATCGGCCTTGATTGAACGTGAAAAATCGTTCCCAACTGGTTTGGATATGGAGTTTTTAGGGAAGGATTTGCCTAACGTAGCTATCCCTCATACTGATACAATTCATAATCTAACTGAAAATGTTGTCGTGGTTCGTCTGGAAAAACCAGTAACGTTCCACAATATGATTGCACCTGATAAGGAAGTAGAAGTATCATTACTCTTCTTTATCATCAACAATTCAAGTTCAAGTCAAACAAATATTCTTGCACAGTTGATGGACTTCTTTACAGGCAATGGTCATCTTGAAGCGCTGTCTAAGATTACGGAACCTGAAGCTTTGTTCCAATATATCTCAGAAGCGACTGCTTAATTTGTTAATATTTTTTATATAAAAACGGAGGAAAACCAAATGATTAAAATTCTTGCTGCTTGTGGTGCAGGTGTTAACTCAAGCCACCAAATTAAAAGTGCTCTTGAAGAAGAACTTTCTAACCGTGGGTACGATGTTCAATGTGATGCTGTTATGGTAAAAGATGTCAATGAAGACTTGATTAAAGGTTATGATATCTTCACACCAATCGCTGCTACTGATTTAGGTTTTGAACCAGGTATCCCAGTTGTTGAAGCAGGACCAATCTTGTTCCGTATTCCAGCAATGAGCGCTCCAGTCTATGACAATATTGAAGCAGCTATCAAAGAACATGGTCTAAGCTAATTATTAATTTGTAAATATTCCATAAAAATAAAGGGAGGAAAATTATGGATTTCATTATTAATCTAGCCAACGATATCTTTAAACCTATCTTGGCTATGGGTGGCCCAATCATCATGCTGATCATTTTGACAGTATTGGCCTTGCTTTTCGGAGTGAAATTCTCCAAAGCACTTGAAGGTGGTATCAAACTTGCCATCGCGCTTACTGGTATCGGTGCTATCATCGGAATGCTTAACGGAGCTTTCTCAGCTTCTCTTGCAAAATTCGTTGAAAATACTGGTATTCAATTGAACATCACCGACGTTGGTTGGGCACCACTTGCTACAATCACTTGGGGTTCTGCCTGGACACTTTACTTCTTGCTCATCATGTTGATCGTCAACGTTGTGATGCTTGCAATGAAGAAAACTGATACACTTGACGTCGATATCTTTGATATCTGGCACTTGTCTATCACAGGTCTTTTGATTAAATGGTACGCTGACAACAATGGAGTTAGCCAAGGAGTTTCACTCTTCATCGCGACTGCAGCAGTTGTTCTTGTTGGGGTTCTTAAAATTATCAACTCTGACTTGATGAAACCAACATTTGATGACCTTCTTAATGCACCAAGTTCATCACCAATGACTTCAACTCACATGAACTACATGATGAACCCAGTTATCATGGTTTTGGATAAGATTTTTGATAAATTCTTCCCAGGTCTTGATAAATATGACTTTGACGCTGCTAAATTGAACAAACGAATCGGTTTCTGGGGATCTAAATTCTTTATCGGTTTCATCCTTGGTATCGTTATCGGTTTGATGGGTACTCCACATCCAGTTGCTGGAGTAGAAGATGCGTCTTCATGGGAACTTGTTATTAAAGGTTGGTTGTCACTTGGTTTGACTGCCGGTGTCTGCTTGGAGCTCTTCTCATTGATCGGTTCATGGTTCATCGCAGCCGTAGAACCACTTTCACAAGGTATTACAAACGTTGCTACTAAACGTCTTCAAGGACGTAAATTCAACATCGGTCTTGACTGGCCATTTATCGCTGGTCGTGCTGAAATCTGGGCTTGTGCCAACGTACTTGCACCAATCATGTTGGTTGAAGCAGTGCTTCTTTCAAATGTCGGAAATGGTATCTTGCCACTTGCTGGTATCATCGCAATGGGTGTAACTCCAGCTCTCTTGGTAGTTACTCGTGGTAAATTGCTCCGTATGATCATCTTCGGAACTCTCTTGTTGCCACTCTTCCTTCTTTCAGGTACACTTATCGCACCATTCGCAACTGAACTTGCTAAAGGTGTAGGTGCCTTCCCAGAAGGTGTGAACCAATCACAATTGATTACTCACTCAACTCTTGAAGGACCAATCGAAAAACTATTTGGTTGGGCAATTGGTAACGCTACAACTGGTGATATCAAAGCAATCCTTGGCGCATTAGTATTCCTAGTATTCTACGTTGGTATCTTTGCATGGTACAGAAAACAAATGATCAAACGTAATGAAGAATACGCAGCAAACGCAAAATAATTCGTCCTAAAAATGTAAATTGTAAAAACTAGGTTGTCAGTTTCCAAATCTGGAGTCGACAGCCTAGTTTTTTTAGGCCTTAAATAAATGGAGGTAATTCTAATGATTGAATTAAAAACAGAACAGCTAAGTGTACAGTTTCAAACTTTTGGTGGTGCTTTATCTTCAATTAAGGATAAAGATGGTGTAGAGTATCTGTGGCAGGGGGATCCAACTTACTGGAGTGGACAAGCACCTGTTTTATTTCCAATCTGTGGATCCGTTAGAAATGATACTGTCTTGTATGATCAAGAAGATGGTAGTCAAGTAAAAGGTAAAATTCCACGTCATGGATTGGTTCGAAAAAAAGAATTTGAATTAGTAGAACAAACAGAGAATGCTGTCACCTTTGCGATCGAAGATGACCAAGAAATGTATGAGAATTATCCCTATCATTTTCGTTTAGAAATAACTTATACTGTTACTGGAAAGACTATTCGAACACAGTATCAAGTTACCAATAAGGAAACAGATAAAAAAATGCCTTACTTTATTGGTGGACATCCAGGTTTTAACTGTCCTTTATTTGATGATGAAGCTTATGAAGACTACTATCTTGAATTTGAAAAGCCAGAAACTTGTACAGTTCCTAAACCATTCCCAGAAACAGGAATGTTAGATTTTCAAGATAGAAGTAGCTGGTTAAAAGACCAAAAAGAATTGGACCTAAACTATGATTTCTTTAGCTATGATGCTGTGACTTTAGATGAGTTAGCCTCTCGCTCTGTTTCCTTACGGTCACGTAAGCATGATAAGGGATTAAAACTGGACTTTGAAGAGTTTCCAAACCTCATCGTTTGGTCAACGCTTAATAAAGGTCCTTTCCTTGCTCTGGAACCTTGGTCAGGTTTGTCAACTTCACTCGAAGAGGGCGATCATCTAGAAGATAAGAAAAATGTTAGAATCTTAAATCCAGGTCAAAGTGATCAAATTGGTTTTGATATAGAAATTTTCTAAAAAATAAACAAAAACAAACATAAACTGTTGACTTTTTTAAACAATAGTAGTATATTATGTTTAGAAAGAACAATTTGTGTTTGTTTTGACAAGTTATTCTTCCAATTTCTCCAAGGAGAAGTTACTAAGAGTGAATAGATGATTCATTCTTAATCTAAAATAGTCAACAAAACTACTAGTAACTATTTGGTGATGGTCATTTTCTTTCCAGAACCAAAAAATTTTTACTGGTCTATTATAAAAAAGGAGTATACAATATGTCTATTGTTATTGGTGCAGATGCTGCAGGTTTGAGATTGAAAGAAGTCGTTAAAGATTTCTTGGAAAAAGAAAACTTCCACGTTGTGGATGTTACAGCTGAAGGTCAAGACTTCGTTGATGTAACTCTTGCAGTTGCTGAAGAAGTTAAAAAAGAAGAACAAAATCTTGGTATTGTCATTGATGCTTATGGTGCAGGTCCATTTATGGTTGCAACTAAAATCAAAGGAATGGTTGCTGCAGAAGTATCTGACGAACGTTCAGCTTATATGACTCGCGGTCATAACAACTCACGAATGATTACTATGGGTGCTCAACTTGTTGGTGACGAATTGGCTAAGAACATCGCTAAAGGCTTTGTAAATGGTAAGTATGATGGCGGTCGTCACCAAATCAGGGTCGACATGTTGAACAAAATGTGCTAATACTCTTCAAAAATCAAGATAATCTGTCGTCAGCTCACTTTAGCTAACCTCAGTTATGCTTGCAGCTCGCTTCCTAAGCTAATCTTGATTTTTTTTGAGTAAAGATAAATGATATTAGATTTATATAATTAATCGGAGGGAATAACTAATGAGAATTGCAATTGGATGTGACCACATCGTAACAAATGAAAAAATGGCGGTTTCAGAATTTTTGAAATCAAAAGGACATGAAGTCATCGACTTTGGTACTTATGATCACGCTCGTACGCACTACCCAATCTTTGGTAAAAAAGTTGGTGAAGCAGTAGTTAGTGGCCAAGCTGATCTTGGTGTATGTATCTGTGGTACTGGTGTAGGTATCAATAACGCTGTTAACAAGGTTCCAGGTGTTCGTTCTGCTTTGGTTCGCGATATGACAACAGCTTTATATGCAAAAGAACAATTGAATGCCAACGTAATCGGATTTGGTGGTAAAATCACTGGTGAATTGCTCATGTGTGATATCATTGATGCTTTCATCAATGCTGAATACAAACCATCTGAAGAAAACAAAAAATTGATCGCTAAAATTCAACACGTTGAAACTCATAACGATCATCAAACGGATGCCAACTTCTTTACAGAGTTTCTTGAAAAATGGGATCGTGGTGAATACCACGACTAAGAGGTGACTTATGATTTTAACAGTCACAATGAACCCATCCATTGATATTTCCTATCCTTTGGATGAATTAAAAATTGACACTGTCAACCGTGTTGTAGATGTTACGAAAACGGCTGGTGGTAAAGGTCTTAATGTTACTCGGGTTCTATCAGAATTTGGTGACTCCGTAGTCGCAACAGGACTTGTCGGTGGTAAACTTGGTGATTTTTTAGTAGAAAATATTGATGATAAAGTAAGCAAACGTTTCTTCTCTATTCAAGGTGAAACTCGTAACTGTATCGCAATTCTACATGGAGAAAACCAAACAGAAATCCTAGAAAAAGGTCCTGAAGTTCAAGAAAAAGAAGGTCAAGATTTCTTGGCTCATTTCAAAGAACTTTTAGAGACTGTAGAGGTAGTGGCTATTTCAGGTAGTCTACCAGCAGGACTTCCAGTGGATTATTATGCTAGTCTGGTTGAACTTGCTAACCAAGCTGGTAAACCTGTTGTCTTGGACTGTTCAGGCGCTGCACTTCAGGCAGTTCTTGAGTCTCCACATAAACCAACAGTTATCAAACCAAATAATGAAGAATTGTCTCAACTTTTAGGAAGAGAAATTTCTAAAGACTTGGATGAATTAAAAGAAGTCCTTCAAGAACCACTATTTGATGGAATCGAGTGGATTATCGTTTCCTTAGGTGCTAACGGAGCATTCGCTAAACACGGTAACACTTTCTATAAAGTAGATATTCCAAGAATCCAAGTTGTAAACCCAGTTGGATCTGGTGATTCTACAGTAGCAGGTATTGCTTCAGGTCTTTTCCATAAAGAAACGGATCAGGAATTACTGACTAAGGCGAATGTCCTTGGTATGCTAAATGCTCAAGAAAAAATGACTGGTCATGTCAATATGGCTAACTATCAAGGTCTATATGACCAATTAATTGTAAAAGAGGTATAAAATGGTTTTAACAGAAAATAAACGCGCTTGTATGCAAAAACTCTCTAATGAGAATGGTATCATCTCAGCTCTTGCTTTTGACCAACGTGGTGCTTTGAAACGCCTTATGGCTCAATACCAAACAGAAGAGCCAACAGTAGCTCAAATGGAAGAACTCAAAGTCTTGGTAGCAGATGAATTGACAAAATACGCTTCATCTATGCTTCTTGACCCAGAATACGGACTTCCAGCTACAAAAGCTCTTGATCCAAAAGCTGGTCTTCTCCTTGCTTATGAAAAAACTGGATACGACACAACAAGCACAAAACGTTTGCCAGACTGCTTGGATGTTTGGTCTGCAAAACGTATCAAAGAACAAGGTGCAAATGCTGTTAAGTTCTTGCTTTACTATGACGTAGATAGCTCTGACGAACTCAACCAACAAAAACAAGCCTACATCGAACGTATTGGTTCTGAGTGTGTGGCTGAAGACATTCCATTCTTCCTTGAAATTCTTGCTTACGACGAAAAGATTGCTGATGCAGGTTCTGCTGAATACGCTAAAGTAAAACCACACAAGGTTATCGGTGCTATGAAAGTCTTCTCAGACCCACGTTTCAACATTGATGTCTTGAAAGTAGAAGTTCCAGTTAACGTGAAATACGTTGAAGGTTTTGGTGATGGAGAAATCGTTCATACACGTGAAGAGGCAGCAGCTTTCTTCAAAGCTCAAGACGAAGCTACTAACCTTCCTTACATCTACTTGAGTGCAGGTGTATCCGCTAAACTCTTCCAAGAAACTCTTGTATTTGCCCACGAATCAGGCGCAAATTTCAACGGAGTTCTTTGTGGACGTGCAACATGGGCTGGATCAGTTGAAGCTTACATCAAAGATGGTGAAGCAGCAGCTCGCGAATGGCTTCGTACAACTGGTTTTGAAAACATTGATGAACTCAATAAAGTACTTCAAACAACAGCTACTTCATGGACTGAACGTGTTTAAATTTCCCCCCTTTTATGTCCTAAAACCTAGCTAAAAAACTTTTAAAAAAAGTTGTATGTAAAGGTTTACAAAAAATCATTCTTGTGATATACTAAAGTCACAAGTTAATACAAAGTGAGTGTTACTAAGTAATATTAGGCATGATCACAGATGACTCAGAGCTATATCTTCTGAGTTCATTTGTGGTCATTTTTTATGCTCACAAAACTTAAATAATAGGGCAAGGAGGTTGCCATGTATCGGATATTAAATCCAATGAATAACAATGTTTCTCTCGTGCGGAATAGCAAGGGAGAGGAGTTGATCGTAATTGGTAAGGGTATTTCGTTCGGTAAGAAGAAGGGAGATTTGATTTCTGAGGATCAGATTGAAAAAGTTTTTCGGATGAAAACAGAAGAGTCGCGAGAAAATTTTATGGCTCTTCTCAAGGACGTACCGCTTGATTTTATTACGGTCACTTATGAGATTATTGATAATCTTTCTAAAAAATATCAATATCCTGTCCAAGAGTATCTATACGTCACTCTGACAGACCATATCTATTGTTCTTATCAGGCTATTAGCCAAGGACGCTATAAGGATAGTAACTTGCCTGACATTTCTGCCAAATATCCTATTGCTTTTCAAATTGCACAAGAAGCTTTTGAAATTTATCGTCAAAAACTGACAGAAAATTTTCCTGAAGACGAAATCATTCGTATCGCTTATCATTTCATCAATGCCGAAGGTGAGAATGAAGTCGAAGTTGTTGAGTCGATTGATAAGAGAAAGGAAATTTTAAAGAGGGTCGAAAGCGTTTTGAAGAGTTATAAAATCCAGCGAACACCTGAAAATAATAATTTCTACGACCGCTTTATGATTCATCTAAATTATTTCTTGGATTATCTGGATCGTAGTCGCGATGATAATCAATCCTTGCTCGATATGGAAGAACATATAAAGAATACCTATCCAGAAGCATTCGAGATTGGTAGCAAAATTTATGAGGTCATTGCTCAGGAAACTGGTCTTGACCTCTACAAGAGTGAACGAGTTTATCTTGTTCTACACATCCAACGTTTATTGTCATAACGCTTTACTAAAAAATATATAAGGAGAATTCTATCATGAATAGAGAAGAAGTAACATTGTTAGGTTTTGAAATCGTTGCCTATGCAGGTGATGCACGTTCAAAATTATTAGAAGCTTTGAAGGCTGCTGAAGCTAGCGATTTTGCTAAAGCAGAAGCTCTTGTTGAAGAAGCAGCAGGTTGCATTGCGGAAGCTCACAAAGCGCAAACATCTATGCTTGCTCAAGAAGCTGCAGGGGAAGAAATTCCATACAGCATCACAATGATGCACGGACAAGATCACCTGATGACAACAATCTTGCTAAAAGATTTGGTGCATCATTTAATTGAACTTTATAAAAGAGGAGCTAAATAATGAATAAGTTAATTGCCTATATCGAGAAAGGGAAGCCTTTCTTTGAAAAACTATCTCGAAATATCTATCTTCGTGCTATTCGTGATGGATTTATCGCAGGAATGCCAGTCATTCTCTTCTCAAGTATTTTTATCTTGATTGCTTTTGTACCAAACTCTTGGGGCTTTAAATGGTCTGATGAAGTAGTAGCACTTTTGATGAAACCGTATAGCTACTCTATGGGGATTCTAGCAGTCTTGGTAGCTGGTACCACTGCTAAATCTTTAACAGACTCCGTCAATCGTAGTATGGAGAAAACCAACCAAATCAACTATATGTCAACGCTATTGGCGGCTATTGTTGGTTTGCTGATGTTAGCAGCTGACCCAATCGAGGGTGGCTTTGCAACTGGTTTCCTTGGAACAAAAGGGTTGCTTTCAGCCTTCCTGGCAGCTTTTGTAACTGTAGCTATCTATAAGGTTTGTGTGAAGAACAACGTTACTATTCGCATGCCTGACGAAGTTCCACCGAATATCTCACAAGTCTTTAAAGACGTTATTCCGTTTACGCTTTCAGTTGTTTCTCTTTATGCTCTTGACTTATTAGCACGTCATTTTGTTGGTTCTAGTGTGGCAGAATCAATCGGTAAATTCTTTGCTCCATTATTCTCTGCAGCTGATGGATACCTTGGTATTACTATTATCTTTGGTGCTTTTGCCTTCTTCTGGTTTGTCGGTATTCACGGCCCATCTATCGTTGAACCTGCCATTGCAGCGATTACTTATGCAAATGCCGAAGTCAACTTGAACCTTCTTCAACAAGGTATGCACGCTGATAAGATCCTTACATCTGGTACACAAATGTTTATCGTCACTATGGGTGGTACAGGAGCAACTCTTGTAGTTCCATTCATGTTTATGTGGTTGTGTAAGTCTAAGCGTAATCGTGCAATCGGACGTGCTTCAGTAGTTCCTACATTCTTCGGTGTAAATGAACCAATCTTGTTTGGTGCACCACTTGTTTTGAACCCAATCTTCTTTATTCCATTTATCTTCGCACCTATTGCAAACGTATGGATCTTTAAGTTCTTTATCGAAACTCTCGGCATGAACTCATTTACTGCCAACCTTCCATGGACTACACCTGGGCCTCTAGGTATTGTTCTTGGTACAAACTTCCAGTTCTTGTCATTTGCTCTTGCAGCATTGTTAATCGTAGTGGATATTGCAATCTACTATCCATTCCTTAAAGTTTATGACGAACAAATTCTTGAAGAAGAACGTTCTGGTAAAGCCAACGATGAATTAAAAGAAAAAGTAGCCGCAAACTTCAATACTGCTAAAGCTGATGCTATCCTTGAAAAAGCTGGAGTAGAATCAGCACAAAATACAATTACAGAAGAAACCAACGTACTCGTTCTTTGTGCGGGTGGAGGAACAAGTGGTCTTCTTGCCAACGCCTTGAACAAAGCAGCAGCTGAGTACAAGGTGCCAGTTAAAGCTGCAGCTGGTGGCTATGGTGCTCACCGTGAAATGTTGCCAGAATTTGACCTTGTTATTCTTGCTCCTCAAGTAGCTTCAAACTATGAGGACATGAAGGCTGAAACAGATAAACTTGGAATCAAATTGGCTAAGACTGAAGGAGCTCAATACATCAAGTTGACTCGTGATGGTAAAGGTGCTCTTGCATTTGTTCAAGAACAATTTCAATAATAATAAATACTGTTGATTGAAGTGAGATGGAGAAGGGTACCTCACTAACTCCTCTCCGCTCGCTTTTCATTTTATCCAATCAAGAAATAGGTGAAAAAATGACAAAAACACTTCCAAAAGATTTTATTTTCGGTGGCGCAACAGCAGCTTATCAAGCAGAAGGAGCTACGCATACAGATGGTAAAGGTCCTGTTGCCTGGGACAAATACCTAGCAGATAACTATTGGTACACAGCTGAACCAGCGAGTGATTTCTACCATAAATATCCAGTGGACTTAAAGTTGGCTGAGGAATATGGGGTAAACGGTATCCGTATTTCTATTGCTTGGTCACGTATTTTTCCAACTGGTTATGGTGAAGTAAATCCAAAAGGGGTAGAATTCTATCATAACTTATTTGCAGAATGTCATAAACGTCATGTAGAACCGTTCGTTACTCTTCATCACTTTGATACACCTGAAGCTCTTCACTCAAATGGAGATTTCTTAAATCGTGAAAACATCGAACACTTTGTAGATTATGCTGCATTCTGTTTTGAAGAATTCCCAGAAGTCAACTACTGGACAACCTTTAATGAAATCGGCCCAATCGGTGATGGTCAATACTTGATAGGTAAATTCCCACCAGGTATTCAATATGATCTTGCCAAAGTATTCCAATCTCACCACAATATGATGGTGTCTCATGCTCGTGCTGTGAAATTGTACAAAGACAAAGGTTATAAAGGTGAAATCGGGGTTGTTCATGCCCTTCCAACCAAGTATCCATTGGATCCTAAAAATCCTGCAGACGTACGTGCTGCTGAGTTGGAAGATATCATCCATAACAAATTTATCTTGGATGCTACTTACCTCGGACACTATTCAGATGCAACCATGGAAGGTGTAAACCATATCTTAGCAGTAAATGGTGGTAGCTTGGATCTTCGTGACGAAGACTTTGCAGCACTTGAAGCAGCTAAAGATTTGAACGACTTCCTTGGAATTAACTACTACATGAGTGACTGGATGGAAGCCTTTGATGGTGAAACTGAAATCATCCACAATGGTAAAGGAGAAAAAGGAAGCTCTAAATACCAAATCAAAGGTGTTGGACGTCGTGTAGCTCCTGACTATGTACCTCGTACTGACTGGGACTGGATCATCTACCCTCAAGGTTTGTATGATCAAATCATGCGTGTTAAGAAAGATTATCCAAACTACAAGAAGATCTACATCACTGAAAACGGACTTGGATACAAAGATGAATTTGTGGACAACACTGTTTACGATGATGGCCGTATTGATTATGTGAAACAACACTTGGAAGTATTGTCTGATGCGATTGCAGATGGTGCAAATGTCAAAGGATACTTCATCTGGTCACTCATGGACGTCTTCTCTTGGTCAAATGGTTATGAAAAACGCTATGGTCTCTTCTATGTGGACTTTGAAACACAAGAACGCTATCCAAAGAAATCAGCTCACTGGTATAAAAAACTAGCTGAAACCCAAGTGATTGAATAGTACAACTAGTTATTAGGTATAGAATTTAAGCGAGGAAAGTTTATGCTCAAAGATTTTATCAAATCAATCTATGAAAAAGTTTATATTATTAACTTTGATCATTGCTCTCATGTACCATCCTTGATCAAGGAGCAACTTGCAAGTCTTGGAAAATGGTATGTCTCGACGGGTAAGGAGTGGATTTGTCATTCAGACTATGAATTTGAAGAATTTCAAAAGCTGTTTTTAAATTTTGTCAACGCAGAAGATAAGGATAACATTTGCTTTGAATCGGATTTTATGCCATTTCAACACTAATATAGTAAAAAGAGGAATCTATCTCATACTAGGGGATATTCCTCTTTTTTATCTAGATTTTACCTGAAAGACAAAAAAATTCTTGACAGATTTATGTGATAGGAGTAAACTATTAACTAGTTAAATAACCGGTTAAGTATATAAAGAGGTAACTCACTCGCTCAAATCTTGTTTGATAAATAGAAAATAGAAGGAGGAGTTTTAAAAGTGATTTCGTTTTTCAGTTATGTGCTTAACCAGTTAAGGAAGTTCTTTAGGAAAAAGTGTAGTTCTTTATTTAACGAATAAATGAAATAGGAAGTGTGTTTAGATGAAAATCAATAAAAAATATGTTCTTGGTTCGGTAGCTCTTTTAGCATTAAGCCTTTCAAGTTATGAACTGGGGCGTTTCCAAGCGGTACAGACTAGCAAAGAGCCTAATCGTGTGGCTTATATAGAAGGAAATCAGGCTAGTACTAAGACTGAAAATCTGACACCAGATGAAGTTAGTCAGCGAGAGGGGATCAATGCTGAGCAGATTGTCGTTAAGATTACCGATCAAGGTTACGTGACTTCACATGGGGACCATTATCATTACTTTAATGGCAAGGTTCCTTATGATGCTATCATCAGTGAAGAACTGCTGATGAAAGATCCGAATTATCAGTTGAAGGATTCAGACATTGTCAATGAAATCAAGGGTGGCTATGTGATTAAGGTAGACGGGAAATACTATGTTTACCTTAAAGATGCGGCTCATGCGGACAATATTCGTACAAAAGAAGAGATTAAACGTCAGAAGCAGGAACATAGTCATAATCATGGAGGCGGTTCTAACGATCAGGCGGTAGTTGCAGCCAGAGCTCAAGGCCGTTATACAACGGATGATGGTTATATCTTTAATGCCTCTGATATCATTGAGGACACGGGTGATGCTTATATTGTTCCTCATGGCGATCACTTCCACTATATTCCGAAGAGTGATTTGTCTGCCAGTGAATTAGCTGCAGCCCAAGCCTTCTTATCTGGAAAAGGCGGTCAATTAAGTACGGTTGAATATCGTTCTAGCAGGGGAGAAACAAGATCTAGTGTTAGAACGAGTCAATCTGAGACACTTCAAAATCCTGCAACAGATTCTGAAAGTCAAAGTGAGGATTTAGCTAGTCTCCTTCAAGAATTGTACGCTTTGCCACTTAGCAAACGTCATGTGGAGTCTGATGGATTAGTATTTGACCCAGCACAGATTACAAAACGTACTGCAAATGGTGTGGCAGTTCCTCACGGGGATCATTTCCATTTCATTCCGTATTCGCAAATGTCTGCTTTGGAAGAAAAATTGGCTCGAAATCTGCCAATTGGAGGTCAGCCAATTCAAAGTCATGCTGATAATCCGAGACCAAGCAGTTCTGAGAAACCAAGTTCAACACCAAGTTCAACCATTAAACCAAACTTTAATCTCAATACGCCGGCACCGAATCGAGGAACTGGAGGAGCCTATACAACGGATGATGGGTATGTCTTTAGTCCGACAGATGTGATTGAAGATACAGGAGACGCTTTTGTTGTACCGCACGGCAATCATTTCCACTATATCCCTAAGAGTGATTTGTCAGCAGGAGAATTAGCTGCAGCCCAAGCTTATTGGAATGGTAAACAGGGTTCTCATTCTTCTACAAGTTCAAGTAAACCAAGTAGTAACAATGTTAAACCAGCTCAACCAAGTCTGACAGAGACTCCTAATCTGACTGTTACCCCAACTTATCATCAAAATCAAGGGGAAGACATTTCAACACTTTTAAGTGAATTGTATGCAAAACCTTTATCAGAACGCCATGTGGAATCGGATGGTCTAGTCTTTGATCCGGCACAAATTATCAAACGTACAGCTAACGGTGTCGCAGTGCCTCACGGAGACCATTATCACTTTATCCCTTATTCACAAATGTCTGATTTAGAGCAGAAGATTGCAAGAATGATTCCGTTAAAAGGGCAAAATGGATTAAACGAAATTATTACAGATATTAAACCTTTAGCATCAAAAGAAGTAGTTCATAAGTTTTTAGGACAACCAATCAAAGCTTATGGAAAAGGTTTAGATGGCAAACCTTATGATACGAGCGATGGATATATATTTACCAAAGATTCAATCGATTCTGTTGATAAATCAGGTGTTATTGCCAAACACGGAGATCATTTCCATTATATGGGATATGGTGAATTAGAACAATTCGAATTGGATGAAGTTGCCAAATGGATTCAAGAAACTGGTAAAAATCCAGATGACATCGTTTCTTTAGTTCACTCAGATGAGAAGGAAAGACCAAAGTTTGATTATAAAAAAGTAACTAATAAAATTTCTAGAAATAGTAAAGTTGGTTATATAATTAATGAAGGTGGTAAAGATTATTTTTATTCACGTGAAGAACTCGATCTTACTCAAATAGCTTTTTCTGAGCAGGAACTAATGCTTAAAGATAAAGATAATTATCGTTATGATATTGTAGAAACAGAAATTAAACCAAGATTAGCTGTTGATGTATCTAGCTTGCCTATGCATGCAGCCAATACTACGTATGATACTGGAACTTCTTTCATTATTCCGCATATTGATCACATTCACGTCGTACCTTATTCTTGGTTAAATAGTGAGCAAATAGCAACTATAAAATATGTAATGCAACATCCTGATGTGCGTCCTGAAGTTTGGTCAAAACCAGGTCATGATGATGCTGGATCTGTTATTGCTAATGTAACTCCTCTTGAAAAACGTCCTGGAATGCAGAACTGGCAAATTATCCATTCTGCTGAAGAAGTTCAGAAAGCTCTTGCAGAAGGTCGATTTGCAACTCCAGATGGTTATATTTTTGATCCGAAAGATGTGTTGGCAAAGGGAACCTATATTTGGGCAGATAAATCTTTCAGTATTCCAAGAGCTGGAGGTGGTTCATTGAGAAGTATCACTAAATCCGACTTATCAGAAGTAGAATGGAAACAAGCGCAAGACTTAATTGCTAAAAGAATGAAAGAAAAAGAATCCCAAAATGGGACGTTTACGAATAATAATGAAGAATTAAAACCTGATTCAAACAATCTTAAAAATATTGATAAAAATAAGACTGTTGTAGATAAAACTGAGGAGCAACCGAAGAATAATATAGGTGTAAATGAGACTGGTACAACCAACGAAATTCCTTCAGAAAACAAGGTTGAAGATAAAGAAAATTCCAAAGAAGAAAGTGACGATGATTTACCAGACTACGGATTGGATAAAGTAACTTTAAATGAACATATAGAAAAGTTAGCAAAAATTGCACAAATCGATCCTAAGTTTCTAATTTTTCAGCCAGAAGGTGTTCAGTTTTACAATAAAAATGGTGAATTAGTGATGTATGACATTAAGACACTAAAACAAGTAAAACCTTAAAATATTTTTATTAATTATAATCTACTCGAAAGGATATTGTTCGATTTTTGATTGAATAATGTCCTTTTCTTTATTAAAAAGCTGAAATTTGCTGTCTTAAAAATTGAATCAAGAAGTTCTAAAACAATTAAAAGTCAAATGATAAAAATAAGCAGTGAGAGCTGATAATGAAATCTAGTTCTCACTTTTTTCATGAAAATGTAGAAAAAATATTGACATTTTAAATTTTTAGGAGTAAAATGTTTACTAGTTAATTAAACGGTTAAATACTAGTTAAGGAGTTGTTATGAAAAAAAGAAGTATCCTATGGCTTATGCTTGCCTTCTTTGTTCTTGTCTTAGGAGCTTGTGGACAAAAGACAGGTCAAGACAAGAGTGATGAAACTAAGGGGATGAAAATTGTGACCAGTTTTTATCCTATCTATGCCATGGTCAAGGAAGTATCTGGTGACTTGAATGATGTTCGAATGATTCAGTCAAGTAGCGGAATTCACTCCTTTGAACCTTCTGCAAATGATATTGCAGCCATCTATGATGCCGATGTTTTTGTTTATCATTCTCACACATTAGAGTCATGGGCGGGAAGTTTGGATCCAAGCCTACAAAAGTCCAAGGTAAAGGTGTTGGAAGCATCTGAAGGTATGACCTTGGAGCGCGTGCCTGGCTTAGAAGATATGCAGGCAGGAGATGGGATTGATGAGAAAACCTTGTATGATCCTCATACTTGGTTAGATCCTGAAAAAGTTGCTGAAGAAGCACAGATAATTGCTGATAAGTTATCAGAATTAGACAGTGCTAACAAGGATACCTATCAGAAAAACGCACAAAGTTTTAGTGCTAAAGCTCATGATTTGACAAAGAAATACCAACCCATCTTTGAAAAGGCTAATCAAAAGACTTTTGTAACCCAACACACAGCTTTTTCATATTTGGCAAAACGATTTGGACTAAATCAGCTTGGGATTGCAGGAATATCTCCTGATCAAGAACCAAGTCCAAGACAATTGACTGAAATCCAGGAATTTGTAAAGACTTATAAGGTCAAAACCATCTTTACAGAGAGCAATGCATCATCTAAGGTAGCGGACACACTTGTCAAATCAACAGGTGTGGGTCTTAAAACCCTCAATCCTTTAGAGGCAGACCCACAAAATGACAAATCCTACTTAGAAAATCTAGAAGAAAATTTGGCTATCTTAGCTGAAGAATTGAAATGAGGAGATTATGAAGATTAATAAAAAATATCTAGCGGGATCTGCAGTGGTCCTTGCCTTAAGTGTCTGTGCTTATGCTTTAAATCAACATCAAGCACCTGAGAAAAAAGATGACAACCGTGTATCCTACGTTGATGGTAAAGAGTCTGAAGCTAAAAAGAATGAAACTTTGACACCAGACCAAGTTAGCAAGAAGGAAGGCATAGAAGCTGAACAGATTGTTACCAAAATCACTGATCAAGGTTATGTGACTTCCCACGGTGACCATTTCCATTATTACAATGGTAAGGTGCCTTATGATGCTATCTTTAGTGAAGAACTGGTCATGAAAGATCCGAACTACCAGTTGCGTGATCAGGATATTGTCAATGAGATTAAAGGTGGCTATATCATCAAAGTGGATGGCAAATACTATGTCTATCTAAAAGATGCAAGCCATGCTGATAATGTTCGTACCAAAGAGCAAATCGAGCAACAAAAACAAGAACATACATCAGATAGTGGCAGTGCAAGTAAGGAAGTTCTTGTTGCCAGAGCACAAGGTAGATATACAACAGATGATGGTTATGTCTTTAATGCTGCAGATATTATTGAAGATACAGGTGATGCCTATATTGTTCCTCATGGTGGGCATTATCACTACGTTCCAAAGAGTGCTCTATCTTCAAGTGAATTAGCAGCAGCTCAAGCCTATCTAGCTGGAAGAGGAAGTCAACCAAGCCTGACGGATTATAAACCCAATCCAAGTGTTACACCAAGTTCTCAAGCCGATAGCCCAGCAACAAGCATCCCAGTAGATAAAGAGGATAGCCTCCAAAGTCTTCTCGCTCAGTTATATGCTTTACCAGTTAGTCAACGCTATCAAGAATCTGATGGTTTGGTATTTGACCCAGCTAAAATTACTAGTCGTACACCATCAGGAGTTGCGATTCCACACGGTAATCACTACCATTTCATTCCTTATAGTAGTATGTCTGCTTTGGAGCAAAAAATTGCTCGTTTGATACCACTTGGAGGTGTTCTAACACCAACAAAGCCGTTAGAAAATCAAAATAAACCAATAGTTCAGCGTGACCATGAAAATGTAACTCATAACAACCATCATGAGGATGAACATGATCATGGATTTGCAGCTGAGCGAGTGATCAGTGAGGATAAGCAAGGTTTTGTAGTTTCACATGGAGATCATGCCCACTATTTCTTTAAAAAAGATTTATCAGCAGAACAGATTAAGGCAGCGCAAGAGCATCTGCATGGGCATGTCCAAACAGAAGTTCCAAAAGATAATCATAATACTCATAAAGAGAATGAAGCGAAACACGAGCATCATGAAGATGAACATGATCATGGATTTGCAGCTGAGCGAGTAATCAGTGAGGACGAACAAGGTTTTGTGGTTTCACATGGAGACCATGCTCACTATTTCTTTAAAAAAGATTTGTCAGCAGATCAGATTAAGGCAGCGCAAGAGCATTTGCATGGGCACCATCAGGCAGAGCCTGTAAAACCTCTTGCTAAGACTGTAGAAAGTTTCTCTCGAGACGCCAGTGATGAAGAAAAGATAGCTTATATCTCTAAAACTTATGGTGTTCCGCTTGAAGCGATCCGAATTTCAAATGGATTCTTTGTATTTGGAAATCCAGACCAGGCTTATGACCCAACTCACATTCACCCTTATGCAGTTCGAAAGGAACACGTTCGTATTCCTCTCCAAACAGGTGATGCAGAGCTTGATTTTCTAAACGAACTCTATACAACTGCTTTACGTGATGGCGTTTCTCCTTATAGTTTGCAGGTTGAAAATGGTAGCTTCGTCATTCCTCACGGTGATCATAATCACTACATCAAAGTACAAACTAAAGGCTATGAAGTGGCTTTGAAACATAAGATTCCTGCCTTGCAATCTAACTACCAACCAGGAGCCTTTGATGAAGCTACTGTTCAAAATAAGGTTGATCAACTTCTAGCAGAAAGTCGTGAAGTCTATAAAGATAAACCAATTTTACAAAGACAAATTGAGCTTGCCTTGGGTCAATTCTCTGAAAATATGAAGAAACTCTCAACCAACTCAACAGCTGGTTATCTGGTTGCTTTAGATCTCTTTGACAAGCAGTATATCCACGTTGATTCTAGTGTAAAACCAACAGAAATCAGTCCATTAGACAAGAAATATCAAGCTTTAGTAGATAAGATTAATACCTTGGATACGGATGCTTATGGACTTCCTAAAAAGGATCTTTTGGCTCAACTCCAAGAAAATAAATTGGCTCAAGATGAGGCTGGTTTAGATGCAGTTGAAGCTAAACTACAAGCTCTGCAAGATTTTAATGATCGAACTGGTGTTACGACAGTCGAATACATTAAGTATTTCTACCAACATCTGTCAGATGGTCGTTTAAATGACACTCTTAGAAATAAAGTTGCTAACTTAACTTGGACTCTTTATCAGTCACAATCTTTCCTTAAGGCAACTGACTTGAACAAACTCTTCCCTGAAATCTATCAAACAAAATTAGAGGTAGAAGAAGCAGTGAAGAATGAATCAGTTGCTCATAAACCTTCTGAAACGATCCTAGACACTGAAAAAGTGGATGGTCATAGTGCTAAAACGGCAGTCTATGAATTTTTGAAAGGTTTGTATGATGATATTAAGCCTGAGGAACAAAGCAATCATGTTCGAAAAGGTCAAGTAGAAGAACTTTTAACAAAAGCCGAAGAATTAGTAGCTCAAGTCAAAGAAGAGGGAGTTAAAGCTTCACTTGCTGACGAAGTTAAAAATCTGAAAGCTGCTCTAGATAAAGATGACGCAGATCTTGATGAATTAAATACGCAAGTCCAAGATCTTCTGAAGCGTATTTCACAAACTATTCAGAATGAACGTGAGAATGTCAAACAAGACCCAGAGGTTTTAGTTCTCTACCAAAAACTTTATAATGGTGTCATTGCCCTTCATACTTATTTAGAAATGAATAATGGTTCTGATGCTGACTTTGAAAAGGTGGATGCCTTGTTTGATAAGCTAAGTGCAGCAAGCAAAGACAAGCAAGCTCTTCTAGCTCTTGCTCAAGAAATTGTCTCATTAAACCAGGAATTTCAATCCAAAGTCAAGCCAGCTGAAGCTAACACCGAAACAGCCAATAAAGAAACAAACGATAAACAAGCTGAGTCAACCTTAACTCCTGGAACTACATCTCCAGAAACAAGAGAAAAAGTAGCAGAATAACAAAAAGTTCAGTCAGCTACCGTGTCAAAAGTAGACTGCTGATAAAAAAAGAGGTCGGGAATTTTTTCCCCGACCTCTTTAGTCTTTATAAGCTACAATTCCAATAATGGTATCAACTGCACGTTCCATTGTTTGTAGACTGACGTATTCAAAACGGCCATGCATATTTTCACCACCAGCAAAGATATTTGGCGTAGGAATTCCCATAAAGGAAATTTTAGAACCGTCCGTTCCTCCACGGATAGGCTCGATAATTGGTGTAATATCAAGACTTTCCATGACTGCTTTAGCGATGGTGATTGGAGTCATATCCTTTTCAATGACTTCCTTCATGTTGTAATACTGGTCTGTCAAAGTCAAGGTTACCCGATCGCTACCAAGTTCTTGATTCATCTTATCAGCAATAGCTTGCATGGCAGCTTTACGCGCTTCGAAGCTTTCTTTTTCAAAATCGCGAATGATGTAGCTAGCACGCGCTTCCTCAACAGTTCCTGTTACATCCATGAGATGGTAGAAACCTTGGTAACCATCTGTTAATTCTGGGCGGTCACCAGCTGGGAGTTGATTGTGGAAGTCGATAGCTAACTGAAGCGCATTGACCATTTGTCCTTTTGCTGTACCTGGGTGAACATTACGTCCTTGGAAGTGAAGTTCTGCACCGGCAGCGGAGAAGGTTTCGTATTGCAATTCCCCAAGAGGTCCGCCATCAACTGTATAAGCAAAGTCAACATTGAAGCCCTCTGCATCAAATTTATTGGCACCAACACCGATTTCTTCATCAGGTCCGAAGCCAACACGGATTTCACAGTGTTTTATCTCAGGATGAGCAGTCAAGTATTCGATAGCTGTCATGATTTCCGCGATACCAGATTTGTCATCAGCACCGAGCAAAGTAGTTCCATCAGTAGTGATCAAGGTTTGCCCAGGGTATTTCTCTAGGCTCTTGAAATCTGCTGGATCAAGCTTGAAATCAGAATTACCAAGCTCGATAACTCCGCCATCATAGTTTTCAATAACTTGCGGATTGACACCTTCAGCATTAAAATCAGCTGTATCCATGTGGGAGATAAAACCGATCTTACGAGTCAAACTTGGGTCGTTGGCTGGTAAGGTTCCGATAGCAAAACCGTTTGGTAGGTAGTAAACATTTTGCAAACCAACACGTTTCATCTCAGGGATGAGGACATTAGTTGCGAAGTCTACTTGACTTTGGGTACTTGGTGTAGTGGTTGAATGTTCGTCAGAACGAGTATTGACTTTGACATAAGTCAAAAAACGCTCCAACAATGTTGGATATTTCATAAAAACTCCTTTTTCCTTCTTTTAAAACCATTGTATCATAGAAAGAAGAGAAAAACAAAAGTCAGAAAGGAGGTAACATTCTTATGTTAGCGTTTACTTATGGCTGTTTTAGTGATACAATAAAAAAGATAAAAATATCACAAGGATGCAGAGATGAAAAAAGCGATTTTAATGATGACATTTGGTTCCCCAGAAGAGATTACCTTTGAAGGAGTAGCCGACTTTTTTACCAACATTCGTCGTGGAGTTCGACCTCAAGATCACGAGATTCAAACACTTTATGATAATTATGTTCGAATTGGAGGAACTCCACTTCAAAAAATTACCCGTGAAGAAGTTGCCTTGGTAGATGCTAGATTGGGAAATGAATATAGTGTCTATTTTGCCAATAAATTTTCAAAACCCTTTATTCCAGATGTGATTCGGCAAATGGAAGCAGATGGAATTGAAAAGTGTATTTGTTTGATTTTGGAGCCACACTATTCCTTTTACTCTGTCATGGGGTACGAAAAGTTTCTGGAAAGTAAACAAATTCAGTTTTTAGTTATTAAGGACTGGTATCAGGAAGAAGCGCTCTTAAACTATTGGGCAGATGAAATTGCTAAGATTTTAAAAGAAAAGGTGAAACAGGATAGCTTTAAAGTCATCTTTTCTGCCCACAGTGTGCCCATTTTTGCCTTGGATTTTGGTGATCCCTATATCGACCAGATTTTTGAAAATAGTAAGTTAATTGCTGAGAAATTAGACTTAAATCCAGACCAATATACCAACACTTGGCAGAGTGAAAGTGATATTGGTATTCCTTGGATTAAGCCAGATGTCCTGGAATATCTTAGAGAACAGGAAGAACATCCAGAGCATTATATTTTTGTACCTATTAGTTTTATTAGTGAGCATATTGAAGTCTTGTTTGACAACGATGTAGAATGTCAAGACTTGTGTCAGGAATTGGAGGTGAACTACCATCGTCCACCAATGCCAAATACAGATTCTCGTTTGATTGATGCCTTGGTCAATATTTTCCGAGCTAACGAACATAAAGAATTTAGAGAGTTCCTCCCAGAAGAAGAGACTTTTGATGAATTAGTCCCTTCGGATGAAACTAAGAATATTTTAGATGAATCACAAGACTTACAAATGCCAGAATTTGTCAAAAAATTAATTGAGAAAAAAGGTCGTGAAAATGTCAAGATGCCTTATTTAATCAAAAAAATGCTTGAAAAAGCTGGCAAATTACCCAAAGACTAAGTGAAAATAGAAAAGAACTGGTAATACTCTTCGAAAATCAAATTCAAACTGCGTCAACGTCGCCTTGCCGTACTCAAGTACAGCCTG
Source organism: Streptococcus infantis (assembly GCF_047460825.1). Classification (GTDB taxonomy): domain Bacteria; phylum Bacillota; class Bacilli; order Lactobacillales; family Streptococcaceae; genus Streptococcus; species Streptococcus infantis_V. The sequence continues at coordinate 229 of NZ_JASHFO010000015.1, read as the reverse complement.
CGGCTAGTTTCCTAGTTTGCTCTTTGATTTTTATTGAGTATAAGGTTTGTTTCAGATTTCTGCTAAGGCAGGATATAGCATAGAAGGTGAAAGAAAAGGCGGTGGGACAGACAGCCATGACGACATAGCCGTCACCCACAGAAACACGAAAATAAAGACAAGAGCCCTCATTTAGAAGTATAATCTAAGTGAGGGCTTTGTGGTTGATAATTTCTTGAATATCACTTTC
>NZ_JASHFO010000014.1:0-45095 GCF_047460825.1 Streptococcus infantis | reverse complement strand
CCGGAAGTAGTTGGGGGTTGCCCCCTGTGAGATAAGGAAGTCGCTTAGCTAAAGGGAGTTTAGCTCAGCTGGGAGAGCATCTGCCTTACAAGCAGAGGGTCAGCGGTTCGATCCCGTTAACTCCCATTTTAGCGGGTGTAGTTTAGTGGTAAAACTACAGCCTTCCAAGCTGTTGTCGCGAGTTCGATTCTCGTCACCCGCTTTGAACATTTCGTTCATTTACCAAGTTTTTTAACTTGGGCGCGTAGCTCAGGTGGTTAGAGCGCACGCCTGATAAGCGTGAGGTCGGTGGTTCGAGTCCACTCGTGCCCATTGAAATATGGTCCGTTGGTCAAGGGGTTAAGACACCGCCTTTTCACGGCGGTAACACGGGTTCGAATCCCGTACGGACTATTTATTGGAGGATTACCCAAGTCTGGCTGAAGGGAACGGTCTTGAAAACCGTCAGGCGTGTAAAAGCGTGCGTGGGTTCGAATCCCACATCCTCCTTTATTATTAACGCGGGATGGAGCAGCTCGGTAGCTCGTCGGGCTCATAACCCGAAGGTCGTAGGTTCAAATCCTGCTCCCGCAATAAGGCTCGGTAGCTCAGTTGGTAGAGCAATGGATTGAAGCTCCATGTGTCGGCGGTTCGATTCCGTCTCGCGCCATTTAAATATTTTGGAAGGGTAGCGAAGAGGCTAAACGCGGCGGACTGTAAATCCGCTCCTTCGGGTTCGGGGGTTCGAATCCCTCCCCTTCCATAACCTTAACTACGGGCATAGTTTAAAGGTAGAACTAAGGTCTCCAAAACCTTCAGTGTGGGTTCAATTCCTACTGCCCGTGTTTTAAAATTATGGCGGGTGTGGTGAAGTGGTTAACACACCAGATTGTGGCTCTGGCATGCGTGGGTTCGATCCCCATCACTCGCCTATTTTATATTATTGGGGTATAGCCAAGCGGTAAGGCAAGGGACTTTGACTCCCTCATGCGTTGGTTCGAATCCAGCTACCCCAGTTACTATTTGCCGGCGTGGCGGAATTGGCAGACGCGCTGGACTCAAAATCCAGTGTCCGCAAGGACGTGCCGGTTCGACCCCGGCCGCCGGTATAGTATTAAAGACAAGGTTTTCGGATCTTGTCTTTTTTTGTTGAATAATTTATTAAAATTTCACTAAAAAAGGTCTATACCATTTACAAATTGTTTTGAAAGGTTTATAATGTAATTGACATAATAAATAGTAGATTATTTCTTAAGGGGGTTATCATTATGCCTAAGTATATTAAAGCTGATCAATTTTTCTATCCACATGGTATTCGTCGTGGAGGTTATTTGGAACTTATTGATGGCAAGTTTGGTAAGCATGTTGAAGAGATTTCTGGGGATGCTGAAATTTTAGATTATTCTGGTTATAGCATCGCACCTGGTCTCGTTGATACACACATTCACGGTTTTGGTGGTGTGGATGTCATGGATAATAATATTGAAGGAACTCTTCATACGATGAGTGAAGGTCTTCTTAGCACAGGTGTTACTAGTTTCCTACCAACTACACTAACTTCATCATACGAACAATTGCTGGCTGTTACTGAAAACATTGGTGCACGCTATCAAGAAGCATCTGGTGCTAAGATTCGTGGTATCTATTTTGAAGGACCTTACTTCACCGAAGAATTTAAGGGGGCTCAAAACCCTGCCTATATGAAAGATCCACGTATGAATGAGTTCCGCGCTTGGCAGAAGGCTGCTAATGGTCTTCTTAATAAAATTGCTCTTGCACCTGAACGTGATGGGGTTGAGGACTTTGTACGTACTATTACTGGTGAAGGTGTAACTGTTGCTCTTGGTCACTCTAATGCTACATTTGATGAAGCTAAAAAAGCTGTTGATGCCGGAGCTAGTGTATGGGTTCACGCCTATAATGGAATGCGTGGCTTAACACACCGCGAACTTGGAATGGTTGGTGCTATGTATGAGTTACCACACACTTATGCAGAATTGATTTGTGATGGTCATCACGTGGATCCTAAGGCTTGCGAAATTCTTCTTAAACAAAAAGGAACTGAAAATATAGCTCTTATCACTGACTGTATGACAGCAGGTGGTTTGCAAGATGGCGATTATATGTTAGGTGAATTTCCAGTTGTAGTTGCAAATGGAACTGCTCGCCTTAAATCTACAGGTAACTTGGCAGGTTCCATTCTCAAACTTAAAGATGGGTTGAAAAATGTCGTTGAGTGGGGAATTGCAAATCCTCATGAAGCAGTTATGATGGCCAGTCTCAATCCAGCAAAATCAGTTCATATAGATGACGTTTGCGGACAAATCCGTGAAGGCTACGATGCTGACTTTATCGTTCTTGATAAGGATTTGGATTTGGTAGCAACTTACCTAGATGGTGAAAAACGTTATCAAGCATAATCTATAAAGTAGAAACTAATTTAGTTTCTACTTTTTTTAATTAAATTTGTTAATTTTTTCACATATTACTTGATTTTATTTATGAAAAGGCTTACAATTATGATATAAACAATACAAATAAAAAAACGGAGGTAAGCTTTATGAAAGCCTATACTTATGTTAAACCAGGACTTGCGTCATTTGTTGATGTTGACAAACCAGTTATTCGCAAGCCAACAGATGCTATTGTGCGTATCGTTAAGACTACTATTTGTGGTACAGACCTTCATATTATTAAAGGGGATGTTCCTGCTTGTAAGAGTGGTACTATCCTAGGACATGAAGGAATTGGTATTGTAGAGGAAGTCGGAGCAGGAGTTTCAAACTTCAAAAAGGGTGATAAGGTTTTGATTTCTTGCGTTTGTGCATGTGGCAAGTGTTACTATTGTAAAAAAGGAATCTATGACCACTGTGAAGACGAAGGTGGATGGATTTTTGGACATTTGATCGACGGTATGCAAGCAGAATATCTTCGTGTGCCTCATGCTGACAATACTCTTTATCATACTCCAGCTGACTTGTCTGATGAAGCTTTGGTTATGTTATCTGATATCTTGCCAACTGGCTATGAAATTGGTGTCTTAAAAGGGAAAGTTGAGCCTGGTTGTAGTGTAGCTATCGTTGGTTCAGGGCCAGTTGGATTGGCAGCTCTTTTGACGGCACAATTCTATTCACCAGCTAAATTGATTATGGTGGACCTAGACGATAACCGCTTGGATACTGCAGTTTCTTTCGGTGCTACTCATAAAATTAATTCTGCAGATCCTGAAAAGGCAATTCAAGAAATTTATGATTTGACAGATGGTCGAGGTGTAGATGTCGCTATTGAGGCGGTAGGAATTCCTGCAACGTTTGATCTCTGCCAAAAGATTATCGGTGTGGACGGAACAGTAGCCAACTGTGGTGTGCATGGTAAACCAGTTCAGTTTGATTTGGATACTCTTTGGATTCGGAACATTAACGTGACTACTGGATTGGTTTCTACCAATACAACTCCTCAGCTTTTGAAAGCCTTAGAAAGTCATAAAATTGAACCTGAAAAATTGGTAACTCATTATTTCAAACTTAGTGAAATTGAAAAGGCCTATGAAGTGTTTAGTAAGGCTGCTGATCATCACGCGATTAAAGTGATCATTGAAAACGATATTTCAGAAGGTTAATCTTGTTTTTAAATCCAGTTATTCGTTTTTGAATAGCTGGATTTTTTGAAAATGTTATATAATTCGTGAAAATGAGCAAAATTCTTTCATTGTTCTCAAAATTTCGCTATAATATACGGTACAAAGGAAGTTAAACTATGTATCGAGTTATAAAAATGTACGGAGATTTTGAACCGTGGTGGTTTATAGAAGGCTGGGAAGACGACGTCATTGCGAGCAAAAAATTTGATAACTATTATGACGCCTTGAAATATTATAAGTCTTGTTGGTTTGAGTTAGAAAAGGAAATTCCCCTTTACAAAAGTAGAGGAGACTTGATGACTATTTTTTGGGATCCAGAAGATAAACGCTGGTGTGAAGAATGCGATGAATATCTTCAGCAGTATCATTCCTTGGCTTTGTTGGAAGATGGTCAAGTCATTCCTGATGAAAAATTTAGACCTGGTTACGAAAAGCAGACTGGTTTAGAAATCCACCGTACTTGTCGCATAAAAAAAGAAGAAACAACTTTTTAATGAAGTTGTTTCTTCTTTTTTTATATTTTCTTCGAATAATAAGAATGAGGAGGAAGATATGGTACAAACACTTGCACAAGAATTGATTACACTGGCCAAAAAACAGGGAGCTCAGGACATCTATTTTGTTCCTAAAGAAAAGACTTATGAGCTACATATGCGAGTTGGAGATGAGAGACATTTGATTAACACCTATGACTTTGAAAAGTTGGGGGCTGTCATTAGTCATTTTAAGTTTATTGCGGGGATGAACGTTGGAGAAAAACGCCGTAGTCAGCTTGGTTCCTGTGATTATCAGCATGGAGACAAGGTTTCTTCATTACGTTTATCGACGGTGGGAGATTATCGTGGTCATGAGAGTCTAGTAATCCGGCTTTTGCATGATCAAGAACAAGAGTTGCGCTTCTGGTTTCAGGACCTTATAGAACTGGAAAAGGGCTTTAGGAAACGCGGGCTTTATCTTTTTGCAGGCCCCGTAGGAAGTGGCAAAACTACTTTGATGCATGAATTAGCCAAGTCATTGTTTAAGGGACAACAGGTCATGTCTATTGAAGATCCGGTCGAGATTAAGCAAGAAGCAATGCTACAATTACAGCTCAATGAAGCTATCGGACTTAGCTATGAGAACTTGATAAAACTTTCCCTACGACATCGTCCAGATCTTTTAATTATTGGAGAAATTCGAGATAGTGAAACAGCCCGTGCCGTTGTACGAGCTAGTCTGACAGGTGCCACGGTATTCTCGACCATCCATGCCAAGAGTGTTCGTGGGGTTTATGAGCGCCTTTTAGAACTTGGTGTCAGTGAAGATGAACTGGCAGTAGTTTTACAAGGTGTTTGTTACCAGAGACTAATCGCAGGAGGAGGAATTATTGATTTTGCAAATGGAAATTATCAAGAACACCAGGCAGAAAAGTGGAATGGACAAATTGACCAGCTTCTTAAAGAAGGACATATCACTGCGATTCAAGCTGAAACGGAGAAAATTAGCTACCAGTAAGCAGAAGAAAATCATCACACTCTTTAACAATTTATTTTCTAGCGGTTTTCACCTGGTAGAAATCATTTCCTTTCTAGATAGAAGTCTCTTGTTGGAAAAGGACTATGTATCGCAGATGCGACTAGGACTCTCACAGGGAAAATCCTTCTCGGAAATGATGGGGACTTTAGGTTTTTCAAGTTCAATTGTCACGCAACTTTCCTTGGCTGAAGTTCATGGGAACCTTCATTTGAGTTTAGGGAAAATTGAAGAGTATTTAGATAATCTTGCTAAGATCAAGAAAAAGTTAATCGAAGTTGCGACCTATCCAATCATTTTGTTAGCTTTCTTACTGCTCATTATGTTGGGGTTGCGAAATTATCTCTTGCCCCAACTGGATAGTAGTAACATAGCTACCTTAGTGATTAGTAATCTACCACAAATTTTTCTTGGGATTGTTCTAGCGTTAAGTCTAGCATCTTTAACGGGATTGGTCTTCTACAGAAAATCTAGGAAGATACAAGTCTTTTCTTTTCTAGCTAGAATCCCCTTTCTAGGTGTGTTTATTCAATATTATCTGACGGCCTATTATGCTCGGGAATGGGGCAATATGATTGGTCAAGGTCTGGAGCTATCACAGATTTTTCAGATGATGCAGGAGCAAGGAAATCCTCTTTTTAAGGAAATCGGACATGATTTATCCCTGTCCTTGCAAAATGGGCATGAATTTTCTATGGTTGTGCGGAATTATCCTTTTTTTAGAAGAGAGTTGGGTTTAATCATTGAATATGGAGAAGTCAAATCCAAGTTGGGAAGCGAATTGGAAATCTATGCAGAGAAAACTTGGGAGGCATTCTTTACTCGAGTTAATCGTACGATGAACTTAGTTCAACCCCTGGTCTTTATTTTTGTAGCTCTGCTAATTGTTTTATTGTACGCAGCTATGTTGCTGCCAATGTATCAAAATATGGAGGTAAATTTTTAGATGAAAAAAATGATGATGAAATTAAAAGAAGCAAAGGTAAAAGGATTCACTCTTGTGGAAATGTTAGTGGTCCTCCTTATCATTAGTGTTCTACTCTTACTATTTGTGCCAAACCTAACTAAGCAAAAGGATGCAGTGAATGACAAGGGTAAAGCAGCAGTCGTCAAGGTGGTAGAAAGCCAAGCTGAACTCTATACTCTAGATAAAAATGAGGATGCTAGTCTAAGTAAACTAGAGGCAGAAGGACGCATCACTGCTGAGCAAGCAAAAGCCTATAAGGAATACCATGCAAAACAAAAGACCAGTCAAACAGTTGCGGATTAGGGCTTTTACCATGCTAGAAAGTCTATTGGTCTTAGGGATAGTCAGCCTGTTAGCTCTGGGTTTGTCAAGTTCGGTTCAATCCACTTTTGCGTGTGTGGAAGAACAGATTTTCTTTATGGAGTTTGAGGAACTTTATCGGGAAACCCAGAAGCGAAGTCTGGCTAGTCAGCAGAAGATCAACTTGATTTTGGAAGAGAGAAGTATTGGAAATGGCTATCAGAAATTAGCCATCCCTAAAGGGATTCAACTACAGTCCAATCAGTCAATCACCTTTGATAAGGCTGGAGGAAATTCGTCTCTTGCAAGTGTGAGATTTCAAACAAGGAAAGAAGTAGTTCGCTACCAACTATATCTAGGAAATGGAAAGATTAAACGTATTCAAGAAGCAAAAAATTAAGGCGGTTATTTTACTGGAGGCAGTGATTTCACTAGCTATTTTTGCCAGTATTGCAACCCTCTTGTTAGGGCAGATTCAAGAAAGTAGACGACAGGAAGCAAGACTCTTAGAACAGGAAGAAGTTTTGCGTGTGGCTCGTATGGCTTTGCAGACTGGACAAAAGCAGTTGACTGTCAATGGGCTTACAGTTCATGTTGTCTCGAATGAGCGAGGTTTGGAGGTGTATTATGGAACTGAAAAATTACTGGCGATTCAAGATAAGTAGAGTCAGAGCGTTTACTCTTTTAGAATCCCTGGTTGCTCTTATTGTGATTAGTGGGAGTTTGCTTCTTTTTCAATCTATGAGCCAACTCTTGGTTTCAGAAGTTCGCTACCAGCAGAAAAGTGAGCAAAAAGAATGGCTTTTATTTGTGGATCAGCTGGAAGCAGAGCTGAATCGAGCCCAATTTGAAAAAGTAGAGAATGATAGACTTTACCTCAAACAGGATGGGAAACCTATTTCCATGGGTAAATCAAAGTCAAATGATTTTCGAAAAACAGATGCCAGTGGACGTGGCTACCAGCCGATGGTTTACGGTCTGAAATTAGCTCATATTTACCAAAACGAGCAAAATGTTCATTTTAATTTTCAGTTTGAAAAGGGACTAGAGAGGGAGTTCATCTATCGTGTGGAAAAAGAAAAAAGTTAGGGCTGGAGTTCTCCTTTACGCAGTTACTATTGCTGGAATTTTTAGTCTCTTGTTACAGTTTTATCTGAATCGACAAGTGGCTCATCATCAGGATTATGCCCTCAATAAAGAAAAACTCCTTGCCTTTGCAATGGCTAAGAGAATCTATGAAAAAGCTAGTTCTGAGAGTGGTCAGCAGTCATTTAATGCAGGAAAGGCAACTTATCGTAATGACCAAAAGGGGTTTACAGCGATTGTTGACACTGGGAAAAATCAGTTTGAATTTCGTTTTCCACCTTTGAAAAAGACCGACGATAAGACGAAGAAAACAGAAAAAAAGTCAAAAGAAGAACAGGTAAAAAAAGAGGACACCGAGACATCTAAAGTTGCTCCTTCTAAGAATGATAAGACATAGATTATTAGATTTGTAAAATCTAGTTTAAGTGGTGATGTTGGACTCAGTGGGTTAGGACGAGGTTTTTACCTGAAATCATGCTATAATAGATACATATGGAGGACAGAATATGTCAAGTGTAAAATTGTATCTAGTGCGTCATGGGAAAACAATGTTTAATACGATTGGGCGTGCTCAAGGTTGGAGTGATACTCCACTGACAGCTGAAGGGGAACGAGGCATTCATGAATTGGGGATTGGCTTGCGTGAGTCTGGTTTAAGATTTGAGCGTGCTTATTCAAGCGACTCTGGACGGACCATTCAGACTATGGGAATTATCCTTGAGGAACTAGGTTTAACAGGGCAAATTCCTTATCGTATGGATAAGCGAATCCGTGAATGGTGCTTTGGTAGTTTTGATGGTGCTTATGATGGAGACCTTTTTATGGGGATCATTCCGCGTATCTTTAATGTCGATCATGTGCATCGTTTGTCCTATGCTGAGCTGGCTGAAGGTCTGGTAGAAGTGGATACAGCAGGCTGGGCTGAAGGCTGGGAAAAACTAAGTGGGCGTATCTGGGAAGGTTTTGAAGCCATTGCTAAGGAAATGGAAGCTAATGGGGGAGGAAATGCTCTCGTAGTCAGCCATGGAATGACTATTGGAACCATTGTTTATTTAATCAACGGAATGCATCCACATGGCCTTGATAATGGAAGTGTGACGATTCTTGAGTACCAGGATGGTCAGTTCTCAGTCAAGATTGTTGGCGACCGTAGCTACCGTGAAATTGGACGAGCTAAACTAGAAGAGCAAGCTAGTTCAGAACAATAAAAATTCTCTACTTAAATTAGAAGATGTTTTAGATGATTCAATAGAATGCTGATGTCGTCATTGCACAAGCTTGTAAGAGTTGAGTGCTTTGACAATAGCATTCTTTTTTGTTAGAATAGCATCAACATGAAAGTATAAGAAGGGATTGACAGAGTTGTCGTTCCCTTTTGTCTATCTTAGAAGGGGGAAATATGCTGTTTCAGAAAATAAAAGCCTATAAATGGCAGGCTCTAGCTTCCTTAATTATGACAGGTCTAATGGTAACGAGTTCACTCTTGCAACCGCGTTATTTGCAGGAAGTTTTGGAGGCACTGCTAACTGGTGATAATGAAGCTATTTATCATATTGGTTTTTGGTTAATCCTTGTTGCCTTGATTGGTTTGATTGCAGGTGGTATCAATGTTGTGTTAGCCGCCTATATTGCTCAAGGAGTTTCGTCAGACTTACGGGAAGATGCCTTTCGTAAGATTCAAACTTTTTCATACGCCAATATTGAGGAATTTAACGCAGGGAATCTTGTTGTTCGTATGACCAATGACATCAACCAGATTCAAAACGTAGTCATGATGACCTTCCAAATTCTCTTTCGACTACCACTTTTGTTTATCGGTTCCTTTATATTAGCAGTTGTCACCCTACCTTCTCTGTGGTGGGTGCTAGTTCTCATGGTCGTTCTGATTGTTGCCATAATGGGTTTTATGATGGGAGTGGTGGGACCACGCTTTTCAAAGTTCCAGACCTTACTAGAGCGTATCAATGCCATTGCTAAAGAAAATTTACGTGGTGTGCGCGTGGTTAAGTCTTTTGTCCGAGAAAAAGATCAATTTAATAAGTTTACGCAAGTATCAGATGAATTGCTGGGAGAAAACCTTTATATTGGTTATGCCTTTTCTGTTATGCAACCTGCAATGATGTTGATTTCGTATGGGGCTGTTTTTCTCTCAATCTGGCTTGTAGCAGGTATGGCAGAGTCAGATCCATCAGTCGTTGGTTCCATTGCTTCATTTGTAAACTACTTGAGTCAGATTATTTTTACCATCGTTATGATCGGATTTTTGGGGAATTCAGTCACTCGTGCCATGATTTCCCTCCGTCGTATTCGTGAAATCCTGGATACAGAACCGGCTATGACCTTCAAGGATGTGGAAGATGAAGAATTGGAAGGAAGTCTTAGTTTTGAAAATGTAACCTTCACCTATCCAAATGATGAAGAATCTATCCTAAAAGATGTATCCTTTGATATCGCAGCTGGTGAGATGGTTGGGGTTGTCGGAGCAACCGGTGCAGGTAAATCAACCTTGGCTCAGTTGATTCCACGACTGTTTGATCCTCAACAAGGTTCTATCAAGATTGGAGGAAAGGACATTCGGACAGTTAGTGAAGGGACGCTTCGCAAGACAGTCTCTATCGTCCTACAAAGAGCCATTCTCTTTAGTGGAACCATCGCAGATAATCTCAGACAAGGAAAGGGAGATGCAACAGTTTCAGAGATGGAACGCGCAGCTCGTATCGCCCAGGCGAGTGAATTTATTAGTCGTATGGACTTAGCCTTTGAAAGTCCGGTTGAGGAACGTGGAACCAACTTTTCTGGTGGACAAAAACAAAGGATGTCCATTGCGCGTGGGATTGTTAGTAATCCTAAGATTTTGATTTTTGATGATTCAACCTCCGCCCTTGATGCCAAATCAGAACGTTTGGTCCAAGAAGCCCTCAACAAGGACTTGAAGGGTACGACTACGATTATCATCGCGCAAAAAATTAGCTCTGTTGTTCATGCTGATAAAATTTTAGTGCTTGACCAAGGTCGTTTGATTGGTCAAGGTAAACACGCTGACTTGGTTGCAACAAACCCAGTCTATCGTGAAATTTACGAAACGCAAAAAGGAAAGGAGGAGTAGGATGAAGACATTTGAATTTTTTTGGAACTATTTTAAAGTTTACAAGATATCCTTTGTCGTTGTTATTGCTATGATTATCATTGCAACGGTAGCACAAGCCCTCTTTCCAGTATTTGCAGGTCAAACAGTCACAGAACTAGCCAATTTGGTTATAGCCTATCAAAATGGAAATTCAGATATGGTTTGGCAAAGTCTCTTGGGACTCCTAATTAATCTTGCTTATATTTTGATAGTTTTAGTAGTGTCGAGTCTCATCTATATGGTCTTGATGAGCAGGATTATTGCCGAATCAACAAATGAAATGCGTAAGGGACTTTTTGGCAAGCTTTCTCGCTTGACCGTCTCCTTCTTTGACCGCCATCAAGATGGTGATATCCTGTCACGTTTTACCAGTGATTTGGATAATATTCTCCAAGCTTTTAACGAAAGCCTGGTGTCTGTTATGACCAACATTGCCCTTTATATTGGCTTGCTGATTGTCATGTTTGCAAAAAATATCACCTTGGCTTTAATCACAATTGCCAGCACTCCAATAGCTGTTATCATGTTGTTCTTTATCCTGAAGCTAGCGCGGAAATATACCAACCTCCAACAAAAAGAAGTTGGGAAGCTCAATGCTTATATGGATGAGAGTATCTCTGGACAAAAAGCCGTTATCGTTCAAGGTATTCAAGAAGATGTGATTGCTGGTTTTGTCGAGCAGAATGAACGGGTTCGAAAGGCCACTTTCAAGGGCAGAATGTTTTCAGGAATTCTCTTTCCTGTTATGAACGGGATGAGCTTGGTCAATACAGCAGTAGTTATTTTTGTTGGTTCAGCTGTATTATTGAATGATCAGAGTATCGAGACAGCAACTGCACTTGGTTTGATTGTCATGTTTACTCAGTTTTCGCAACAGTATTACCAACCCATTATCCAATTAGCGGCGAGCTGGGGAAGTTTGCAACTAGCCTTTACAGGTGCAGACCGTATCCAAGAAATGTTTGATGCAGAGGAAGAAATCCGTCCTCAAGATGCTCCAGTCTTTAGCGAATTAAAAGATGGTGTGGAGATTTGTAACGTAGACTTCTCCTATCTCCCAGGGAAACCGATTTTGAAAGATGTTAGCATTTCAGCTCCAAAAGGGAAAATGATTGCGGTAGTTGGTCCGACAGGTTCAGGGAAAACAACCATTATGAACCTCATCAATCGTTTTTATGATGTGGATGCAGGTAGTATCAGCTTTGATGGAACAGATATTCGCGAGTTTGATTTAGACAGTTTGCGAAGTAAGGTGGGAATTGTTCTACAGGATTCTGTTTTGTTTAGTGGAACTATTCGGGACAACATTCGATTTGGTGTACCAGATGCCAGTCAGGAAATGGTAGAAGCAGCTGCTAAGGCTACGCATATCCATGACTACATCGAAAGCTTGCCAGATAAGTATGATACTTTGATTAATGATGACCAGAGCGTCTTCTCAACCGGTCAAAAACAGTTGATTTCTATTGCTCGTACCTTGATGACAGATCCACAGGTGTTAATCTTAGATGAGGCAACATCAAACGTTGATACTGTAACAGAAAGCAAGATTCAAAATGCCATGGAAGCTATCGTGGCAGGAAGAACTAGTTTTGTGATTGCCCATCGCTTAAAAACCATTCTCAATGCAGATCAGATTATTGTCCTTAAGGATGGTGAGGTTATTGAACAAGGAAATCATCACGAATTACTCAAGCTTGGAGGCTTTTACTCCGAACTGTATCACAATCAATTTGTCTTTGAATAATACTCTTCGAAAATCAAATTCAAACCACGTCAGCGTCCCCTTGCCGTATATGTGTTACTGACTTCGTCAGTTCTATCCACAACCTCAAAACTGTGTTTTGAGCAACCTGCGGCTAGCTTCCTAGTTTGCTCTTTGATTTTCATTGAGTATAAGCAAAAAAGTTGTCCTAATTTTGGGCAACTTTTTCTGATAAAAAAATTTTATCACGGACTTAAAAAATACATATTAGACAGGAGTGGGGAAGGATGGTAAGATAAGATTATCAATGGAAAACGAAAGGAAATCAGTAATGGCAAGAACGGTTGTTGGAGTTGCAGCAAATCTATGTCCCGTGGACGCAGAAGGAAAAAATATTCATTCATCTGTTTCTTGTAAATTCGCTGAGAGTATTCGTCAGGTTGGCGGACTTCCTTTGGTGATTCCAGTTGGTGATGAGTCAGTTGTCCATGACTACGTAGAAATGATTGACAAGCTTATCTTGACTGGAGGGCAAAATGTCCATCCTCAGTTTTATGGTGAGGAAAAAACGATTGATAGCGATGATTATAACCTAGCTCGAGATGAGTTTGAGCTAGCTCTTCTACAAGAGGCCCTACGTCAGAACAAGCCAATCTTAGCCATTTGCCGTGGCGTTCAGCTTGTCAACGTTGCCTTTGGTGGGACACTCAATCAGGATATTGAAGGTCATTGGCAAGGTCTACCTTTTGGGACTTCACATTCTATTGAGACAGTGGATGGCAGTGTAGTGTCTAAATTATTTGGTAAAGAAAGTCGGGTTAATTCAGTGCATCGTCAGAGCATTAAAGATCTGGCACCCAATTTCCGTGTGACGGCTGTGGATCCACGTGATCAAACTGTTGAAGCAATTGAATCCATTGATGAACACCGTATTATTGGTCTTCAGTGGCATCCAGAATTTTTGGTCAATGAAGAAGATGGCAACTTAGAATTATTTGAGTATTTATTGAATGAATTATAACGACTAGAATCCTAGTCGTTTTTTTATTCATTATTTACGAATCTTTATAGAATTGTGTTTTTACGCAAACGTTTGAATTGTGATAAAAATCGGAAATTTTCAGTATAAAAACTTGAAAAAATTGTTAGTAAGCGTTATGATAGAAAAGAAGAAATTTTGGAGGAATACTATGTCACATATTAAATTTGATTATTCAAAAGTATTAGACAAATTTGTTGCACCACATGAAGTGGAGTACATGCAAGCACAAGTTACAGCTGCAGACGAATTGATCCGTAAAGGAACTGGTGCTGGGAGCGACTTCTTGGGTTGGTTGGACCTTCCTGAAAACTACGACCGCGAAGAATTTGACCGCATCTTGAAAGCTGCTGAACAAATCAAATCAGACAGCGATGTTTTGGTTGTTATCGGTATCGGTGGATCATACCTTGGAGCGAAAGCAGCAATTGACTTCTTGAACCACCACTTTGCAAACTTGCAAACAAAAGAAGAACGTAAAGCACCACAAATCCTTTACGCTGGAAACTCAATCTCATCTACTTACCTTGCTGACTTGGTAGAGTATGTTTCAGATAAAGACTTCTCAGTGAACGTGATTTCTAAATCAGGTACAACAACTGAGCCAGCCATCGCTTTCCGTGTCTTCAAAGAACTTTTGGTTAAGAAATACGGACAAGAAGAAGCTAACAAACGTATCTACGCAACAACTGACCGCCAAAAAGGTGCTGTTAAGGTTGAAGCAGATGCTAACGGTTGGGAAACATTTGTGGTTCCAGATGATATCGGTGGACGCTTCTCAGTATTGACAGCAGTTGGATTGCTTCCAATCGCTGCGTCAGGTGCAGACATCAAAGCCCTTATGGAAGGTGCTAACGCAGCTCGTAAAGACTACACTTCAGATAAAATCTCTGAAAACGAAGCTTACCAATATGCAGCTGTTCGTAACATCCTTTACCGTAAAGGTTATGCAACTGAAATCTTGGTAAACTACGAGCCATCACTTCAATACTTCTCAGAATGGTGGAAACAATTGGCTGGTGAATCAGAAGGGAAAGACCAAAAAGGTATCTACCCAACTTCAGCCAACTTCTCAACTGACTTGCACTCATTGGGTCAATTTATTCAAGAAGGAACTCGTATCATGTTTGAAACAGTTGTCCGTGTGGACAAACCACGTAAGAACGTGATTATCCCTACTTTGGAAGAAGATCTTGACGGACTTGGTTACCTTCAAGGAAAAGACGTTGACTTCGTTAACAAAAAAGCAACTGACGGTGTTCTTCTTGCCCACACAGATGGTGACGTACCAAATATGTACGTGACTCTTCCTGAGCAAGATGCCTTCACTCTTGGTTACACGATCTACTTCTTCGAATTGGCAATTGCCCTTTCAGGTTACTTGAACGCTATCAACCCATTTGACCAACCAGGTGTTGAAGCATACAAACGAAATATGTTTGCCCTTCTTGGTAAACCAGGATTTGAAGAATTGAGCAAAGAACTTAACGCTCGTCTATAATAGAATAAAAAGAGTGGTTTTGAACTGCACCCCAAAAGTTAGACAGAAAAAATCTAACTTTTGGGGTGTTTTTATTATGAAATTAACATATGAGGATAAGATTCAGATCTATGAACTTAGAAAGCAAGGTCAAAGCTTCAAGCAGCTTTCAAATCAATTTGGGATAAACATTTCTAATCTTAAGTACATGATTAAATTGATTGATTGTTATGGAATAGAGTTCGTCAAAAAAGAAAAAAATCGTTACTATTCTCCTGAATTAAAACAAGAAATGATTGATAAAGTTCTACATGAAAACTGGTCTCAAGATAGAGTTTCTCTCGAATATGCTCTCCCAAATCGTGGTATGCTTCCAAATTGGATGGCACAATACAAGAAAAACGGGTATACTATTGTTGAGAAAACAAAAGGGAGACCATCTAAAATGGGACGTAAACCAAAGAAGAAACCCGAAGAGATGACAGAGTTAGAACGACTTCAAGCAGAAAACGAGTATCTGAGAGCGGAGAATGCTGTCCTAAAAAAGTTGAGAGAACTCCGCTTGAAGGAGGAAAAAGAGAAAGAAGAAAGACAGAAATTGTTCAAGAATTAATCACTGATTTTTCGTTAGATATTCTTCTAAAAACCATTAAACTCGCTCGTTCGACCTACTACTATCATTTGAAACAGCTAGACAAACCAGATAAGGATCAAAAGCTTAAAGCTGAAATTCAAGCTATTTTTACCGAACAAAAAGGAAATTACGGATATCGTCGAATCCATTTAGAATTAAGAAATCGTGGTTATGTGGTCAATCATAAAAGAGTTCAACGCTTGATGAAAGTGCTCAATTTACAAGCTAGAATCCGCAAGAAACGCAAGTATTCTTCTCATAAAGGAGATGTTGGCAAGAAAGCAGACAACCTTATTCAACGCCAATTTGAAGCAGCTAAACCAATGGAAAAGTGTTATACGGACGTGACAGAATTTGCCATTCCAGCAAGCGCTCAAAAGCTTTACTTATCACCAGTTTTAGATGGCTTTAATAGCGAAATTATCGCCTATAATCTTTCAACTTCACCCAACTTAGAACAAGTAAAAACAATGTTGGAACAAGCATTCACAGAGAAGCGCTACGAGAATACGATTCTCCATAGTGACCAAGGCTGGCAATATCAACACGATTCTTATCATCAGTTTCTAGAGGGTAAGGGAATTCAAGCATCCATGTCACGTAAAGGTAACAGCCCAGACAACGGCATGATGGAATCTTTCTTTGGCATTCTGAAATCGGAGATGTTTTATGGTTATGAGAAGTCATTTGAGTCGCTTAAGCAATTGGAACAAGCCATTGTAGACTATATTGATTACTACAACAATAAACGCATTAAGGTAAAACTAAAAGGACTCAGTCCTGTGCAATACAGAACTAAATCCTTCGGATAAATTATTTGTCTAACTTTTTGGGGTCAGTACATTTTACCACTCTTTTTGCTTTTTCTTGAAAAGAGAAATTGGACTCTGGCAAGACTTGTGATATAATATAGAGAGCAAAAAGGCAGATGCCTATAGACTTTACAGGAGAAACTATGTCAAAAGATATTCGTGTGCGTTATGCACCAAGTCCAACAGGACTACTACATATTGGAAATGCCCGTACAGCATTGTTTAACTACTTGTATGCACGCCACCATGGTGGAACTTTTATCATCCGTATTGAAGACACAGACCGCAAGCGTCACGTTGAAGACGGAGAACGTTCACAGCTTGAAAACCTTCGTTGGTTGGGCATGGATTGGGATGAAAGTCCAGAAACTCATGAAAACTACCGCCAATCAGAGCGTTTGGAACTCTATCAAAAATATATCGACCAATTGCTTGCTGAAGGGAAAGCCTACAAATCTTACGTCACTGAAGAAGAGTTGGCAGCTGAACGTGAACGCCAAGAAGCAGCTGGTGAAATACCTCGTTACATTAACGAATACCTTGGTATGAGCGAGGAAGAAAAAGCAGCTTATGTTGCAGAACGTGAAGCCGCAGGTATTATCCCAACTGTTCGTTTGGCAGTTAATGAGTCTGGTATCTACAAATGGCATGATATGGTCAAAGGTGATATCGAATTTGAAGGTGGCAATATCGGTGGGGACTGGGTTATCCAAAAGAAAGATGGGTACCCAACTTACAACTTTGCCGTTGTGATCGATGACCACGACATGCAAATCTCTCACGTCATTCGTGGAGACGACCACATTGCTAATACACCAAAACAGCTCATGGTCTATGAAGCTCTTGGATGGGAAGCTCCAGAGTTCGGTCACATGACCTTGATCATCAACTCTGAAACTGGTAAGAAGTTGTCTAAACGCGATACCAACACTCTTCAATTTATCGAAGATTACCGGAAGAAAGGTTACCTTCCAGAAGCAGTCTTTAACTTCATCGCTCTTCTTGGTTGGAACCCTGGTGGGGAAGACGAAATCTTCTCTCGTGAAGAACTCATCAAGCTTTTTGATGAAAACCGTCTTAGCAAGTCTCCAGCAGCCTTCGACCAGAAGAAACTAGACTGGATGAGTAATGACTATATCAAGAATGCAGACCTTGAAACTATTTTTGAAATGGCAAAACCATTCCTTGAAGAAGCAGGACGTTTGACAGACAAGGCTAAAAAATTGGTGGAACTCTACAAACCACAAATGAAGTCAGTGGACGAAATCGTTCCATTGACAGACCTTTTCTTCTCAGAATTCCCAGAATTGACAGAAGCTGAACGAGAAGTGATGGCTGGTGAAACTGTTCCGACTGTACTTGAGGCCTTTAAGGCAAAACTTGAGTCTATGTCAGACGACGAGTTTGTGGTGGAAAACATCTTCCCACAAATCAAAGCAGTTCAAAAAGAAACAGGTATCAAAGGGAAGAACCTCTTCATGCCAATCCGTATCGCTGTTTCAGGTGAGATGCATGGGCCAGAACTACCAGAAACCATCTACTTGCTTGGACGTGAAAAATCCATCCAACACATCGAAAAAATGTTGGCAGAAATTGCGAAATAATCTGGCGAAATTAAATTTCCTTCTAGATATTTGTAGAAGTAAAATCTGAGAGAATCACCTGGTTCTCTCTTTTTTATGAACATAGTAAAATCTATTAAATGTATGAGAAAGGATACTTTTAGGAATCCCTTTTTAAAAAAGCAATTTTTATATATACTTATTTGAAAATGCAAAAGTTTTAGTGTATAATACTAAGTGACAGGGCAGGGAAAAGAAGTCAGTGATATGGTAAAATTCTTTACAAACAGACTCGAATTAGCCCAGACATCGTCTATGTTGTTTGTTGAGTCGACTTATTTTTTCTTTGCGTTTTGCTGGACACAGGAAGAAATTCATGAGTTCATGCAACTATCATCCATAACGATGCCTTCGTTTTCGATTCGAAGTTTATATGCGAGACTTTAGATTTAGATGTATATCTTACTAGAGGTGCATATTTTTCTCTTTCTTCTCCCAAAAATAGAAAGAAATCGACCTTGCTCTGTTTACCTTGCGTTAAGCAAGGTTTTTTTGTGGAATAGTAGTGGGCGATTTACGATTTTTCTATCAAGTGGTATAATATTAACTATCCTGATGAATTGAGGAAATCAAATGAAAGAATTTAACAAATCAATCAAATTAGAGCATGTGGCTTATGATATTCGTGGACCAGTTCTTGAGGAAGCCATGCGTATGCGAGCAAATGGAGAAAAAATCCTCCGTTTGAATACAGGGAACCCAGCTGAGTTTGGTTTTACCGCACCAGATGAGGTTATCCATGATTTGATTATGAATGCGCGTGATAGTGAAGGTTATTCAGATTCAAAAGGTATCTTTTCAGCCCGCAAAGCTATTATGCAGTACTGTCAGCTCAAAAAATTCCCAAATGTAGGTATTGATGATATCTATCTTGGAAATGGTGTTAGTGAGCTAATTGTTATGTCCATGCAAGGTCTCTTGGACAATGGCGATGAAGTCTTGGTTCCAATGCCTGACTACCCACTTTGGACAGCTGCAGTTAGCTTGGCTGGAGGAAATGCCGTTCACTACGTCTGTGATGAAGAAGCTGAATGGTATCCAGACCTAGATGACATTAAGTCTAAGATTAGTTCAAATACTAAGGCTATCGTTTTGATCAATCCAAATAATCCAACGGGAGCCCTCTATCCCAAAGAGCTCTTGTTAGATATTATTGAGATTGCTCGTCAAAATGACTTGATTATCTTTGCGGATGAAATTTACGACCGTATGGTTATGGACGGCAATGTCCACACACCAGTAGCAAGTTTGGCTCCAGACCTTTTCTGTGTCAGCATGAATGGTCTGTCTAAATCTCACCGCATCGCTGGTTTCCGTGTAGGTTGGATGGTCTTGTCTGGGCCTAAACATCATGTAAAGGGCTATATTGAAGGTCTCAACATGCTTTCAAACATGCGCCTTTGTTCCAACGTCTTGGCTCAACAGGTTGTTCAAACTTCACTAGGTGGTCACCAATCGGTGGACGAATTACTCTTACCAGGTGGTCGTATCTACGAGCAAAGAAACTTCATTTATAATGCCATTCAAGATATCCCAGGTTTGTCTGCGGTTAAACCTAAAGCGGGTCTTTATATCTTCCCTAAAATTGATCGCAATATGTACCGTATCGATGATGATGAACAGTTTGTCCTTGATTTCTTGAAACAAGAAAAAGTACTTTTGGTTCACGGACGAGGCTTTAACTGGAAAGAACCAGATCACTTCCGTATCGTTTATCTGCCACGCGTAGATGAGTTAGCCCAAATCCAAGAAAAGATGACACGTTTCTTGAAGCAGTATCGTAGATAAGGCTTTCATAGCAAAAAAGCTGGAAACATTTGCCAGAGCTATTGACAAATGCGAAAGAATCAGATAGAATAGTAAAGTATGTTTAGTAACTGATCACTTTATAGCCGGCTAAACGAATACAAAATCTATGAGGAGGTATTCATCGTGAAACGTACTTATCAACCAAGTAAACTACGTCGTGCGCGCAAACACGGATTCCGTAACCGTATGTCAACTAAAAACGGTCGTCGCGTATTGGCAGCTCGTCGTCGTAAAGGACGCAAAGTTTTGGCTGCATAATCCAAACGAATTCAACAAAGAAGTCAGTAGGAACTCGAGTCTACTGGCTTTTCTGTTGCCTAAAAAAGTGAATTTTCTAAAATACCTTTTTTAGAATAAAAACTTCAGCAGATGTATTGGAAAGACAACATATAGAAAAAAGCTCAAAATCAGAAGGTGAATTTCTGATTTTGAGCTTTTCTTTATTCTTTCAAATGATATGAATAGCTGGCAACGACGACATCTTCGTGCCATCTGAGAGCATATTTTAATTTGAGGCTCATTTGATTGTGTAGGATATTTTGCCAAGGTTTGTTAGGGATAAATTGGGGTACTAGAACTGTGACTGTGTAGTTCTTTTTCTTGGCTTCTTGAGAGATTTTACGAACATAGCGAACTGTAGGTGTGATGATATCGCGATAGCTAGTATTAATGTTTTTTAGAGTGATATTTGGGAAGTAGTCGGCAAATTCTTGGAGGATTTCTTGGTCTTTTTCCTCAGTTTCCTTGGTGGAAATGTGCATCGCCAAAACCTCATCTCCAATACTTTGCGCGTAATTAATCGCTCCAACGCTGACCCGGGTCACATTTCCCACTAAGACAAGGACGACATTGCCATCGTAGGTTTTCTTTTGAATTCCTTCATAAAGTCGAAGCTGTTTGGCCACTTTTTGGTAATGACTGTGGATAGACAAAAAGAGGAAGGTTAAGACTAGGATAATTGGGAAGAAGGGCCAGATATCTCCAAGTCTGAAGAAGAGTAAGATAAGAACGATAGCATAACAAATGATAGCGCCGAGGATATTTGCGAAGGCAGATTTTAAGAAATGAGAGCCTTTTTCTTTTTTCCAGTGGCGAATCATCCCTGTTTGAGAAAGGGCAAAAGGAACAAAAACTCCGATAGTATAGAGAGGAATCAAGCGTTCTGTATTTCCGTTGAAAATGAGCAGAAGGATCATAGCGCCAAAGGCTAAGGTCAAAATACCGTTTGAATAACCAAGGCGGTCTCCTTTTTCCATAAAGAGATGGGGCATGTACTTGTTTTTAGCCATATTGTAAGCCAACATCGGAAAGGCAGAAAAACCAGTATTTGCAGCAACGGCTAGGATTAGAGCAGTTGAGAATTGGAAGAGATAATAAACAATCTGACCGATAGTTGAATCCCCTAAAATTCCTTTAGCCATTTGTGAGAGGATTGTTTCTCCGTGTTGAGGAGTGATCCCCATCCAGTAGTTTAGGAAGGTAATTCCTGCAAATAGAAATCCAAGAATCAGAGACATGATGGTCAGTGTCTGAGCAGCGTTCTTCTCTTTAGGAGTTTTGAAAAATGGAACAGCATTTGAGATTGCTTCAACCCCGGTTAATGAAGCTGAACCGCTGGTAAAGGCTCTTAAAATCAGGACGATTGAGAGACTTGGGACAGTTTGACCAATTGCAGAAGTTGCATGATAGCTGAGAGAACCTGTCAACAGTTGGAATAAGCCAAACAATAAGAGGAAGACCGTACTAAAGATAAAGAGATAGACAGGGATCATCAGAGAGCTAGCAGATTCCCTCAAGCCTCGCAGATTCAAAAGCATGAGTAAACAGACCAGAAAAATAGAAATATGGAGGTTGTAGGGATGGAGAGCAGGAAGTGCTGCTGTGATAGCATCAGCTCCTGCGGCCACGGATACGGCTACTGTTAGCATATAGTCAACAAGCAAGCTTCCACCGGCAATCAAACCGAGCTCAGGAGAAAGATTTTCTCGTGTTACCATATAGGCACCCCCACCTTGAGGGTAGGCGTGAATGATTTGTCGGTAAGAAATGGTTAGACTAGCAAGTAGCAAGAGGACGAAGATACCGATAGGGAGACTCCACCAGATAGCGAGGGGAGATAGGCTAGCCAAGACAAGTACGACCTGCTCAGGTCCATAGGCGATAGATGAAAGGGCATCGCTTGAGAGCATTGCAAGTGCCTGTGTTTTTCCAAGTAGTCCTCCCTCGCCTTCAGTTAAGGACTTAAGGGGACGACCAATAAAGGTATATTTTAATTTCGTAAACATTTTCTTTCCTTTTCTGAAAATTTCAACAAGAGTTATTATACTGCTATGAAAATAAGTCGTCAAGAAAAAGTGAGTGATTTTAAAATATTTTTTCCTATAAGAATGAGACTAGTTTTTTGGTATAATAGAAGGTAGAAAAAACGAGGGAATATACATGATTTTTGATACACATACCCACTTGAATGTGGAAGAATTTTCAGGAAGAGAAGCAGAAGAAATAGCCTTAGCAGCTGAAATGGGTGTGACTCGGATGAATATTGTTGGTTTTGACAAACCGACTATTGAGCGAGCCTTGGAGTTGGTAGATGAGTTTGATCAACTCTATGCGACGATTGGTTGGCATCCGACAGAAGCAGGGGCCTATACAAGGGAAGTTGAGAATTACTTACTGGAAAAACTAAAACATCCTAAAGTGGTTGCCTTGGGTGAGATTGGTTTAGACTATCACTGGATGACAGCTCCTAAAGAAGTGCAGGAGCAAGTTTTCCGTCGTCAGATTCAGCTATCTAAGGAACTGGACTTTCCTTTTGTGGTCCATACCCGTGATGCGCTAGAAGATACCTATGAGATTATTAAGAGTGAGGGAGTTGGTCCCCGTGGTGGCATTATGCATTCCTTCTCAGGTTCTCTGGAGTGGGCTGAGAAGTTTGTGGAACTGGGTATGACTATTTCCTTTTCTGGAGTGGTGACCTTTAAAAAAGCGACAGACATTCAGGAAGCTGCCAAAGAGTTACCTTTGGATAAGATTTTGGTAGAGACAGATGCGCCTTACTTGGCACCCGTTCCCAAGCGTGGTCGCGAAAACAAGACAGCTTACACGCGCTATGTAGTGGACTTTATTGCTGACTTACGTGGCATGACAACAGAAGAAATAGCTACTGCGACCAGTGCCAATGCAGAGCGAATCTTTGGATTGGAACATAAATCATGAAAGAGAAAATTTCCCAAGTCATCGTAGTCGAAGGGCGCGATGATACGGCCAATCTCAAACGTTACTTTGATGTGGAAACCTATGAGACTCGTGGTTCGGCTATCAATGAACAAGACCTTGAACGAATCCAACGTCTACACGAACGTCATGGGGTGATTGTCTTTACAGATCCTGACTTTAATGGGGAAAGAATCCGTCGGATGATTATGACAGCTATTCCGACAGTTCAACACGCCTTTCTCAAACGTGATGAGGCTGTTCCCAAATCTAAGTCCAAGGGACGTTCTCTGGGAATTGAACACGCCAGCTATGAAGACTTGAAGACAGCCTTGGCTCAGGTGACAGAGCAATTTGAAGTGGAAAGTGACTTTGATATTAACCGTAGTGACTTGATTCGATTAGGGTTTCTAGCTGGAGCAGACAGCCGAAAACGCAGAGAATATTTAGGAGAGAATCTTCGTATCGGTTATTCCAATGGGAAACAACTACTCAAGCGTTTGGAATTATTTGGCATCCGTTTAGCTGAAGTTGAAGATGCCATGAAATCTTATGAGGATTGAGAATCCGTCCCAAAATGTAGGGGGAATATGATACAATAGAAGTAATCATATACGGTTTAATCAGGCTTGATAGCAAGCATTAGAAAAGTGCTCCACGGGATTAGCCTTGTGTGGAGTTAATGAGGAAAAGTTATGGGAATCTTTGATTTTTTAAAAAAGACAGAAGCAACTGAGGCAAGTAAGGAAACGGTAGAAACGAAAGGCAATGCTTGCGTGGGTGTTTTAGATTTGTTCCCTATGAAGGAAACGAATCAATTATTGATTGTTGGAAGTTTAGAAGGTAGTATCAAGGTTGGAGATCAGTTGCAGTTTTGCAATCCCGACCAAGGAATGGACGCTCTTGGTACTGTAGAGGTTAAAAAACTCAGCAGTCAAAACAAAGATGCAGATAGTCTAACTGATGAAGTTCTTGCCCATCTAGTGGTTGATAGGATTCCTTCTTTGGATAAACTGAAAAAAGGAAGTGTGCTCTTTAGTTCAGGTGTTGATGAAGAGCAAAAATTATCTAGCTATTCAGATGCTCTTTATCGTGCATTTGTAGCCATCCAAGAGGGCCAGTTAACCAATGAGGATTATTTGGCAGCTAGTCTTGATGATAGCGTAGAGATTTTACGCCTCTTTTTATGGAAATGCCGTCAAAATCAGGAAACTGAAAGTGAAGAAAGCTATCAAGCCAATACTCGTAAGTTGGAACGTCTAGCGGAAATCGTCAAGGATAAGTTGTTGGCAGCAGATTCAGTTTATGCGGTTTATTCAGAAAAAACAGGGGAACCCTATCTTTTCTCAACAACCTATGACAGGGGAGAAGAGGGATACCTATGTACTGATCCTATGATCATGCTTTTGACGCCATCTTGGTATCGCCAATTTAAGGAAACCATTGATAGTCGACCAAACTCAGTCGTAAAACTGATTGAAAATACGGAAGATAAAAAAGGGATTGAAAATTTCCTTGGGACAGCCTTTTACTTAAATGGTGCCTTGGGAGCAATCTTTAATTCCAAGGAAGTTAGCATCAGTGCCTCGGCCTTGGTTCAAAAACCAGATTATTCTAATTTGCCAGAAATACAAGTTCCTGTAATGAATCCTGACTTAGTAAGATGGATGTTGTTGATGGGACAATTGGATAGCCCGACGACAGAAGATGAAGAAGTAATTTATAAGCTCTATTATAAGTTCTTTTCAGAAGCTATGCCGAAAGCTAAATTCCTAATTCCTCTAGATGCGGCTTCGGAATTTAAGGGCGATAGTCAGGAAGGAAATTCCTTCGTTTTAGAAAAAGATTCTAGTTTCAACATTCCAGTCAAAGAAGGAAAAGATGGCAGAAATTCTGTGCCGGTATTTACCGATTGGAAACGTCTGCGAATGGTCTTTGACGAAAAATGGAATGGCATGATTGAAGAAGCGGGAGGCATGATTGAAGTTTTTGACTATGCCATTAATCCAACGGAATACTATGAAGCGGGTGCCTATGTTAGTCTAACAGCTTTTAAAGAGATGCAAGAGCTCAGTTAGGAACTAGAAGGCAGAGCTAAAGATTAGAGAGTTTCTTAACATTGGGAAACTATATAGTTTTATCTACATCCTACTTGAACCACCAACCTTTTTCAAAGATTGTGAAAGGAAATGATATGGCAAATAGAAGTTATATTTACTTAAAAAACGAAGATGAAGCTCGTATTCTAACAGAGGGAATTTACACAATACCCTATTTTTGGCAATTGTTTTGGAATGAAGAAGATTTAAAAGCTCCGATAGCTCTCTGGGAAACAGCAGAAAAACTGGAAGAAGATGAAGAGCAAGCAGAAAGATTTTACCAAGAGCAGAATGTAGATATCTTGCTTTCTATTGAAAAATTCCAGCAGAATGTCCTCAAAAACCGATCTTTTTTAGAAGAGAATGCCCCGCAATCCGTGCAACTATATGATGCCTTTGTTCGTTATATTCTTGCAAACGTAAAAGCTGGTGATGTGCTCGGATTTGATCTTTTAGATGTTGTTTTTATGGACCAAGTGTCTGTTGTTTCTGATAAACTGTTAAAAAATATACGGGCTATTCGAGAAAATCAACCCAAAGATTTAGATTTTTCTTTGACAGAAGAGAACTTAATTGGTCTTGCTATGGGTTTTCCTGACTATTATGCTTCAGAATTATTGCCAGAAGACAATATTCTAGATTCGGTTGCCTATCAGGATGAACTGAAGAAAACGAACCCCCAAGAAGATAAGAAAGTGCTTGATATGACTGGATCTGATTCAAAAGGGAACAAGCCTCGTGTTCTTTTAGTGTTTTGGATTTTGTTGGCACTAGGAATTATGTGGGTTTTATATATTATTTTTAGCTAATAAATAGAAAAGAGAATAAATGAGAATTGCAGATTATAGCGTGACCAAGGCAGTGCTGGAGCGTCACGGCTTTACTTTTAAAAAGTCCTTCGGACAAAATTTCTTGACCGATACCAATATCCTTCAAAAAATTGTTGATACGGCTGAAATTGATGACCAGGTCAATGTCATCGAAATCGGGCCAGGGATTGGTGCCTTGACGGAGTTTTTGGCTGAGCGTGCAGCAGAAATCATGGCTTTTGAGATTGACCACCGCTTGGTACCAATCCTAGCGGATACCTTGCGGGATTTTGACAATGTGACCGTAGTCAACGAGGACATTCTAAAAGTTGACCTAGCGCAACATATCCAGAATTTCAAAAATCCTGACTTGCCAATCAAGGTAGTGGCAAACTTGCCTTACTATATCACGACACCTATTCTCATGCACTTGATTGAAAGTGGCATTCCTTTTAGTGAGTTTGTGGTCATGATGCAAAGAGAAGTGGCGGATCGTATCTCTGCTCAACCAAATACCAAGGCTTACGGTAGCTTGTCGATTGCAGTTCAGTATTACATGACCGCCAAGGTTGCTTTTATCGTACCTCGTACAGTCTTTGTGCCAGCACCAAATGTGGATTCAGCTATCTTAAAAATGGTACGTCGCCCAGAACCGGCTGTAGCAGTAAAAGATGAGAACTTCTTCTTTAAGGTTTCCAAGGCTAGTTTTACACATCGTCGTAAGACTTTGTGGAATAATCTGACAGGTTACTTTGGCAAAACTGATGAAATCAAGGATAAATTGACTAAGGCTTTGGACCAGGCGGGCTTGTCACCGAGTGTTCGTGGTGAAGCTCTTGGATTAGAAGAATTTGCCAGTCTAGCAGATGCGCTTAAAGGACAAGGACTCTAAGATGCAAGGACAAATCATTAAAGCTTTGGCCGGCTTCTACTATGTGGAAAGTGGTGGTCAGGTTTATCAAACACGGGCGCGTGGGAATTTCCGTAAAAAAGGTCACACGCCCTATGTTGGAGATTGGGTAGATTTTTCTGCGGAGGAAAATTCCGAAGGCTATATTCTCAAGATTCATGAACGAAAAAATAGTCTGGTTCGTCCACCCATTGTCAATATTGACCAAGCTGTGGTTATTATGTCTGTTAAAGAACCTGACTTTAATAGCAACTTGTTGGATCGCTTCTTGGTTCTTTTGGAGCACAAGGACATTCATCCTATCGTCTATATTTCTAAAATGGACTTGTTAGAGGATAGGGGAGAGCTGGATTTTTACGAGAAAACCTATGATGCTATTGGTTACGACTTTGTGACGAGTAAAGAAGAACTTTTACCCTTGTTGACAGGCAAGGTTACGGTCTTTATGGGGCAGACAGGTGTTGGAAAGTCAACTCTCCTCAATAAAATCGCACCAGATCTCAATCTTGAAACGGGAGAAATCTCAGACAGTCTGGGTCGCGGTCGTCACACCACCCGAGCGGTTAGTTTTTACAATCTCAATGGTGGGAAAATCGCAGATACACCAGGTTTTTCATCGCTGGATTATGAAGTATCGACGTCAGAAGACCTCAACCAGGCCTTTCCAGAGATTGCCTCTGTCAGCCGAGACTGCAAGTTCCGTACCTGTACTCATACCCATGAGCCATCTTGCGCAGTGAAACCAGCTGTCGAAGAAGGTATCATTGCTACCTTCCGTTTTGACAACTATCTACAATTCCTCAGTGAGATTGAAAATCGTAGAGAAACCTATAAAAAAGTCAGCAAAAAAATTCCAAAATAAGGAGAAACCTATGTCTCAATACAAGATTGCTCCGTCAATTCTGGCAGCAGATTATGCCAACTTTGAACGTGAAATCAAACGTCTAGAAGCAACTGGGGCAGAATATGCCCACATCGATATCATGGATGGTCACTTTGTACCCCAAATTAGTTTTGGTGCAGGTGTGGTCGAGGCTCTTCGTCCCCACAGCAAGATGGTCTTTGATTGCCACTTGATGGTATCAAATCCTGAACATCATTTAGAAGACTTTGCGCGTGCAGGTGCAGACATCATCAGCATCCATGTCGAGGCAACACCTCATATCCATGGTGCTCTTCAAAAAATCCGTTCTTTGGGAGTGAAGCCTTCTGTTGTCATTAATCCTGGTACACCTGTTGAGGCGATTAAGCATGTGCTACACTTAGTTGACCAAGTATTAGTCATGACAGTTAACCCTGGATTTGGTGGGCAAGCCTTTCTGCCAGAAACCATGGATAAGGTACGTGAATTGGCTGCCCTTCGTGAGGAAAAAGGATTGAATTTTGAAATTGAAGTGGATGGTGGGATTGATGATCAGACCATAGCTCAAGCCAAAGAAGCTGGCGCTACAGTCTTTGTAGCAGGGTCCTATGTCTTTAAGGGAGATGTCAATGAACGAGTGCAAGCTCTCAGAAAAGAACTGGACTAGAGTTGCAGTTTTTGCTGGTGGAGACCGTGGTCACTATCGAACAGCTTTTGATTGCTATGTCGGGGTGGATCGAGGCTCGCTCTGGGTATTGGAAGAAAAACTTCCTCTTGCTCTAGCAGTTGGGGATTTTGATTCTGTGACTGTAGAAGAACGTCAGTTGATTCAAAAACGTGCCCAGCAGTTTGTTCAAGCCCAACCAGAAAAAGACGATACCGATTTGGAATTAGCCCTTCTCACTGTTTTTGAAAAAAATCCGCAAGCTCAGGTGACTATTTTTGGTGCCCTAGGTGGTCGCATTGACCATATGTTAGCTAATGTCTTTCTACCCAGCAATCTTAAATTGGCGCCCTATATGCGTCAAATAGAGATTGAGGATGGGCAAAATTTGATTAGCTATTGCCCAGAAGGAATCAGTCGACTTGAACCACGTTCGGACTATGATTATTTGGCCTTTATGCCTGTGAGGGATAGTCGTTTGACAATACTCGGTGCCAAGTATGAACTGACAGAGGAGAATTTTTTCTTTAAGAAAGTTTACGCTTCTAACGAATATATAGATAGGGAAGTTTCGGTGACTTGCCCAGATGGCTATGTGGTCGTCTTGCATAGCAAAGATAGGAGGTAGGATGGAAAGTTTACTTGTTGTTTTATTAGTTGCTAATCTAGCCGGCCTCTTTCTTATTTGGCAAAGGCAGGACAAGCAGGAAAAATATCTGACCAAGAGCTTGGAGGACCAAGCAGATAATCTATCAGACCAGCTAGATTATCGATTTGAACAAGCTCGACAAGCTAGCCAGCTAGATCAAAAAAATCTAGAAGTAGCTGTTAGTGACCGTTTGCAGGAGGTGCGGATTGAATTGCACCAGGGTCTGACTCAGGTTCGACAGGAGATGAATGAGAACCTCCTCCAAACAAGAGATAAGACTGACCAACGCCTCCAAGCCTTGCAGGAGTCAAATGAGCAACGCTTGGAACAGATGCGCCAAACGGTCGAGGAAAAGCTAGAAAAGACCTTGCAGACACGCTTGCAGGCCTCTTTTGAGACAGTTTCCAAGCAACTAGAATCTGTCAATCGTGGCCTAGGTGAAATGCAAACTGTTGCGCGAGATGTCGGTGCGCTAAATAAAGTTCTTTCTGGAACTAAAACGCGAGGAATTCTAGGTGAATTACAACTGGGGCAGATTATTGAAGACATCATGACACCTGCCCAGTATGAACGAGAATTTGCAACGGTTGAAAATTCGAGTGAGCGAGTCGAGTACGCTATCAAGTTGCCTGGGCAAGGCGACCAAGAATATGTTTATCTACCGATTGACTCTAAGTTTCCATTGGCGGATTATTACCGTCTGGAAGAAGCCTATGAAGCAGGTGACAAGGACGAGATTGAGCGCTGTCGTAAGTCTCTCCTAGCAAGCGTCAAGCATTTTGCTAAGGATATTAAGAGTAAGTACCTGGCGCCACCTCGGACAACCAATTTTGGAGTCTTGTTTGTTCCGACAGAAGGTCTCTATTCGGAAATCGTTCGCAATCCGATTTTCTTTGATGATTTGAGACGGGAGGAGCAGATTATCGTTGCTGGACCAAGTACCTTGTCAGCCCTTCTCAATTCTCTATCAGTTGGTTTCAAGACTCTGAATATCCAAAAGAGTGCTGATCATATTAGCCAAACTCTAGCCAACGTCAAAACCGAATTTGGTAAGTTTGGTGGAATTCTGGTCAAGGCACAAAAACATCTCCAACATGCCTCTGGCAATATTGATGATTTATTAAACCGTCGTACTACAGCTATCGAGCGAACGCTTCGTCACATTGAGTTATCAGAAGGTGAGCCTGCGCTTGATTTGCTCCAATTCCAAGAAGATGAGGAAGAATATGAAGATTAGTCACATGAAGAAAGATGAGCTTTTTGAAGGCTTTTACCTGATCAAGTCAGCTGACCTGAGACAGACACGTGCTGGGAAAAACTACCTAGCCTTCACCTTCCAAGATGATAGTGGAGAAATCGAAGGGAAGCTCTGGGATGCTCAACCCCACAATGTTGAAACCTTTACAGCAGGGAAAGTAGTCCATATGCAAGGTCGTCGTGAAGTGTATAACAATACGCCTCAGGTTAATCAAATCACCCTTCGCTTACCACAACCTGGCGAACCAAATGACCCAGCGGACTTCAAGGTTAAATCTCCAGTAGATGCCAAAGAGATTCGTGAGTATATGGCGCAGATGATTTTTAAAATTGAAAATCCAATTTGGCAGCGAATTGTTCGAAATCTCTACACCAAGTATGACAAGGAATTCTACTCTTATCCAGCTGCTAAGACCAACCATCATGCCTTTGAAACAGGGCTTGCTTATCATACTGCTACTATGGTTCGTTTGGCAGAAGCAATTGCAGATATTTATCCTCAGCTCAATAAGAGCTTGCTCTACGCGGGGATTATGCTGCACGACCTTGCCAAGGTTATTGAGTTGACAGGTCCTGACCAGACAGAGTACACAGTAAGAGGAAACCTTATTGGTCATATCGCTCTGATTGATAGCGAGATTACCAAAGCAGTAATGGAGCTTGGCATTGATGACACCAGAGAAGAGGTTGTACTTCTTCGCCATGTCATTCTCAGTCATCATGGTCTCCTCGAGTATGGTAGTCCAGTTCGTCCTCGAGTGATGGAAGCAGAAATTATTCATATGATTGATAATTTGGATGCCAGCATGATGATGATGACAACAGCTCTGGCCCTTGTTGATGAGGGAGAAATGACCAATAAGGTCTTTGCTATGGACAATCGTTCCTTCTACAAGCCAAAATTAGACTAGAAACTAAAAAAATGAACTTTATTTAGGCAATAAAGTTCGTTTTTTTGCTTTAGTGTGATATAATGAGAAAAAGACTAAATAAAAAAGAATGGTAAAAATATAATGAAATTAAGAAGAAGTGATCGGATGGTTGTCATTTCCAATTACTTGATTAACAATCCATACAAATTAACCAGTCTCAACACCTTTGCGGAAAAGTATGAATCTGCCAAATCGTCTATTTCTGAAGATATCGTCATCATTAAACGTGCTTTCGAAGAAATTGAAATCGGTCATATTCAAACGGTGACAGGTGCTGGTGGTGGTGTTATTTTTACACCATCGATCTCTACCCTTGAGTCTAAAACGATTATCGAAGAGCTTCGTGATAAACTTTCAGAGAGTGACCGTATTCTTCCGGGTGGCTACATTTATTTATCTGACCTATTGAGCACTCCAGCTATTTTGAAAAATATCGGTCGCATTATTGCTAAGAGCTTTATGGATCAGAAGATTGATGCCGTTATGACTGTGGCTACTAAAGGGGTTCCGCTTGCAAATGCAGTAGCAAATGTTCTCAATGTTCCATTTGTCATTGTCCGTCGCGACTTGAAAATCACTGAAGGTTCAACTGTTAGTGTCAACTATGTTTCAGGTTCTAGTGATCGTATCGAAAAGATGTTCCTTTCAAAACGTAGCCTCAAAGCAGGAAGTCGTGTCTTGATCGTCGATGACTTCTTGAAGGGTGGAGGAACCATTAACGGGATGATTAGCCTCTTGTCTGAGTTTGATTCAGAGTTGGCTGGTGTAGCTGTCTTTGCTGATAATGCACAGGAAGACCGTGAACAACAGTTCGACTACAAGTCACTCTTGAGAGTCACAAATATTGATGTGAAGAACCAACAAATTGCTGTTGAAGTTGGAAATATCTTCGATACAGAAAAATAAGAATTGACTTGAAATACAAAGGTTGGAACTTTCGTCCCAGCCTTTCTTTGATAATGAATATGAAGGAGTTCTATGAAAACACCATTTATTAAACGTGATGCCTTAGAAAAGATTGTTGAGGAGTATCCAACTCCCTTTCACCTCTACGATGAAAAAGGAATTCGTGAGAAAGCACGCGCAGTAAACAAGGCTTTTTCTTGGAATAAGGGTTTTAAAGAATACTTCGCTATTAAAGCGACTCCAACCCCAGCTATCTTAAAGATTTTGCAAGAAGAAGGATGTGGAGTGGATTGTTCTAGTTATGTAGAGCTCTTGATGAGCCACAAGCTTGGGTTTGCAGGTTCAGATATGATGTTCTCATCTAACAATACTCCAGATAGGGAATATACTTATGCCAGTGAATTAGGTGCGACTATTAACTTGGATGCCTTTGAAGATATCGAGCATTTAGAGCGAGCTGCAGGAATTCCTGAGATTATCTCTTGCCGGTACAATCCTGGTGGCGTATTTGAACTGGGTACGGACATTATGGATAATCCTGGTGAAGCTAAGTTCGGGATGACTAAGGAACAGCTTTTTGAAGCCTTTGCAATCTTGAAAGAAAAGGGAGCTAAAACCTTTGGGATTCATTCCTTCCTAGCTTCCAATACAGTGACCCATCTCTACTATCCAGAATTAGCACGTCAGCTTTTTGAGTTAGCTGTTGAAATTAAAGAAAAATTAGGAATCTCACTTGATTTTATCAATCTTTCAGGTGGTATTGGAGTCAACTATCGTCCAGACCAGGAGCCTAATGACATTGCCTTGATTGGTGAGGGAGTTCGTCGGGTTTATGAAGAAGTCCTCACACCAGCAGGTCTTGGTCAGGTGAAGATTTTTACAGAGCTAGGACGCTTTATGTTGGCACCTCATGGAATTCTAGTCACAAAAGTAACTCATAAAAAGAAAACCTATCGTACTTATCTAGGAGTAGATGCGTCAGCTGTCA
This sequence comes from Streptococcus infantis, assembly GCF_047460825.1. Classification (GTDB taxonomy): domain Bacteria; phylum Bacillota; class Bacilli; order Lactobacillales; family Streptococcaceae; genus Streptococcus; species Streptococcus infantis_V. The sequence continues at coordinate 12,094 of NZ_JASHFO010000014.1, read as the reverse complement.
ACCTTATGAGACCGGCTATGTATGGTGCTTATCACCACATCACCAATATGATGCATCCTGATGGTCAGACTGAAGTCGTTGATGTTGTTGGCTCTCTCTGTGAAAACAACGACAAGTTTGCAGTTAATCGTGAGCTACCTCAAACAGAAATTGGTGATTTGTTAGTTATTCATGATACAGGTGCGCATGGATTCTCTATGGGCTACCAGTACAACGCCAAACTTCGTTCGGCAGAAATTCTCTATACAGAGGATGGTGGAGCACGATTGATTCGCCGAGCAGAGCGACCAGAGGACTATTTTGCGACTCTCTATGGGTTTGGCTTTGACAAGGATTAGAAGATTTTTGAAAATCATGAAAGTTGAAAGTGAAAAACAGATTGTTTTCTAAAAAATAGGCAAAATCTGTGGTTTTTCTTTTCAGTCATGGTATAATAAAGACTATAAAACGTTTTCAAGGAAGGTAACGATATGTCTGAGGAAATAATTGACTATGGACAAGTGACAGGAATGGTGCATTCGACAGAGAGTTTTGGGGCGGTAGATGGTCCTGGGATTCGTTTTATTGTCTTTTTGCAAGGCTGTCAGATGCGTTGCCAATATTGCCATAACCCAGATACTTGGGCTATGGAAACCAATAAATCTCGCGTACGAACAGTAGATGATGTTCTAGAAGAAGCACTTCGTTATCGTGGCTTCTGGGGAGACAAGGGAGGTATTACAGTCAGCGGAGGAGAAGCCCTCTTGCAGATTGATTTCTTGATTGCACTCTTTACCAAGGCAAAAGAAAAAGGCATTCACTGTACCTTGGATACTTGTGCCCTTCCATTCCGTAACAAACCACGCTATCTAGAGAAATTCAACAAGCTCATGGCTGTAACAGACTTGGTTCTCCTTGACATCAAGGAAATCAACGAAGCGCAGCACAAGATTGTGACCAGTCAAACCAACAAAAACATCTTGGCCTGTGCTCAATACTTGTCAGAAATCGGTAAACCTGTATGGATTCGTCACGTGTTAGTGCCAGGATTGACAGACCGCGATGAAGATTTGATTGAACTCGGTAAGTTTGTAAAAACTCTTAAAAACGTTGATAAGTTTGAGATTTTGCCTTACCACACTATGGGAGAGTTCAAATGGCGTGAACTTGGGATTCCATATTCACTTGAAGGAGTTAAACCTCCAACAGCAGATCGCGTCAAGAATGCTAAGGAATTGATGGATACAGAAAGCTATCAAGATTACATGAAACGTGTACATGGATAAAAATAAGCCTGATGGGAACATCGGGCTTTTATAATGCAAAAAAGACTTAGCTATCTAGCTAAGCCTTTTATTTTTTATCTAGAATGTTGTTTTCCAGCATTGCGTTTTTTGTTTTTCTTCTTGTTAGAAGTTGTGATAGCTGTTGCTAATTCAGGTGTGACATCTTTACGAGCAGCTGAAGATTTACCTGCTTTTGGTGGGTTCTTTGCCAGTTCTTCACGTACTTTTTTACGAAGTTTTGGACGAATAATGTAGTTGACGATGAATTGTTGAAGGATCATCATGAAACCACCGACAACCCAGTAAAGCGTAACGCTGGCTGGTGAGAAGATAGAGAACATGACAATCATGAGTGGACTCATGTAAATCATCTTCTTGAGTTGTTCTCTTTGAGTCTCGTCTTCAACTCCGTGTAGTGAAAGGAGTGATTGGACGTAGTAGAGAACACCTGCGCAGGCGATAAGAATCCAACTTGGTGAGCCTAGAGGAATTCCTAGGTAGCTTGCTTGGGCGACTCCTTCAGTATGTTGGGCAGCAAAGTAGATAGCAGAGAAGAAAGGCATTTGAATGAGGATAGGGAAACATCCCACGCCGCCAAACATGCTGATGCCGTGCTCTTTTTGAGCAGCAAAGAGAGCTTGTTGAGCTTCTAGTTTTTCTTCTTGAGTTGTTGCTTCTTTCAGGCGAGTCTGATGTGGTTCAAGGACGTGCTTGAGAGCATTCATCTTTTCAGAGTGAAGCGTTGCCTTCCATGATTGGTAGATACCAAGTGGGAGGATAATCAAGCGAACGATAATGGTTACGATGATGATCCCAACACCGAAACCGAGGCCTTGATCATTGGCGAAGTATTTGATAGCTTCTCCCATTGGAGCACCCAAGAAATCCCAAACGGGACCAGTTGGGAGTCCTGTTGATTTATCAACCTGGACACAACCTGTTAAGACTAATAGCATAGCCACTCCCATAGCCGAGAGAGCGATTCGTTTAATTGATTTCACTGTTTTTATTCCTTCTTTAAAAATTATACCTTTCTATTCTACTGTTTTTTTGGGAAATATACAATAGTTCTAGAGACCTAATTTGCGACTTTGAAGTCTGAATAAGATGGAAAGTTACTCATTTGCACATCTAGGTAGGTTACTTTAGAGAAAGGTGTAGGACCTTTTCGGATTTCTTGGATAAACTTAGCCATAATGGCAGAAGACTCTGCCTGGGCCAGAATCTCAACGGTTCCGTCATCGTTATTCCAGACACGACCCGTAATGCCACCTAGTTCTAGAGCTAGGGTATAGACACCCCAGCGGAAGCCCACTCCTTGGACGCGACCTTGGGCGATCATTTTAACCTTTTGCATACCAAACCTCCTTGATTGTGTTATAATATTTCTATGACTATTATAACCTCTAAAGCCAATTCTGTGGTGAAAAATGCCAAAAAATTACATCAAAAAAAATATCGAAAAACCTCTTACTTGATTGAGGGTTGGCACTTGTTTGAAGAAGCTGTTCAAGCTGGTGCAAAGATTGAGAAAATTTTTGCCCTTGCAGAGTATGGAGATAAACTGGTAGACTATCCTCAAACTGTTTTTGTAACCGAAGAAATTCTGCTTGATTTAGCAGATTCGCAAACGCCTCAGGGCATTGTTGCTATTGTTCAAAAGGAAGAGGAGCAGTTGCCGGATTTGACTTCAGGGAAATACCTTTTCTTAGAAGATGTGCAAGATCCTGGAAATGTGGGGACCATGATTCGGACGGCAGATGCAGCAGGTTTTTCAGGAGTCATTGTTTCAAGCAAGTCAGCAGATATTTATAGCTTGAAGACTCTCCGATCCATGCAGGGCAGCCATTTTCATTTACCGATTTATCGGATGCCTGTTGAAACATTTGTAGAAGAGGCAAAAAAGGGCAATTTACCAATTCTGGCAACTACCTTGTCTCAAAATTCTAAAGATTATCGTGAGCTTGTTCAGCTAGAAGATTTTGCCTTGGTCATGGGGAATGAAGGTCAAGGAATCAGTCCATTCATGACAGACCAGGCAGATCAATTGGTCCACATCAGCATGAAAGGGCAAGCGGAAAGTCTCAACGTTGCCATTGCTGCAGGCATACTCATGTTTTATTTGAGTTAAAATAGTTTATTTTTGTTATAATCAGTAAAAAGATTTCATAAGGAGAAAAAGATATGAATCAAACAATTATTCAAGAACGTTCTGGCTTGAATCAATTTTATGCAAAAGTCTATGCTTTTGTAGGGATTGGGATCGCCTTATCTGCACTTGTTTCAGCCTTAATGTTAACAACCTTCCAAGACCTTCTTGTTCAGTTGATGCTTAACGCCCGCATATGGCTAATCGTGACAGGAGTAGTTGAAGTTGCTCTTGTCATTGCAGCCAGTAATATGGCTTATAAAAATAGCCCAGCAGCTCTTCCGATGTTTCTCATCTATTCAGTAGTGAACGGTTTTTCACTGAGTTTCATCGTGTCGCTCTATCTACCAGGAACGGTTCTAACGGCCTTTATTTCCAGCGCAGCTCTCTTCTTTGTCATGGCTATTATTGGAGTTGTGATTAAAAAGGACTTGAGTGGTATCGGACGTGCTTTGATTGGAGCCTTGGTAGGTCTCATCTTGGCTATGATTGTTAATGTATTCTTAAACAGTGGTCTATTCGATTACATTATCAGTATTGTCATGGTTCTTGTTTTTGCAGGTTTGATTGCTTGGGATAACCAAAAGATTCGCTATGTTTATGAAGAATCAAATGGTCAAGTCGCTACAGGTTGGGCAATTTCATTGGCACTTAGTCTCTACCTCGACTTTATCAACCTCTTCCTCAGCTTCTTGCGTATCTTTGGAAGTGACGATTAATACTTTTAGAGCTCAAATGAGCTCTTTTTTTAATTTTTACTTTTATTTTTACTGGCAAAAGGGTATAATCATCTTATTATTCAAAAGGAGAGATGTATGAAGAAAAGTTTTATCCATCAACAGGAAGAAATTTCCTTTGTAAAAAATACCTTTACCCAGTATTTGAAAGATAAATTAGAAGTTGTAGAAGTGCAAGGACCAATATTGAGTAAGGTTGGGGATGGGATGCAGGATAACCTTTCAGGGATTGAACATCCAGTTTCTGTTAAGGTTTTGCAAATCCCAGATGAAACCTATGAAGTGGTTCATTCCCTTGCTAAGTGGAAACGCCATACCTTGGCTCGTTTTGGTTTTGGCGAGGGTGAAGGCCTCTTTGTTCACATGAAGGCCCTTCGTCCAGATGAAGATTCGCTAGATGCAACTCACTCAGTCTATGTGGACCAGTGGGACTGGGAAAAAGTTATTCCAAACGGACAGCGCAATCTAGCCTATCTCAAAGAAACAGTCGAAAAGATTTATAAGGCTATTCGTTTGACAGAGTTAGCAGTAGAAGCACGCTATGATATTGAGTCAATTCTACCTAAACAAATTACCTTTATCCATACTGAAGAGTTGGTGGAACGCTACCCAGACTTGACACCAAAAGAACGTGAAAATGCTATCTGTAAGGAATTTGGTGCTGTTTTCTTGATTGGTATCGGTGGAGAATTGCCAGATGGAAAACCTCATGACGGACGTGCACCAGACTATGATGACTGGACAACTGAGTCTGAAAATGGCTATCATGGCTTGAATGGGGACATCCTTGTTTGGAATGATAATTTGGGTGCAGCCTTTGAATTGTCTTCAATGGGCATTCGTGTCGATGAAGATACCCTCCGTCGCCAAGTAGCTATTACAGGAGATGAAGACCGCCTTTCTTTGGAGTGGCACAAAGCTCTCTTAAACGGCCTCTTCCCATTGACAATTGGTGGAGGAATTGGCCAATCTCGTATGGCTATGTTCCTGCTTCGTAAGAAGCATATCGGTGAAGTCCAAACCAGTGTTTGGCCTCAAGAAGTGAGAGATACTTACGAAAATATTCTTTAATCAATCGAACCGAGAGGTTCGATTTTCTTATTTCATCAGAATTTGGTATAATATACCTTATGAAAATCGTATCAGGAATCTACGGAGGACGTCCTTTAAAGACCTTGGACGGGAAAACAACGAGGCCGACATCGGACAAGGTCCGAGGAGCTATTTTCAATATGATTGGTCCCTACTTTGAAGGAGGGCGCGTGCTAGATCTCTATGCTGGTAGTGGGGGGTTATCCATTGAAGCAGTTTCAAGAGGGATGTCGAGCGCTGTCCTAGTTGAGAAGGATCGCCGAGCACAGAATATTGTGGCAGAAAATATCCGGATGACCAAGGAAACCTCAAAGTTTCAATTATTGAAAATGGAGTCCAGTCGTGCGTTGGAGCAGGTGGATGGCGTTTTTGATCTCATCTTTTTGGACCCTCCCTATGCAAAGGAACAAATCGTGTCTGATATTGAAAAAATGGCAGAGCGAGATCTTTTTTCAAAAGATGTCATGGTGGTTTGTGAAACCGATAAATCAGTAGAACTTCCAGAAGAGATTGCCTGTTTGGGCATCTGGAAGGAAAAAATATATGGAATTAGTAAGGTGACGGTTTATGTCAGATAAGATTGGGCTATTTACAGGTTCCTTTGATCCGATGACCAATGGACATTTGGATCTCATTGAGCGTGCAAGTAAGCTCTTTGATCAATTGTATGTAGGAATTTTTTATAATCCTCATAAAACAGGATTTTTGCCGATAGAAAGTCGGATAAAGACTGTTAAAAAAGCAGTGGCACATCTAAAAAATGTTCAGGTTATATCTTCTCATGATGAATTAGTAGTTGATGTTGCTAGAAAACTAGGTGTAGAGGTTTTGGTGCGTGGATTGCGTAATGCAACAGATCTTCAGTATGAAGCCAGTTTTGATTTTTACAACCATCAACTAGCAGGAGAAATGGAGACAATCTATCTCCACAGTCGCCCAGAGCATGTATACATCAGCTCTTCGGCTGTGAGAGAACTATTGAAATTTGGTCAAGATATCAGTGGGTATGTACCAAATGCTGTCCTAGAGGAGTTAAACAATGAAGAAAAAAACTAGATGGCCCTTATATCTCATTATTGGGCTCATTATCACTTTTATCGCTTTTACAGTGCCCCTGCCTTATTATATCGAGGTGCCAGGAACGTCTGAAGATATTCGAAAGGTCTTACAAGTTAATAACCAACCTGACCAAGAGGAAGGTTCCTACCAATTTGTGACGGTTGGAGTTAAGCACGCTAGACTGGTTGACTTAGTCTATGCTTGGCTAACACCTTTTACGGACATACATAGTGCCAAAGAGATGACTGGTGGTTCATCAGATGCGGAATTTATGCGAATCAACCAGTTTTATATGGAAACTTCGCAAAACATGGCCAAATATCAAGGTTTGAAGACGGCTGGTAAGGAAATAGAGCTCAAATATCTGGGTGTCTATGTTTTGACTGTAACAGATAACTCGACTTTCAAAGGGGTTCTTAATATTGCTGACACCGTAACAGCTGTCAATGATAAGACTTTTGAGAGTTCCAAGGAGATGGTTGACTACGTTAATTCTCAAACTCTAGGTGATCAGGTTAAGGTTACTTATGAGGAGGATGGAAAAGTCAAAACTGCTGAAGGAAAGATCATTACTCTGGAAAATGGGAAGAATGGTATCGGAATCGGTTTGATTGACCGCACAGAAGTATCTAGTGATGTACCAATCAAGTTTTCAACTGCTGGCATTGGTGGTCCTAGTGCTGGGATGATGTTTAGTTTATCCATCTACACGCAAATTGCAGACCCTACTCTTCGAAATGGACGGATTATTGCGGGTACCGGAAGCATCGATAGAGATGGTAACGTAGGTGACATTGGCGGAATTGATAAAAAAGTGGTTGCCGCAGCTAAAAAGGGAGCTACTGTATTCTTTGCTCCTAATAATCCAGTAACTGAAGAAGCTAAAAAGGCCAATCCAAATGCCAAGAGTAATTATGACACAGCTCTAGAAGCGGCTGAAATGATTAAAACAGACATGAAAATCGTTCCAGTCAAAACGTTTCAGGATGCAATTGACTACTTGAAAAACAACCCCTAAAATACGGTGTAAGTTCATAGACTAGCGTAGAAAAAGAGAAGATGGTATAATAGGCAAATGATTCAATTGTTTTTTACCCTTAGTAGTCATATGTTTTTTGTCTACCTAGTCTTTCAGCTCTTGAAAGATTTGGTCAAATGGGATCAAATTTTGAAGGTGACTAAGGACAATGCGAGGAAGGTACGACTTTTGGTAGTATTGTGTAGTATCGGTTTGGGATATCTGATTAGTTCTTTTTTCCTAAATCTCTACCAATTATGGCAAGAAGCAGTACGGACATTATTCTAAACTTGGAAGTAAAGGAAAATAGTTATGGAAAAAATTGTAGTTCGAGGCGGCGATAATCGCCTTGTCGGAAGTGTAGCCATTGAGGGTGCGAAAAATGCAGTTTTGCCACTGCTTGCAGCAACTATTTTAGCAAGTGAAGGAAAAACGGTCTTAAAAAATGTTCCTATTTTATCGGATGTTTTTACCATGAATCAGGTGGTTCGTGGATTAAATGCGAAAGTAGACTTTGATCAAGAAGCACATGTTGTTGAAGTTGATGCAACCGGTGATATCACAGAAGAAGCTCCCTATAAGTATGTCAGCAAGATGCGTGCTTCTATTGTAGTATTGGGGCCAATCTTGGCTCGTGTAGGACATGCTAAAGTTTCTATGCCAGGTGGTTGTACTATCGGTAGTCGCCCTATCGACCTTCACCTAAAGGGACTCGAAGCGATGGGGGCTCAAATTACTCAAACGGCAGGATATATCGAAGCTAAGGCAGAACGCTTGCACGGAGCTCACATTTACATGGACTTCCCAAGTGTAGGTGCTACTCAAAACTTGATGATGGCAGCAACTCTTGCTAACGGCGTTACAGTCATTGAAAATGCTGCGCGTGAACCTGAGATTGTCGACTTGGCTGTTCTCCTAAATAAAATGGGTGCCAAGGTCAAAGGTGCAGGAACAGAAACTGTGACGATTACTGGTGTTGAGCAACTACATGGTGCAACCCACAATGTTGTACAAGACCGTATTGAAGCAGGGACCTTCATGGTAGCAGCTGCCATTACAGGTGGAGATGTCTTGATTCAAGATGCCATCTGGGAACACAATCGTCCCTTGATTGCTAAATTATTGGAAATGGGTGTTGAAGTCATCGATGAGGACGAAGGAATTCGTATTCGTTCTCAACGTGAAAAGTTAAAGGCTGTCCACGTTAAGACACTTTCACATCCAGGATTTCCGACAGACATGCAAGCACAGTTCACGGCTCTAATGACCGTTGCTCAAGGTGAGTCAACCATGGTAGAGACTGTATTTGAGAATCGTTTCCAACATTTAGAGGAAATGCGTCGTATGGGCTTGCACTCTGAAATCATCCGTGATACAGCCCGTATCGTCGGAGGACAGCCTCTCCAAGGGGCAGAAGTTCTATCGACAGACTTACGTGCCAGTGCAGCCTTGATTTTGACAGGCTTGGTAGCTGAAGGCGAAACAGTTGTAGGAAAGCTTGTCCATTTAGATAGAGGTTACTACCGTTTTCATGAAAAATTAGCCCAGTTAGGAGCTAAGATTGAACGGGTAAGTGTGGAAGCTGATGAAGATGAATAAACGATCCAAATATGTCTTACGTCGCTTTGTCCTAGTAATTGTAGTATTACTACTAGGATTCTTAGCTCTTGCTATTGGTTTGATGATTGGCTATGGTATTCTAGGAAAAGGTCAAGATCCTTGGGCTATTTTAGCGCCAGCAAAATGGCAAGAACTCATCGCAAAATTTACAGGAAAATAGGCTGGGAGACCAGTCTTTTTCTAGGAAGTGAATGTAATACTCAATGAAAATCAAAGAGCAAACTAGGAAGCTAGCCGCAGGCTGCTCAAAACACAGTTTTGAGGTTGTGGATAGAACTGACGAAGTCAGCTCAAAGCACTGCTTTGAGGTTGCAGATGGACGCTGACGTGGTTTGAAGAGATTTTCGAAGAGTACAAGGAGAAAATATGAATAAAAAAACAAGGCAGGCCCTAATTGGCCTCTTGCTCTTTTTGCTCTTGTCAGCAGGAAGCTACTATATTAAACAAATGCAGTCTTCCAACACTGCACCACAAACACAAGTAAAACAAAAATCACAGTCGTCTGATACTCCAAGTCAAGAACTGGCTGAAAGTGTCCTAACAGATTCAGTTAAAAAACAAATTAAGGGTACTCTAGAGTGGAATGGCGCAGGAGCCTTTATCGTCAATAACAATAAAACCAATCTGGATGCTAAGGTTTCAAGCAAACCCTATGCGGATAACAAGACAAAAACGGTAGGAGGAGAGACAGTTCCCACAGTAGCGAATGCAATCATGTCAAAAGCAACAAGGCAGTACAAGGACCGTGAAGAAACTGGCAATGGTTCAACATCTTGGACGCCTGCGGGTTGGCATCAGGTTAAGAACCTAAAAGGAAGCTATAACCATGCGGTCGATAGAGGACACTTGTTAGGCTATGCCTTGATAGGTGGCTTAGATGGCTTCGATGCTTCTACCAGCAATCCTAAAAATATTGCCGTACAGACAGCTTGGGCCAACCAAGCGCGTGCAGAAGATTCCACAGGCCAAAACTACTATGAAAGTCTGGTTCGAAAAGTCCTAGATCAAAACAAACGAGTGCGTTACCGTGTGACGTTGCTCTATGCGTCTGAGGAAGACTTGGTGCCGTCCGCATCGCAGATTGAAGCTAAATCCTCTGACGGAGAATTGGAGTTTAATGTCGTGATTCCAAATGTCCAAAAGGGAATTCAGTTAGATTACCGAACAGGTGAGGTCACAGTCACAAAAAATAACTAATTGATCAAGAGGTTGAGGGAAAATCCCAACCTCGTTTTTTATTAGTCATGAACTGTTGACACGATTGCTTTTTTTTTGCTCTTCTGATTTTAAAGAGCTTTTTTGAAGATTCACAAGGCTGGAACTAGGGCGTCGGGACTTGGATTGCGGCTCTCTATTCAGCGACCCTTTATCATAGAAATTGAAAATTAATGTGTAGAAATTGGAAAATATGGTATAATAGTTTCAATTATACTTTTTAGGAGAAGGAAAATGGAAGACCCGAGCAGTCAGGATTTGTTACTGCAATTTGTTTTATTAGTTGTTTTGACCTTTTTAAATGCCTTTTTCTCTGCAACAGAAATGGCCATGGTTTCACTTAGTCGTTCACGTGTTGAGCAAAAAGCTGAGGAGGGGGATAAACGCTATATCCGTTTACTAAAGGTACTTGAAAACCCGAATCACTTTTTATCAACCATTCAAGTTGGTATCACCTTAATTACGATCTTGTCAGGGGCTAAACTAGCAGATTCACTTGGAGAGTTGATCGCCTCTTGGATGGGAAATAGCGAAACTGCCTATGCGGTAGCTAGCTTCTTATCATTAGCTTTCTTGACCTATATTTCTATTGTTTTTGGTGAGCTTTATCCTAAGCGAATTGCTCTAAATCTTAAGGATGCCTTGGCTATCCGAACAGTACCGTTTATTATTGCTCTTGGTAAGATTGTGAGTCCCTTCGTTTGGATGCTCTCAGCATCAACTAATCTCTTGAGTCAATTGACACCGATGACATTTGACGATGCAGATGAAAAAATGACTCGTGATGAGATTGAGTACATGTTGTCTAAGAGTGAAGAAACCTTGGATGCTGATGAAATTGAAATGTTACAAGGGATTTTCTCGCTAGACGAGCTCATGGCACGTGAAGTCATGGTTCCTCGAACCGATGCTTTCATGGTAGATATTCAAGATGACACTCAGACCATTATCCAAAGTATCTTAAAACAGAACTTTTCTCGGATTCCTGTTTATGATGGAGATAAGGACAATGTTATTGGATTGATTCATACTAAGAGTCTTCTTAAAGAAGCCTTTGCCAGCGGTTTTGACAATATTGTCTGGAAGCGAATCTTACAAGATCCACTCTTTGTACCTGAGACCATTTTTGTGGATGATTTATTAAAAGAGTTTAGAAATACCCAAAGACAGATGGCTATCCTACTGGATGAGTATGGAGGTATGGCTGGTTTGGTAACACTTGAGGATCTTCTTGAAGAGATTGTCGGTGAAATTGATGATGAAACTGACCGAGCTGAAGTCTATGTTCATACAATTGGTGAAGATACCTATATCGTCCAAGGAACAATGAATTTAAATGACTTCAATGACTACTTTGATGTTGAACTTGAAAGTGATGATGTAGATACGATCGCTGGTTACTATTTGACTGGCGTGGGAACTATTCCAACATCAGAAAAACTTAGCTATGAGTTAGAAAGTAGCAATAAGCATATCACTCTAACCAATGATAAGGTCAAAAATGGACGTGTAACCAAGCTTAAGGTTCAAATCCAAGAACTTGAATCAGAAGAAGAAACAGAATAAAACAAAAGCTTTATCAGAGTAGAACTGATAAAGCTTTTCTAATAGTGAAAAAGAAAAGACTCCTGTGGGAGTCTTCGATAATATAGAGGCGGTAGACGGATTTGAACCGACGATCAAGCTTTTGCAGAGCCGTGCCTTACCACTTGGCTATACCGCCTTAACTTTTATTATTATACCCTTTAAATTAAATCTCGTCAATAGTTTCTTTTCTGAAAATGTAAGTTTTCCTGCTTATCAGATGGTATGGCTAAATTCCCAAACTAACTTCCATCGCCAATAAAAGTGGAAGTTAGTCTGATAAAAATCGTAAAAACCAGTGGAAATCCGTGTCAGGGTAAGTTCCACTGGTTTTACTAATGTTTGATTTCATCAT
>NZ_JASHFO010000013.1:0-49105 GCF_047460825.1 Streptococcus infantis | reverse complement strand
TATTGTAGACTATATTGATTATTACAACAACAAACGAATTAAGGTAAAACTAAAAGGACTTAGTCCTGTGCAGTACAGAACTAAATCCTTTTAATAATTATTTGTCTAACTTTTTGGGGTCAGTACATTCGAGAAAGGAGATTTTTATTTTATGGTCGTCCACCAGGGCCTCCATTTCCTTGAGGGCCACCGCCAGGTGCCCCTCCGCCTCCATGCATAGAACTGACAATCTCAGTTTGTTTTTCACCATTGAGATAGATATCTCCGCCTGTGTAGGTCGCTGTTCCATCAAAGTCAAAACCAGTTTGACCAGTCATTTTGATGGTTCCTCCATTAACTGTAATATTACCATTTGAGTCAATTGGATCCGTGTCCCCTTGACCAACTTCAACCGTCAAGTTCCCACCATTCATAGTGAAGAAAATTTCACTTTGTTGAGCATTTTTGTTGGCTGCATTGACACCATCATCCGTTGAATAGATGGCGATATCTCCACCGTTGATAGTAATTGACTTACCTTCAAGCCCTTCTGTAGAATTCTTAACGGTATAGGTACCACTATCAATAACCAAATCACCTGATGCGTGGATACCATCATCTCCAGCAGTAACAGTGATGGTATTGTCAGAGAGATACATGGTTCCTACAGATGTGTCCTCATCATTGTCGACCTTAACTCCGTCTTCCTTGGCATCGATAGTCATAGTTGTGCCGGTAATGTTGAGTTCATCATTAACATTAAAGGCATCCCCGACTGCTGTGATGTTGTAGCTTCCACCTGTGATGTGAAGTGTATCATTTGCCTTGATACCATTGTTTTTCTTACCATCTACATTGAGAGTTCCTTTACCGTTGATGGTCAAGTCCACTTTAGAGAAGAGCGCTGCATCCGCTTTTTCGTCACTATTAGTTGCTGAATCTGATAGGCTATTAGTTGTGCCATCTGCTAGAGTTAGGTAAACATGACCGGCTGATGTTGCAGATATAGCAGCATTGGTATTGGTCATGGTCACACCCTTTAGAACAATATGTACATCATCAGTCTTTTCGGCTTCAATCTTGATTTGAACTCCGTCGGATTGACCAGATATGACATAGGTTCCTGCCTTGGAGATTGTAACGGTAGATCCTGATACGGCAACTCCATCACCTGATACCTTCGCTGTTGATTCTGACAAGGTTACAGTTGCTGCTGTCTTTTCATCATAAGAAGTATCATAGTCCTTGTCTGTAAAATAGCTAGTTTTCTTAGCTTCTGTAGTTGATGTCGTTTTCGTTGTCGCAGTATTGCTAGCTGTTGTATTTGAAGTTGACTGGGTACAAGCTGTTACTAGTGCTAGAGTTGCTATACTCGTTAATAAGAATGTCCATTTTTTTGCTTTCATGCTCGTTTCCTCGACTTTCATTTTACATGCTCTTAGTCTACGTGACTTTCCTAAAATAAGCCTAAACTTTTTCTGAAAGTTTTCTTAAGTTTAGTTTCAATTAAGTTAAATTTAACAAAAGTTTTAGATAAACTCTTTAAAATCCTAGACAAACAAGCTCGTCCTTGTTTAAAAATAGTATAACCTAAGATTAGAGGAGAAGGACTTATGAAACCAATCGAAACAACTTTTAAACGGATTGAAACCAAATATGTTGTCTCCAAAAAAATATTAGACAAACTGGTTCAGGATTTAAAGAAATATTTGGTAGAAGACGACTATCCAATTTCAACAATATCAAATATCTACTTTGATACAGAAGACTTTGATATTCTCCAAGATGAGCATCTTGGCGACAAACGAAAAGAAAAGGTACGGATGCGGACCTATCTCAGCCAAGCTAAAATAGATAGTCAAGTTTTTTTAGAAATCAAAACTAAGGACCAAGAAGGGATTGGTCGCAAGTACCGACTGCTCTCAACTCCTAGTTCCATCATCAATTTCATAACCAAAGGGCACTTGGATGCTAGCATTACTGATACAGTCGTCATTGAAAAAGTGAAAAAACTTCAGCATGATTACAAACTCGCTATCAAGCCTCGTATGTACATCTACTACGATCGTTATTCATTAAAAGAAAAAAAATACATCGAGGGCTACGACTATAATAAAATTCGTATCACCATTGACCAAAATCTAATCTATAGAGATGAAAATGTCAGTCTCTTTGCAGGAAATCAAGGGGCCCCTCTATTAGATGACAATACTGTGATTATGGAGATTAAAGCTCCTGGAAACAAACCTCAGTGGTTACAAGATATTCTAGACAAGTATGGTTTGATGGAGCACAAATTTTCAAAATACAGTTGTGCTTACCACAAATCTCAAGGGCTTCCTTATGCACCACGTCCCAGTATAGAAAGCGCAGGTATCGCTTATGCTTAATCTATTTAATTCCATTTTCAACAACGCCACTGCAAGTGCAGATCCCTTCCAACTACTGCTGGCACTTCTAGTCAGTCTAGTCCTCGGTTTGGCACTTACTTGGACCTACAAATATCGGACCCTCTACACCAGAGAATTTGCTATCAGCTTGACTCTGCTTCCCTGCCTTATGACCTTGGTTATTTTTCTGGTCAATGGGAGCTTGGGTACGTCAATTGCTGTAGCCGGAACCTTTAGTTTGATTCGTTTCCGTTCTGCAACGAGTGGTTCAAGAGAACTGATTGCTATTTTCCTAGCCATGATTATCGGTTTGGCTTGTGGAACAGGCTATCTCTTCTTGGCTATTCTCTTCACCCTCTTTATCTTGGGTGTTTGGTTCCTTTTGGAAAATCAACAGGTCAAAACTGACAATCAACGCCGTAGACTTTTAACAATCACGGTAGCTAATCAAGAGAAGATTCAAGATGCTATCCAATCTGCTCTTGACCAATTCTGCTCAGAAATTGACATGATTACGATCAATAGCACAAATGCAGGGGACAATCTTAGCATTGTCTATGAAGTCGAGCTAAAAGCAGAGGTCGATGATTTCCAAGTGACTAGCTATCTTACACAAAATATTGATAAATGCGATGTGGCATTGACTAAAAAAGCTAAAAAGAGAAAAAATCTCTAAAGACGAAAAACGAGGCTGGGATAAAAATTCCGACCTCGTTTTTTGCTAGCAATAAGTTTTTGATACTGAAACTGGTTAGGCTTTTCGATTTCAAAGAGCTCTTTTGAAAAAGACTTCATTTTCTCTTTCTACAACCTTTAATTTTCTTTAACTGGAATCTCTTTGATAACTCGTGCTGGATTTCCTGCCAGAACGACATTATCTCCAAAAGATTTAGTAATGACCGCTCCTGCTCCTGCAACGACATTATCCCCTAAAGTAACACCCGGTAGGACAATGACACCACCACCTGCCCAAAAGTTCTTGCCAATCGTGATTGGTTTCCCAAATTCTAATCCCGAGTTTCGTTCATCGGGATCCAGCGGATGAAGAGGTGTTAAAAACTGACAATTAGGACCAATCATGGCATTATCACCAATAGTAATCGGACATACGTCCAACATGGTCAAATTCCAATTGGAATAAAAATTTTCTCCCAGATGAATATTGACCCCGTAATCTACCATCAAGCGAGTGTTGATGTAGAGATTTTCACCAGTAGAACCAAACCATCCTTTGATGATTTCCATACCTTTTACTGGATCTACCTCTTCATTAAAAGCGGCTTGCTTTTGTCGCGCTGTTTGTGCTAGAGAACGGAGGTCTGGGTCGAATGGGTGATAGGGTTCTCCCACGATCATTTTTTGATATTCTGTTTTCATGTTTTAATTTCCTTGCTTTTTTAGATGATTGTAGCATAGTATTGTATCTCGAGCAAGTTAAAATAAGTCGCTCTTTATGAATTAAAAATGTAGGTAGAACGCAAACCTAACATTAAATACAAAAAGCGAACAAATCCAGTTTTCTGACAATCAGAATTCTGCCTTGTTCGCTTTTTTACCTAATATATAGTGTTTAAGAATCTATAGTGAATGATTAATCTTTTCATCTCAGATCTTAAGTAACATCTACTTATTCACTTACTTCAACAGTTTCAACGACTTCTTCTACAGTCGTATCAACTGGAGCTTCTTCTTGTGAAGATGCTAGGTAAGACTCTTCGTTGACTGCTTGTGGTTCAAGGTTACGGTAACGTGCCATACCTGTACCAGCTGGGATAATCTTACCGATGATAACATTTTCCTTAAGACCAAGGAGATGGTCTTTCTTACCACGGATAGCTGCGTCTGTAAGGACACGAGTTGTTTCCTGGAAGGAAGCTGCTGACAAGAAACTATTTGTTTCAAGTGAGGCTTTGGTGATTCCCATAAGGACTGGACGACCAGTCGCTGGCACTCCACCTGCGATGAGAACATCCTTATTAGCATCTGTAAAGTCGTTGATGTCCATAAGAGTTCCCATGAGAAGATCTGTGTCTCCTGGATCCATAACACGAACTTTACGGATCATTTGACGAACCATTACCTCGATGTGTTTGTCACCGATTTCTACCCCTTGGCTACGGTAAACTTTTTGTACTTCACCGAGGAGGTAAGTTTCAACTGATAAGACATCACGTACAGCAAGGAGACGTTTTGGTTGGATTGAACCTTCTGTCAATGCTGCACCACGAGAGACTTGGTCCCCAACTTCAACACGCATACGAGCTGTAAATGGTACCACGTATTCGCCTTCTCCAGTTTCACCTTTAACGAAGACTTTCTTAGTACGAGTTGAAGCATCTTCTTCAATCGCTGTAACTTCCCCTTTGACCTCTGTGATAACCGCTTCCCCTTTAGGATTGCGGGCTTCAAAGATTTCTTGGACACGAGGAAGACCCTGAGTGATATCGGTATTTGAGGCAACCCCACCCGTGTGGAAGGTACGCATTGTAAGCTGTGTACCAGGTTCCCCGATAGATTGAGCAGCGATTGTACCAACTGCTTCACCAACTTCAACCGCATCACCAGTCGCCAAGTTGATACCGTAACAGTGACGGCAGACACCATGACGAGTGTTACATGTAAATACTGAACGGATAGTTACTTCTTCGACACCAGCATTGACAATTTCACGCGCCTTGTCTTCTGTGATCAATTCATTTGGACCAATGATAACTGCACCAGTTTCTGGGTGTTTAACAGTTTTCTTAGTGTAACGACCATTGAGACGTTCTTCAAGAGACTCAATCATCTCTTTACCTTCAGTAATAGAACGGATCAAGAGACCACGGTCAGTTCCACAGTCATCCTCACGAATGATAACGTCTTGGGCAACGTCAACCAAACGACGAGTCAAGTAACCTGAGTCGGCTGTCTTAAGAGCCGTATCGGTCATACCTTTACGAGCACCGTGTGTTGAGAAGAACATTTCGAGTACTGACAAACCTTCGCGGAAGTTTGAAAGGATTGGCAATTCCATGATACGTCCGTTCGGAGCAGCCATCAGACCACGCATACCGGCAAGCTGTGAGAAGTTTGAGATGTTACCACGGGCTCCAGAGTCCATCATCATAACGATAGGGTTCTTAGGATCTTGGTTGGCAACCAAACGTTTCTCGAGTTTTTCACGGGCAGCACGCCATTCAGCTGTAACAGCATTGTAGCGTTCGTCATCTGTGATCATACCACGACGGAATTGTTTGGTAATTTGTTCAACACGTTTGTGTGATTCTTCGATGATTTCAGCCTTGTCTTCAACGACTGGAATATCAGCAATACCCACTGTCAAACCTGCAAGAGTTGAATGGTGGTAACCGAGGTTCTTCATACGGTCAAGTAGGGCAGAAGTTTCTGTCGTACGGAAACGTTTGAAGATTTCAGCGATGATATTTCCAAGGTTTTTCTTCTTGAATGGAGGGTTAAGCTCAAGTTTGCTGATAGCTTCCTTGATATCTCCACCTAGTGGCAAGAAGTATTTAGCTGGAACGCCTTCTGTCAAGTTGGCATTATTTGGTTCTTGCAAGTAGGGTAGACCTTCTGGCATGATATCGTTGAAGAGGATCTTACCAACAGTTGTAAGCAAGATTTTGTGTTTTTGCTCTTCTGTCCATGGTTTGTTAAGACTGTCTGTTGCGATACCAACACGTGAGTGGAGGTGAACATAGCCATTGCGGTAAGCCATAACAGCTTCGTCACGGTCTTTGAAGACCATTCCTTCACCTTCACGACCAGCTTCTTCCATGGTCAAGTAGTAGTTACCCAAAACCATGTCCTGAGATGGAGTAACAACTGGTTTACCATCTTTCGGGTTCAAGATGTGCTCAGCAGCCAACATCAAGATACGAGCTTCTGCTTGGGCTTCTTCTGAAAGCGGTACGTGGATGGCCATTTGGTCCCCGTCAAAGTCGGCATTGTAGGCTTCACAGACAAGCGGATGCAAGCGAAGGGCCTTACCGTCAATCAAGACAGGTTCAAAGGCTTGGATACCCAAACGGTGAAGGGTCGGTGCGCGGTTCAAAAGCACTGGGTGTTCTTTGATAACTTCTTCGAGGATATCCCAGATACGCTCATCTCCACGTTCCACCAAGCGTTTAGCGGCTTTAACGTTTTGCACGATATCACGCGCAACGATTTCACGCATCACAAATGGTTTAAAGAGCTCGATAGCCATTTCACGTGGCACACCACATTGGTACATCTTAAGAGTTGGACCAACGGCGATAACGGAACGTCCTGAGAAGTCAACACGTTTACCAAGCAAGTTTTGACGGAAGCGTCCTTGTTTACCTTTGAGCATGTGGCTCAATGATTTAAGTGGACGGCTACCTGGTCCTGTAATTGGACGACCACGACGACCATTGTCAATCAAAGCGTCAACCGCTTCTTGAAGCATACGCTTCTCATTTTGAACGATGATACCTGGTGCGTTCAACTCAAGCAAACGAGCCAAACGGTTGTTACGGTTGATAACACGACGGTAAAGGTCGTTCAAGTCAGATGAGGCAAAACGGCCACCATCCAACTGCAACATTGGACGAAGATCTGGTGGAATAACCGGAAGGATGTTAAGAATCATCCATTCAGGTTTGTTTCCAGACTTGTAAAAGGCATCCAAAACATCCAAACGACGGATAGCTTTGATACGTTTTTGTCCAGTTGCTGTCTTCAATTCTTCTTTAAGCTCAGCAATTTCTTTTTCAAGATCTACTTGTTTCAAGAGGTCTTGGATAGCTTCGGCACCCATTTTAGCAACGAATGATCCGTAGCCATATTCACGCAAGCGCTCACGGTATTCACGCTCTGTCATGATTGATTTGTGCTCAAGTGGTGTATCCTTCGGATCGATCACCACATAAGCTGCAAAGTAGATAACTTCCTCAAGTGCACGAGGACTCATATCAAGGGTCAAGCCCATACGACTTGGAATCCCCTTGAAATACCAGATATGAGATACAGGAGCTTTTAACTCGATGTGTCCCATACGTTCACGACGAACTTTTGTACGCGTTACTTCAACACCACAACGGTCACAAACAATCCCTCTGTAACGAATGCGTTTGTACTTACCACAAGCACATTCCCAGTCTTTTGTAGGACCAAAGATGACTTCGTCAAATAGTCCTTCACGTTCTGGTTTCAACGTACGGTAATTGATTGTTTCAGGTTTTTTGACTTCTCCATAAGACCATGAACGGACTTTGCTTGGAGAAGCTAGTGTGATTTGCATACTTTTAAAACGATTTACGTCAACCACTATTTCTTCCCTTTCTATTCTAAGTGAGCTACTTATTCTTGTTCAGTAGCTTCTTCTGTTGCTTCCGCTTTTGCACCTTCTTCAGCTTCAAAAGCAGCTTTTGCTTCTTCAGCAGCTTTTTTACGTGCTTTTTCAAGGTCATCTACGTGGATGACATCTTCGTCCATGCCCTCGTCAAGATCACGAAGTTCAACTTCTTGATCATCTTCGTCAAGAACACGCATGTCAAGACCAAGTGATTGTAATTCTTTAACAAGAACTCGGAAGGATTCTGGAACACCTGGTTTTGGAATTGGTTTTCCTTTTGTAATAGCTTCATATGCTTTCAAACGTCCGTTGATGTCGTCAGACTTGTAAGTCAAGATTTCTTGAAGAACATTTGAGGCACCATAGGCTTCAAGCGCCCAAACCTCCATCTCACCGAAACGTTGTCCACCAAACTGAGCCTTACCTCCGAGTGGTTGTTGCGTAACTGTTGAGTATGGTCCGACTGAACGAGCGTGCAATTTATCATCAACCATGTGGTGAAGTTTGATCATGTACATGACACCAACTGACACACGGTTGTCAAATGGCTCACCTGTACGTCCATCGTAAAGGATAGTCTTAGCATCGCTATCCATACCTGCTTCCTTAACAGTTGACCAAAGATCTTCTGAACTTGCTCCGTCAAAGACTGGTGTTGCGATGTGGATACCAAGAGTACGAGCCGCCATACCAAGGTGAAGCTCCATAACCTGACCGATATTCATACGTGATGGTACCCCAAGTGGGTTCAACATGATGTCGACTGGAGTTCCGTCCGGAAGGTAAGGCATGTCTTCTACAGGAACGATACGAGAAACAACCCCTTTGTTTCCGTGACGTCCGGCCATCTTATCTCCGACCTTAATCTTACGTTTTTGAGCGATGTAAACACGAACTAGCATGTTAACGCCTGATTGCAATTCATCACCGTTTGCACGTGTAAAGATCTTAACATCACGAACGACACCATCGGCACCGTGGGGTACGCGAAGAGAAGTGTCACGAACTTCACGAGATTTATCTCCGAAGATAGCGTGCAAGAGACGTTCTTCAGCTGAAAGGTCTTTCTCACCCTTAGGTGTTACTTTACCTACAAGGATATCCCCTTCTTTAACCTCAGCACCGATACGGATAATACCCATTTCGTCAAGGTCTTTAAGAGCATCTTCACCAACGTTTGGAATTTCACGAGTAATTTCTTCAGGCCCAAGCTTTGTATCGCGAGTTTCTGATTCGTATTCTTCAAGGTGGACAGATGTGTAGACATCGTCTTTCACCAAGCGTTCGCTCATGATAACGGCATCCTCAAAGTTGTAACCTTCCCAAGTCATGTAGGCAACGATTGGATTTTGCCCAAGCGCCATTTCTCCATTTTCCATAGAAGGTCCATCAGCGATAAAGTCACCTTTTTCTACAACGTCACCAACTTTAACAAGCGTACGTTGGTTGTAGGCAGTACCTGAGTTTGAACGACGGAATTTTTGGATATGGTAAACATCCAATGAGCCATCTTCACGACGAACTTCTACCTTGTCAGCATCGGCATAAGTAACTTTACCATCATACTGAGCAATTACAGCCGCTCCAGAGTCATGGGCTGCTTGATATTCCATACCAGTACCAACGTAAGGTGCTTTTGGATCAATCAATGGTACAGCCTGACGTTGCATGTTGGCACCCATGAGGGCACGGTTGGAGTCATCGTTTTCCAAGAAAGGAATACATGCTGTCGCAACAGCAACTACCTGTTTAGGAGAAACGTCCATGTAATCAACACTTGATGCTGGATATTCTTGGTTAACCCCTTGGTGACGTCCCATGACAACTTTTTCAGCAAAAGTGCCATCTGTGTTCAATTTAGAGTTAGCCTGTGCTACTGTGTACTCATCTTCTTCATCGGCTGTTAACCAAACGATTTCGTTAGTTACTTTTCCAGTTTCACGATCAACCTTACGATATGGTGTTTGAATGAAACCATACTTGTTGAGGTGTCCGTATGAAGACAAGTTGTTGATCAAACCGATGTTTGGTCCCTCAGGTGTCTCGATTGGACACATACGACCATAGTGAGTGTAGTGCACGTCACGCACTTCATATCCAGCGCGGTCACGTGTCAAACCACCAGGTCCTAAGGCAGACAAACGACGTTTGTGTGACAACTCAGAAAGTGGGTTGTGTTGGTCCATGAACTGTGACAATTGTGAAGAACCAAAGAATTCTTTGATCGCTGCAGTCACTGGACGGATGTTAATGATTTGTTGAGGTGTTAACACTTCGTTATCTTGAACAGACATACGTTCACGAACGTTACGTTCCATACGTGAAAGTCCAAGGCGTACTTGGTTGGCAAGCAATTCACCAACTGCACGGATGCGACGGTTTCCGAGGTGGTCGATATCATCCACACGACCAATACCTTCTGCTAAGTTGAGGAAGTAGCTCATCTCAGCCAAGATATCTGCAGGAGTTACGATACGAACCTTGTCATCTGGATTTGCATTACCGATGATAGTTACAACACGGTCTGGATCAGTTGGTGCAACAACCTTGAATTTTTGAAGAACAACTGGCTCTGTTACTACAGCCGCATCATTTGGAATGTAGACAATCTTGTTCAAATCGCCATCCAAATGGCTTTCAATGCTTTCAATCACGCTACGAGTCATAACTGTCCCAGCTTCCACCAAGATTTCACCTGTTTCAGGGTCTACCAATGGTTCAGCAATGGTTTGGTTAAGCAAACGTGTTTTAACATTGAGTTTTTTATTGATCTTGTAACGACCAACTGCAGCCAAGTCATAACGACGTGGGTCAAAGAAACGAGCTACAAGCAAGCTACGTGAGCTTTCAGCAGTCTTAGGCTCACCTGGACGAAGGCGTTCGTAGATTTCCTTCAAAGCTTCGTCTGTACGAGAGTCCATTGGGTTCTTGTGAATATCTTTTTCAACAGTGTTACGAACAAGATCGCTGTCACCAAAGATATCAAAGATTTCATCATCGCCTGAGAAACCAAGCGCACGAACCAAGGTCGTAAATGGAATCTTACGAGTACGGTCGATACGAGTGTAGGCGATGTCTTTTGAGTCGCTTTCAAGTTCCAACCAAGCTCCACGGTTAGGGATAACAGTTGAACCGTAACCCACTTTACCATTTTTGTCTACCTTGTCATTAAAGTAAACACCTGGAGAACGCACCAACTGTGATACGATGATACGTTCACCACCATTGATGATAAAGGTTCCCATCTCAGTCATGATTGGGAAATCACCAAAGAATACTTCCTGTGTCTTGATTTCGCCAGTTTCTTTGTTAATCAAGCGGAAGGTTACAAAGATAGGTGCTGAGTAGCTGGCATCGTGGATACGAGCTTCTTCAAGCGTATATTTAGGTTCTTTGATTTCGTAGCCAACAAATTCCAACTCCATTGTGTCTATGAAGTTTGAAATTGGCAATACATCTTCAAACACTTCCTTCAGACCATGGTCTAGGAAATCTTTGAATGAATCAGTTTGAATTTCAATCAAATTTGGTAAGTCAAGAACTTCTTTGATTCTTGAAAAACTACGACGGGTACGATGTTTCCCGTATTGAACGTCATGTCCTGCCAAGATGATTCTCCTTTTTAAATAAAGTTCCAAGCTTAGTGATCTAAGCTAGTAATTATCGTTAGATGGTTCTAAAAACCCTATCAACTTATCCCCCTCGACTAATTTTCAGAATCTTTAAATCTTTGTTACAAAGGCCGAAAAACCTGAAAAAAAGCACAAAAAGAGCAGCTAAATCCGACTTTTTCAGGAGATTTAACTGCTGTGAGCCTTGTCCGGACAATATTTCAGACAAAACCTACGACAAATGATTATTTATATTATACCCTATTTAGCTAGATTTTTCAAGGTTTTAAAATATTTTTCTCTTCCTCTAATCCGTTAATTATCTGCATCTTTCTTTGAAAAATCAAGTCCATATTTAGGAAAACGCTTGCCTTAACTATTCCCTCATGCTATACTGTTATTGAAATTAATAGACAGGAGACATTTTATGAAAACAGCTAAAACCACTGTTACAATCGTTTCTGCACTTGCATCTGTCATCTTATTGACCAGCTGCGCCACAAAATCCACAGAAACACAAACATCCGCTAATAACTCATCTGACAATCAGATTACAATGACTTACGACCAACTACGGTCTAGAGAAAATACCATGTCAACTCTCTGGTATCAAAAAGCGGCCGAAACAAAAGCCTTGTATCTACAAGGTTATAATGTTGCTACAGATCGTCTAAAGGAATTACTGAAAACAGAATCAGACAAGCCTTATTCGATTGTTTTGGACTTGGACGAAACGGTCCTAGACAACAGTCCTTATCAAGTTCAAAATGTCAAAGATGGAACAGCATTCACACCTGAAAATTGGGATGTTTGGGTCCAAAAAGCTGCAGCAAAAGCCGTCCCAGGTGCTAAAGATTTTCTTCAGTTTGCCGATCAAAACGGTGTCCAAATCTACTATATTTCTGACCGTTCAGTCGACCAAGCAGATGCTACCATTAAAAATCTAGAAAGCGAAGGTATTCCTGTACAAGGACGTGATCACCTCATGTTCCTAGAAAGTGGTGTAAAATCCAAAGAAGGTCGTCGACAAGCGGTTCAAGAAAAGACAAATCTTGTGTTACTATTTGGTGATAACCTTGTAGACTTTGCAGATTTTTCTAAGACTTCTGAAGCTGATCGTGACAAACAACTTGAAGAATTGCAAAAAGAATTTGGTGAAAAATTCATCATCTTCCCAAATCCAATGTATGGATCATGGGAAACAGCAGTTTACGGTGGTAATAAACTAGATGCCAAGGGACAAGTAGAAGAACGCGAAAAGGCTTTACAAGGCTTTGACAAGTAATGAAAACTTGGTATTCAATAAGGCCATAAGTACAAAAAGAAATGCAAAAGCTCTTTAACTGACAAAACTCAAAAAAGCGGACAAGAGAGGATTCTGATAACCAGAAAACTTTCCTGTTCGCTTTTATCATGTGAATCGTATCTTAATGAGCCAGCATTTCTTGGGCGATTTCTTGACCAGATAAGCCATCTGGATAGTAGGTTGGCCAGTTATCCATTTCTTCAAAGAGGGCTTCCTGGCTAGTACCTCCAAAGAAGATATGGAAATGCTCTGCCTTGACTGGTGCGATATTGTGGTCGCTAAACTGAACATACTTGAATTGTCCAGCATCCGCGTCTGTCGCTTCAAAAAGATAACGAACTCCTCGATTCCCTTTCTTATAAGTCAAAATTTTCTTGCCGACATACTTGTATGTATATTTCTTACTTTGGTCACCTTGGATGAATTCCATAGTGTTATCCGTGATATTAATCTTAGATACATCAGTTTGATAGCCTTTTTGATAGTAGGATTTGTATTCATCCTTGGTCATTTTGCCAGTCAATTTAGCCTTGTAGTCAAAGACTTGATCTAGAGTTCCATTTTCAAGGAAAGGATAGACTGACTGCCAGTTGCCAGCATAGTCACTCAAGGTACGATCCTTAACATCTGCATCCTCAAAGTAACCATTTTGAACGGTTTTAGTTTCCTCGGCTTTTTCTGGCTCAATTTCTGCCCCTGCCTGATCAGTTGTTTGCTTAAGAGACTTGAGATTTTTCTCCATGACAGAGATATAATTTTCTCCAGCCTTCATGTCCTCTTCGGTCAAGCTTTCAAGAGGATTCAGAACATCTAACTTCACTCCTGTTTCTTTTGAGAGGATATTCGCTAGGGCTTGAGAAGCATTTTCTTCAAAGTAGATATAAGAGATCTTATTTTTCTTGATGTATTCAGTCAATTCTGCCAAGCGGCTTGCCGATGGTTCCGCATCTGGCGAAAGCCCTGAGATAGAGACTTGATTAAGTCCGTAGTCTAAAGCTAAGTAACGAAAGGCCGCGTGTTGAGTCACAAAACTCTTTTGTTTAGCACTAGAAAGTCCTTCAGTATAGGTCTTGTCCAAGGCTTGTAGTTTTTCGATATAGGCTGCTGCATTTTGTTCAAAAGTCGCCTTCTTATCTGGATAGTCAGCTGAAAGACTATCACGGATATGTTCTACAAGTTTGATTGCACGCGCAGGAGACAACCATACATGAGGGTCATACTCGTGATGATGACCTTCTTCGCCATGGTCATGGTCTTCCTCTTCTTCACTTCCTGGAAGAAGCAACATATCTCCAGTAGCCTTGATTGTTTTTACTTTTTTCGCATCTAGTGAATCTAAAAGCTTGGGAACCCATGTTTCCATGTTCTCATTTTCATAAACGAAGGCATCAGCGTCTTGGATTTTAGCAACTGCCTTAGGCGATGGTTCATAATCATGTGGTTCTGTCCCTGCCCCAATCAAGAGCTCGACATTGGCTGTATCTCCTGCTACTTGCTTGGTAAATTCGTAGACAGGATAGAAAGTTGTAACGATATTTAATTTCCCGTCTGCTTGTTTTTGATTGGAACAAGCTACCAAGAAAACTGTCACAAGACTTGCCAAAAGTAGGCCTAGTTTTTTCATTTTCTTCTCCTATTTGATAAAACGTTTGAGTAAGCTGACTAACAAAAAGACAACTACAAAGATAATGGTAATACTTGCACTCGGTGGTGTCTCTGCATAGTAGGAAATATAAAGTCCTGCTACCATACCTAGAAAACCAATAACGCTGGCAAGAATCATCACCGAGCTAAAGTTCTTCCCTAAACGCAAAGCGATACTAGCTGGCAAGACCATGATAGTTGATACCAAAAGTGCCCCTGCAGCTGGAATCATAAGAGCAATAGCCACACCCGTCACCATGTTAAAGAGGATAGACATAGTGCGCACTGGAAGACCATCTACAAAAGCTGTATCCTCGTCAAAAGTTAAGATGTACATGGGTCTTAAAAAGAGGAAGGTCAGGATTAAAACAACCGCTGCAATGACAAAGAGTCCAATTACCTGCTCTTGACTAATAGTCACAATAGAACCAAAGAGGTATTGGTCCAGACTCATAGAACTAGAGCTCTTACCCTTACTCATAACAATGAGTGAAACTGCAAGTCCTGTAGACATGAGAATAGCTGTCCCAATCTCCATAAAGCTCTTGTAAACTGTACGGAGATATTCAAGGAAAACCGCCGCAATCAAGACAATAGCAATAGTCGAGATGGTCGGAGAGATCCCTAAAACCAAACCAAAGGCCACACCTGATAGCGATACGTGACTCAGTGTATCACTCATAAGGCTCTGACGACGCAAGATGAGGAAGGTTCCCAGTACTGGCGAAAAGAGACTCATGGCAATAACAGCCAAAAAGGCCCGTTGCATAAAATCATAAGAAAATAGATTAAGCATGTTCCACCTCCTGATCATTTTCATGGACATTGAAACAACGCCATGGCGAATCTTGATCACGAACAAGGTGGATATTACGATCTGCGTAATCCTTAACTTCTTCAGGATCGTGAGTAATCATCAAAACAGCCTTGCCATGATGGTGGGCACTATGGTGCATGAGCTCATAAAATTCATTCTTGGTACCTGCATCCATCCCTGTTGTCGGCTCATCCAAGATAAAGATATCTGGATCTGAAGCAAACATACGTGCAATGACCGCTCTTTGCTTTTGCCCACCAGAAAGAGAACCAATGCGTTTATCCCGATGTTCCCACATGCCAACTGAGTTTAAACTAGCCTTGATGTGTTCTTCATCGTGAGCATTCAAACGACGGAACCAGCCCTTTCTTGGGTAGCGACCTGATTTGACAAACTCATAAACAGTACTAGGAAAACCTGCATTAAAACTGGCGATCTGCTGAGGAAGATAGGCGATTCTTAGCTTTTTCCCATGAATATTTGTCTTTGAGATGGTTACTTTCCCAATTCGTGGTTGAAGAATTCCAAGACTAGCCTTGATAAGAGTGGTCTTTGCCGCTCCATTTTCTCCTGTCAGTGTGACAAATTCTCCACTATCAACACTGTAATTGATATGCTCAAGCACAGGTTCCTTGTCATAATAGAAGGACAAATCCTCTACTGTGATGTATCTCATTACTTGATTTCTCCTACTAAAGCAGTTAAAAACCGCTGGATAATTTTTTGTTCGTTTGGTGTGAACTGAGTGGCAACCTGCTCATAAGTCGAGAGGGTATGTTCATGATGATGGTGGTGTTCCTCAGCAATAGGTCGAGCCAAGTCTGTCAATTGATAGAAGACAACGCGAGCATCCTTAGGATCCTTAGACGTTTCTAACATTCCCTCCTTAACCAGGGATTTGATAGCTTTGGTAACGGCAGCTTGACTGACATTGAGACGACGCGCCAACTCAGAGTTGGTGAGCGACTCCTCTGATAAAAGCATGAGAATATGCTCCTGGGTATTGGTCAAGGCTACATCACTGGTACAATGACCAATGAGAATTTCATGCTGATTTTCCGCCTTGAGAATAATCTCATTTAAAAAATGATCGATATCTTTTGCCAACTGTCTCATGATTTGCTCCTTTCTCAGAACGGAATTTCTATAAATATAAGGTTTTCATACTCTTCAAAAATCAAATTCAAACCACGTCAGCTTCGTCTTGGCGTACTCAAGTACAGCCTGCGTCTCGCTTCCTAGTTTGCTCTTTGATTTTTATTGAGTATCACACCATTCCTTTACTAGTTAAGTATATCACATCCAAGCAAGGAGTCAAGAAAAAAGATGAAAACACCTGATATGTTTTCATCTTGTAGAATTATTTTTCTTGTTTACGACTAGTCCAGAGGGCTGTCGCTCCAAGAATCATACCCAATAGCATCATGAAAATAGATTGCTCACTACCTGTATTTGGAAGTAATTTTTCTGATACAACTGTCTTGTTAGCAAACTGATCTGCAACCTTATAATCAACTTTTACAGTAGATGTTTGAGCAGGAGTTGTTCCCTGATTTTTTCCTGATGGAGTTGTTTTTGTTGCTGAATCTTGCTCCGATTTAGCTGGAGTTGTCTTTTGAACTTTTCCTGGCTTAGTTGCATCATTTCCTGAATTAGCCGGAGTTGTTTCCTGAGTTTTTCCTGGTTGAGTAGGAATTATTGCTGGATCTTTTTCTGGTTTAGCTGGATCTGTTGCTGAATCTTTTCCTGGTTTAGCTGGATCTTGCTCTTTACCTTGATCTTCTGGCAGTTTAAATGTTTTTGACTCCACAGAAAT
Organism: Streptococcus infantis; assembly: GCF_047460825.1. Lineage (GTDB taxonomy): Bacteria > Bacillota > Bacilli > Lactobacillales > Streptococcaceae > Streptococcus > Streptococcus infantis_V. Next base: position 32,225 of record NZ_JASHFO010000013.1, on the reverse strand, counting down.
CGTGCGTGAGTTTGGATTTACCTTTTCATACTGAGTCAAATCAGTTGTTTTAAGGTAATCTTCAAAGGCAGCATCCATTGAAGGGCCTTCTTCTCTGGCACCACCAAGCATGGTATAACCATCACCACCTGCTGCAAGGAAGTCATTGGTTGCTAGGTAGTAAACTTTTTCCAAATCTAGTTTTTCATAAAGACCAGTCGTACGATTCTTAACTTGAATAGCCAAGACACGTTTGCCTGCAGCTAGATTTGTATCGTAGTAGACCTTGGCTCCTGAAATCTGTAAGAATCCACCACTTGGTTCTAACAATGGTTGACCATTTTCATCCAAGACAGTTTTCCCTGCCTTATCAACCTGCAAGATAGACCCGAGTGATTTTTCAAACATGTCAAAAACTTGCTGACCAGTTACTTGAATTTGGGAAATTGTGTTCCCAAATGGTAGAACCGCAATGACATTTCCTTTTGTAATTGGCTTATCTTTGGCAATCGTTTCACGCAAGCCACCACCATTGGTCACAGCGATATCCGTCGGATGACTAAAGCCTGTTTGACCGTATTGATAGAGAGAATCTGCGACAACATTTCCAAGGTTAGTTTCACGGACACGGACATTTTCACGGTCACCGTTCAATTCAACTGGACTATTTGAAACAACTTCTATAGCATTTTCAGCGTCATACTTTTGTTTGATATCCTTGACAAGTTTTTCAATTTTTGGATTAGCTTCCAATTTCTTAGCATCTGCAGCTGCAATGAGTGAAGGATTTCCCAATAATTGGCGAGATTTGTAAGTGATTTTACCAACGTTATGGAGATAGCTTCCTGTCTGGTTGTAGGTTACATTGTCACCATAGGTAGTCGATTCTACTGTATGAGAGTGACCGTCAATCACTGTAACACGCTTACCTTTCAAAAGAGGATTTTTTGAAAGTGCTTCTGCAAGAGTAGAACCACGCCATTCTACAGGTGTTGTTGTATCAACTCCCAAGTGAGCGAGAACAACATAATGTTTGTAGTCTTTGCCTTCTGCCAAGGCTTTAGCTTGAATTTCTTCGATAACCTTGTTAACCTCGGCAATAGGCTCTGTAAAGGTTACGCCTTTAACATTTTTAGGGTGGGTCTTAGTAGCTGTTTCAGGCGTTGTCACACCGATGACGACAAATTCATCACCTTCAACATCCTTATTCTTATCAACAATTGTTGCCGCTTCAAATAAACGAGCTCCATTCACATAAGTGTTTGAGCTGAGCAATGGGAAGTTCAAAATTTCTTTGTATTTTTTAACTTCATCAAGTCCAAAGTCAAACTCATGATTTCCTACAGCCATGGCATCGTAGCCCATCTCGTTTAAGATTTTGGCACGAGCTTCACCCTTTGTAGAGTTTGAAATCGGTAGACCTTGGAAGGCATCGCCTGCATCTACTACTAGAGTCGTTTGATCGCTCTTTTCTCGCTCCTTCTCAATAACCGTTGCGAGTTTGGCATCTCCGATTACTCCTTTTTCTTCTACGATACGACCATGCACGTCATTGGTATGCAAGATAACAGTATCTGCTTCTTCTTTTTGAGGCGCAGCTTCTTCAGCTGGTGTTGCCGGACTTGTAGCAACCTCAGGAGTCTCTGTCACTACTGGTGCTTCTGTAATGCTCACAACTTCTGTAGCTTCTGAAGAACTAGTATTTTCTTCAGCATAGACCTGTCCAGCTAAAAAGGCTGGAGCTAATAGGGCTGTCGATAGGACAGGCAACAAAAAACGTTTATTCATATTGAAATCCCTTTCTCTTCTTTCTCCTACCATTATACGCTATTTAGCATCATTTTAAAACTTTTAACCTTTTTGAAGGTAACCTATCCGACATTTCATAAAAAAAGTCTGAACAAAAAGTTCAAACTCCTTTTCTATATTATTGAAAATCTTGGATATTTCCATCATAGGTTGCCCAATCTTGACTAAAGAAACGGTCATTAATTTGGTAATCAGGCGCTGTTGTTGGATTGCTCAAAAAGGGATTTACAACCTTATCAAATGCTAACCAGCCTAACCAACCGATATGAATCGTGTCCTTAACAAAGTAGGGATCTCCACCGTTTTTTGAAAAGTCAGCGATATTGGTGAAGCCTTGACTCTCCAACTGGTAACGAATTTTTTCAACTGTGTGTTGATACATCTCCTCACTTAACCCGGTATAATCCATCCATTTTTTATTGACAGGTTGAAAGACAAAGAGCACATTGACCTTAGATTTTGCAAATTGATCGAGCACTAACTGCAAATCATTGTACTCAGGTGATTTGAGAAAGTTAAAATTCTTTTGAGATCCTTCCCATTTTTTCAAATCTTTCTTTAATTTAGTATTGTAAAAATGATTATCTACTCCCAAATCATTATTGGTCGTATTTTCTTCTGCATCCTTACGTGCAATATTTTCCAATTCTTCATAAGAAAATTGATCTGGGAGACTACTCAAATATTTCTCAACGTTATCTTTGTACCTTAATCGTCCACGAATGGAGAATTGTCCAAAAAGAGCTGATTGTTTTTCATTTAATTGCGACGAAATATTAATCATACTTTGGTCGAACTCTGATAATTTTTCTCCTTTAGCTAATTTCTCAACGATGCTCTTCATAGAAACACCAGGATTTTGCTTTAAGAGTCTATTGGCAGCATACTGAGAGGCTGCATCCCCAGATTGATTCTCTAAAAAGGCAGTCAACTGGTCATTGTTAAAATAAGTTTGGAAAATAGTCGGGTCATGATCTTCTTTTGTAAACCACTGTGGAGAAATGACAAATACCGCTTGCTTATTTTCAAGTTCGGATGTAATTTGTTGTATTCCAAAATACTGACTGAGGGTAGCTGCTCCTGCCTGTCCCATAAAGTAAGGACGATAAGAACGGTCATACTTTTCAGCCAGTACTGCTGGATGCATACTATCAAAACGCATCCACTCACTAGATCCAAAAAAAGGCACAAAACGCATATCAGGATCCGTAAGAGCTCTTACTTTTTGACTTCTTTCCTTAAAGCTTTCTGCACTTATCGAAGCGGCAGAGTATTTTTCCTCCATGAGATTATGACTTGGGCTACTTGGATAGAAACAGATAAGAAGGCACACCAACAAGCCCGCTAGAAAGACAGGCCCGAAAATCAGCCACAAGCGTTTAAGCATTCTTTAACTCCGCAATTCCTGCTACGATTTTATTAGCTGTATTCCAGTCATCACGACCAAATTCTGTAACTGGGACACGAATATCAAAGCGGTTTTCGATTTCCACGATTAATTCAACTGTCCCCATACTATCCAAGACACCTGCATCAAAAAGATCTTCATCCATCATGTCAGAAACATCTTCCATAAACAATTCATCAATAATTTCAATAACTTCTGATTTGATATCCATTTTTTAATTCCTTTTATTTTTTAAACCATAAATCATTCAAAAATCCAGAGAAGATTAAGAATGAAATCATCACGACATGGAAGGTTATCACCATGCCAAGCAACTGAACCCAGCGATTCTCAGGCAAGGGAGCTTGCCCTGCTTTCTTACGTTCTTTATTGAGCGTTTTTTTCTTTCGAATCCAAGCATCATTAATCACTAAACCTAGCCCATGAAAGAGTCCATAAACGATGTAAAACCAAGTTATCCCATGCCAGAACCCCATAAGGAGCATGTTCAGGATATAGGCGACACTTGAGGTCACATTTCGATTCTTAAAAAGCTTCTTTCTCGTCATCACCATGACCATGCGCATAAAGACAAAGTCACGGAACCAGAAGGATAAACTCATGTGCCAACGATTCCAAAACTCCTTCAAATCCCTTGATAAAAAGGGTTTGTTGAAGTTGATCGGACTACGAATTCCCATCAGATTTGAAATTGCTAAAGCAAACATAGAGTAACCTGCAAAGTCAAAGAAGAGCTCCAAACCAAATGTATACATGATGGCAACTACATAATAGTTAAAGACACCACCTGTTTGTAGAGCTAAATTCTTTAGCGGTGGTAATAAAATCTCGCCTAAAATATGAGCTAGGATAAATTTATACAGAAATCCCCACATGATATATCGAACTGACTCAGCTAGCATATCTAGCAACTCATCGCGCTCTGGTATCGTCTTATAATTTTCATTAAAACGTTTGAAACGATCAATAGGACCACTTGAAAATGTTGGCATAAAGAGAAGAAAACGCAAATACTCCCACATCTTCAAATCCTTAATGACTCCGTCTCTAAGTTCGATGATGATTCCTACCGAACGAAAGGTTAAATAGGAGATTCCTACAAATCCTAGTAGAGACTGTATGCCATTAATAGCTGGTTGCACCTTGACAAAGATGATGGGAAGCAATGATAACAGACTAACGAGATAGAAAATCCATTTGCCATCTCGAATTTTTCGATACTGCTTGTAAAAAAGAACCAACAAGATTTGCCAGATTAGATATATCCCTAAGGCAGCCAATTGATTGGTCTTGCCACCCGTCAACATGGTAACGATAAAGAACAGACTAACCAGTATTTCATACCAAGCAAAGCGTTTTTTGAAAAAAAGACCGATAAAGATTGGCAAGGTAGCAGTAATCACGTACAAAAAGTACTGCGGATTCCCATACGGCTCAATATGAGGCAGCTGTTTCAGGAAATCCATCATCTATTATTCACCTCGTTAATCAATCCTTTGATGTCAATCTTGCCATTTGGAGTCAGTGGCAATTCCTCTCTGTAAAGAAACTTAGATGGCATCATGTAAGACATCATAATATCTTCCAAGTCTTCCTTAATCGCCTTGGTAATATCAATCTCGCGCTCAAATTGTTCCTTGACCCCATCTTTTAAGATAACATAGGCCAAGAGATTTTGGACCTTGTGATCCTTGTTGTAACGTGGAACTGCAACAGCAGATTCAACGTACTTGGATTTGTTCAAGTTTTGAGAGACATCCTCTAGTTCAATACGATAGCCATTAAACTTGATCTGGAAGTCCATCCGTCCACCGTAAAGAAGAAGACCTTCATCTGTCATAGTTCCAACATCTCCAGTGTGGTAGGCTGGCAAACCTTCAAATTCGAAGAAAGCTTCAGCTGTTTTTTCAGGATTATTCATATAGCCTTTTGAAACAGCAGGTCCAGATACGATGATTTCCCCTTGTTCCCCATTTGGTAATTTATTGCCTTCTTCATCAACGATAAAGGTTGGTGAATCAGGTTTGGTGTAACCAATCGGAAGACGTTTCAAGGTTGCCAACATCTCATCTGTAACAGCAACTGCTGACAAAGCCACCGTCGCTTCCGTTGGACCGTAAGCATTGATGATACGCGCATTTGGGAAACGCTCGCGCAATTTTTGAGCAGTTTTAACTGTCAACTCTTCTCCATCAAAGTAGAAATGGGTAATCCCTGGCATCTTTTCAGCATTGAAATCTTCAGACAGCATGGCCATATCTGCAAAAGATGGCGTTGAAGTCCAGATAGAAATTGGAAGTGAAAAGATAGTCGCAAAGAGCTGCTTAAAGTCTTGAGTAATGGCTGATGGGAGGGCAAAAAGGGTTCCTCCAAGAGCCAAGGTCGGTGCCCAGTACATGACAGACAAGTCAAAGGAATAGGGTGGCTGAGCCAACATTTGTGGACGCTCTGGCGTCGCAAATTCCTTGTCCGTAATCATCCAGTTGGTAAAACTGAGCAAGTTATTGTGCGAAATTTGCACCCCTTTTGGTTTCCCAGTTGTCCCTGAGGTAAAGATGATGTAGTAGTTATCATCCCCTTTGACCGGATGTTGCAAGTCATAGGCATGCTGAGCTGCATAAGTTTCACGCACTTGCTCCAAGGACATGATTGGAGCAGCTGGGGTTTCGATTGGAAACTCTGAAATGGCAATGATCAAACTTGGTTCTGCAACCTCCAATATAGCTGAAACTCGTTCCAAGGCCGAATGGCTATCGATTGGAATATAGGCATGACCAGACTTAGTCAGAGCTACAAAGGTAGCCAACATTTCATACTCCTGACCACCAAAAACAACTACTGGAGATTTTTCAGGTAATCCTAGCTGATCAATGGTTGCAGCCAAACTATCTGAATCAGCCTTTAAATCACCATAAGTGTACTCTTGCCCTAAGACATTGTATACTGGAAAGGTAGGTTGAGTTTGGGCGAAATATTCAATCGCTTCAATCATATCTTTTATCGGCTTATTAGACACGATGATTTTTCTCCTTTAAACTAAAATTCATTGTAAATAAAGCTTCCCTGACTTTGTCCTAGGTAACTAAAAAAGTAAAGCAAACCAAGTAGAACAATAAAATACAGGACCGTTTGTCCTAAAAAAACATAGATTGGTTTCTTTTTATCCATAATTAACTTCTTTTTGTAAATTCTCAATAATTTTATGCAAATATACAATTACTATTTTTTCTTGTTCCCATTTTACCACTTTAGTCTCTTCATTTTCAACTGTTTACCATTTTTAAAGAGCACATTTTAGCCTATTTTAGTTCTTTCTTCATAATTTCACTGATGTAAACAGATCACTTTAAAACGATAGTAGACACCCCACTCCCCCTTTGAGCATTTTTATGCTAAAATAGTAGCTATGGATAAAATTATTAAAACTATATCAGAAAGCGGGGCTTTTCGTGCTTATGTTCTTGATAGCACTGAAACTGTCCGCACTGCTCAAGAAAAACATCAAACACAAGCTAGCTCAACTGTAGCACTTGGTCGTACCCTTATCGCCAGCCAGATTCTCGCAGCCAATGAAAAAGGAAATACCAAGCTAACGGTTAAAGTTCTTGGAACTAGCTCTCTAGGTGCCATCATCACTGTCGCAGATACCAAGGGGAACGTCAAAGGTTACGTTCAAAACCCTGGAGTTGACATCAAAAAAACTGCAACTGGCGAAGTCCTAGTCGGGCCTTTTGTCGGAAATGGTCAATTTCTCGTTATCACAGACTACGGCACTGGAAATCCTTATAACTCTATGACTCCCCTCATCTCTGGAGAAATCGGTGAAGATCTTGCCTTCTACTTGACAGAAAGCCAGCAAACTCCGTCAGCAGTTGGACTCAATGTCCTTTTGGACGAAGAAGACAAGGTCAAGGTTGCAGGTGGTTTCCTAGTTCAAGTTTTGCCAGGAGCCAAGGAAGAAGAGATTGCTCGCTTTGAAAAACGCATCCAAGAAATGCCAGCTATCTCAACCCTTCTCGAGAGTGAAGACCATATTGAAGCTCTTCTTAAAGCCATCTATGGTGACGAGCCATACAAACGTCTGTCTGAAGAAGAAATTCGTTTCCAATGTGACTGTAGTAAAGAACGTTTTATGAAGGCTCTTTCTAGTCTTCCAAGCTCAGACTTGCAGGAAATGAAGGACGAAGACAACGGGGCAGAAATCACTTGTCAATTCTGCCAAACTACTTATAATTTTGACGAAAACGACCTGGAGGAACTCATCCATGACAAATCTTAATACACCCTTTATGATTGGCAATGTTGAGATTCCCAATCGTACCGTTTTAGCACCCATGGCCGGCGTGACCAACTCCGCCTTCCGTACTATCGCAAAAGAACTTGGAGCTGGACTCGTTGTCATGGAAATGGTCTCTGACAAGGGAATCCAATACAACAACGAAAAAACTCTGCACATGCTTCATATCGATGAAGGAGAGAACCCCGTCTCGATCCAACTTTTTGGTAGTGATGAAGACAGCCTAGCACGCGCAGCAGAATTCATCCAAGAAAACACCAAGACCGATATCGTGGATATCAACATGGGTTGCCCAGTTAATAAAATCGTAAAAAACGAAGCTGGCGCTATGTGGCTCAAGGATCCAGACAAGATCTACTCTATCATTAACAAGGTCCAATCTGTCCTTGATATCCCTCTCACTGTCAAAATGCGTACAGGCTGGTCTGATCCATCTCTAGCTGTGGAAAATGCCCTCGCTGCTGAGGCTGCTGGTGTTTCTGCCCTTGCCATGCATGGCCGTACACGTGAGCAAATGTATACTGGTCACGCTGACCTCGAGATCCTTCACAAGGTTGCACAAGCTCTGACAAAAATTCCATTTATCGCTAACGGTGACATTCGCACTGTCCAAGAAGCCAAACAACGCATCGAAGAAGTCGGTGCTGATGCCGTGATGATTGGACGCGCAGCTATGGGAAATCCTTATCTCTTCAATCAAATCAATCATTACTTTGAAACTGGAGAAATCCTTCCTGATTTAACCTTTGAAGATAAGATGAACATCGCCTATGAGCATTTGAAACGCTTGATTAACCTCAAGGGAGAAAAGGTTGCGGTCCGTGAATTCCGTGGACTCGCTCCTCACTACCTCCGTGGAACATCAGGTGCAGCTAAACTTCGTGGAGCTATCTCACAAGCAAGCACACTGGCTGAGATTGAAGCACTCTTACAGTTAGAGAAAGCATAAACGTATAAAAATTGGCAAATCCCTCAATTTGAGATTTGCCGTTTTTTATATATTTTCATCTTGCAAATCTAGTTGCTTCACTCTAGCAATATAGTATGCCATAATCAAAAACAAATTGAAGCTGACAATCCAGATAGACCATTCATGGAGAAAATGCATAGATACAGCCAAGCTAATGGCCCCCACTACGAAACTACCTACAACAATACCATAGTTCAAGGCTTGACGACGATATTCTTGAATATCTCCTTCTCCTCTAACGATGCGATACAAAGCAGTCAACATTTTTCGGTAATTTCCAGACGTCATAAAAATGACATAGGGATGATCTTCAATCAAACTACCCGTAAATGTTAGCATCATCATGCCTGTTCCAAAAGCAATAAAAGGAACTTCTAATAGAGGAAAACGAGAAAAGAAGGGCAGAACAAGGGTCCCGATAAATAAGGGAAGTAGCATCTTAACCCGCCAATAGGCTGTTTTGCGATATTCTTTCACGTGTAAGGCAAAAAGAAAGCCTAGGGAAAAGAATATAATCGAGCAGAATCGCAACATGGTATTGATGACATGTGAGTCGTGCCAATCTGATATCAGTAGGAGAATGTTCCCTGTCTGTGTCGCCACCAAACTGTGATACTGAATGTGACAGAATACATCCAAAGAACCACCGATAAAGCCAAGAAACACTCCCATGAGTCGTGTGTTTTGAGGTAAAATTAATTGATCCGTCATTGATTCATCACTCGTTTCCCTTTAATGCATTCATTATACCACTTCTCTCGGAGAAACTAAGTGAAAAACTGTCAGTTCAGGGAGACATGATTACATATACTCCTAAGTTAGTATCATCTCTGAAGTTCATTTATGACATCTTATCAACTGGGAATGCTGTAAATAATCATCAACTGAACTATTTTTAAACAAATTATTTCAATACTAAAGTCTATGGCTTAATCAAAGTAACACTTGAGACAGTGCCATCTGCACCTGTTGTAATTTGGATGACTTTTCCACCACCTACTTCAGCATTGTATTTCCCATCATCAAGGGTATAAGAATAGCTTTGAATAGAGTAGTTTTCTTTCTTGCCATCAGCAGATTCTACTGTAAATTGACCACCTGATGAAACAGTGATAGTTTCACCATTAGCACCCTTCCAATTTCCAGCTGCAGCTGAAAAATCTTTGTCCACCATAGTCAAGACACCTTTATAACGTTTGTTATGTTCTGCCTGCTTGTCTTGAAGTTTGCGATCAGTTGCTGGATCATAAGCCGACTGATTCGGTTTTGCTTGTGTTCCTTGTTGATTGGATGGGGCTTGCGAAGGGGTTTGCTTAGCAGAAGATTCTTGGTTTTGTTTTGTTTCTGGTGCTGGTGTTGCTTGCGATTGGTTAGCAGTAGTCGTTGACTGTTCAGAAGATGATGATTTAGCTTTTTCTGATGAAGTTGAACTTGAGGATTTCTGAGTCTTGTTCTCTTTACTTGAAGAACTTGCCTTAGAACTAGAAGATGCTTGTGTTGTCTTGCTAGAACTATCACTTGTGGTATTTTCTTTCTTATTACCACAAGCCCCCAATAGCAATGTTGAAGCGAGTACAGTTGCGGCCATTAATTTGATAGAAGTTTTATTTTTCATTTTATGCTCCTTTGTAACATTTTTGAAATGTTAAGAAATATTTTTGTAACATTATTGTAATATTTGTTTTTAAATCTGTCAACTATTTATCTAAAATTTTTTAGAATTATTTTTGAGTATATTTATTTCCTTTTCCCTCCTATCTTTATTATTCGTTAAAAATTTAAAAAAACAGAAAAATTCTTCTTACTGAAATGCTATCTTTTAAAAGTGTAATCGCTTGTATTTTTATTCTTGAAGGGATATAATAAAATTGAAATAGGATATTGGAGGTGTAGGCCTATGTCAAGCAAATATTACAAATATCTTCCTTGGATGATTATTGGTGCTTTCTCTTCTTATGGGGTTGCTACTCATTACGCTCAAACAACATTTGATTTGTTCTACTTAACCACTATTTTCATGATTGTTTATGTGGCTCTAATGTACTTACACGAACATTATTTAAAATATAAATACAAAGATTTATTCATTCGTTTTATGAGTAATCCTAAAAAAGATAAACATCCTTAAACAAAAAATAACAACAAAAAGAGGCCGGGAAGAATCCCGACCTCGATTTTTTATGAATCATAAACCTTTGACACGATAGCTGACTTGGCTTGTGACGCAAACTTTATTTTCTCTATTCTCAAACTTGAACCCAGCCATCGTTTGTTAAAACTTCTCAGGACTGAGACTAGGAAACCGAGACTTAATCTATCGATTTCTATCCCAAAGCTTTTTATTTCAATCGATAGGTTTTTCTTGGCTTCTTTTTAGGCACTCGTTTGAGCCCAACTTCTTCTACATACTCACCGTATTTTACGAGAAAGTTATTGCTGACGATTGGTCGTCCTGGGTTGATGAGATTGACCAATTCGGTTCCTTCATAAACAGTGAACTCCTCCTCCAGCAGATAGAGAAAGGTCGGATTCCAGTCAAGACGCCCTTGGATTCGTTTAATAGACTCTTGGATAATGGCATAATGGTCAAAGGCAAAGGCCTGCTCCTCCAACTCTAGTCCCTCTAGGAAGCACTTGCCCGTCTGAAAATCAACATCGACAAAAACCACATCCTTGGCATCATCTCCAGCTTGAACGAGATCAAGTGCGCGGCTAGGTAGATACACCAAGTGGGCGATAGTAACCGTCCAGCCCCTCGGATCACGACCTGGAGTAGACACTGTCATCAACTGTTCGATTTTTTCCAAAGGAAGGTCGAGGTCAACCTCCTCTCTCACTTCACGCTGGCAAGCATGCCTTGCATCTTCGCTCTTATCCATAAAACCACCGACCAGAGCCAAGCAGTTTTGATAAGGATGAGCCTTGCGACGGATCAGCAAGAGTTTGATTTTCCCTTCCACAAAGCAATAAGCTACCATATCCACCGTCACGCTCGGTTTTTCATACTGAGGAAGATCCTGTTTGCAGTACCAGTCTAAAAATTCCTTCTCAGTCGCATGAATCTCAAAATATTCTCTTTCTGTCATTCCATCCGGGATTATCCTTTCAGTCATCTTATCCCTCCTTGACAGCTTTTGTCCATTGGTACCAACCGACTAAACTATTGATTGTGTAAACCCAGTACATACCTTGGATATGGATATTTTCACCCCACCAGAGGTAAATACTAAAGAGATTGGTTGCAATCCAGAAAATCCATTGCTCCCGGTAAAGACGTGTCATCAAGAGCTGACCAACACCATTGGTCGCATCTGTAACACTGTCACGGAAAGGACGAGCGCTATGGATACTTTGGTAGGCAAAGCCCATACCAATCCAGATGATGGCTGTCAAAGCCAAATATTTGAGCCAATCAATCATACCAAGTTTCTTAGCTTCAAAGTGAGACTCCTCTGGTTTTCCTTGCTCATTGATACGATTAGACAACCAAGTATAGAGACCAATAGGCTGCATCACAAAGAAATAAACTGTAGTCAATACTTCACCGTAGAAAGTCGCATTCATAGCTAGGACCAAATAAATTGCAGAGTTAATAGCTCCAAAAAGGTAGTTACTAGCTCGACCTTCAGCTACTAAGATAACGCAGACAATCCCTGTCCAAGAGGCCAAGAGACCAATCCAGTCATGACTTTCCGTGTTTTGTGTAAACTCCAGAATAAGAGGGACACTTGATAAAACAATCAAATAGAGCCACTGGAAAAGACTACGTCCTACAAAGAGGTCTTTCCATAGCAAACGCATAACTCCTGCAAAACCAATTTTACGAGCTTCTGCGTGAACATTTTTAAAGTTTGCGATAAATCGAGTAATTTTTTCAGTTATTTTTTTCATTTTCTTCTCCTAATCTGCTTGCTAAATAGCATCGATAGCTACTTTTGCTGCTTCATAATTTCCTAGATAGTCATCAGCTAGATAAACATGAGGGATATTGGCTAGGTATTGCTCCCTCATCATATCCAAATGCTGAGAAAAACTATGACGGATATGGTCTTCTGCCATGGTCATGTCTCGAAAACCATCATTGACATAAGAGCCGACAGGTTGCACAAAGAGGATTAAATCCCACTTTTCCTTGGCTAAGATGGAAACGAAGAGATTATCAAAGGTTTCTACGGACAAGTCCCCCTGCTCTTCAGTTTCCATGTAGTAATCGTAATAACCCTTGGTTACCAATGAGTTGGTGTCTGCAATGACCAAGCCTCGATTAGCATTACTATCGATTAACTTGGAAGTTTGATCATATTGCCCCAATAGAAGGTAATAATAGTCTTTTGGAGTAAGCTCATCATCTCGGACGTTATTTTTTATCTGATACTCACGAGCATATTCCAGACTGACTGGCGCATCATAGAAGCGAGCTAAATCCTTGGCTAGAGTTGTTTTCCCATTACTAGCACTTCCCATAATCAACACTTTTTTCGTAAACTGACGGCGGAAAGGTTGAGCGATATATTTCCAATATTTGCTTGGATTTTCTCGAATCATGGTAGCCGAAATTCCAAATTTTCTTTCCTGTAGAACAGTCTCAAAACCACGTTTTGACAATTCTTGTTGGTATTCGGACTCTCCTACAAAAAAGATAAGTTCCTCACCAGTCTGGTCATAGGAAATGGCCTGCAACATCTGATCCAACCATTCCTGCCAGCCCATTGGATAGCGTGGAATATTGGTTTCGTCAAGTTTACAAACAGAGGTCAATTCATCATCTCGAAAAGCTTCACGAATATAGCGAAATCTCTTTTGTAGTGTAAGTCCCACCTGTTCACCACGATCTCCCTTATAACCTGAAACTACCACCCATACAGCATCACATTGACGTTTTGCTCTTTGGATTAAATCAATATGCCCTTGATGTAAGGGAGCAAAGGTGCCAAAAACCACCGCTATACTCTTTTTCATATCTGTTCAACCTTTTTATAACTTTTTATATTTTGTATTATAATTCATCTTTCTATCTTTGTCAACACTTTTTTATTATTTTTTATAAAAACATTGCTACATGATAAGATTTTTTTACTTGCTATGCAAAACCTGATCAGTAGCATTCTGCTTTGAAATCCTCAAAACAAATGCACAATCCAAGTAGCTATTTGGGCAACAACTTTTCAAAAAAGAGGTTGAAACAATCTGTTCCAACCTCACATTTTTAAACAATCTCAAATTTTAATTGACCAGCTTTAACACCAATTTTCAGAGTCTTTCCAGCTTCCAATTCACCTTTAAGGAGAAGCTCTGCTAGCTTGTCTTCTACTTCCGTTTGCAAAGTTCTACGAAGTGGACGAGCCCCCATCTCTGGATCATAGCCTTGCTGAGCTAGAAGTTTTAGGGCAGATGCTTGGAGTTTCAAGTCAATTCCTTTTTCTGCCAAGCTTGCAATCAATGGTTTGACCATAATCTTAACTACTTCCTGCATATCTTGACTTGACAAGCTATGGAAGACTACCTTCTCATCAATACGGTTGATAAACTCTGGACGATAAGCCTTTTTCAGCTCCTCAAACATCCGTTTTTCCATATTTTCTTGGTCAAAACGAATATCCTTAGCTCCAAAACCGACTGTCTTATCATCACGAAGAGCTGTCGCACCAAGGTTTGAAGTCATGATGATGATGGTATTGGAGAAGTCAACCTTGCGACCCTTACTGTCTGTCAAGACACCATCATCCAAGACTTGCAAGAGCACGTTAAAGATGTCTGGGTGAGCCTTCTCTACCTCGTCAAAGAGCAAGACTGAGTACGGTTTGTTACGAACCTTCTCGGTCAACTCTCCACCTTCTTCGTAGCCTACATAACCTGGAGGAGCTCCGTTAAGACGGCTGGCTGCGAATTTTTCCATATATTCACTCATGTCAAAGCGGATAAGAGCAGACTCATCATCAAAGAGAACTTCCGCCAAGGCCTTGGCCAACTCAGTCTTACCAACACCTGTTGGTCCTAGGAACATAAAGGAGCCAATTGGACGTTTGTTATTGCGAATACCCGATTGATTTCGGCGAATGGCACGACTGATACTAGATACAGCTTGTTCCTGTCCGATAACACGCTTATGCAGTTCAGCTTCAAGATTGAGATATTTCTTGGCATCTGTTTGGGTCAATTTTTGAACTGGAATACCTGACAAGCGACTCAAGGTGGTCAAAATATCTGATTCTGTCACCAAATCTTTATAGACTGGAACTTCCTGTTCTTTTGCAATGAGTTGAGCAGCTTGCTTCCATTTACCATCCATCAAGGCCTTATCAGCTGGTGTTAAACCTGACTCATCTTGTTTAGCGTGTTTCGATTTATTTTGCACTGTTGCAGCTGCTTCATCCAAAAGATCGATTGCTGAGTCTGGCAAATGACGACTCGTCAAATAACGATGTGCCATTTTGACAGCTGTTTCTACTGCATCGTCTGTAATTTGGACATGGTGGTGTTTCTCGTAAGTTGCTTTCAAGCCCTGCAAAATAGCCATACTATCTGCTAAACTTGGCTCTTCAATCATCACTTTTGCAAAGCGACGAGAAAGGGCTGCATCTTTTTCGATGTGCTTTTGATACTCTTCCTGAGTGGTCGCACCGACAGTTCTCAGAGTTCCACGTGCCAAGGCAGGTTTCAAGATATTGGCCGCATCCAAGGTCGAATCAATCCCACTTCCCGACCCCATAATGGTATGAAGCTCATCGATAAAGAGGATGACCTTTCCATCTTCCTCAATATCTTTGATGATATTGTTCATACGTTCTTCAAAGTCACCACGGAAACGAGTTCCCGCAACCACATTCATCAAATCAAGTTCTAAAACTCGCATCTTAGCCATTTCATCAGGTACATCCCCGTTGGCAATACGTTGAGCAAGACCAAGTGCTAGAGCTGTTTTACCGACACCTGCATCTCCAACTAGGACTGGATTATTTTTTGTCTTACGGCTCAAGATTTGAATCATACGAGAGATTTCTTGGTCGCGCCCGATGACTGGTTCCAATTTACCCGAACGAGCTTGCTCCGTAAGGTCATGCGTATAATCTTCCAAACCTCCACTTGGTGTCTGAGGCATACCCATCATATTAGCCATGGAATTTTGCTTATCCGCTACCGTACGATGACGCTGGCGAAGGGCCTTCAAATCTTCTCTAGTCCAACCAGCACGCGCTTCAAGACTTCGACGAAGTCCAGCAATCTTGACCTGATCCTTCTGATCTTCGTAAGAAAATCCCGCTTTTTCTAAAATGCGAGTAGCTAAGGCATTGCCATCATGTAAGATAGCATAAAGAACATGCTCTGTTCCCAATACCTTGGCATGTACGACAGAAGCAACGTGCTCTGCTTCCAACAACAATACCTTCAACCGGTGTGAAAAAGGCAGCTCCTGATAATGTTCCTTATCGCTATACTTTGTTTCAGTCAGCTCTACAGCAACTTCCTCCAGACGATCAATCTCATATGGAAATTCGTTTAAAGTCGCCCCAGCCACACTGTAACCATGATTGGCCATAGCAATCAATAGGTGCCATGACTCTAGGTATTCTGCCCCAAAATGACTTGCGACCAGAAAGGCACTTTCTATACATTCTCTCAATGCTTTTGAATATTTCATTTAGTTCTATTTTCCTTTTCTATCTACCTCTTGTAATAACTGACGGAGCATATTGGCACGGATAAGATTGGCATCATCGCCTAAAACTCGGTCTGTCGCCATCGCTAATAATAGATTCATCTCCTGACGAGTCACCAAATCCTGCTCAAACAAGAGTCTTAAAACATCTTCAAAGATAGCTAGGCTAACTTCTTCACCTACCGAATACAGTAGATCTCGAAGCATATCATGATGGTTAGAGAATTCAATTCGACCAATGCGAATATAACCTCCACCTCCTCGCTTACTTTCAACTAAATAACCTCTGCTTTCAGTAAATCGAGTCTTAATCACATAGTTGATCTGACTAGGCACGACTTGAAAGGTATCCGCTAATTGGCTTCGTTGCAATTCAACCATACCCGACTGCTCCAAAATCGCCTTGATATAGGCCTCTATATGGTCTGATGTATTTTTAAATCTCATAGAATGCCACCTCTTTCTTTGAACCTTGACTATCTTTGACTATTATACCGAATTTTTCGATTTTTTAAAAGAAAAAGGGGCTGGTAATGAACAATCCTCACCAACTCCCTGTCTTTCTAATTATTTAATCCCAATTCCGCTAAGATTTGGCGTTTATAAGCAATTTTTTGAACTTCCTTGTCTTCAGCTTCAGACCAATTAAGTTTGACTTCAGAAACAATCTGTCCAGGCCTATTTTTCAAGATATAGATACGGTCACTAAGATTGAGGGCTTCCTCGATACTATGCGTGATGATGAGCGTCGTCAACCCTAGCTGTTTGTGAATCTCCAAATACCAAGCGTGAAGTTCCATCTTAGTCATCTCATCCAAAGCGCTAAAGGCCTCGTCTAGAAGAAAGAGCTTATGCCCGAAAAGGTAGGTACGGAGTAAAGCAACACGCTGGCGCATCCCACCACTGAGTTCATGAGGGTACTTATCCCTTACAGCCGTCAACTGAAAGGTAGCAAGAATTTCATCTGCTTTGGCAATGGCTTCTGCCTTGTCCACCTTTTGAATCAAGAGGGGCAAAATGATATTACCAAGGACAGTCTTATGTTCCAAGAGCAGATCCTTTTGTAACATATAGCTCACGCGCCCCTTGGGATTTTCTTCACCGTCAAGAATGATTCTCCCAGACTGGACTTCTAAAATGCCTGCAATCAGGTTAAAGAGAGTGGTCTTCCCTACACCACTGGGGCCTAGGATAGAGACCACTTCACCTGAAGTCACTTGTAGGTTAATGTCCTCTAAAATCTTTTCATCATCGTAGGCATAGCTTACGTGTTCTAGTCTAATTTCTGTCATTATTTTACAAATTCGTTAGTAAATCCTTTATCAGTCAAATCTTCCTTGAGGATACCATTTTCTTTATCCCATTTGTAGAAGGCATTCCAGCGGTCAGCATCAAACTGTCCCCATTTTTCCTTGTCGCTAGCATACTCTTTTGATAAGTATTTCTGAGATTCGATGACAAAGTCACGTTTATCCTTTAACTCAGGTGCATTCTTGATCAAGATATCAGCCGCTTCTTCTGGGTGATCCATAGCGTATTGGTAACCTTTTTTAATAGCTTGGATGACTTTACGAGCTTCTTCTTTGTTGTCTTTCAGATAGTCATTGTTAGCGATGATAACTGGTGAGTAGTAGTCAAACTCTTTGACGTAGTCTTTCAAATACATAAAGTTGGCATCCACACCTTGCGATTTGGCAAGGATTCCATCCCAACCATAATAAATCCAAGCAGAGTCAAAAACGCCATTGGCAATCGGTGTGATCGAGTTCGAGTCGTTGTTTGGTACTTTTTCAACCTTCTCGAAGTCTCCACCTTGAGATTCTACCAAGGTTTTCAGCATAGCAAGCTCAGTTGGGTCATTCCAAGTTCCGTATTTCTTACCAACCAAGTCTTTAGGACTATTGATATTGTCAGACTTACGAGAGATAATCCCTGATGTATTGTGCTCAACGATCGCTGCAACGGCAGTAATTCCTGCCCCTTTTTCCAATTTCTTAGCCATGTAGTCTTGGAAATAAATAGCAAACGGTGCCTTACCATTGATCACCAAGTCAGATGAACTTTCTTCTGGTGGCAATTTCAAATCAACATCCACTCCAGCTTCTTTGAAATAACCTTTTTCTTTGGCTACATAAAGCCCTGTATGGTTGGTATTGGGTGTCCAGTCTAGGATAAAGTCAATTTTTTTGAGTTCTGCTTCTTTGTTATCCTTAGAAGCTGTTCCTTGGCCACAAGCCACAAGCACGACAGCTAGAAAAGCTGTTACAATCGTTAAAAACACTTTCCATGTTTTCTTCATTTTTATTTCCTCTTTTCTTTTTCCAAAACAATCTATTTTAAGCACGTTTCCATTTAATCACATATTTTTCACTGATATCGACTAGCTTCATCCCCAGAAGACTGATCAGCGATACCAGAATAATAATCGCAAACATGGTATCATACTGAAACAGTTTTTTGGACTGAATCATGTAGACACCTAGTCCTTCAAAGCCTCCCAACCACTCAGATACAACTGTTGTGATGAAAGCATAGGAGACACTGACCCTCAGACCTGCATAAAAGTAGGGCAGGCTGACAGGGATTTTAAAATGCCACAGGATTTGCCAAGGATTCGCTCGCATCAGACTAAACAAGGTCAGCATGTCCTTGTCGCAATGCCTAAAACCATCTAAAATACTAACGATGATAGGAAAAGTAGTCGTCAAGATAATCAAGACAATCTTGGGCATGATTCCATAACCCAACCATAAAACTAGGATAGGGGCTATGGCAATGGTCGGTATAGTCTGGACAACCACCATCATGGGGTAAATCAGGTCATTGAGCCATCCCAAACTATCCATAAGGACGGCCATAATACAGGCTATCAAAACACCCAAGACCAAACCTAGCAAAGCTACTCTCAAGGTTGCCCAGCTATGGTACCAGAGAAATTCTCTGTCTCGAACAAAAGACTGGAGAATCTCAAGTGGTGTCGGCAGGATAAACTTTGGTAAGAGTTTTAAGAATCCCGCCACCTGCCAAACGGATAAGACACCCAAAAATCCTAGCAGACTAATATGTCGTCTCATTATACTTTTCAAGTTTCTCATCGATGCTTAAAATCTCTCCTATATTTATTTTCACATTGGCAAAAACATTGTCCGCTCCTTGCCCCGCCACTTCTAGCGCTTCTTTGAGAATGCGCATAAGCTCATCAAACTCCCCCTCCAAGACCGTTTCAAATGGTGTCACCACCATGGTCACTTCTTGAGCTTGCAGATAAGCAATGACCTTATCAATTACAGCTATGCGGTCAATCCCCTGTGACAGGGGCAGGACTTGTAAAGCAATGCTTGCTTTCATTAAAACCTCCTTCTAAATTACAGTTTTTCTTTGTAAAAAAAGAAAAACCTCTTTCATATATGAAAAAGGTGCAAAATTAGGCCAAGTATCGTTCCCTACGCTGGCATTACCCAGATCAGGTGCGGTCGAAGTTTAACACTTCCTCTCAGACTGTACACAGACTCCCATATATTATATGGACATATGATAACGAAAAATAAATAAGATGTCAAGGAAACTGCTTACAGAAAAAGAGACGGCAAACCTTCTCTTTCTCTAATTATAAAGATGAACTAGCTCTTTCAATTAAAGCATAGGGGCGAATAACTGAGCTACTTCTTTGATTAATGTTTGATACCAAGTAGGCTTGATTGTTCCAGGAAAAATTTCTTGCGATACTTCAAAAATCTCTTCAAAGTCCTTACGAATATCTGCAATCGATGGTGTTTCGTACAATAAAACTGCATTTTCATAGTGGTGAACCAAGCTGCGATAATCAAGGTTTATGGTTCCAACAACCGCAAATCGATCATCAACAATCATTTGCTTACTATGGATAAAACCAGGAGTATACTCATAGATACGTACACCAGCAGACAAAAGATCAGGGTAAGACCCTCGAGTTACTAACTGGATGAGCTTTTTATCTGGGATAAATGGAGTTATAATTCTCACATCTACACCTCGCATGGCTGCATTTTTTATATCCTCTGTCAAATCATAATCAATAATGAGATAAGGCGTGGTGATATAGACAAAATCTTCCGCTTGATTAATCAGATTTTGGTAGACGATTTTCCCCACCTTCATTTTATAGATAGGCTTAGGGCCACTTCCATACGGGATACAAAGACCGCTACCAAATCGTGTCTGATTTTCCAAATGATACTGATCAAAGTCACTGATTTCCCCACGGTTGATGTACCAGTTCATGAGAAATAGTCTGGTAAATGCTTGAGTCGCCGGACCATCAATCCGAATTCCACTATCTTTCCAGTGTCCAAAACGTTCAATCTGATTGATATATTCGTCTGCAAGATTAATCCCGCCAGTATAGGCAATCTGCCCATCAATGACCAAAATCTTACGGTGGTCACGGTTGTTATAGGCCACTGTCATACGAGGAATCACCTTATTAAACTTATGAGCATCAATCCCTTTAGAACGCAAATGAACAGTATAATCCCCAGGCAAGGTCACCATACAACCAATATCATCGTAGAGCATCTTGACCTCGACTCCCTGAGCAGCTTTTTCTTCAAGAATTTCAAGCATACTATCCCACATCAAACCTTCGTCGACAATGTAGTATTCTAGAAAAATAAATTTTTCAGCCCTCTTCAGATCCTCCAGCATCTGTTGCCACATTTCTTCTCCATTAGCAAAGAATTGTGAGTCTGTATGGTCATAAACCTCTGCATTACTATCCATATGTAACAAGGCATTGATAATACCGTAGGCAGATTTATCAGTTTCTTGTAGGATCTGATGAAGACTATGCTCTCGCTTTTCATGAGATGCAATAGAACGAAGTTCCTGCAGTTGTTTGAATTCCTTTTTTGATAACCGACGCTCACCAAACATGATATAAAGTAAGGGACCAAAAACAGGGACAAAAGTGACAATCAACCAAGTCACCTTGCTCTCAGGAGACATGGAACGATTAACAATGGCTAAAACAGTTGCTACGCTGATCAAAAATACAAGAGTCACCCAAATAATTGGAGCAATCTGGCTCATGTAAAGAATGACTGCAAAAACTACAAATAATTCTATCAGAATTATTGCAATGCTAAAACCATACTTGGACATCAATAGTCGCAATTTTCTAGTTCCCATAACTCCCCCTCAATTTCTAAGTCTACTCCCTAATTTAACGTCTGAAAACGCTTGTTACCTTCTAGTATACTTAGTTTAGAAGAACTTAGCAAGTCTTTTCTGTTTAGGCCGATAGTTCTCCAACTGAGGTGAACAATAAAAAGCAGGCCACATACATGCCTGCTCTTATATTACAATTTTAATGCCAACATATTGACCGTCATACCAGCTGCAGTTCCCATCAGGTAAACTACATCGCCTTCTTTGGCCAAGCTATGGTCTAAAGAATAAGCTAAACCAAATGGCACAGAGACTGAAACCATATTTCCATAATCACTAACAAGGTTAAGGTACTTGTCTTCATCTACACCCAGTTTTCCCATGACCAAAGGAAGAGCGCGACTAGCTTGGTGGGGAATAATATAGTCTACAGCATCTTTAGAAATCCCAGATTTCTCTTGGAATTCTTGGAACATTTCTGGAATGACACGAGCAGAAAGCAAGAGAATTTTCTTGCCTTTCATATCAAACATAAAATTTGTCTTGGTCTCTTCAGAATACTCTTTTGGCTGATAAGAAGTCAAGCCTCCTCGAATCTCTGTATCGTGAGCCCCCTCTGACCAAGTACGTTGAAGGCTTGCTATCACTCCTTTGTCCTGACTACTTTTTTGGAAAATAAAGGCTGCTGCCCCATCACTAAAGAGTTCAAAACTTTCTTTTTGCTTTGGATTAAGACCCAAGCTACCAACTTCACTAGATACAATCAAAACACGACAGTATTCCCCAGCTTCAATCAAATGTGACATGGTTGATAAAGCAGAGATAAAACTTGTACAAGTCGTATTGATATCCATAGCTGGAATAGAGAGTCCTTTTGCCACGCGCTCATGAATCAAAGCAGCTGTACACGGAATAGGTTGAACACCAACCGCACTAGCTGATACAAGGCAATCAATATCTTTAATATTCAAATTTGCATTTTCAAGTGCACGTTGGATAGCCGCTTCTGCCAAATCTAGCTGTGTTTCTTCATTTTCTACGACACGGTAACGGGTTTGGTCTTTAAATTGCACTGTATTTTTTGGAAGGTAAACTCCATAGCCTGCAATTTCTACATGTCTTTTCACTTCTGTCATAATCTTTTATCCTTTCATAAACGTTGGATACGTTTGAGTTTACGACTTGTATCCCAGTGATAATCTGAAAATTGTATTTCAGGTGCTTTAAACTCTTTCTGTTGAGCTAAGAGTCTGAATTGCTCTGTGATTGCTGTTTCTACTTGCTCGTCCCTTCGACTCAGACAAACTTCCACTAGCTTCTCAGAATGTTGTTTAACTTGGTAATCTCCGACATTCTCCACAAAGAGAATGCAACGTCTGATAAAGTCAGGATAAATCGTGACCTGACCTCCATCTTGTCCATCAAAATAGAAGATGTCGTCAGAACGCCCCTCAACCTTGTCAATCCTTGTATAATGAGATCCACAAGGACAAGGTTCAGGATTTTCAACCAAGATATCGTTGAGCTGATAGCGATAAACAGGTTGACTGCTCCGCTTAAAATCCGTAATCACTGGATAAAAACGTCGGTCATCCAAGTAGTGTTTTTCCACAAAAATGATGTCTTCGTTGAGATGAAGATTCCCAGCCGAGCACGTACAAGCTAAGAAACCTTCCGTTGCTTGATAAACCTGATCAATAATCGGTAATGCAAAAGCGTTCGAAATTCGCTCTTTGTCACTATCTTCCAAGATTTCAGCCACCGAAACGATTTTTTGTGGGTGAATGACTAACTCCCCAGCTTTTAGACGCTTGCTCAATTCAATCAACATAGAAGCAGGCGCCACCACAATGGTCGGTTGATAATTGTTGAGACGCTCGGTATGCTCATCTGTATTCTTGAAAATATCAAAGTACTCTAAACGAATAAGCGCCGTATTGATGGTCTGATACAATTCATTATCCGCTCTGAGGAAAAAGGCTATGCGGTGCCCAAAAAGGTGACCTTTGGATAACATCTTTGCCAAGATAGCCGCTGCCCACATACTTCTCTCTTTTTCAGTTGTGATAAAGAGTCCCCGGTGTCCAGATGTTCCAGAAGACAGCCCAACAGCTATTTCTCCTTTGAGTTCTGTAAAATTACGGGTCTTCTCACTTTCGATAGCCAATGCCAAGGCCTCGTCTCGATCCACACCTTGAGTATTAAGCTCATTGAAATGCGTCATCATAAATGCTTTATCCATATGGTCAAAGTCGTTAGGTACACCATTTTTAAAATAAGGCGACTCACGTTTGAGAAAGTCCATATAGGCAGCCAACTGCTTTTTCTGATAGTTTTCTAAGGCTTTTCGAGATTTAAAATTATGTAGCCAACGAGTTTGGAAAAAAGTTTTAAGAAAGGTTATTTTTTTCATATAAAATCCGCTCAATCCTTTCTACAGGGTCATGGCTAACTAGCACTTCTATTCCATCCTTTAAAACTTCTTCCAAGAGCTCTGTTCCTTTGATATAGTCAGCCTTACTATCTTGCACCAAGGAAGGAATCAGATGCATCTGTTTAGTGTAAGGCAAAAGGTCAATTCCCCAACAAAGGTCTGCTGCGATAAAGAGATGATAGTCTGGAATAAAGAGGCAAGCTTGTCCCTTGGCATGCCCATCAATAGAAGAGACAAGGATACTTCCGTCTCCAAACAAATCATAGGTAGGACGGTAATTAAAGTTGGAGTTTTGCTGATCTGCCTTGATGACTGTCAGTCTTTCCTCGAAGTCACTCGGCAAAAATTCTTTAAAAATTAAATCTTTTAGTTTTGGTTTCTTGTAAACATCATAGACTTCCTGGGTCAGGATAAAGTTTGCATTCGGAAAGAAGCTAGCTCCTCCCAAATGATCTGGATGTAGATGAGACAACAAGACATAGTTGATTTCTTCTGGCTTGATTCCTTGAGCCTTCAGCAAATGCGAAATCTGATCCTGCTCTATCATTTGAACGGGCGTCCCCAAGCGATATAAAGCATATCTTAGTTTTGTCTTAATATCGTAGTGATAGCCAGTATCATATAGCAGATAACCTTTATCCCTGTGCTTAATCAAAAAGACACCTGCAGGGAAAGTCATCTTTCTATTCTTAACACCTTTAAAGAGCAAACCGGCATAACTCGTACAATATCCCGCTGGGAAATACTCAATGCTTTCGATAATCTTGGACATATTGTTCAATCCCTTCTGAAATACTAATTTTCGGACGATACCCCAATTCCCTCTCAGCCTTGCTAATATCTAGAGTTTGACTATAACGAAGTAGATAATAGGTATATCGTGTTAAAGGCGGTTCCCCTTTCAGATTCAAGGACTTGTAAAGAAACTCTAAACTACTTGCAATTCCTGCTAATAGAGATGCTGGAATTTTTCTATATTTGATTGGGAAACCCAAACCTGTCAAACTTTCCTCTAACAAATCTCTAAAAGCCCTCGGTTCACCATTAGTAATGTTATAGACCTCACCTTTTGCTTCTGAGACTTCTAAGGCTAAACGAATTGCGAGAGCAACATTTTCCACACAAGTCATGTCCATGAGCTGACGCCCATCTCCAATTAAAGGAATACCAATTTTTTGACTAAGATTGATCACCCGTGGCAAGATGCTGGTATCTCCAATCCCAAACAGTCCCCGAGGCCTCAAGATAATACTAGGAACATCTGGATAATCCTTAAAGAGTCTCTCCGAAGCCAATTTACTACGTATATAGTTATTGAGATTATTTTCCTTTGGTGCATCACTTTCTTTGATTTCCAACTGATCCTTAGGAGCAGCGTAGATGCTTGGTGAGGATACATAGACTAAACGTTGAATATCTGTTTGGCGACATGCCTCGAGAACATATTTGGTTCCTAAAACATTAGCCTGATAAAAATCTTCCCATGGCCCCCAAATAGTTGAAAGAGCCCCGGCATGAACAACCATGTCTATCCCTTGACATGCCTCTAGCACATCATCAGCTTTGGTCAAATCACCCTGAAAAAAACTGACAGAAGAGTCTTCCAAGGATTGCCCTACCTGACTATTTCTACCAAAAGCTCGCACTTGGTAACCATGCTCAACTAGTTCTTCTACAACATATTTACCCAAGAAACCAGTGGCTCCTGTAACTAATACTTTTTTCATCATTCTTTCTCCTTATCTGCTAACAGACGGTGGATTTCGCTTTCCAAAATTTCTGTTGGATGATAGGATTGTGCAGCCTGGCGTAAAATTTCTAATTCTGACCAATCTTCTTTAGCAATTAATTTTTCAAATGCCTGCCCAATCTCCTGGCTATTATCTCTTTTAGCTGTGAAAGCAACACCCGCTTCCACACCACGAACAGCATAATCATATTGGTCGTAGTCATGAGGCAAAATCAAAGCCGGTTTACCATAAATGATACACTGATAAAAAATTCCCGCTCCACCATGATGAATCACATAATCCATCTGAGGAATGTATTCTTTGTAAGGAAGATAAGAAACAAGGGACAGATTCTCCATCAGATTCTCACACTGAAAAGGTTCTCCACCAACTCCACGAGTCACAAAAAAGTGAAAATTAGGATGCGCTTTTACTAGTTGCTTCGCTTGAAAGATTAGATTATCTTTGGCCCATGCCAGTTGTGTCCCACAAGTAACCAAAACCTTTTTTCGATTAGGGAAAACCGACAAATCTAAAGGATAATCCTCTCCTGCCTCAACCGAAGCACCAGAAGGACCAACCCACTTGTAGTGTTTTGGGAATCCCTTTTTTAACTCTACTTCTTTCATCCCTATACCAAGGATTGAATATGGAGAATAAATAGTCTCTTGGTCCAGCTGATTATAGAGTCTAAAATTATATCTCTTTAAACGATCACGAAACGAAAAAGATACAATCCGTTTTACTAACCGAGTTCCCTTTCTACCTAAAAATTGTACTGCAGACTCCCAGACATTCTTGGGACTCCCCATCCCACCAATTAAACAGGGCGGGCCATCAGTAGTCTCTAAAACAAATTGTGTAGCCATGGTAGTAATCCAAGGAATTCCAAGCTGATCTGCCACGAGCCCACCTGACAAAGTTATAAAATCAGCAATAACAATATCTGGGCGATTCTTTTGCCACTCTTTCATTAATTGATCAGAAACTAAATTAATTAAATCAATACTAGCAGAAAGTTGATGATAGGCTGATAAAATCCCTAATTGTTCAGAGTTATTTGCTGCCTTTTCAAATTCCTCAATATGATCTTCTAGTATGGTAACTACATTAAAACCTGCAGCCTCAGCAACAGTTTTCTTCTGAGGGCCTGTAAATAGACGAATCTCATACTGAGGATTTTGTAATAGTGGTGCAAGTAAATTCATAGTTGGATACAAATGTCCACTTAAAGGAACAATCACAACATCGATTTTGATTTTCTTCATAATCCTAGCATATCAAATTTTCCAAAAAAGAACTATCACAAGGATAGTTCTTCTTAAATATTATTGGTTTTAAATCATAGGAATAGTATTTGATTCCCTAATACATTATTTGAATATTCGGGAGGAATTCGTAATGTAAGAATCTTAAATTTACTATCCCTAAAAAATTCTAAAGTAGCTTTGCTTAGAATAATTCCTTATAGAAAGCAATGGTTTCTTCCAAAGTTGGCATGAATGGATTACCTGGTGCACAAGCATCAATCAAGGCATTCTTAGAAAGGTATTCAAAGTCAAAGTCTTTTTCTTCGATACCAAGTTCTGTCAATTTCTTAGGAATACCGACAGTTTCAGAAAGTTTTTCAATTTCAGAAATAGCATAAGCCGCACATTCCTCATCTGATTTTCCTTCGATTTGCATACCCAAGGCCTTAGCAACATTACGGAAGGCTACAGGTACACGTTTGGCATTTTCACGCTCAACAACTGGCAAAAGCATGGCACAGCAAACACCATGAGGCAAGTTATAGACAGCACCCAATTGGTGAGCCATTGAGTGAACATAACCAAGTCCAGCATTGTTAAAGCTCATTCCTCCAAGGAAGATGGCATTAACCATACCTTCACGAGCTTCGATGTCGTGACCGTTTTCTACTGCACGTGGAAGATATTCTTTGATTAGTTCGATAGCTCCGATAGAGAGTTTCTTAGTCACATCATAAGCACCTGGTGTTACCAAAGCTTCAACAGCGTGAGTAAGAGCATCCATACCAGTAGCAGCAGTCAAAGCTTGAGGTTTTGAAACCATCAATTCAGGGTCATTAACAGAGATAAGAGCAAGACTGTTCTTATCAACCATTACCATTTTAACCTTACGTTCTTCATCAGTGATAACGTAGTTGATAGTAATTTCTGCTGATGTACCTGCAGTAGTATTGATAGCTACAACAGGAAGGCCTTTTTGAGCAGACTTATGCAAACCTTCATAATCCTGTGGCTTACCGCCATTAGTAGCGATTACAGAAATACAGCTAGCTGCATCCTGTGGAGAGCCACCACCGACAGAGATGATAAAGTCACAGTTATGCTCTTTCAAAGCAGCGACCCCATCCATGACATTTTTACAAGTAGGGTTAGGTTCAACATCACTAAAGATAACGTAAGCAATCCCTTCATCATCTAAAGGTTTTAAAATTTTTGGCAAGATATCACTTGATTCGATATACTTATCTGTCACCAAAAGAGCCTTAGTATAGCCCAACTCCTTAACATAAGGACCAACTTCATTTACCACACCTTTACCAATAAGGTTGACTGCTGGAACGTAAAATGTTGCCATATTTTTTCCTCCTTGCGTTTTTCACGCTTTATATTTAGGTTAATTATATAATATATTTCCTATATTTTCAAATATTTGTGATTTTTTTAACAAATAGGAGATTGAAAAAATATTTTAATAAAATTTCATAAGGAAAAGATAACCAGACAAATTTGAGATGGATTATTTTATTGAAAAAAGGCTCTATAATATTTGTAGTGGGTGAATCCCCTATGGATATTATGGGCCTATTTTTGTGTAGAAAAAAAGTCCCATAAGATCTATAATGAAAAGCGACCAAACCATCATTAGAAAGAATCATATGGAACAATTACATTTTATCACAAAACTACTCGATATTAAAGACAAGAACATCATAATCTTGGATTATCTTGATGCTGGAACGCATAAAGAAGTCATCGCTAAGCTAGATTATCCTGCTCCTAAGTGTCATCACTGCCTAGGGCAAATGACTAAATATGACTTCCAGAAAGAATCTAAAATTCCCTATCTAGAGTGTGCAGGCTATAAGACACTCATTCGATTGAGAAAACGCCGTTTCCGTTGTAAAGTCTGCGGGAAAATAGCTGTCGCAGAGACTTCCTTAGTCAAAAAGAATCACCAAATCGCTACCATCGTCAACCAGAAAATCACTCAAAAATTAATCGAGAAAGTCCCTATGACGGCTATCGCAGAAAGTCTATCTGTATCTACTTCGACAGTCATTCGTAAATTGAAAGAATTCAAATTCAAGACAGATTTATCTTTCCTTCCAACTCACATGTCTTGGGATGAATACAGCTTCAAGAAAGGTAAGATGAGTTTCATTGCACAGGATTTTGATTCCAGAAAGATCGTAGTTATCCTGGATGGGCGAACTCAAGTGACTATTCGCAATCATTTCCTTCGTTATTCTAGTCAGGTGAGAAGTCGAGTGAAAGTCATTACCATGGATATGTTTAGCCCCTACTATGATATTGCCAGAAAACTTTTTCCTAACGCTAAAATCGTTCTCGACCGCTTTCACATTATCCAACATCTCAGTCGAGCTATGAATCGTCTTCGCATCCAAGTCATGAATCGTTTTGATCGCAAATCGCACGAATATAAGGCACTAAAACGTTACTGGAAACTCATTCAACAGGATAGCCGTAAACTCAGCGATAAACGATTTTATCGCCCGACTTTTCGCTCACACTTGACCAATAAAGAGATTCTCGAAAAGCTCCTTGCATACTCTCAAGAACTTAGATAGCACTATGAACTCTATCAACTATTACTGTTTCATTTCCAAGAGAAACAAACAGACCATTTCTTTGAACTGATTGAAGAAACGATTTCTTGTGTAAATCCTATTTTTCAAACTGTTTTTAAGACCTTTTGGAAAGACAAGGACAAAATCATGAACTCACTGGAACTGCCCTACTCAAACGCAAAACTAGAGGCTACCAATAACCTCATTAAGGTCATCAAGCGCAATGCTTTTGGCTTCCGGAACTTTGAAAACTTTAAAATTAGAATCCTCATTGCTTTGAATATCAAAAAGGAGAGAACCAAGTTGGTCCTCTCCAGGTTATAACTTTTCATCAACCCACTACAGTTGACAAACATACTAAGATTAGTAGTGAGAAAATCTCCGACGGGAGAGAGTACTCACTACTTTTTCTTTATGTTAAAGTAGAGGTGTCTTGTAAAGTCGTAGGGCTCTTTGGCGCTAGACGTCGCTTGACAAACTGGCAAGACACCTTGTTTTAGGTGGAATTTGATCAAAGTATGTGGGACGCTAGACGTCGCGTATTGAAAATAAAATCACTAAAACACGGAATTATTCAAGACAAAAGAGGTAATATCATGCGTACAGTATTTGGGATTTATATGAGTAAGGCAAGTTCTGAGGTGGCAATTTTAGTCAACGGTGAAAAGATTCATGGATACACTATGCTCAATGACGCCATTGGCTTCAATCATCTTTTGAATGACTTGAAAACTGTTCATAATCCTGAGATTATATTTGAAGCTACTGGTGTCTATTCTCGGCGTCTTCGAGCCTTTCTTGAGGAATACGGCTACGCTTATACACAGCTGAATCCTCTGGAAGCTAAGAAGCAACTGGACAGTCTGCGAGTTCGTAAAACAGACAAAATTGACGCTGAAAAGTTGGCTCATTCTCAGTTTATACTCAATCGTAAACCAACTTATGCGCAGGAAGAAGTTTATCAACACCTGCGTGATTTAAGCCGTTTCTATCAAAATCTTACAGAAGACATTGTTAGAGCTAAAAATCGTCTACACAAGGTCTTACAAGTCACCTTTCCTGAATTGGAAAATCTCTTATCCACACCAACTGGAGAGCAATATTGGAATTTAGTGATGGCTTTTCCATGCAAAGAGTTTGTAGTAAACCTATCTCAAAATGAATTGTGTAAGATCATCCGTCAATCTACCTCCAAACGAATCTCTGAAAAGCGTATTGCTTACCTGACTGATAAACTTATAAAACTCGCTAAACAATCTTTTTGTGCGGTCAAGAAAATCTCCCCAATGCTTGAAGAGGTTCGTTACTATGCTCAAGAATTGCTTCGTCTTTCTGAGCACAGACAGGTTGTCTTAGACGACATGGTAGCTCTAGCTCAGCCTTTACCAGAGTATGACATCTTACGATCAATTCCTGGCATCGCAGAAATCACAGCGACATCTATCATTGGCGAATTGGGAGATATTCGTCGCTTTCAGTCTACCAATCAAATCAACGCTTTTATTGACATTGACCTGAGACACTATGAATCTGGGACCTTTCTCGCCAAGGAACACATTACTAAGCGAGGTAATCCCTATGCCAGAAAAATCTTGTTCAAGCGCATTCATAACACCGCTTCAGCTAGTCATACCAATCCCTGCCATATCGCCGACTTTTATGAGAAACGAAAAAGACAATCGACAATAGCTTCAACCAAGCCACATGCGATTACCTCTATACATCGTCTCATTCGAACAATGTATTACCTCATTACGCATAACAAACTTTACGATTACTCTTTGACCCAAAATCGATAAGGTCATCTATGCCATATTATTATAACACCTTGTTGCAAAAAATACCAGATGAGGTGTTTTTTAGCATGCCCTTTTATGGATCAATAAGTGGTAAAAATAAGACAGTAACCTCAGAATAGCTACTGTCTTATCTCTTTTTTTACTTAAGGCCCTTGATATACTTGACAAATCGTAGAAAAGAGCCTGAAAAAAAGATTAATAACAAATAAAAAAAAAGAACAACCATTGTTCTTACTCTGTAATATCAATCGGGAAGACAGGATTCGAACCTGCGACACCTTGGTCCCAAACCAAGTACTCTACCAAGCTGAGCTACTTCCCGAGTTAAATAGAAAAAATGCACCCTAGAGGAGTCGAACCTCTAACCGCCTGATTCGTAGTCAGGTACTCTATCCAGTTGAGCTAAGGGTGCTCATTATATGCCGAGGACCGGGATCGAACCGGTACGATCGTTACCAATCGCAGGATTTTAAGTCCTGTGCGTCTGCCAGTTCCGCCACCCCGGCCTCTCTAAGCGAACGACGGGATTCGAACCCGCGACCCCCACCTTGGCAAGGTGGTGTTCTACCACTGAACTACGTTCGCATCGACCTCTTGGTTATATTAAAAAAATGCCGGCTACATGACTTGAACACGCGACCCTCTGATTACAAATCAGATGCTCTACCAACTGAGCTAAGCCGGCTTATTTCTATTATGCGGGTTAAGGGACTTGAACCCCCACGCCGTTAAGCGCCAGATCCTAAATCTGGTGCGTCTGCCAATTCCGCCAAACCCGCAATGATGACCCGTACTGGGCTCGAACCAGTGACCCATTGATTAAAAGTCAATTGCTCTACCAACTGAGCTAACGAGTCTAAAATAACTTTCGTTATCTTAAACGGTCCCGACGGGAATCGAACCCGCGATCTTCGCCGTGACAGGGCGACGTGATAACCGCTACACTACGGGACCTATGGGAGTTAACGGGATCGAACCGCTGACCCTCTGCTTGTAAGGCAGATGCTCTCCCAGCTGAGCTAAACTCCCTTTAGCTAAGCGACTTCCTTATCTCACAGGGGGCAACCCCCAACTACTTCCGGCGTTCTAGGGCTTAACTTCTGTGTTCGGCATGGGTACAGGTGTATCTCCTAGGCTATCGTCACTTAACTTTGAGTAA
>NZ_JASHFO010000012.1:0-53196 GCF_047460825.1 Streptococcus infantis | reverse complement strand
ACTCACCTGAGTACAATCCTATTGAGAAAACATGGGCTCATATCAAAAAGCACCTCAAAAAGGTATTACCAAGTTGTAATACTTTTTTCGAGGCTCTTTTGTCTTATTCTTGTTTCAGTTGACTATAAATTGTATTTCAGGCTATCTAAAAAGTTCTGCAACTAAAAAATTTGAAAAATACAATGATAGTGTTTTTGAAATAATAGGCTATCTTTCAGATTGGGGGAGTTGCTGTAGTCTTGAATCTTTCTAAAACTTCTCAAATCTTAATAGATACTTTTAAAAGTGGTTTAGATAGCCACTTTTTGCTATAATAGAGGCAGTATAAACAAAGGAGAAAGCAATGGAACACTCATCCTGGCATGCTTTGATTAAAGAGCAATTACCTGAGGGTTATTTTGGGAAAATCAATCACTTTATGGAGCAAGTCTATGCTCAGGGAACTGTTTATCCGCCAAAGGAAAAGGTTTTTCAGGCTCTTTTGTCGACTCCTCTGGAAGAGGTTAAAGTGGTAATTCTAGGCCAAGATCCTTATCATGGACCTGGTCAAGCTCAGGGCTTGAGTTTTTCAGTTCCAGATTCTATTCCAGCACCTCCTTCTTTGCAAAATATTTTAAAAGAACTTGCGGATGATATTGGGGTAAAACAGTCTCATGACTTGACCTCTTGGGCGGAGCAGGGTGTTTTGCTTCTCAATGCTTGCTTGACTGTCCCTGCTGGGCAGGCTAATGGTCATGCTGGTCTGATTTGGGAGCCATTCACGGATGCAGTGATTAAGGTTGTCAATAATTTAGATAGACCTGTGGTTTTTGTACTCTGGGGTGCTTATGCACGTAAGAAGAAGTTCTTGGTTAAAAATCCTCAGCACTTGATTATCGAATCAGCCCACCCAAGTCCTCTTTCTGTTTACAGAGGATTTTGGGGCTCCAAGCCTTTTTCCAAGGCCGATGCATTCTTAAAAGAAACAGGACAAGAGCCAATCGATTGGCTTAGATAAGGAGAGAATATGCCTCAGTTAGCGACAATTTGCTACATTGATAATGGAAAAGAATTACTCATGCTTCATCGCAATAAAAAGCCTAATGATGTCCATGAAGGAAAATGGATCGGTGTAGGTGGAAAGTTAGAGCGTGGAGAAACTCCACAAGAATGTGCTGCTCGTGAGATTTTAGAAGAAACTGGTCTAAAAGCAAAACCAGTATTAAAAGGAGTTATCACCTTTCCAGAGTTTACACCGGACTTGGACTGGTACACCTACGTCTTTAAGGTAACAGAGTTTGAGGGTGAATTGATTGACTGTAACGAAGGGACCTTAGAATGGGTTCCTTACGATGAAGTTTTAAGCAAACCGACCTGGGAAGGTGACCATACCTTTGTCGAGTGGCTTCTAGAAGATAAGCCTTTCTTTTCAGCAAAGTTTGTTTATGATGGTGATAAGTTATTGGATACCCAAGTGGATTTCTACGAATAAAGGAGTATTGTTATGTTAGTAATCAAAAACGGCCGTGTGATGGATCCAAAGTCTGGTTTGGATCAAGTTTGTGATGTTTTGATTGATGATGGGAAAATTGTTAGAATCGCTCCTGAAATCCAGGTTGAAGGAGCTCAAGTGATCGATGCAACTGGTCTTGTAGTTGCACCTGGATTGGTGGATATCCATGTCCATTTCCGTGAACCTGGTCAGACTCATAAAGAAGACATTCATACAGGAGCACTAGCAGCAGCTGCAGGTGGTTTTACGACAGTCGTAATGATGGCTAATACCAATCCAACTATCTCAGATGTTGAGACTTTGCAAGAAGTTCTTCAATCTGCAGCCAAGGAAAAAATTAACGTTAAGTCTGTAGCAACGATTACCAAAAACTTTAATGGCCAAGATTTGACAGATTTTAAGGCGCTTTTAGAAGCTGGTGCTGTTGGTTTTTCTGATGACGGAATTCCTCTTGAAAGTAGTAAAGTTGTTAAGGAAGCCATGGAAAAGGCTAAAAAACTCGACACCTTTATCAGTTTGCACGAAGAAGATCCTGGTTTAAATGGTACACTTGGTTTTAACGAAAATATCGCTAAAGAGCATTTTCATATCTGCGGTGCAACAGGAGTTGCAGAATACGCTATGATTGCTCGTGATGCCATGATTGCCTATGCAACTAAGGCTCATGTTCATATTCAGCATTTGTCAAAAGAAGAAAGTGTAAAAGTTGTGGAGTTTGCTCAAAATATGGGAGCAAACGTAACTGCAGAAGTAGCACCCCAGCATTTTTCTAAGACTGAAGCTCTGCTTTTGACTAAAGGAAGTAACGCTAAGATGAATCCACCTCTTCGTTTGGAGTCTGATCGTCGCGCCGTCATTGAAGGTTTAAAATCTGGAGTCATTTCTGTCATTGCTACTGACCACGCGCCTCACCATGCTGACGAAAAAAATGTTGAGGATATTACCAAAGCGCCATCGGGAATGACAGGTTTGGAAACATCCTTGTCACTTGGTTTGACCTACTTGGTTGAAGCTGGCGAGTTGAGTTTAATGCAATTGCTAGAAAAAATGACCTACAATCCAGCAAAACTGTATAATTTTGAAGCAGGTTATCTAACTGAAAATGGTCCAGCTGATATTACAATTTTTGATGATAAAGCTGACCGAATCGTTGACACACATTTTGCTTCTAAAGCAGCTAATTCACCATTCATTGGTGAACAATTAAAAGGGCAGGTCAAATATACTATCTGTAAGGGACAAATCGTTTATCAAGCAGATTAGGAGCTTGAGGATGAATTATTTTCGTAAACTTAGAAATCGTAAACGAAATGCTTGCCATGGAGTATATTGTCCAGCCGCTAACCGTACTAAAATTCAGTATGAAACCAAGGAAAAAGCTGACCATGCTGTAGAGTATGATAATGGTGGCTTGGTTAGAAGCTATTATTGCGCCTCATGTAATTGTTGGCACACGACATCAAAAGCTAGTAATCCACCCTTGAGCTTGAGAAAATACGGCTTAAAGCTTTTTGGCTTGGATGAAAAGGAGTAGAAAGAGTAGGTATGCATACAACAGAAACAATTAAAGACAAAATCATCTTATTTTTAAAAATTTTCTTTCCTATTTTAATTTATCAATTCGCTAATTTTTCTGCATCTTTTGTCGATACCACGATGACAGGGCAATATAATACACTGGATCTAGCGGGTGTTTCCATTGCGACTAGTTTGTGGAATCCTTTCTTTACCTTCCTGACAGGGATTGTCTCAGCCTTGGTCCCTATTATTGGCCACCATTTGGGACAAGGAAAAAAGAAAGAAGTTTCTTCGGATTTTTATCAATTTCTTTATTTGGCTTTAGCCTTATCTATCGTACTTTTTGGCTTGGTTTTCTTTTTAGCACCAATTGTCTTACAATTCATGGGGCTGGAAGTGGCTGTATCCAGTGTTGCCATACGTTATCTGTGGCTCCTAGCCATTGGTATTATTCCTCTCTTACTCTTTAGCGTTATCCGTTCATTACTGGATGCGCTTGGGTTAACAAGGTTGTCCATGTATTTGATGCTTTTATTACTCCCTCTAAATAGTGGTTTTAACTATTTATTGATTTATGGTGCCTTTGGTTTTCCTGAGTTGGGAGGAGCTGGAGCGGGACTTGGGACCTCTATGGCTTATTGGGCCTTGTTGGGTATATCTATACTAGTCCTTCTTAAACAAGAAAAATTAAAAGAACTACATTTAGAAAACCGACTACCTTTAGACAGGAATAAAATAAAAGAAGCGATAAAACTGGGGTTACCTATTGGTGGAACTGTATTTGCAGAAGTTGCTATTTTTTCAGCAGTGGGATTGATTATGGCAAAGTTTTCATCCTTGATAATAGCAAGCCATCAATCTGCCATGAACTTTTCATCTCTCATGTACGCCTTTCCTATGAGCATTTCAACAGCGATGGCTATTGTTGTTTCTTATGAAGTTGGTGCTAAACGTCAAGAAGATGCTAAGAAATATATAAAAATCGGACGTCTATCTGCTATGGCATTTGCGATTTTAACACTTTCCTTTTTATATATTTTTAGAGAAAATGTTGCTAGTCTGTATGGCCATGATTCGGAGTTCATCCAATTAACTGCTAGTTTTATGACTTATAGCTTGTTTTTCCAATTAGCTGATACATTTGCAGCACCATTACAAGGTATATTACGTGGTTATAAAGACACAGTCATCCCTTTCTATCTGGGACTCTTGGGATACTGGGGAGTGGCTATACCTCTAGGGTTGTTCCTAGATTATTCAACAGATCTCGATGCCTATTCCTACTGGATAGGTCTAATCGTTAGTTTAGTAGTCAGCGGAATACTCTATCAATGGCGTTTACAAGTTATTATGAAAAGATTCAAATAATTTGTTGAAAATACCCTTGAAAACCAGATTGTGAAATAGTTGTTTTAGGTAAAGAAAAGTCTTGATTTCATTGGCTTTTCTTTTTTTATATTGTGAAAAATTATCAAGCATAATCTTTGACTCTAGTTAACCTATAAGTTAGAATAGAACTATAAGAAATTAAACTTAGAAAGGCAAGATTATGTCAACTTTAGATAAAAATCTTTTGCTTGAGATGTTCCGTAAGATGGAAGAGATTCGTCGTATGGACTTAAAAATTGCTCAATTAGTAAAAAAAGGAAAAGTGCCCGGTATGACGCACTTTTCTGTTGGTGAGGAAGCTGCTAACGTTGGGGCTATGTTAGCTCTAAACGAAGACGACCTCATAACATCGAACCACCGTGGTCACGGACAAGCCATTGCTAAAGGAATCGACCTTAATGGTATGATGGCTGAAATCCTTGGTAAGTATACTGGAACTTGTAAAGGTAAAGGTGGATCAATGCACATCGCCGACCTTGATGCTGGTAACCTTGGTGCCAACGGTATTGTAGGTGGTGGTATGGGGATTGCAGTAGGTGCTGCCCTTACTCAACAAATGAAAAACACTGGTAAAATCGTTGTCTGCTTCTTTGGTGACGGTGCAACAAACGAAGGTGTCTTCCACGAAGCGGTGAATATGGCGTCAATCTGGAATCTTCCAGTAATTTTCTACTGTATCAATAACGGTTATGGAATCTCTGCTGATATTAAGAAAATGACAAATGTCAAGCATATCCATGAGCGTAGTGCTGCTTACGGTATTCCTGGAATGTTTATCGAAGACGGTAACAATGTTATCGATGTCTACGAAGGATTTAAGAAAGCAGTTGACCATGTTCGTTCTGGTAAAGGTCCTGTCTTGATCGAAAGTGTAACCTACCGTTGGCTTGGTCACTCATCATCAGACCCTGGTAAATATCGTACACGTGAAGAAGTCGATGAGTGGAAAGAAAAAGATCCAATCGAAAACCTTCGCAAGTACCTTGTTGAGAATAAAATTGCTAGTGCAGAAGAACTTGAAGAAATTCAGGCTCAAGTTAAGGAAGCAGTGGAAGCATCTGTTAAGTTTGCAGAAGAAAGTCCATTCCCTCCACTAGAATCAGCTTTTGAAGATATTTACGCAGACTAAGGAGAAGTAGAGAAATATGGAAACAAAATTAATGTCTTTCCGCGATACCATTATCCTTGCAATGTCTGAGGAAATGCGTCGCGACGAAAATGTACTCTTGATGGGTGAAGATGTCGGTGTCTTTGGTGGAGACTTTGGTACATCTGTAGGTATGCTAGAAGAATTTGGACCAGAACGTGTTCGTGACTGTCCGATTTCCGAAGCAGCTATTTCTGGAGCAGCTGCTGGTGCTGCTATGACTGGACTTCGCCCAATCGTTGACATGACTTTCATGGACTTTTCTGTTATTGCCATGGATAATATCGTCAACCAAGCAGCTAAAACTCGTTACATGTTTGGTGGTAAAGGTCAAGTGCCTATTACAATCCGCTGTGCCGCTGGTAACGGAGTAGGTTCTGCAGCACAACACTCACAATCCTTGGAATCTTGGTTTACTCATATCCCAGGATTGAAGGTTGTAGCTCCAGGTACACCAGCTGATATGAAGGGACTTCTTAAGTCTTCTATCCGTGACAACAACCCTGTTATCATTCTTGAATACAAATCAGAATTTAACCAAAAAGGTGAAGTTCCTGTTGATCCAGACTATACTATCCCACTTGGTGTCGGAGAAATCAAACGTGAAGGAACTGATGTAACTGTAGTAACATACGGTAAAATGCTTCGTCGTGTCATGCAAGCAGCTGAAGAATTGGCTGAAGAAGGCATCTCAGTAGAAGTAGTAGACCCACGTACTTTGGTTCCACTTGATAAAGACCTCATCATTAACTCAGTTAAGAAGACTGGAAAAGTAGTTCTTGTCAACGATGCCCACAAGACAAGTGGTTTTATCGGTGAAATTTCAGCTATTATCTCAGAATCAGAAGCATTCGATTATTTAGATGCACCTATTCGCCGTTGTGCAGGTGAGGATGTACCAATGCCTTATGCACAAAATCTTGAAAATGCAATGATTCCAACAGTTGAAAGCATCAAAGATGCAATCCGTAAAACTTACAATAAAGAATAATACATAATATAAATTATGTAATAATTAATAAATCAGACGAAGAAACTTTGTATCTATTGATGCAAAGTTCTCTGCGTACTTGATATCTTAGATTAGAGCACGGGCTAAAAGCTTGGAAAAAAGATAAATCTCCTTGACTTCACCGAAGTCTGCGTTGATTTCCTATTTTTCGGTCGCTTTTAAACGCCCTTAGTATCATGTAATTGAATTCGGACGGAGGTCTGTGAAAAAAAGATAGATTTCCTTGTGTTCATCGAACACATCGTCAATCTCCTATTTTTTCATTGCCCTCTTCGTCCTTAATATCTTAGTATAGAATAGGAGAGGTCATGGCTGATGATAAGCTAAGAGCGACTCCTGCGGCTAGAAAATTAGCAGATGATTTAGGGATAAATCTCTACGACATTTCTGGCTCAGGCGCAAACGGTCGTGTCCACAAAGAAGACGTGGAAACATATAAAGACACTAACGTGGTTCGCATTTCACCACTCGCAAAACGAATTGCACTAGAGCATAATATTGCTTGGCAAGAAATTCAAGGAACAGGTCATCGTGGTAAAATCATGAAGAAGGATGTTTTAGCCTTTCTTCCTGAAAATATCGAAAACGATACGATTAAATCACCTGCTCAAATTGAGAAAGTGGAAGAAGTTCCAGATAACGTAACACCTTATGGTGAAATCGAACGTATTCCGATGACTCCTATGCGTAAGGTTATTGCACAACGTATGGTTGAATCATATTTAACTGCACCAACCTTTACGCTTAACTACGATGTAGATATGTCTGAAATGCTTGCCCTTCGTAAGAAAGTTCTTGATCCGATTATGGAAGCAACAGGTAAGAAAATCACTGTTACAGATTTGCTTTCACTTGCGGTTGTTAAGACACTGATGAAACATCCATATATCAACGCTTCATTGACAGAAGATGGTAAGACAATCATTACTCACAATTACGTCAACCTTGCGATGGCGGTTGGTATGGATAATGGTCTTATGACACCAGTTGTCTACAATGCTGAAAAGATGACCTTGTCTGAATTGGTTGTTGCATTTAAAGATGTCATCGGACGTACTTTGGATGGTAAACTAGCTCCTAGCGAATTGCAAAATTCAACCTTCACCATCAGTAACTTGGGAATGTTTGGTGTTCAATCATTTGGTCCTATCATCAACCAACCGAACTCAGCAATCCTCGGGGTTAGCTCAACAGTTGAAAAACCGGTTGTAGTAAATGGTGAAATCGTGATTCGTCCAATTATGAGTCTTGGATTGACAATTGACCACCGTGTCGTAGATGGTATGGCTGGTGCTAAGTTTATGAAAGACTTGAAAGCTTTGATTGAAAACCCAATCTCAATGTTGGTTTAAGTATTTATTTTAGAAATATAGATAAAGGAAGTAAGATATGGCCTTAGAAGTAATTATGCCAAAAGCCGGCGTGGATATGACAGAAGGACAAATCGTCCAATGGAATAAGAAAGTCGGAGAATTTGTAAAAGAAGGAGAAATCCTTTTGGAAATCATGACTGACAAAGTCAGCATGGAATTGGAAGCAGAAGAAGACGGATACTTAATCGCAATCCTTAAAGGTGATGGAGAAACTGTCCCTGTTACTGAAGTTATCGGTTATCTTGGTGAAGAAGGGGAAAATATTCCTACAGCTGGAGCAGCTGCACCAGAAGCTAGCCCAGCACCTGCAGCAAGCGCCTCAAACGATGATGGTAAGAGCGATGATGCTTACGACATCGTTGTTATCGGTGGTGGACCTGCTGGTTATGTATCTGCCATCAAAGCGGCTCAATTGGGTGGTAAGGTTGCTCTTGTTGAGAAATCTGAACTTGGTGGAACATGCTTGAACCGCGGATGTATCCCAACTAAGACTTACCTCCATAACGCTGAAATTATTGAAAATATTGGTCACGCTGCAAATCGTGGTATCGTGATTGAAAATCCTAACTTCACTGTTGATATGGAAAAACTATTAGAAACTAAATCTAAAGTTGTTAATACTCTTGTTGGTGGTGTTGCAGGATTACTTCGTAGCTATGGAGTTGATGTTCATAAAGGTATCGGTACTATTACTAAAGATAAGAATGTCTTGGTAAATGGTTCTGAATTGCTTGAAACTAAGAAGATCATCCTTGCTGGTGGTTCAAAAGTAAGCAAAATCAACGTTCCTGGTATGGAATCATCTCTTGTGATGACTAGTGATGATATCCTTGAAATGAACGAAGTACCAGAAAGCCTTGTGATCATCGGTGGTGGAGTTGTCGGTATCGAACTTGGACAAGCCTTCATGACCTTCGGTTCAAAAGTAACTGTAATCGAAATGATGGATCGTATCGTTCCAGCTATGGATGCTGAAGTATCTAAGAACCTTCGTTTAATCCTTGAACGTAAAGGTATGACAATCTTGACAGACACTAAACTTCAAGAAATCATTGAAGAAGATGGCAAACTTCGTATCAAGGTTGAAGGAAAAGATGATATCATTGCTAACAAAGCTCTTCTATCAATCGGACGTGTTCCAGACCTTGAAGGTATCGGTGAAGTCGAGTTTGAATTAGAACGTGGTCGTATCAAAGTTAACGAATACATGGAAACTTCTGTTCCAGGTATCTACGCACCAGGTGATATCAACGGTACTAAGATGTTGGCTCACGCTGCCTTCCGTATGGGTGAAGTTGCGGCTGAAAATGCGCTTAAAGGAAACCACGCTGTTGCCAAATTGAACTTGACTCCTGCAGCTATTTATACACTTCCTGAAGTAGCAGCTGTTGGTTTGACTGAAGAACAAGCTCGTGAAAAATACGATGTTCAAATTGGTAAATTTAACTTTGCTGCAAACGGACGTGCCATTGCATCAGACGCTGCTCAAGGATTTGTTAAAGTCATTGCAGACAAGAAATATGGTGAAATCCTTGGTGTTCATATCATTGGTCCTGCTGCTGCAGAGTTGATCAACGAAGCGTCAAGTATCATCGAAATGGAAATCACTGTTGAAGAAATGCTTAAGACAATCCACGGTCACCCAACATACTCTGAAGTTATGTACGAAGCATTTGCTGATGTTCTTGGAATGGCTATCCATTCACCTAAGAAAAAATAAAAATAGATAGACTAGACTGGAATTATTTTCCAGTCTCTATCGTATTAGAAGGTATCTTATGAAATATATTATCAATCATTCAAACGACACTGCCTTTAATATTGCTTTAGAGGAATATGCTTTTAAACACCTTTTGGACGAGGATCAAATTTTCCTGCTTTGGATTAACAAACCATCTATCATTGTAGGTCGTCACCAAAATACCATCGAAGAGATCAACCGTGATTACGTTCGTGAACACGAAATTGAAGTAGTACGTCGTATCAGTGGTGGTGGGGCTGTTTACCATGATTTGAACAACCTTAACTATACCATCATTTCAAAAGAAGATGAAAACAAGGCCTTTGACTTCAAGAGCTTCTCTACTCCGGTTATCAATACCTTGGCTGAACTTGGTGTTAAAGCTGAATTTACAGGCCGTAACGACTTAGAAATAGACGGTAAGAAATTCTGTGGGAATGCACAAGCCTATATCAATGGACGCATCATGCACCATGGTTGTCTTCTCTTTGACGTGGATTTGTCTGTCCTTGCTAATGCACTCAAAGTTTCTAAAGACAAGTTCGAATCAAAAGGGGTTAAATCAGTCCGTGCTCGAGTAACTAATATTATCGATGAATTGCCAGAAAAGATCACTGTTGAAGAGTTCCGTGACTTGCTTTTGGAATACATGAAAAAAGAATACCCTGAGATGACTGAGTATGTATTCTCAGATGAAGAATTGGCTGAAATCAATCGAATCAAAGAAACTAAGTTTGGAACTTGGGACTGGAACTATGGCAAATCACCTGAATACAATGTCCGTCGTGGAACTAAATTCCCAAGCGGTAAGGTTGAAATCTTTGCTAATGTTATTGAATCAAAAATTCAAGACATCAAGATTTACGGTGACTTTTTCGGTATCGAAGATGTTGCAGCAGTAGAAGACGTTCTTCGTGGTGTCAAATACGAACGTGAAGATGTCCTCAAAGCACTTCAAACCATTAACTTAGGCCGTTACTTCGCAGGAATTACTGCTGAAGAAATTGCTGAAGCAGTTGTTGAATAAAATCAAAAGAGATCCATGTAATATGGATTTCTTTTTTGTTTAAACTTGATATTAAAATTTGATGGGAGTATAATATAGTGGAAATTTAAAATAATTAGGAAAAAGTAAATAATGATAAAGATTCCAATTGAAAATCTCGGACTATTTGAACAGTTAGATCGTACTGTGGTAGCTTTTTTTAAAAACCAAGAATCTACAAATCCTTACGATTTGAATATTAGTATCACACAAGAACACTTCGATAAGAAAAGACAAGAGTTAGAGCCTTTAGGTTTTCAAGCTGTCCAAATCCCTCTGGGAATGGCCTTAGACAATGTTATTCAGCAAGCACATTTTAAAGCCCTAATTATTGGAGGTCTTGCTCCTGAGGAAATCATCGTAAGCAAAGAAGAATTACTGCCGATGAAAGACATTGTTGATAGTTTTTGCATTATGTACGCTGCAGCCAATAACCGTCTTGAAAATAGTAAAGCTTATGAGTTAATGAAAGATAAAACGGTCTACTTTATTGGAAAACTTCTTACTGACAATCCTGAAAAAGGTGATGAAATTGCTTATATGGGTATTGAACGTAAAGCAAGTGATGGTACGCCATATGAAGCTGTTAAATGTTTTTTAACGAAGGAAAGTGCTGAGAATTACAATAGTGAAAGCAGACCGATCAGTCCTGTGAATCTGGCTTATCTAAAGTCATTTTGGGGAAAGCCAGTCATAATTGAGCCACACAGAAATTATTGGATTGAATTTTTATAGAATAATAAAAGAGCGTAAGATTTCATATAAAAATCTACGCTCTTTTTCTAACATAAAAATAGTTTACATAATTTCCGTTATGTAATATCACAAACTATCCAGGGCATTTTTCTGTTCATCATTAACAATATGCGTATACAAGTCGGTAACTTGTGTGCTGGCATGTCCCAGCTGGTGACTGACCAGAACCTGTGATTTGGTTGCATCATATAGACGCGTTGCCAATGTATGGCGTAATTTATGGGGTGTCACGCGAACTTTGAAGTCTTCCGAATACTTAGCCACCATCTTTTCAACACTAGAAGCATCAATTCGGTTTGGAACACCTCGATACAAGGTCAGAAATAGGGCTGTATCAGTCTTTTCTGTCTTGTAACGTTTGTCTCGAATTTCAAGATATTGCTCCAGATAAGGCTTCGCAAAGGCAGCAACATTGACAGAGTCTCGTTTTCCACCTTTTCGAGTGACGTCAATCACCATCATCTTAAGATTGAGGTCACGAAGGTCTAGGTTAACGGCTTCAGAGAGACGGACACCAGAGGCGAGAAGGAGTGCTATAATGGCTAAATCTCGCTCTTTATTCTTATTAAAG
Source organism: Streptococcus infantis (assembly GCF_047460825.1). Taxonomy (GTDB): domain Bacteria; phylum Bacillota; class Bacilli; order Lactobacillales; family Streptococcaceae; genus Streptococcus; species Streptococcus infantis_V. The sequence continues at coordinate 41,152 of NZ_JASHFO010000012.1, read as the reverse complement.
GAAGATAGGGCACGATTTGAGAGAGTTTTTGGGTATTCCTCATCGATATAATTCAAAAACCCCTCTGTTTCATCTCCTAAAAAGAGCTTTTGCTTGATATTTTCGGCTCGAGCAGCCAAAGTTTCTTTCTTTTTCTTGGTAGCAACTTTCTTCATAACATTACGGTAGAAATATGGTTCGCCTTGCTCGTTTTCAACCTCCTCAGTCAAGTACTTATAAAGACTAGAAAGCGCTGATAAAGTACGGTTGATGGTTGTTTGGGAGACACCATTCTTTGTCGTATTAGCATTGAGCAAAGGACGCTCCCGTAAGTAAAGAATAAAAGATTCCATGTCTTTCTTGGTCATGTTCTCAAGAACATCCAAAGGAATATTTGCCATAGTATCAGCATCCGATATACCAGATTCCAAAACCCAGGTGAAAAATCGATCGTATTCCTTTAAATATTCGTACAAGGTCGTAAAACTGTAGGGAACAGCCAATTTTGATTGATAGTATTCCAGAACATACCAGGGCATGACTTGTTTAAGTTTATCAATACGTTCTAATAAGATCTCGCGTTTCATGTTTTTCTCCAAATCTTTCTATACTAGTAGTATAGCATAGCTAGATATATATTTCAAGAAAATTATAGTTTTTCGGAAAGATGTTATAGGGGACATATTGGAATGCAAGATTCAATCACAAATCTAATAAATAGAATCTCTTAGTTAATGATTGACAAAAATGATAACGCTTGAGTGTTAAGAAAAAACGCTTATTTCTGGATCTATCTAAAGCAGGTCCATTTTTTTCAGACTGTCTTTAAAACCTTCTTCAAGGATAAAGAAAAGATTGTCAACGCCCTTCAATTATCCTACTCCAATGCCCAATTAGAAGCAACGAATAATCTTATCTAACTTATCAAGCGTAATGCCTTTGGTTTTAGGAACTTTGACAACTTTAAGAAAAGAATTTTCATCGCTCTGAATATAAAAATGAAGAGGACATCAATTGTCCTCTCCAAATGTTAGTTTTTATTCAACCCACTACAGTTGACAATGAGCCTTTTTACTTAAGGCCCTTGATATACTTGACAAATGGTAGAAAAGAGCCAATAATTTAGAATTCAAATGAATCAACTATTTTTTTGAGTTCAGAAAGTGTAAAATATTCTTTTTTATATTTTTTAAGTTGCTTATCATATAGAATTTGTAAATTATTATTCTTCCTTAAATTTATATATTCTTGTTGGATTGATTTATCAAATTTAAACTCAGGGAGATAGTTTTCATATTTTTTTCTGTAAACTAAAAGTTTAGCAAGAATAAGTTCCTTATCTGGATTGACTTTAGATACGTGTTTTACATATGTATATTTTTGAGTTTTATCTATTTTAAAAACAGAAGAGATTTCTAGACTTCCTGTAGAATAATTAAAAGCTATTGAATCCATATTTGTGTAAACAGTATTTGTTAGTTCACGCCATTTAGGATTTCTAACAGGTTGTTGGTTATGTTTAAATGCCCAAGTATCTTTTAATTCCCAAATATCTACCTCTATTTTTTCAAAAAATATTTTATATCCGCCAAATGCATTAATACGAATATTTTTATTTGTTTCTTCTCTTATAATATCGTATAAACTTACTTTTTTGTCTTTTAAAATTACTACAATATCAATATCCCTAGATTGTTCTTTAACATGCAAATATTTATCTCTAATATATCCGCCAAAAATAATTACTTCACTCACTTTGTTCAATTTTTCAATAAAGTGCGCGATATTTAAGTTTTTTAAATCTTTTTTTATATTAATTTGAATATCTGAATTCAATTTATTTGTCATGATATTACATTCTACCATTCATAAGTTTTTTATGTAAAGATACAGCATAAGAATCTGTCATTCCCGAAATATAGTCAACAACGATTTGAATTTTTTCATAGTCTGTTAATTCTTTAATATGTAGACGCCAGTCTTTATCATTTAATAACTTAGGTAAACACTGAACATAGAGGAAATTATCCGAAATAAGTCTTACTAACTTCTCTTCTTTTTTAGTTTTAGTAGAATTTTTACATGAAATTTTTAATATAGCAGGGATAAATAAATCTAATAATTTAGTAATTACCGTATCGCCAACTAATTCTAATTCCAAAACTTCAGCTGATGAGAAAGCTTTTTTAAAAATTAAATCTTTTATATGCTTTAATATATTTTCCAGTGGTTCAATATTAAGGAGCGCTTCATTTTTGAAATTACCAGACATTATTTGGTCATAAACTTCATCAGTAAATCTATCAATTACAACATAAATCATTATTGATTGTAAAAATGATTTTAAATTTTGGGAACAAATTAAATCATAATCAGGAATATCTTTACTAAGCTTGTTGATTGTATTAGAAAAATTATCAAAACGTTCCTGATATTTAAATCTACCAATTTTATCAAAGTGTTTAGCTAACTCAGAAATTGAATTTTCTATAACACTTTTGAATTCTTTACTATAAATATCATTCCAAGTGATTAAACGTTTTTTTACACTATCTTCTAAATCAGCCATAATATATGCGATATCATCTGCTGCTTCTAAAATAAAAGTTGCTGGATGTCTGACTTCTTCTTTATTATTCATCATATTTTCAAGTATAAACTGATTAATTGTTTTCTCAGAATACATATATCCAAACTTTTCTTTCCCTATATTTTTATTTTCACCCTTGCACTTTACATTTGAAGAAGACCATGGATACTTCATAAGTGTTGCTAAAGTTGCTAAAGTTAAATTAGCTCCAAATTCATCATTCAAAAGCTGCAATCGTGATAAAATTCTAATACCTTGTGCATTACCATCAAAGTATTTAAAATCACATTTTTGCTCTTCTGTTATCATATTTTTTTCTGATTTTAAAGTACTATAGTTTAGTTTATTATTTTCTTTTGAATCTTCATTAAAAAAATTTGAGAACCAATTTTTGATAACATATTCGCCAAAATGACCAAAAGGAGGATTTCCTAAATCATGTAATAATCCTGAGACCTTCAATAGAGAAGGGAGACGCTTTAGTTGTTTTAAATCTTCAAATCCTTCTACATTTCTTGTATGTAAAATGTGAGCTATTTGCCACCCCATAGATTCACTTAGTGAAGATACTTCTAAAGAATGTGTTAACCTAGTTCTAATAAAATCATTTTGCTGTAGTGGAAAAACTTGAGTTTTATCTTGAAGTCGTCTAACCGACGAAGAATATATAATTCTAGCATAGTCTCTATCAAATTCATTCTGTATATCAACAATGTTTGAGGAAAATTTATTATTATGATGATTATTATTATAAAGATCACGAATTCTAACATCAAAAAAAAGTTGTTCCCAATTTAACTTGGTCATATTATCTCCTTTACAAATATAAAAAAATTAACTAAATATTTTAGTTGGAATTAAAAATAAACAATATTAAGTAAGTATTTAGTCATAAATTAATAAAATATGAAGACGTTATTTTATTGTATTTTTTTATCTAACTTTTAAATGCAGTACACAACAATTGACTCATTCTATTTAATATTTAAATGAAAGATTCTTTACAGTTTAAACGGTCAGTTTCATATGAAATGTACCAACTTATGAGATACTTTATTATACCATACTATATGTATAAAGAGTGTATGAAAAGTAATGAAAATTCTATCATAAAATTTACTATCAAATATCCCTGAAAATTAAAGGAATACAACTGCTTTAAGAAATACCCACATATGGTTTCCCAAAAAACTGTTCTTCTTTAAAAAATTGACACACAAATAGCTACTTAAAGTAATCGTTATAACGACTCCTAAAGAAGTCGCCTACATCGAAAATTGGATTGACAACTATCCTAAAAAGTGTTAGGACTACAAGTCACCTAGATAATTTCTTCTTTCTGGATAACTTGAACTTGAAATTTAGCTTAATTTTATCTTTTATGCTAATGATTTGCTAATTAACTATAAAATTTTTTTCCTTATTTTAAAATTCACGTAATAAAATTTATGTAAACAACCAATCCTACAACAATAAATCTTTCACTTTCCCAATCTCGCTTTTTGGAATCACGAGATGAATCATATCACCTAGATACATCCTTGTAGATCCATTAACTGTTTTACTTTTACCGTTATGTACCTGGGTTGTGATAAGTACGTTATGTGGTAAATTGAGTTCATGTACCTGCTTACCAGCTATTTTGTCTGAAACCGGGATTTCTATCAGTGTAACTTCTCCATCATCAGTTGCTGATTCAGGTAGCATTTTCTCCAACATGGCTTCATAGACAGGTGTCCCTTTGAGCAAATCCATGATGATGTAAGCTACTAGAGTCACCATTCCTAAAGGCATGAGATTTCGGATGTCACCAACCATTTCTGTCACAAGAATCATAGCTGTCAAAGGTGCTTTTGAGATAGCCCCAAAATAACCACTCATTCCAAGAATTACAAAAATAGGAAATTGCTGCTGGCTAACAAGGCCAAGATTGACACAAATAACACCTACTAGAGCACCAAGTAAAGAACCTAGTGCTAAAATAGGTAGGAAAATTCCACCTGGCAGTCCACTTCCGTAACTAATCATGCTCCAGATAAAGCGAATGATAAAGTAAAGTAAGAGAATTTGGAAGCTATAATCTTGTTCTGTTAAGGATAAGACAACCTGATTTCCTCCACCAAGTATCTGTGGCAGGAATATTCCCACAGGAATAATCAGGATAAAAGCAAAAATTGGATGATAAGTTTTATCAATATGAACCTTTTGGCCAATCCAATCATAAACTTTTCCGACATTCAAAACGGCTTTTTCATAAAGAAAACCTGAGAGCCCAAGAAAAATTCCCATCACCAGATAAATCCAATATTGACTAAGACTCATAAGAGGGATATCATCCGGCATATCCAAAACAGGTGTTAAGCCGAAGATGAGAAGAGAGACGAAGTTTGCTACCAGACTGGCTGCCAAGGTAGAAACCCAGAAAAATCTTGAAAAATGGTGATAGACTTCTTCTACTACAAATAATAACCCTGCAATCGGCGCATTAAAGGCAGCAGCAAGTCCAGCAGCAGCTCCACTCGCGATTAAAGAACGTTCTTCGACAGGGCTAGACTTGAGCCACTTAGCAATTCCTTTACCTCCAACAGCACCTAGTTGAATACTTGGACCTTCACGACCGAGCATGAGTCCACTAGCAATTGCTAAAATACCTAGAATATATTTCTTCCAAAGCACACTCCACCAGTTGAGTGTCATGAGACCTTTTAACTCTGCTTCGACTTGTGGAATACCAGAACCTTTGATATCTTTTTCTGAGCGTGTTAATTTAGCACTAAGCCAGCAAATAACAAGATAAAGTAGGGAAATAATCAAAAGATTTCGTATCAGGTTCTCTTGATCATGATAAAGCCCTTGAAGGATATGAAAGGCTTTTTCAATCAGAAATCGAAAAGAACCTACAATAAGTCCCACGACTAATCCAACAATGATACCTCGCCCTACTTGAGATAAAATTGTACTAGATGCAAAGGCAAATTCTTTCTTGGAACTAAGTGTTTCCGACTGTTCCTCCATAATTTTCTCCTTTAATTATCTTTTTCAGCTTCTGAAACGATCGTTTTAATCGGTTCAAAGCTTGTGCGATGAATGGGTGTAACACCGTGCTTTTCTATACCTTCTAAATGTTTAGCCGTTCCATAACCAGCATTTTGAGAAAAATCATAACCTGGAAACTCCTGATCATAGTTTGCCATGATCTTATCTCTGGTAACCTTAGCAATGATGGATGCAGCTGCAATGGATAGGGAATTCGCATCTCCTTTGATGATGGATGTCTGAGAAATCGGCAAATCCAACTTCATAGCATCAATCAAAAGATGTTCTGGTTGAGGGTCAAGCTGAGAAATAGCTTCTTTCATAGCTAGTTTAGTTGCTTCATAGATATTGACCTGATCAATGACTTGATTGTCCATAATTCCAATACCAATTGCTAGAGCATTGTCCTTAACGGCCTGAAAAATCTCCTCGTGTTTTTTCTTAGGAATCTTCTTACTGTCATTCAAGCCTTTAATCTTACAATTTTTGGGAAGAATGACTGCTGCAGCAACAACAGGACCAGCTAAAGGGCCACGTCCAACCTCATCTACACCTGCAATTAAGCTAATCTCTTGTGCATAAAGATCTTTTTCGTAAGCTAACATGCCTTCTAGGCGCAGATTTTCATCAATTTCAGCTTGAATGGCTTTCTTGCGCTTTTCAATTTCCTTTTGAACGCCTGAACGAGAATCTTTTTCAAATTCCTTAAACAAGGGACTTTCAAGTTCAGTTATCTTTGCTAATTCTTCTTTTATTTCTTTAATCGTTGCCATTGAGGTCTTCCAATGTATCTAATGTATAGTTACCTAGTTTTCCATCACGAACTTCTTTGACGAAGAGATTGTAAAAGCGATCATAATCATCACGGAAACCAAGGATACGAGTCATGTCCATGATAATTTCAGGAGCTTCATCGTCCAGATTCATTTGTTTAAAACGTTCTTGAAGCTTATCAGGATAATGTGTTTTAAAATAATTAAGACCGAAAATTGTCACTTCATCCATTGGAAGCAATTGATCCTTTATTGCTCCTGTAAGGGAAAGTTTAAGAGCAACAGTTTCATCTTCAAATTTTGGCCAGAGAATCCCTGGAGTGTCCAAAATTTCAAGGTCTTTATTCGTTTTGAGCCATTGTTGGCCTTTTGTCACACCTGGCTTGTTACCAACTACAGCAATTTTCTTACCAGCCAAACGGTTCATTAGCGTCGATTTACCAGCGTTTGGAATACCGATTATCATGGTACGTAAGGTTTCGATTTGAATCCCACGTTCCTTTTGACGAGCAATCTTATCTGCCATGAGTTTCTTAGCAGCATCCGTTACAACTTTTACTGTAATTTGTTCTTTAGAATTGATTGCCAGTGTTTGAATGCCTTGTGATTCAAAGTGTTGACGCCACTCTTTTGTTAATGCTGGGTCTGCTAGGTCTGCCTTGTTCAAAATCAATAGTCTTGGTTTATCTCCGATGATTTTCGTCAGCATCGGATTTTGACTAGACAAGGGCAAACGTGCATCTACTAAAACTGTCACAAAATCAACGAATTTTAAATTTTCCTGAACCTGACGACGCGCCTTAGACATGTGTCCAGGAAACCATTGAATAGTTGCCATGAGAGTACAATTCCTTTCTCTTATTAGATTTGTATCTATTTTTCCAGATTAAAAAATTAAATAGATATCCTTTTTCTAAAAATTAATCACTATCTTTTATTATAACATGATTTCTCGTATTTGACGCTCGATTCAATGCCGATTATAAAATGTTTTCTAAGTGAATCAGTCACAAATGAAATTCCTCATTGTCTAAAACGATTGAAAAATAATAGTGTTCACCATGATTTTTAACATAGTTGCTGATATACTTTTCTGTTTGGAAAATGGATTTCCTGCTATCAATAGTTGGATCTTGTTTTTCGTAATACCAATTATCATAAGTATGTGTCAATTGGCCATTATTGTAGCAAAAACATCTCCACCTAGTATAATTTGATTATTGGTTTTGAGATTATCAAGTAAGTCTGGGATTACTGAATAATCATAAGCGTATGCGTCAATCCCTAAGTCACGTTGATCGATTCCTCTTTTATTTGTATTCTCGAAACACTGTTTCATAAAGTTCATTTTTAAGTTTCTCTTGATAAGCAAAATCGATAACCACTATACAGTCGTTATCGATTTTAATGATTTTTAGTCTTTTTCACCAAGCTTGCTGTTAATTGACATCATAATGCTTGCAATTTTTTCTCCCCAGTATGGATCTGAAGCATAAAGGACATTCATACCTGATGATTTATTTCCTAGGTAAGTTCTGCCATTATCAATGTAATTTTCGCGAATCCACTTAGCCGCACCTAAGATACCCTTATCAACATCGTCAAAGCTTTTAGCTGAATCATATGGTGTTGTATCGTAAGCTGCGATACCAAAGAAGTTATTTTTATCCTTAGCAATTTGGCTACGTCCCCATGAACTTTCAAGGGCACTATGGGCGATTAGATAGAGAGCGTTGATCTGATAGCGTTCTTCAGCTTCTTTAAAGATTGCACCCTTACCTGCCAGACGACTTCCCTTGATATTCATAAGAGAATAGACTTTATCTAATTCTTCAGCTGTGTAATTGCTTGGTTTTCTTAAATCTCTAAATAAGAAAGGATTTTCAACTGTAAAGTCTTCAAAGTTCATACCATCAGCTGAATAGTATTTTTTTCCAATTGCCATTGATGAACTATGAGGTGCTACACGGATACTTGCGTATGGTGACAATTCGTGGTAGAGATAGTTACCATCAGTGGCATAGTGAGGAATAAAGTCACTATCAGAGCTGACCGCTACTAGATCACTCTTGTTCATGTATCCTGAAAGGCCTGAAATTTTGACTGGAAGTCGACCGTCTTTGGCTTCTGCACCATCAATCGCTACAATACTTCCTTGTGAAATATAGCTAAGTTTCTCACCAGAAGCGCTATATACATTTGCTGTAATTGGTTTTACTTTATAGTATGCTGCTGTATCAGAAATCCATTTTCCATTGCTTTGGAAAGTATAGTCTTTCCCGTTAATGGTAAAGTTACCAGTTACATAAGCTCCGTCTTCTTTTAGATAATACCAAGCATTGTAGTCCGTATCGAAAATCCATTCATTTTTAGCCATATAACCAAAAGGTTTGAGATAGTAAGAACCTACCCATTGATTTTCGGCATAGGTGCCGTCTGATTTGAGATAGAACCAGCTCTTGAATTTTTCATCGAAAATCCATTCACTTTTGGCCATGGCCCCACTATCTTTTAGATAGTATTTCTCTTTCCATTGGCTACTTAACATGTCACCATCTTTATGAAAAGAGTACCATGAACCATTGATTTTTTCCCATTTATCGCGGATAGCTTTTCCTGAATCAGTAGCATAATACCACTTCTCATCCATCTGCACCCAATCCTTTTCAGCCATAGCGCCACTAGTTTTGAGAAGGTAGTCATTATAAATGGTTTTACTTAGCATGGCACCAGATTCATCAAATCGATACCATAGGCCATCAATCTTTGCCCACTTGTCACGATTGATTTTTCCTTCTTGATTGCCGTAGTACCATTTATCACCAATTTTTACCCAGCTATTTTCAGCTAAGACACCACTTGCTTTGAACAGATAATCATCGTAAACAGCATTGCTGATCATGAGACCATTTTCATCGAATCGATACCAAACACCAGCTATTTTTTTCCAATTTGAAACTGGCTGATTATCCTCATAATAACGCCATTGGTTATTTTCTTTTTGCCAACCTTCTTTGTTAACTACCTCTACTACTGTTTCTTTTGAAGGTTGTTCTTTGGTTTCTGGAGTTTGAGAAGCTGCTTTTTCAGCTTCGCTTTGATTTTTCTTCTCATTGCTTACTGTATTGGTAGCAATCTTTTCTGATGATTGAACATTATTGGTAGCTTGAGAATCCTCGGCATAGACTGTCGTTTTTGCAAAACCTGCCATAGAGAGGGCAACTGTACTTGCCAGCAATATTTTTTTCATTCTTTTCTCCTTGCAAATACCTAAATAGGGGATTTGATGTTTCTATATATTGTGTAAAAAACAGTAATTATCCACTATATTATACAATATTCTGTTAAATATAAAAGTAGTATCTTTCAGAAGAAAAGAACTTGTAATATTTTTAAAATATTTTAGAAATAAAAGTCAATAAAAAGTAGTCGAACATCAGCTGAACGACTACTTTTTTATAAAATTATGCTTGACCATAGACTTCTTTGCGATTTGTTTTGGTTGTTTTAGTAGAATTCTTCCAAAGGTTTGGATTGATGAAAATAGTGACGATCGCTAGTATTGCAAAACCAATCCCAACATACCAGTAGGGTGTATCCAAGGTTGTAGAGCGTCCTGAAAGATTGACAATTCCTCGGAAAAGTGTACCCGCTGTAATAATTGCTACTGCCGAATTCCATAGATTTAGACTAATACGAGAGAAATGAGGGAGAACCTTGAGAAAGATTGCTAGTAGAATCCCCCCTACAAGAGGTGCTGCAAATAAATAGTGCATATAAACAGAAGTTTCTCCAAAACTAAAAGCTTCATAAATTCTAGAAAATGCAAAGAAGAAAATAGTGATTAGTGTGTAAGAAATGACTGTTTTCTTAAAACGTTTTTTGCCAAGATTAGTAACCGATGTAGACAATATCACTCACCGCCCTTTCTGAAATTTTGTTTCCACCAGTCGTTGGTTTATTGATAACCTGACCGTTGAAGTAAAGTGTAGATGATCCACCACCATCAAGATTGTAGGCAGTCTTTGCACCATAAGATTTCATGACCTCAGCTAGCTGATAAAGAGAGAGTCCTTCACTTTCTGATGTACGTCCGTCTGAAACAACAATAATATAGTGATTTTCATCGATAATACCAATCGCTGAACGAGGATTTGATGCCATGGCCTGTCCTACTTCTGTATTGGTATCAACTGCAATTTCACCATTTTCGACCAAGGCTGGTCCAAAAGCCAAGAGATTGACGACACCGTCATTTACTAGTTGCTCAGCTGAGATCTGATCTTCGTAAATAATCTTAAAAGAGCCGTCTTTATAAATAGCTAAGTCGCCGTTACTAGAATCTTCACGAACAGTATCACGATAGACAACGCCATTACGGATAACATAACCTGTAGAGTTAGCACCATAGTAGTCCCCGTTTACCGCTAAAATGGCATTGTTGTCAGCTGCGGTTACAGAGGTTTTTGCAGTTACGTTAGTTCCATAAGCATTTTGAGCAAAGGCAGTTTTCAGATAATCTGATGAGCTCAGAGTAATATCAGCAACGTAGACTTGTGTATTATTGACCGTCGTTTCAGACAAATTGACGGAAATATTGTCATCTTTATAACTAGAGTCAGTGACAGTAGCTGTCTTAGCAGCTTGACTTGCTGCTGCAGCATTGGAACTTGTGCTAGTTGTGGCAACTGTCGAGATAGTTTCAGCGAGGACAAAGGTCTTTAGCATTGAGTAACTAAAGGATCCTGTCAAGAGTAGGCCAAGAACTGAGGCGTAAGCATAGCGTTTCTTTAAAAATTTCATAATACAGTTGATGTCCTTTCCTTAAAGATGAATTTCTTCTGCACTGTCCAAGAGACAGCGAAGAGAAGGATGCCGACGATAACTTTGGCGATCAGAAGGTTGATACCAAAGACTGTAAAGAAGAGACGAATCAGTAGCGTGTCTAAGACAAAGAGTCCGACTGCTAGACCAAAGTATCCCATCCCTGTTTTTACAAGGCTATCATCATTTTTAAAGACTAGTTTTTTATTTGTAGAATAGTTGAAAATAGAGCTAGTCACACGAGCGACTCCGTTTGCTAGAAAGATACGTAAACTCGTCGGAACTGTCGGCAAAATCAAGATTGCTAGGGCGTAAACGACATAGTCTACAACAAAGCTACTGAGAGATGATAAGGCAAATTTAAAGATATTTTTATAAATCATGAGCCCGTCTTGGATTGGGCGGAAGTGTGAAGCCTCATTGTCATTAATATAGACAGTTTCAATAGGAACTTCTACGATCTCATATTCTTTCGTTGCTTCGAGCAACATATTCATTTCATATTCGTAACGCTGGCCTTCAATCTTAAGCATAAACGGTATCAAGTTTGTAGTAAAAGCACGAAGACCTGTCTGTGTATCTGTTACTCCTACTCCAGTTTGAAGTTTAAAGAGAGCTTTGGTTAAGCTGTTACCAAAACGGCTACGAAGGGGAACTTTTCCTGAAAAGGCACGTACACCCAAGATTAGCTTGTTTGGATTTTCGGAAGCTTTATTAGCCGTGCGGAAAATATCCCATACCTTGTGCTGTCCATCCGCATCTGCTGTGACAACCGTACCATAAATGTTTTGTTCTTGGATATAAGTAAAGGCTGTTTTTAGAGCCTGCCCTTTACCTTGGTTCACTTGGTGACGGATGACAGTTGCATATTGTTCTGCTTTGTCAAAGATTTTTTGGCACTCTGATGAACTGCCGTCGTCTATGACTAAGATATGAAAATCACTCTTTTCGTGAATTTTTTCGATGAGTTTGATAAGTTTATTATCTGGTTGATAAGCTGGAATGACTATGTAGTTCATATCGATACCTCTTTCTTTGATGATGGTATAACTATACAGAACATCGCTTAAAGATACCTTATATCAGTTTTCTTTAAGATTCGGTTTAAAAAAATTCAAGCTTAAAAAAAGACTTATCACTTAATAAGAAATATGGTTTGAATTTTCAGATAAAAATAAATATACAAAAAACCTCAAATAGTAACTGTATTTGAGGATGAATCTTATCACAAAACGAGAGTTCTTAATCTATCTTCTCTCTTAATCTTTCAACAAAGAGATAGGCTGCGGGGCAGGTTAGAGTATTTTTAATAGTAAGATTATTGATTTGGTAAATCTTCTTACGGTCAGTATGTGGAAATTCACGACAGGCTTTGGGACGGACATCGTAGATGGAACAAAGATTATCGCCTCCTAAAAATGGACAGGGCATAGATTTGAAGACCTTATCTCCATCTTCATCTACTTGCAAAAACTCAGCTTCAAAGGCTGGCAATTTCATTTTAAAGTATTTTGCGATACGTGTGATATCTGCTTCTTTGAAGTCTGGACCAAGACTCTTGCAACAGTTAGCGCAGGCTGTACAATCAATTTCAGTAAAAACTTCTTGATGGATTTCAAGGGCAATTTTATCCAAATTCTTAGGTGCTTTCTTTTTCAGATTTCCTAAAAACTTCCGATGCTCTTTTTGTTTTTGCAAGGCTAGTTGGTGATAATATTCGATATCGATTTCTTTTGACATAGTTTCTTTCTATTTTTTTAATGTTGATACAAATATTTTAAGTTTATACATAAAATAAATTATGTATAATACTCTTAAGACTAATTTTAACAATAATGAGTCTATCCATGCAGAACGAAAACTACTGCTATACTATCATTCTTTCTAAAAAAGGTTTGATGCAGTTGGTTAAAATGCCTTCTATCCAAGATTTTTGAGCAGACGATAGGTTTTCTGCATTTAAAGACTCCTTTAAAAAATCACGTACCTGGTCGGGTGCTATTTCAAACTCAAAAGCCTTCATTTTGTAGAAAAAATCAAATAGATTATTAGATAGATATTCTCTTGAAAATGGAATTTCTCCGGTTTTTCGATACATGATTAGAAGTCTAGAAAATCGAGCTTTTTCTTCGGGTATATCTTGAAAATAAGAGTTTAACAACCATACTTGCTTTTGTTTTCTTTCAAGAGGGTCTTGACTAGCAATGCGTTGATCCTTTTCAAGTTCTCTTTGATACTGTTTTGATTTTATAGAACGTTCTGTCCGATTTTTACCGAAGAGAATCTTTTCCCACTGGCGTTCTTCTAGAGTCAGTGTTTCGCTCAGTCCAAAGTAATCTTGATAGGCACGTTCAGCTGGTCCCATTGCTAGAACCAGGTTATCCGCATATTGTTTTGCAATCTTGTCTCGCTTCTTTCGTTCCTTTTCAGCTTTGATGCGAAGTTCTTGCTCATAGTCAATTTTTTCTTTTCCCAGTTTAACAAGATAGAGTTGATCGTCAGATTTTCCAAGTAGAAAGGGTTTGATAAATTTCTCAAGGACTTCTTCCATACGAGCTTTCTTCAAAGGCTCTGCCTTAGTCCAACTTCCACCTTGAAATACCTCCAAAAAGAGTTGATAATCCTTTTCTGGTGAGAATTGATTACCTCGATTTGACTTAAAAGCTCCCTTTTCCCATAGCCAGTTGATCAGTCGCTCATCAAAATCTGTTTTATTAACTCGAATGGCTTCTTTTTTCTGGGCCTTTCTGGTTAGATTTTCAAGCTTTCTGAGAAGTTTTTCCTCCTCTTCTAGCTGTTGATCTAGGCTAATTCTTTGGAAATGACGCACACAGTCACTCCCAATGGGAAAGAGACGTTTGCCAGTAACTCCGTTAAAAAGTTCATAAGCATACTTAATAGCATTACCGCAGACACAATTGCTTCGACCGATTCCATTAAAAATCAAGGAAACTTCACTCCATTCTTTGGTAGCTTGTTCCCAAGTATCGTCTTTAGATGCCTCTAAAACTGCATCATATAAGTTTTTTCTAACAGGAATGGACATGAGGTCTCCTTTCTTTTTAGAGTTTAACGACTTCTACTTGGTCTTTACCAAGTAGAATCAAATATTTCTCAACTGTTTCTATCTGATAAGAGCGAGATAGAGCCTCTGCATAGAGATCTAATTGTCCTCGATAGCGTTCAACAAGCTGACTAGCATGCTCATAACGGTCTGTCTTGTAGTCAAAGAGAGCAATCTTATCATTGTAGAGGAGATACCCATCTAAGATTCCACGGACAACAAAGTTTTCTTGACTTTTCTCGTCTCTTTTTAACATTGCGAAAGGTTGTTCTCGATAGAGTTTATCTTGATTTGCAAGAATCTCTTGACCTAGAACTGTATCAAAGAAGGACAAGATTTTTTCTAGATTAACTTTATCTTTAACAGCTGTACTAGCCTGAACTTGCTCCAAGGCTTCTGTCAGGTTTTCCAAAGTAGGTTTTTTATCGAGATTGATTCGTTGCATGAGTTCATGGGTAGCACTACCAATTTCAGCACCAGTAACTTTCTTAGTTTTAGAGAAATCAGGAAGGTTGAATTGAACAGTGCTTTCTTTTAGTTGACTTTGACCAGCCACTACTACGCCTTCCATATCCATGACGGGTTCATAGAATTTTTTAATCTGACTTGGCGTTTGAACACTTGGAAGATTAATTGCTGCTCGGTGGACTTGATTATAGACTTCCACTTCTTTCAGCATTTCTAAAGCTTCCTTAATGGTATCAGATTGACGGTTATCTGCTTGGGATTGGTCTTGGAGCTGGCTTTTATTTTCCAAGACTCCGATAGCTTCCTTGGTTAAGTCTTCTTTACCCTCAAAACGTACAGTGAAGTGCAAATCCTCTTTCGTAAATGCTTGGTAAATCGCCCAAATCCAGTCCTGGAAATTACTAGCATCTAGTCTAGTTTCTCGAGTCAAAAGACCTTTTCCATTTGTCGGATATTCTTTAGCTTCTAATTTTTCACGAGATCCTTTTCCGACTAGATAGATTTTTTTCTCAGCACGCGTCATGGCTACATAAAGCAAACGCATCAACTCAGAATAGCTTGCTAACTGAAGTTCTTCTTCGTTTTGCGTATAGGTCAAGCTAGGGATAGATAATTTAATCGTAGATGGAACGTATTCCTCTTTGGCATTTGTAGCTACTCTAGCAACATACTTGAGCCCAAGGCCATTTTTACGACTTAGGATAACTTCAGACATGGAATCTTGCTTATTAAATTGCTGATCAATATTAAGGATAAAGACATAAGGAAACTCAAGGCCCTTACTTTTATGAATACTCATAAGTTCTACAGCATCCTTAGGTGGTGCCACAGCGACATTGGCAAGATCATGCTGGGCTTCCAAGACTTGGTCAATCATTCGAATAAAACGGGATAATCCCTTGTAATTACTCTTTTCAAACTGATCTGCTCTTAGAGCAAGGGCGTAGAGATTTGCCTGTCTGGCCTGTCCATTTGGCAACGCACCGACATAGTCATAGTAAAAGCGGTCGCTATAGATTTTCCAAATGAGGTCATAAAGAGAATGTGTTTTGGAATACAAGCGCCAAGCCTGGATGGTTTCCATGAAAAAGTCTAACTTTTTGTGTAATTCAGTCTTAATTAAATCCTTATGAAGACTAGTTTTCGCTTGAGCGTTGACTAATTTCTCATAAAAGTTCTCTTGAGCTTTATCTTCAGATTTTTGGAGAGCGAGACGAGCCAATTCATCCTCATCAAAGCTAAACATCGGAGATTTCATTAGAGCAACCAAAGCAAAGTCTTGAAGAGGGTTGTGGATGACACGAAGAGTATCCAACATCACCTGGACTTCTAGGGATTGCAAATAGTTTGCTTGAGCACCGTCTGTCTTGACAGGAATACCATATTCAGACAAGGCGAGCAGAACTTGATCATTACGACTTCGACTAGCAGTTAAGAGAGCCATGTCCTTGAAAGGTACACCCTTATCATTATGAAGGTGAATTATCTCCTTAAGCACCATCCGCATTTCACCAGTCAGTTTGTTGGTTGCAAGTTCCTCCTCATCATCAGAATCGCTATCATCATCCTTATCGTACAAGAGAACTTCTGCCTTGTTTTCTGGATTTGATTGAATATCAGTATTCCCAAAAACAAGTTGATGCATACCGTCATAAGATATCTCTCCAACTTCCTCATCCATGAGGTGTTTAAAGACATCATTTGTAGCGTCAAGAACCTCTGAACTGCTCCGGAAGTTTTCCTTAAGCAGAATTAACTGACCTTCTTTGTCATCTTGAGCAAATCTATGAAATTTTTCGTTGAAAATTTGGGGATCTGCCTGTCTAAAACGATAAATAGACTGCTTAATGTCACCCACCATAAAACGATTATGACCGTTTGAGAGGAGTTCTAGCATTCTTTCCTGGATGTGATTGGTATCCTGATATTCATCGACCATGACTTCATGGAAGCGTTCCTGATACTCTTGTCTAACCTGAGGGAAGTTTTCCAGAATCTCAATGGTATAGTGGCTAATATCAGCAAATTCGAAGGCATTTTCTTCGCGTTTTCGTTGTCGATAGGCATAAACAAAATCTCTCATGAAGACTTGGAAAGTCTTTGCCAAGTCCCAGGACTCTTGATGATAATTTTCTTGGAATTTTAGTAAAGTGATTTGATCATTGAGTGCAATCAGCTTTTCAAATTTTGATTTTCTCTCTTGGTTGTATGCTTCTTTCAAGTCTTGCAGTTCGGCCTTGCGACTGGCATTTGTGAGAGCTTTACCATTCTTAGCTTTAGAAATATTTACAACTCGCTCTAAAACTTCTTGGTATTGTTCAAAAGTAGATTCATGAGTTAAAGAGCTGATTTCATCAAGTACTTGTTGAACAGACTCTAAATAAGCTGCTTTACCAAATTCCTTGGCATCATTATCCAAATGGTAACGGAAAAAGCTTTCTAAATCCCAGAGTTTCTCCTTTATATCGTCTACAATGTTTTCTTTAGCAACTGTAAAATCAGCCTTTTCAAAACCTTTTAGGAAAGATTCCTCTAGCCAAGCCTGAGGATTGCTAGTGGACTGCAAAAAGTCATAAATCATATAGACCTGTTTACGTAGTCCACGCGCATCTTTACTCCTACCAGCAAAGTTCTTGACCAATCGACTAAAATTATCTTTCTCCTTGTCTTGGTAATGACTTTCAAAAACTTGACGAAAGACCTCATTTTTTAAGAGAAGTTGCTCACTTTCATTCTGAAGAATACGAAAATTTGGAGAGAGGTCAAGGAGATAACCATGCTTGGTCAGGAATTTTTGCGTAAAAGAGTCCATAGTCCCAATCGCAGCATTGGGTAAATCAGCTAATTGTCTGCCGAGGTGTTTTTTTAGTTCAAGATCTTGCGTTTTTTGGATTTGTTGGCTGATTTTCTTTTCCAAGCGTTCTTTTAACTCGGTTGCTGCCTTGACTGTAAAGGTTGAGATAAAGAGTTGGCGAATCTCAACACCACGCGCTAGTTGGTCAAGGATTCGTTCAGCCATGACGAAAGTCTTCCCTGAACCAGCTGAAGCTGAGACCAGAATGTTTTTACCAGAACTGTAGATAGCTTGAATTTGTTCAGCTGTTTTCTTAGGTTTCTTGTTAGACTGAGCTTCTGCTACTTGCAAGGCTGTAATCTCTTCTTGAGATAAAAATTTCATCGCTCCAACTCCTCTCTGATTTTATTAAACCAAGCTTCCTTGGCATT
The DNA here is from genome assembly GCF_047460825.1 of Streptococcus infantis. Taxonomy (GTDB): domain Bacteria; phylum Bacillota; class Bacilli; order Lactobacillales; family Streptococcaceae; genus Streptococcus; species Streptococcus infantis_V. Next base: position 23,193 of record NZ_JASHFO010000012.1, on the reverse strand, counting down.
GCTCTTGGCAACTTTCTCTAAAAATCTCGCCTGACCTAGATGGTAATTGGCTTCGAAACCTGTAATAGCTTGATATTGTTGAACATAGGGTGCAATGCTTCTACCGTTTTCTGTATAAGGGTTGATCGCAAATTCACCAGATAAAATCTTCTCTGCCGCTTTTTTGTAGAGAAGGGCATTATAATCCAATAACAACTGGAATTCCTCATCTGACAACTGATAAGTCTTATTTTTATTGTAAAACTCTCCAAGGTTTTTTATCTCTTTTTCAAGAAAGAGGCCTTGGTATTTCATAGTCTTATTCGTTTCTGCTACTGCTTTAGAAAGAGTTTTTGCAGTTTGCAATGACTGAATTGGTTCAGCCATTTCTAGGTACATAGCACCAAAGAAGTCTCTATTCCCTTCTTGCTTGAGGGCAGCTAGATAGGTTGGTAATTGCGAATTAAGACCGTTATAAAAGAGAGGAAACTTGAACTGAGTCAAAGAAGACTTATAATCTACAACACCGATAGCATCAGAAGTTTTCAAACGGTCAATTCGATCAACCTTACCACGAACATAGAGATTTCGACCATTATCTAGCTGAATAAAGGCTTGTTCCTTGCCACCAAAGACTGCCTCTTCCTGAATCGTTTCAACATCCGCATTATGTCGAAGAATATGTCCAGTTGCACGCGCAACATCCAAAAGAACTTCCTTGGTGAATTGAGCTTCTAAACTTTCTTGATAAATGGCTTGAAATTCTCGCTCTTGACTGGTTTCAGAGATTGCTTGTTCTAAACGATGATCAAAGGATTCATCACTCGGAAGTCTCAATACACGTTCAAAGATCCGATGCAAGAAATTGCCATGACTTCGAGCATCAGGTCGTAAACGCAATTCTTCTTGCAAGCCTAAGACATAACGAAGGTAATAACTGTATTCATTACGGTAAAACTCCGTTAGTCCAGAAGTAGATAGATAGAAATCTTGATCTTCAGGATACAAGGCTTTCAAAGTTTCAGAATCTAAAGCCTTGCTTTTCGGACTTGTTGGTAAGATGGGATTTTCCAAACCTTTGCCTTCCAACTTTTTACCCATCACACGAGCCAGAACTTTTACAAAAGTTAAGTCTTGGTCACTTGTCTCCCTCTCACCTTGCTGATGATAGGCAACCAGACTAGACAAAAGACTGTGATAAGAACCAATGTCATCTTTCGATAGATTTTTTCGATCAATTCTCTTTTCAACCTTGCTAAAACCAAAGTCCTGCAATTCTTTCAGATAAACTGACTCTTTACTCTCATTTTCATTGAGTAAACTTGGTGCTGATAAGACTAATTGCTTCTTAGCAGAGTTGACCAAAGAAAGCATGGTATAGCGGTTCTTCTTAAGGTTTTCTTGACTTGTAATCAGTAATTGAGAACTTTCTTGGGTTGCTTGGTTCAGTACTTCCCTTTCTTCATCGCTCAACAAACTGGTGTTTTGAGCAATTTTTGGCAAGTGTTCTTGAGTTAAGCCAAGTGCATAGATGTACTCAGATGTCAAGGGTGCAATCAAATCATAACTCTGCACCAGGACAGTATCTACCGTTGCTGGAATTGTACGGTAATTTGACAAGCTCATACCTGAATGAAGAAGTGCCAAGAAATCATCTAAAGTGACTTGGGAACCTTCAAACACGGTTGCAAATTGCTCCATTACGTGGCAAAATGCTTTCCAGACCTCCTCTTGTCTTTCTTGTTCTGCCACTTCCATTGTTGCAGATAAGGTTTGCAATTGCTTGGTCACAAAAGAATCCTTCAAAAAGTTCTTCCATTTTGCAAGGATATTTTCAGCTTTTTGCTTACGACTAGATAATAAAGTTTCTAGTGGATTTAGAACACGAACACGAAGCTTATTTAATTTTTCTAAATCAAATTTCCCATGATGATTTTTTGTGAATTCTTGTTTAAAACTAGAAAGACCATCAATACCTAGATAACGAAGATATTGTTCAAAGCTATCAATTTCCTCTTGATTAAGGTCAGTATACAAGCCAGTGCGTAAGAGATTAATCAAATCTTCTTGACGGAAATTGTATCGTTTCAAACGCCCGATGGATTCAACAAATTGAGTTAGAGGATGATGAGCCATAGACTCACTCTTGCCCAAATAAAAAGGAATCTGATATTGATTAAAAATTGTCTGCAAGGACAGTTTATAGGACTCTACGTCACCAAGTAGGATTCGAAAATTCTTATAGCTAAGTTTTGGCTCTTGGTGCAATTTCTGGCGAATACTACGAGCAACTAAATCCAGCTCTTCTTTTTGTGTCAGACAAGACCAGATTTGCAAGTCTTTTCTATCTTCGTCATTCACGTCTAAATTAATTTCGGAATAATCATAAGCACTTTCGAGTAATCTTGAGGCCTTGGCAAAGGCATCAAGTTTCTCATGGCCATGACAAGCATTTTCTGCCTTGGTTTGATATTTAAAGGCTAAATGATGCAAAAACTCAACACTAGCTTGATAGAGATTCCCTTCAGTAAATGGACTTGTATAAGCTTTTTTAGTCGCATAAGCCCCGATAACAATTTCAACACCCTTACGATAAAGTAGATCCACTAGGTGTTCTTCTTCTGCAGAAAATCGGGTAAAACCATCAATGACTAGGGCAATCTGACTAAAATCACTACTTACTTTATTTTCTTCGATAGCATTGATCAGATATGATAATTGACTCCCTTGCGAAACTTGACCTTGATTCAGATAAGCTGTTACCTTTTCAAAAATCAAGAGTAAATCAGAACGTTTATCAGCGTCAGATAGACTTTCTAAATCCAAAAAGCTCATCTTCGCGGTTGTCATTTCATGATAAATCTCAATCAGTTGTTGGATGAATTGCGGATCTTGCTTAATAGCCCCGTAAACACGCAAATCCTTAGCGTCTATCTCAGACAAACATTTATAGAAAACCATGCCCAGACCAATATCATCGAGACTTGACTTCGCGGGTATATCGTTTAAAACCAGATAACGAGCCATTTGAGCAAAGCGCGTGACTGTGATCGCAAAAGAAGCCTGCTGACTCAAGCACTCCAGCACGGCACGTTCCTTTTCAAAAGAAAGAGAGTTAGGAGCTATGTAAAAGACTCGTTTGCCTTGGGCAACCAGTCCTTGAGCCTCCTTGGTCAGGATTTCTGTCAAAGAAGTCCGAATGTCGGTATAAAGTAGTTTCATCTCTGCCTCATTTGATTTTTTCATTACCTTTCATTATACCATTTTTTGACTGCTAATCCTATAAATAGAGAGTTCTTAAACTACTGATAAAAAGTAAAATGCCAGAAATTTCCGGCATTGATCGATAAGCACTAACTTCATGAAAATACGAGAATCCATAATTCCCAAAATGCTGTAATGTTAATCATGATATGGAGCAAAATGGGATAAAAGAGAGAGTGAGTTTTTCGGTAGAGTAATGCTGAGATTGCTCCTCCGCTTGCATAGGTGAAAAAGGCGAGTGGTGTTAAACCTGAACTGACATGCACATAGCCAAAGATACAGGCTGATAGTAAAACATCTCCATACCAAGGTGAATCTTTCAAAAATGTATTCATCAGAACTCCTCGATATACCAATTCTTCTGTAATTGGTCCTAGCAGACAAACAATAAGTAAAAGATAAGGTAACTCTTGTCGCCCTGTCATCTCTGTCAATTCATTTAAAGCGATTTGATTGGACGTTGCTGGGGTTAAAAAGGACAATGCAATATCTAAAAGATAATTGACACCATAAGCAAGGAGCAAATAAACTGGATAACTCCATTTCCACTTCAACTCAAGAATTTTCCTACCTTCGAATACTAGTAAATAAAGAATAGCTATAAAAGTAACGATGAGCTCTAAAAAAGCAAGAATCAAGAAATACTCTCGACTAGCAACTACAAATCTAGCTGAAAAGTGATTAAAAATCCACCAAAACCATGTCTTCCTATAAATGATTACCAATAAGGCTAGTAAAATCTGTACTACTCTTTTTTTCATGACAAGTCCTCTGCTTTTTTATACTTTACTCTATAATGTTAAATGCTCGCAAATTTAGTATAGCATATCTTTTTAAAATATCCTTGTCAAATCATGAATTGTAATCGAAACGTCCTAAATTGACATAGTAATCTTTATTTCATCCAAAATATGCTATAATATAGACAAAATACGTGAAAAGGAAATACTATGATTAAATTACTTGCTCTTGATATGGATGGAACTCTACTCAACGAAGCCAAGGAAATCCCTCAGGCTCATATTGATGCCATTCATAAGGCTATCGAAAAAGGTGTCAAACTAGTTCTCTGTACTGGACGACCTCTCTTTGGGGTTCTTCCCTACTACAAGAAACTCGGTCTTGATTTGCAAAATGAATACGTTATTGTCAATAATGGTTGTTCTACCCACCAAACCAGTGACTGGAGCCTTGTTGACTGGCGGGAACTTAGCAAATCTGACATCGAATACCTGAATGACCTGGCTGAAAAGAGTGAGGTTCAGTTAACTCTCTTTGATGAGGAACACTACTTCGTTCTCGGAGGCAAACCAAATCCTATCGTTCAATATGATGCCACACTTGTTTTTGCCGATCTGACTGAAATCTCACTGGAAGAAGCTACTAGTGGTAAATATCGTATGTTCCAGGGAATGTTTTTAGGGACAAAAGAACAGACAGATGACTTTGAACAACGATTTGCTGATGAACTTTGTCAGAGATTTAGCGGTGTTCGTTCTCAACCTGTTATCTATGAAGCAATGCCACTTGGTACAACCAAGGCTTCTGCTCTTTCTCGTTTGGCTGAGATTTTGGATATCCAACCTTCTGAAATCATGGCTATGGGTGATGCCAATAACGACATTGAGATGTTGGAGTTTGCTGGGCTGGGGATCGCCATGGGAAATGCCAGCGACCACGTCAAATCTCTCGCTGATGCCATAACTGCTAGCAATGAAGAAGATGGTGTTGCACGCGCTATTGAGAAATATATTTTGTAGAAAATAAGCCCAGTCAACTAGCGTTTCTAGCCACTGGGCTTTTATTTTTTTTTTAAATTTAAAAACTTTAGAAACTCTTTAGAAATGCTTGACGATTCTTTGATATCTATGCTTTATACTAGAGTTATAAAAATAAAACATCTTATACTTTTCGAAAATCAAATTCAAACTACGTCAGCTTCACCTTGCCGTACTCAAGTACAGACTGCGGCTCGCTTCCTAGTTTGCTCTTTGATTTTCATTGAGTATTAAAGATTAAAGGAGAAAACTATGAAAACAGTCCTCGAAATCCATGGCTTGTCCAAACAATTTGGCAAACAACCCATTCTACAAGATCTCAATCTCTCAGTTAAAGAAGGAGATATCTATGGACTTATCGGAAAGAATGGGGCTGGTAAAACAACTTTGATTAAAATCATTACCCAATTATTATCTGCTGACCATGGAACTATTTCCCTCTTTTCTAGTCAAGGGTATAAGGAGTGTACGAAAGCCCTATCTCGAGTAGGTTCAGTCATTGAATCCCCAGTAGCTCACAATCATTTAACAGCCTATCAAAATCTAAGATACTATTGTACTATTCGACATATCCCAAATGCCGATCAAGTCATTCAGGAAACATTAAAGTATGTGGGGTTAACAGATACAGGTAGAAAAGTTTTTCGAGATTTCTCTCTTGGGATGAAACAACGCTTAGGCATTGCGATTGCCCTCCTATCAAAACCAGACTTCCTGATTTTAGATGAACCTATCAATGGACTTGATCCAATCGGTATTCAAGAGTTTCGTCAAATGATACAACGTCTGAATCAAGAACTAGGAATAACAATTCTCATCTCTAGTCATATCTTGTCAGAGCTCTATCTGGTTGCCAATCGCTTTGGAATTCTTGACCAAGGGAAAATCATTCGAGAAATCAGTAAGACCGAATTTGAGACATTGAATGAAGACTATATCGTTCTAAAAACAAGTGACAAAGAAAAAGCTAGTCAAATCTTAAAAGACAAAGTGCATCTTGAATTTAAAGTTGTTAATTCAGATAATGAGATTCATATTTTTAGTCATGAACAAGATATCAAACGAATTCTCAAAGAACTTACTCTAGCAGATATTGAGGTTGATGAGATTTACTATGCTCGTCAAAATCTTGAAGAATACTTCACACAATTAGTAAAATAGGAGGATAACCATGATACATACTATTCAAGCAGACTTTTACCGTCTTTTCCGTTCCAAAGGTTTTTGGATTACAGAGCTCGTTCTCTTTGTACTTATGTTACTGGGAGCTGTTTTTGGGGCTACTGGTCATCTGATGGCAATCCAGACAGAAGAACCAGATATTCCAACCCAAGGTTGGAATGGTGTACAAGCCCTGATCAACGCATCTAGTCAAGGTTCAAACCTCGTTTTTCTCTGCATCGTTCTAGCATGTCTCATTCTTGGTGTTGACCTTATCGGAAAACTCTATAAAAACAGTTTGACAGTGGGGGTTTCTCGTACAGAATTCTTCCTAGCCAAGTCAGTTGTATTAGCCAGTATCGCTCTAATGCAAATTCTTATTAGCCTAGTTATTGCTTTCGTACCAGCAACTATCCTAAACGGAGTAGGAACCATGCCAGAAGGATTTATTGGCAATCTCCTTCTAACGATTGGTCTTCAATTTCTCTGCCTTCTTGCTTGGCTTTCCATTATTTCTTTCATTCTCTATGTGACTCATTCCTATTTGGCTGTTTTCATTGGATATTTAATCAGTTCTATCTTGCTTTCAATGCCGATGCTTATCTTTCCAGATATCGAGATTTTACGCTATTTATCCTTAAATGTTGCCTATTCCATGACTGCCTATAGTCAGGCTGTTCTATACACCATTATCGTTACAGTAACTGTTATTCTATTCTTTACCGTTAGTGGACTTGCTATTTTCAAAAAGAAAAGCTTATAAAAATGACCTCCTCTTTTCAAAAAGAGGAGATTCCTTGTTTTAAAAGAGAATCTTAACTGTAAACCAAGCACCATCTGTACTTAGTTGTAGTTCTGCTCCAAGGAGATGAGATAGTTCTTCAGTAATATAAAGACCTAAACCAGAGGATTCCTCTGTATCTGAGAGATTTTCAGAGTAAAATCGTTGACTTAGATTTTCAATTTTGCGAATGGGTTGTTTGACCAGATTAGCAATTTCCAAACAAATGTGATTGTCCACTTCCTTCAAAGAAAATCTCGCTTCATACTTACCATGTTTTAAAACATTGCCAATGAGATTTTGCAACATACGGTCTAATAAATCCGAATCTGTCAGTAAATACAAACCAGGTTCTACTTGCAAATCAAGGTCAATCTTTGCCGTTTGAAAAGAATCATAATAGGTTAGCAATTTTTGCGTCATAAATGTAGAAACTTCTAACTCAGATAAGTCAGGTTTAACTGCTCCTTCCATTAACCGACGATAGTCCAAAAGAGCCTCTAGACGTTTTGAAACTTGATTGAGATGATGGGCAATTTTTTTCAAACTCTCAGACTCAGGATTTTCTGTTTTAAGCAATTGCTGAGTATAACCCGATGCAATCGTTAAAGGCGTCCGAATATCATGTGCAATATTGCTAATAGCCATGTCTAAAGTCTGCTTTTCACGTTTCATAATCAAGCGTGACTGCTCAACTTCTTGAAAGAGATGATTGATTTGCTGGTAAAGATGTAAAAAATCCTTGGAGAAAGTTGACACTCCGATTCTCTTCATACTTCCGGACAGAATCTTATCTTCAATCTGTTGGCTCAAGTTAACGAGTGCTAAATGATAGCGAATCAACCATATGGTCAATAGGATAATGACCAGCAGTAGCAAAGATAGTAAAATGTAGATCATTGCTCAACTCCTTTTAACCGAACACCAACTCCCCAGATAGTTTCAATATACTCTTGCTCTGGATCCAGTTGGCCTAATTTTTTACGGAGATTACTTAAATGAGTGTTGAGAGTATTGTCGCCTGGTATATAAGTATCCTCCCAGACCAATTCATAGAGTTCTTCTTTCGTGAAAATTTTCTTAGGATGTCCCAGTAAGGTTTGGAGTATCAAACATTCTTTCTTAGCTAGGCGAATAGTTTCCTGGCTATTTTTGATTTCAAAACTATCTGCATCAAATTGAATATTTTTTAACTCTTGAATCAACTTGTCAGGATTTTCGATTTCAGCTGCTTGCTTATCACTATTTTGACGTAATTGAACCGTAACCCTAGCAAAAACTTCCTCCAAATCAAAAGGCTTTACGATATAATCATTAGCACCATCTAAGAGATATTGACTGATGAGCTTTTTATCGCTTAGGGCAGTTAGCATAATGACAGGTACTGAACTAGCTTGTCTAATGGATTTTAAAACCTGATCACCATTTTTTCCCGGAAGCATAATATCTAGTAAGATTAGATCAATGCCACCTTGTTCAAATCGAATTATTCCTTCGGTACCAGAAAAAGCCTGAATCACCTCATGCTCCTCAGAAAGAAGAGTTTTCAAAATTTCTTGAATCTCACTATTATCTTCAACGATAAGTATTCTAGCCATAAACACCAACCTTTCTAATAGTATTATATCATGTTTTTTTAGGAATTTCGGATAAAGAAAAACTCTCCCTCATAACTAGATACGAAGAAGAGTTTACTTTATGTTTTAGAATAAAGCTGTCAATGCGGTAATAATCCCAAAAACAATACCTGGTGCATTGGCTGCTGCCAAAGGAATATCACGTTCTTTTTTAAAGAGACCGTAGTAAACCCAGAGACTGCAGTTAATTGCAGCTACTGCTGGTTGGATAAAGTTTCCTTTTTGACCCGCAAGGTTGTTCATAATTTGTGGAATATATGAGATATACATCATAACAGACATAAAGGTTGCAATCCAACCTAAAGTTTTCATTTGTTTTTCAGTCATTTTCTTCTCCTTTCAAAAACAGTTTCAATTATACACTATTTGTTTTAATCGTGTAAGCAAAAAACTTTTTTGTTAAGAAAATGTAAATTATCACAATCTTGTGATAAGAGGAACAGAAAAAATCCCCCCTTGTTATTGCAAGAGGGAATCTTATTCGTTTAGAAAACTTACTTCTTCTCAATCGGTGCTACACTGGCTAAAAGTTTTTTAAGGCCAACTTCTGGGAAATTGATTTTCAATTCCTGAGTAGATCCACTTCCTGAAACTTCTAGAACAGTTCCTTCGCCCCACTTCTTATGAAGGGCAATATCACCAATAGACCAGCTGGTTTCACTTGAAGTTGATTTTGATCCAGTAGCAAATTGTCCAAAAGGTAGTCCTTTTGATTCAATTGATCTTGGTGCTGCGTTGCGTTTGCGATCTTGTAGAGCTTGAGCTAGGCTCATGCCTTGACCAAAGGCGACACCACCACTGCTATAATATGCTTTGAAGCTACTATTAGCTGGACGCGCCAAACCTTGATAAGTTAGCAAATCTGAACTAATCTCATTGATAAAGCGTGTTGGGCGATTATAGTTCGTTCGACCAAACAGCAAGCGTGAGTTAGCATTAGTCAAATAGAGAATTTTCTCTGCGCGCGTGATACCGACATAGGCTAGACGGCGTTCTTCTTCCAATTCATCCATGTCTTCTGCTGCACGACTAAGTGGAAAGACATTTTCTTCCATCCCAATCAGGAATACAACTGGAAACTCCAGTCCCTTGGCAGCATGGAGCGTCATCAAGGTTACTTCTGATGTTTCCTGACTGCCAGAGTCTGTATCTGCAATCAAGGCCAAGTCATTGAGGAATCGACTGAGTTTATCCAGTCCAGTTTCTTCTTCTTGATTATCTGGATTATCATCGAAATTCTTGGTGACAGAAAGGAACTCCTCGATATTTTCAACCCGAGCCTTGCTTTCCAAAGTCGCTTGGGCATTGAGAATATCCACGTAGCCTGTCTTTTCCAAGACTGCTTCTACTAACTCAGTAATGCTTAATTGGTCCAGTTGCTCCCGCAAATCAAGAATCATATTGGCAAAATCCCAGATAGACTGGGCTGCCTTACCTTTAATTCCTGATAACATGATGTTAGCTGAAGCATCAAGCATCGACATATTTTGTAGGTTGGCAAAGTCACGGATTTTCTCTACTGTTCCTGGTCCAATGCCACGTTTTGGTTCATTGATAATCCGCTCAAAACTAATATTATCACTCAAATTGGCAATGAGATTCAGATAAGCGATAATATCACGGATTTCCTTACGGCTATAGAACTTAGTTCCACCGACCATAGTATAAGGAATATTAGACTTAAGCAAAGCTTCTTCAATAGTACGAGATTGGGCATTGGTACGGTAAAGAACTGCAAAGTCCTTGTGGAGGAAGTTTTGGCTTCGACCAAGTTCATCGATGGTTTTGGCTACAAAGACAGCCTCGTCTTGTTCATCATTAGCACGATAGTAGACAATCTGTTCCCCATCAGTATTTTGAGTCCAGAGATTCTTAGGACGACGATTTTTATTGTTTTTGATAACGTCATTAGCAGCTTGGAGGATGGTCTTGGTTGAGCGGTAATTTTCCTCCAACAAAACTACCTTGGCTTGAGGATAATCCTTCTCAAAGTCCAAGATATTCTGCATATCAGCACCACGCCAACCATAGATAGACTGGTCTGCATCCCCAACTACACAGATATTTTGAAAGCGTGAAGCCAGGAGTTTAACTAATTGATACTGGGCATGGTTGGTATCTTGATACTCATCAACGTGGATGTACTGGAACTTCTGCTGATAATAAGTCAAAACATCAGGATTTTGGTCAAAGAGACGCAAGGTCAACATGATTAAGTCATCAAAGTCCACCGACTCTGACTGGCGAAGTTCTTTCTGATAGGCCGTATAACACTTAGCTACAATTTGCGTGTACATATCTCCTGCCTGGGCAGCATAAGCCACATCGTCAATCAGATCATTCTTAGCATTGGAGATAGTTCCCAAAATGGTGCGTTCATTCCATTTTTTAGGATCCAAGTTTAACTGCTTGAGGATGCGTTTCATGAGAGTCCGCTGCTCACCTGGATCCACAATCGTGAAACTGCGATTGTAGCCAATGTGATCCGCATCGCGACGTAGGATACGCACGCACATAGAGTGGAAGGTCGCGATCAAACAATCCTGAGTAGCTGGATTGAGTCCATAAGCACGATCCTTCATTTCACGCGCAGCCTTATTGGTAAAGGTAATGGCCAAGATATTCCATGGGTTTACCATCTTTTCATCAATTAAGTAGGCAATACGGTGGGTTAAAACACGAGTCTTACCAGATCCAGCACCCGCCATGATCAGCAGCGGACCTTCAGTCGTTTGAACAGCCTCAGCTTGACGGTCATTCATTCCCTTTAATAATTCGTTCATTTTCTCTTCCTTATTCTTCAAGTCAATGTTTCTATTATATCAAAAAAGTTTGAAAATAACTTTTCTTAGGAGCCTTCTGATTACTTTAGGAGATTAGACAAGAAAAGAACACTGGATGAGTGTTCTTCGTAATTCTTCTATTAATCCTCTATAGACTCTAAAAGCGTCATTAGGGCTTGGGCAGAACGACGTCCTGCTTCTACGATAAATTCATCAAAGGAAACGGATGCTTCATGGTTGGCATTGTCACTCATGGCACGAACGACTAAGAAAGGAAGGTTCAAAGCATGAGCTGCTTGAGCAATAGCTGCCCCTTCCATCTCTACAGCAAGAACTTGAGGGAAATGCTCTTTTATCGCTTTGATTTTATCTTCTCCAGCAACAAAACTATCTCCTGTCGCAATCAAACCTAAATGCCAAGTTTGATCCAGTTTAGACAAACTCTCTTGAATCAAACTGATAAACTTTTTGTCTGATTCAAAATAGAGAGGCTGTTGAGCCATTTGACCGTAATCATAGCCAAAGGCAGTCACATCAACATCGTGGTAGGCAAGCTTGTCTGCAATCACTACATCCCCTACTGCGATTCCACTTGCCACTGCACCAGCAGAACCAGTATTAATCACTGCATCGACTTGAAAGTGATCCGCTAAGATAGCGACACTCATCGCAGACATGACTTTACCAATACCACTCTCTACAAGTACAAGCTCAACAGAACCAATCTTACCAGTATGATAGCTATGTCCCAGAACCTTTTCTTCACTGGCTTCGTCCAAGTGTTGAATCAAGTAAACTAGCTCTTCTGGCATAGCTGCAATAATTCCAATTTTCATGATAGACTCCTTAAATAAATCTCATTGCTAAAATTAACAAAATCAAGAGAAAAATAACTGCAAAAAGAATCTTGTTTAATTTAGAATTAAAGACATTTCTCTTAGTATTTTCAATCCGACGACTTTTGTGAATAGAAGGTTCAACTTCGATGGTCAGGGTATCCTGGCTAAAACCATGATCTTTGGTTCGCGAATAGCCAAAATTTTGAGAAGAAGTCGGTAAAATCTTTGTTTCCTCATCATCTAGCAAGGGAGGACCTGAGATGTCCTCTCCTCGATTGGCACGTTCGATCATTTCATCTGTTAATAAAGGTTTACCCATGGGTTCCTCCACTATTTCTTTGTAATTCCCAGTACTGAATAGCCATAATAGTCTTGGCATCACAAATATCACCTGACTGGATCAGTTCTTTAGCTTGGTCAAGACTGACCTCAAGTAACTCTAAAGTCTCATCTTCATCCTGAGGACGAGGATTTTCAACTTTTGTCAAATCAGTTGCCAAGTAAAGTTTTAAACGCTCGTTACAAAATCCAATCGCAGAGTAAAAATCATAGAGAAGGCTTAATTTACCAGTATAGGCTGCTTCTTCTTCTAATTCACGAAGGGCTGCAGCTTCTGGATCTGCATTCTCCCCAATTTCCAGTTTACCTGCAGGAATTTCATAAGAGACTTTTTCAATCGCCTTGCGATATTGTTTAACAAGGACAACCTTATTATCTGGAGTAACTGCAAGGACACAAACTGCTCCATTGTGGAAAATCAAATCACGTTGCGCAGTACCTTTTCCAGAAGGTAGTTCAACCTGATCTTGAACTAGCTGAAAAATAGGTCCTTTATAAATTTCTTTACGACTAAGCGTCTTTTCTTCAAATTCCATCGTTAGCTCCTATTTATTGTTAGGATGATGAGGAAGGCGAGTTGCATATTCGTCCTTATTGACTTGGCGACCTCGTCCAATAGCAATGGCATCAGCTGGGACATCCTTAGTAATGGTTGAACCTGCTCCAACAAGAGAATTATCTCCAAGTTCTACTGGAGCAATGATGGTTGAATTTGAACCAACGAAAACATTGTTACCAATGGTTGTTTTAAACTTGTGTTGACCATCGTAATTTACAGTAATCGTTCCAGCACCAAAGTTGACATCACTACCAACTTCACAGTTACCAATATAAGTCAAATGACCAGCTTTTGTATTTTCACCGATGCTTGAACCTTTGACTTCAACAAAGTTCCCGATATGTACATCTTTAGCAAGGCTTGATCCTGGACGAATATGGGCATATGGTCCAACTGTAACGCCATCTGCAACCGTGCTTTCTTCAATCATGGAGTTTGTAATCACTGCCCCTGAACCGATAGTGCTATCAAGAATATAAGTTCCATTGGTCAAAATAGTTCCTGCACCAATCTTACTAGAACCTTTGAGGGTTACATTTGCTTCAATTTGAACTTCTGGAGCAATTTCTACATCAATGTCAATGTAAGTAGCTTCAGGATTCACAAAACTAACTCCATTGACCATATGCGCTTGGTTAATACGGCGACGCATGATGCCTTCAGCTGTCGCAAGGGCAACACGGTCATTAACTCCGAGACTTTCATCAAAGTCTTTTAGAGTATAGGCACCAACTTTTTCCCCTGCTTCACGGAAAATGCCGATGACATCAGTAATGTAGTATTCACCTTGGGCATTGTTGGTGTTGATATTCTTAAGTGCCTCAAACAGACGAGCATTATCAAAAACATAAGTTCCTGTATTGATTTCCTTGATTTGTTTTTCAAAATCAGTCGCATCCTTCTGCTCCACGATACGAAGCACTTCAGCATTCTCGTTACGAACAATACGCCCATAACCAAATGGATCTTCAGCTTCTGCAGTTAGGATTGTAGCTACGTTCTTGTGATTAACGTGGAAATCAATCAAGTTCTTTAGACTTTCACCAGTAATGAGTGGTGTATCACCAGCAATAACCAATGTTTGTCCAGAAAGTCCTTCAAGAATTGGCTCAGCCATCATAACCGCATGACCAGTTCCTAATTGCTCAGACTGTCTTACAAAATCAGTTTGACCAGCTAAAACTTGCTCCACAAGTTCTGCCTTATGACCCACAACCGTTACTGTTTTTTCAGGATTGATGGCCCCTACACTACGAAAAACATGCTCAAGCATTGAAATTCCTGCAACCTTGTGCATGACTTTTGGTAGATCTGATTTCATACGAGTACCTTTACCCGCTGCTAAAATAACTGCATAATTTGCCATAATTTTCTCTTTTCTATAGAAATTCCTTTTAATTATATCATATTTTTGCTCTTTCAAACACAAAAGAAGTCAAGTGGGCTAAAACATCGCATTTCCTAGAGGATTTTGAGTATTTTTTTTTGATTTTTTTCACCATTTACGATACACTATAAAGGTATGAGAAAGAAAATAAATCCTGTTTTTATTTTTACTGTATTAGCGACTATCGTGGGTATTTTAATCATTAACAGACCCAAGTTTGAAGACCATCCAGTCAAAACAAAGCAAAATCCAGTTCAAGTAGAAACTCAAGCTTTACATAACATCAATAAGCCGATTATTGATGTGTCTGGCTGGCAAAGACCTTCAGAGATCAATTATGACACCTTAGCTCAAAATATTTCAGGTGTGATCGTTCGGGTTCATAGTGGAGCTCAAGTTTCTGTTGAAAATGATGCTTCTTTCAAAAATGGGGTCGACAAGGCTTATAAAGAGCATATCACTGAATTCCAAAAACGAAATATTCCTGTTGCTGTTTATGCCTATGTAGCTGGAAAAAATGTCGAAGAAATGGAAAAAGCTGCTGAAGCCTTCTATAACGCTGCTTCCCCTTACAACCCGAGCTACTATTGGTTGGATGTTGAAGAAAAGACCATGTCTGACATGAACCAGGGTGTTGAGGCCTTTCGTGCTAAATTAGCTTCATTGGGTGCAAAAAATATCGGTATCTATGTTGGTGTTTACTTTATGGAGGAACATAGTATCAGCGTTGATAATTACTCAGCTATCTGGATACCTTCCTATGGAACTAACTCAGGTTACTATGAAAGTGCTCCAAAAACAGATCTTAGCTATGACCTTCACCAATACACTTCACATGGAAATCTTGGCGGATTTGAACATCACCTCGATTTGAACCTTATTTCTTCATCAAAGAACAAGGAAGAAACCTTTAGAAAATTGTTTTTAAATCCTTAATCACTATCACAATAAGCAAGTCAGACATTGCTTTCTGCTTGCTTTTCTTTATTTTTCAGTATTAAATCACTGTTTTATCTTTATAGAATATGAATCTCGGAGGACCTCTATGTTATCATGGTTATCAAAAATTATTAAGGGAATTGTAATTGCCCTAGGTTTCATTCTACCAGGGATTTCTGGTGGCGTTCTTGCTGCTATCTTGGGAATTTATGAGAGAATGATTCGATTTCTTGCCCATCCTTTTAAGAATTTAAAAGAAGATGTGCTCTTTTTCCTTCCTGTCGGTATTGGGATGCTTCTAGGTATCGGACTTTTCTCCTATCCAATCGAGTATCTTTTAGAGAATTATCAAGTGTATGTATTGTGGAGTTTTGCTGGAGCTATCATTGGTACCATCCCAAGTCTTGTCAAAGAATCAACTCGTGACTCTGATAGAGATAAGGTTGACCACATATGGTTTTG
This sequence comes from Streptococcus infantis, assembly GCF_047460825.1. Lineage (GTDB taxonomy): Bacteria > Bacillota > Bacilli > Lactobacillales > Streptococcaceae > Streptococcus > Streptococcus infantis_V. Next base: position 7,285 of record NZ_JASHFO010000012.1, on the reverse strand, counting down.
GGCAACCTTCATCATCTCAGGTATCGCCCTCTACGCCTTGAATTTTGTAGTTGGTTCTCTATCTGCAAGCTTCCTTAACTTTACACTGGCTGGTTGTTTGTTGGCGCTTGGTATTTTGGTTCCAGGGCTTAGTCCTTCTAATCTTCTCTTGATTCTTGGCCTTTATGGCCCTATGTTAACAGGGTTCAAGACTTTTGATTTGTTTGGAACCTTCTTACCAATTGGGATCGGACTTCTTATCACTCTGATTATTTTCTCTAAATTCATGGACTATGCTCTTCGCCTTTATCACTCACGTGTGTATCATTTTATCATTGGGATCGTACTATCAAGTACACTCTTGATCCTTATTCCAAACGCTGGAAATTCTGAAAGTATTAGTTACAGTGGTTTGTCACTAGTTTCATATGTACTGATTGCTTTCTTCTTTGCCCTAGGGATTTGGTTGGGAATCTGGATGAGTCAATTGGAGGATAAGTATAAATAATGGCAAAAAAAGTAAAAGTCAAGAAAACCTTGGTCCAACAAATTTTAACCAAGGCAGGAATAAACCATACAGGCATTCAAATTAATGCCTTGGAAGGTGAGATGCCTCAAGGTTATGAAAAGAGTCAGATTTTCAAGACTCTAGCACTTCTGGGAGATAAGACTGGACCAATTATTGGAATCGTACCTATCACTGAACATCTTTCTGAAAAGAAACTGGCTAAGATTTCTGGTAATAAGAAAGTCAGCATGATTCCACAAAAAGACCTAGAAAAAACAACAGGCTATATCCACGGTGCCAATAATCCAGTTGGAATCCGTCAAAAACATAACTATCCTATCTTTATAGACCAAACTGCTCTTCAACTGAATGAAATGATTGTTTCCGCAGGGGAAGTTGGTCATAGTATCATTATCAATCCTCAAGATCTAGCATCCTTTGTTAACGCTGAATTTGCAGACATCTTGGAGGCAAGTAACACATGAAATTCTATTTTATTCGTCACGGTAAAACACTTTGGAATCTTGAAGGCCGTTTTCAAGGAGCAAGCGGGGACTCTCCACTCCTTGAGAAATCCATTGAGACCTTAAAACAATTGGGCCAGTATCTCCAGGAAATTCCATTTGATGTGATTTATTCTAGTGATCTTCCTCGTGCCGTAACTTCTGCTCAGATTATCCAAAGTCAACTGAAAGTTAGCTGTCCCTTACGAGAAACATCCCTTCTAAGAGAATGGCAACTTGGAAAACTTGAAGGAGCAAAATTTGCAACTTTAAAAGCAATCTATCCTGAGCAAATGAATGCTCTCCGTAGCAATCTAGCGAAATTTGATTCGACTATGTTTGGTGCTGAGTCTGTCTATCAAACAACTCAGCGTACCATTCAATTTATCAAATCATTAGAGTCCAAACCTTTTGAACATGTTATGATTGTTGGTCACGGGGCCAATCTCACATCCAGTATTCGAACTCTTTTAGGCTATGATACTCCACTACTTAGAAAAGATGGCGGTTTAGCAAATGCTAGTGTGACTATTGTCGAAACAGAAGACTTTAAAAACTTCAACCTTTTGGAATGGAACGACACTTCTTATCAAAATTAGAACTGAACTTAACAATCACTGTTAAGTTCTTTTTAGATTTTGTAGAATATCCGTGAATTTATTTGACTTTTATGATAAAATGGGAGTATCGCAAAAAAGACTCATCGTATCAAGAATTGAGTAAAAACTAGGAGGAAAAAATGTCAACAGAACATATGGAAGAACTAAATGACCAGCAGATCGTTCGCCGTGAAAAAATGGCTGCACTCCGCGAACAAGGAATCGATCCATTCGGTAAACGATTTGAACGCACTGCTAACTCACAAGAATTAAAAGATAAATATGCTGACCTTGATAAAGAACAATTACACGAATTAAACGAGACTGCTACTATCGCTGGACGTTTAGTAACAAAACGCGGTAAGGGTAAAGTTGGATTTGCCCACCTTCAAGACCGCGAAGGTCAAATTCAAATCTACGTTCGTAAAGACGCTGTTGGTGAAGAAAACTACGAAATCTTTAAAAAGGCTGACTTGGGAGACTTCCTTGGTGTCGAAGGGGAAGTGATGCGTACGGATATGGGAGAACTCTCTATCAAGGCGACTCACATTACACACTTGTCTAAGGCTCTTCGTCCACTTCCAGAGAAATTCCACGGTTTAACTGACGTTGAAACAATCTACCGTAAACGTTATCTTGACTTGATTTCTAACCGCGAAAGCTTCGAACGTTTTGTTACTCGTTCAAAAATCATTTCTGAAATCCGTCGTTACCTAGACCAAAAAGGATTCCTTGAAGTTGAAACACCAGTTCTTCACAACGAAGCTGGCGGTGCTGCTGCTCGCCCATTCATCACTCACCACAATGCTCAAAACATTGATATGGTGCTTCGTATCGCGACTGAGCTTCACTTGAAACGCCTTATCGTTGGTGGTATGGAGCGTGTTTATGAAATTGGTCGTATCTTCCGTAACGAGGGAATGGATGCTACACATAATCCTGAGTTCACTTCTATCGAAGTTTACCAAGCATACGCAGACTTCCAGGATATCATGGACTTGACTGAAGGCATTATCCAACATGTAGCTAAAGCTGTTAAAGGTGACGGTCCAGTTATCTATCAAGGAACTGAAATCAAGATCAACGAACCATTTAAACGTGTACACATGGTGGATGCAATCAAGGAAATTACAGGTGTTGATTTCTGGCAAGATATGACTTTCGAAGAAGCTAAAGCTATCGCAGCTGAAAAGAATGTTCCTGTTGAAAAACACTACACTGAAGTTGGTCACATCATCAATGCATTCTTTGAAGAATTTGTTGAAGAAACATTGATTCAACCAACATTTGTCTATGGTCACCCAGTGGCTGTATCACCACTTGCTAAGAAAAATCCTGAAGATGAGCGCTTTACAGATCGTTTCGAGCTCTTCATCATGACTAAAGAATACGGTAATGCCTTTACTGAGTTGAATGACCCAATCGACCAGCTTAGCCGTTTCGAAGCTCAAGCCAAAGCCAAAGAGCTTGGTGACGACGAAGCAACAGGCATTGATTACGACTACATCGAAGCACTTGAATACGGTATGCCACCAACAGGTGGTTTGGGAATCGGTATCGACCGTCTCTGCATGCTACTCACAGATACTACTACTATCCGTGACGTACTTCTTTTTCCAACTATGAAATAAAAACTCAAATCTCCTAGTTACATTCTAGGAGATTTTTAATAATAACAAAAAGACAAACTCAATATTGAGCTTGTCTTTAAATTTTCTTATTAGAATAATCCAAGAACTGTACCATCACTTTCAACATCCATGTTGAGAGCAGCTGGTCGTTTTGGAAGTCCAGGCATGGTCATAACGTCACCAGTAAGAGCAACGATGAAGCCTGCACCCAATTTTGGTACCAATTCACGAATAGTAATTTCAAAGTTTTCAGGGGCTCCAAGAGCATTTGGATTATCCGAGAAACTGTATTGAGTTTTAGCCATACAGATTGGCAATTTGTCCCAACCGTTTTGTACGATTTGTGCGATTTGAGTTTGAGCTTTCTTCTCGAAGTTTACTTTGCTTCCACGATAGATTTCAGTGACAATCTTTTCAATCTTCTCTTGTACTGAAAGGTCGTTGTCATACAAACGTTTATAGTTAGCTGGATTTTCGTCAATTGTCTTGACAAGAGTTTCAGCTAGAGCCACTCCACCTTCTGCTCCATCAGCCCATACGCTAGCTAACTCAACCGGAACATCGATTGAAGCACAAAGTTCTTTCAAAGCTGCTATTTCAGCTTCTGTATCAGATACGAACTCGTTAATAGCAACAACTGCTGGAATACCGAACTTACGGATATTCTCAACGTGGCGTTTCAAGTTTGCAAATCCTGCACGAACTGCTTCTACATTCTCTTCTGTCAAAGCATCCTTAGCAACCCCACCATTCATCTTAAGAGCACGAAGTGTTGCAACGATAACTACTGCATCTGGTGAAGTTGGCAAGTTTGGAGTTTTGATATCCAGGAATTTCTCAGCACCAAGGTCTGCACCAAAACCTGCTTCTGTCACTGTGTAATCTGCCAAGTGAAGGGCTGTAGTTGTAGCCAAGACAGAGTTACATCCGTGTGCGATATTGGCAAATGGGCCACCATGTACAAAGGCAGGTGTTCCATAGATGGTTTGAACCAAGTTCGGTTTGATAGCATCTTTCAAAATCAATGCCAAGGCACCTTCAACCTGTAGATCACCAACTGAAACAGGTGTACGATCATAACGGTAGCCGATAACGATATTGGCCAAACGACGTTTCAAATCTTCAATATCAGTTGCCAAGCAAAGAATAGCCATGATTTCTGATGCGACAGTGATATCAAATCCATCTTCGCGTGGAATACCATTAAGTGGACCACCAAGTCCAACTGTCACGTGACGAAGAGCACGATCATTCAAGTCCACTACGCGTTTCCAGAGAATACGACGTTGGTCGATTCCAAGCTCATTTCCTTGGTGCAAATGATTGTCAATCAAGGCAGAAAGAGCATTGTTTGCAGTTGTTATTGCATGCATATCTCCAGTAAAGTGAAGATTGATGTCTTCCATTGGTAAAACTTGGGCATAACCACCACCAGCTGCACCACCTTTAATCCCCATGACTGGTCCAAGAGAAGGTTCGCGGATAGCAATCATGGTTTTCTTACCAATCTTATTCAAAGCATCAGCAAGCCCAATGGTAATGGTTGACTTACCTTCACCAGCTGGTGTTGGGTTGATAGCAGTGACTAAGATCAACTTTCCAACTGGATTTGCTTCAACTTCACGAATCTTATCAAAGCTAAGTTTAGCCTTATACTTTCCATACAATTCCAAATCGTCTGCAGAAATCTCAAATTGGTCAACGACCTCAACAATTGGTTTTAGCTCGATACTCTGTGCAATTTCAATATCTGTTTTCATAATGAACTCCTCTACCTCAAATGTGTTAATTCATTATATCATAAAATAAGATTTTTAACAGTCATAAAGCTTAGTAACGTTCGTAAATATCACAACACTTCAGACTTTCTTGGCTTCTTTTTAAATTTTTATATGCCTTTATAGGTTTTAACTATAGTTGAAAGCTTGAATTTCACATAATATTTTATCGCTTTCATTTTACTTACTGTTCATTTTTTTGTATAATAGTTCTATGAAAATTTTAGTTACATCTGGTGGTACAAGCGAGGCAATAGATCGAGTTCGCTCCATTACCAATCACTCTACTGGTAGACTTGGTAAAGTAATAACTGAGACTTTACTAAAGGCTGGTCACCAAGTTTGTCTAATTACTACGCGACAAGCACTAAAACCAGAACTAGACCAGAATTTAACCATTATTGAAATCAACAACACTTCCGATTTACTCCAAGAGATGAAACGGATTGTCCCTGATTATCAAGTCTTGATCCATTCAATGGCTGTTTCTGACTACAGCCCAGTTTACATGACTGGTCTTGACCAAGTTCAAGCAAGTCAAGATTTAAATGAATTTTTACATAAGAAAAATATGGAAACAAAGATCTCCTCTAAGGATGAGGTACAAGTACTATTTCTTAAGAAAAATCCAAAGATCATCTCTCTTGTTAAAGAATGGAATCCAAGTATCCATCTCATTGGCTTTAAACTCCTTGTCGATGTTACTAAGGAGCATCTGATTCAAATCGCTAGAGAAAGTCTTGTAAAGAATCAAGCTGACTTGATTGTCGCTAATGACCTCACTCAGATTAATGCTGATCAACACCTGGCTTATCTAGTAGAGGAAAAAGATTATCAGATTGCTAGCCACAAACAAGAAATTGCTGACTTATTAGTGGAAAGAATTCAAGGATTTGATCATTAGAAAGGAAAGTTATGGCTCGTATTATACTCGCTGTGACAGGCTCTATCGCCTCTTACAAGGCTGCTGATTTGGTTAGTAACTTGAAGAAACAGGGGCATTCTGTTACTGTACTCATGACCCAGGCTGCGACTGCCTTTATCCAACCTTTAACCCTTCAAGTCTTATCTCAAAATACCGTACATCTCGATCTTATGCAGGAACCTTATCCCGACAAAGTCAATCATATCGAGCTAGGAAAAGAAACAGACTTATTTATCCTTGCCCCTGCAACCGCTAATACGATTGCGAAAGTCGCGCACGGTTTGGCTGATAATATGGTAACTGCTACTGCTCTTGCCCTACCCAACTACGTACCAAAACTAGTAGCACCTGCTATGAATACCAAAATGTATGACCATCCAGCAACTCAAACAAACCTAAAAACTTTAGAAACTTATGGTTATACAATTATTTCTCCTAAAGAATCCCTACTGGCCTGTGGAGACGTAGGACGGGGTGCTCTTGCTGATCTTGATACTATTTTACAACAGATAAAGGAAAAACTTCATGAACAAACGCTCTAATATTGCTCCTGTTGCTATCTTTTTTGCCAGTATGATTGTCATCCATCTGCTGACCTCAATCTTATTTAATGTATTACCATTCCCAATTAAACCTACTATTGTACATATTCCTGTTATTATTGGAAGTATCATTTACGGCCCACGGATTGGTGCAATCCTTGGATTTTTAATGGGTATGATTAGCTTAACAGTTAATACACTTACAATTCTACCAACCAGCTATCTTTTCTCTCCATTTGTACCAAACGGTAACATCTACTCCCTAGTTATTGCGATTGTACCACGCATCCTTATTGGTTTAACTCCATACTTTGTCTATAAACTCCTCAAAAACAAGGCGGGTCTCATCTTCGCGGGAGCACTGGGTTCACTTACCAACACTGTATTTGTACTAGGTGGAATCTTCTTCCTCTTTGGAAATGTTTTTGACGGAAATATCCAAAAACTATTAGCTACTGTTATCTCAACAAATTCTATTGCAGAACTCATAATCTCAGCAATACTGACCCTAGTTATTGTTCCGAGACTTGAAAAAATCAAAAAATCATAACCACCCGTCTAACGGATGATTTGCACCAGAGCTATAAGCCCAATTACCAGCCAGCGCCTAAAGACGCTGGCTTTCACGTTGTTCAAACCTCATTGCTATTGACTCGTCACTTGCCTCTTATAGTCATTTAGTTTTAAAAAAGCCTCTAAACATTCAAAGATATTTGGGACTTCCCTTAATAAATCTGTCACTTTCTTTTTCAAGACAGCCCAAGCTTGCTCAATGGGATTCAAATCTGGTGAATAAGGTGGTAGAGGTAAGAAAAAGTGT
>NZ_JASHFO010000011.1:0-58693 GCF_047460825.1 Streptococcus infantis | reverse complement strand
AGAAACAATTGAACGACTCTTTGGAACGGCTAAGGAGTACCATAATTTGAGATACACTAGAGAGAAAGGAAAGTCCAAAATGGAGGATCAGGTTGGGCTTACTTTGGCGTGTTTAAATATCAAAAAATTGGTGAAATGGATAGGAAATATCCCTTTTTATTTTTCTCAAATACAGATTTTTGGATAGATTAGTAGATGATGAGATAAACTATTTTTGAAAAGAGAAAAAGACAAACGTCATTTTTGGCGTTTGTCTTCGTTCTGAAGCCAGACATCCGTCTGGCTTGAAAAGTATTTCTCGTTGAGTTGAATTTCAACCTTTTAAAGGATTTTATCCGCTCGATCCACCATAAAGAGGGCGATTGTCATGATGATATCAATTACTAGAAGAATCAGTACCGCTGGAACCCAAGACTGGAACATGTTAAAACTGTAACCAAAGAGAGTTGGTCCAAAGGCAGCTAGAATGTAACCACCGGTCTGGGCAAGTCCAGATAATTGAGCCGTTTTTTCAGGCGAGCTTGTTTTAATAGAGAAGCAAACCATGAGATAAGGGAAAAGAGCGCTACAGGCAGTACCAATCAAGAGATGGGCAACCAACCAATACAAGAAACTGTTGCTCGGGTATAGAATCATGGCAATTCCTAACATACCAGCCAGAGAGATGATTGTTAACATGATTTGACGGTGACGATTTGACAAACGCGTCGTTAAACTTGGAATGGTCATGGAGAAGGGAATGCTAATTAGTGAAAAGATAGAAGCCAGAAGTCCGGCATCTGTATGAGCTAGCCCTGCACTGATGGCCATGGTTGGTAACCAGGTCATGCTGGTATAGAAGAGTAGGGACTGAAGTCCACCGAAGACAATAATAGCCCAAACTTGCTTGCTTTTTAGGATATTCTCTTTTTCTTTTTTCTCTTCATGCCCTTCTAGGAAATGATTGTGGCCATGGTTGGGGAACCAGACCAATAAGGTTAGCAGGCAGACCATGGACAGGCAGAGAATCAGCCCCTTCCAAGATGTTGCCTGAGTAATGGGTACAGAGAGGTAGGAAGCTAGTGCTGTCGCGATTCCCATAGTCGTCACATAAACCGTTGTCAGGAAGCTAATCTTTTGTGGGTAGTTTGCTTGAATCATACTAGGAAGAAGTACGTTAAAAATAGCGACACTTGCTCCGATGAGTAAGGTTCCCAGATAGAGAAGGGGAAGATTGAAGATACGAATCACTGAACCGACGGTTAAGACGAGGAGACTATAGGTGAAAAGATGCTCGAGGCCAATCTTTTGAGCCAAACGCGTCGCAAAAGAGGAGAAAAGAGCAAACATCAAGAGAGGAAGGCTGGTCAAAACCCCAAGTGAACTGACCTCAACTCCTAAACCTTGAGCAATATCTCCCAAAACAGTTGGTAAGGCCGTAAAAGGAGCTCTTAAGACCGCTCCGATTAAGATAATTCCTAGAATAAAAAAGAGTGATCGTTTTTTCATGTGAACCTCAATAAACTGATTTTGATAACAGCTTATTTTAAGGCTTTTTCCAATAGATGTCAAGATGGTGTGAGAAAATCCGCTCCTTAGTTGAGCGAAATCATGGGGAAAAAAGAAGGATAGATTTACTAGTTTTTTTCTGGAATTCAAATAAAAATAGGAAAGTCTGAAAATTTGTGATAAAATAGTGAAAGAAAATATTTAGGAGACTGTAAGTGATTCAACAAATCGATAATTTAATCGTCTCTATTGTGATTAGTGCTTATAATGAAGAGAAGTACTTACCAGGCTTAATTGAAGATTTAAAAAGACAGACATACAGTAAAGAAAATATTGAAATTCTATTTATTAATGCAATGTCTACTGATAAGACAACCGATATTATTCAGCGATTTATCTCTGAGGATACCGAATTTAGATCAATTAGATTGTATGATAATCCTAAAAAGAATCAAGCAAGTGGTTTTAATTTAGGGATTAAGAACTCTAATGGAGACCTTATTTTGAAGATTGATGCACATTCCAAAGTCACAGAGGATTTTGTGAAGAATAATGTTGAAATCATCAATCAGGGAGAATATGTCTGTGGGGGGCCTAGACCAACACTTGTTGAAGGTGAGGGTAAATGGTCCCAAGCTTTACATATCGTTGAAGAAAATATGTTTGGAAGCAGCATCGCAGATTATCGAAACAGCTCTCAAGACAGATATGTTTCTTCTATTTTTCATGGCATGTACCGTCGAGAAGTTTTTGAGCAAGCTGGTTTAGTCGATGAACAACTTGGAAGAACAGAAGACAATGAACTTCATTATCGTATCAGAAATCACGGATATAAAATAAGATTTAGTCCCAACGTTTTATCTTATCAATATATTCGACCAACATTTAAAAAGATGCTCCACCAAAAGTATTCAAACGGGCTATGGATTGGATTGACAACTCATGTTAAACCAAAATGTCTATCTATTTTTCATTATGTTCCCTTTGCGTTTGTGTTAAGCATTTTTGTAAGTGCTATGTTACTACCTTTTTCTCCATTGTTTTTAGTACTTCTGTTAACAGTATATAGTTTACTTGTGATATCTTTGACGATACTTGCTTTATTGAAGCATAAAAACGAAGTATTACTGTTAATGCCTTTTATGTTGTTTTCTATTCATTTTACCTATGGTATAGGTACAATAGTTGGATTAATCAAAGGTTTTAAATGGAGAAAAGGTTATAAATACGAAATTCAGTATTTAAATTAAAATTTCTTAAGCGTGCTTAATTAAACATTTTCTCTGTGTAGGAGGATACCATTCACATGAATAAAAAAATGACAGATTATGTAATTGATCTGGTTGAAGTATTAAATAAACAACAAAAACAAGTCTTTTGGGGGATTTTTGATGCTGCCAGCATGATTTCCTCAATCATTGTTTCTTATATCTTGTTTTATGGATTGATCAATCCAGCTCCTGTGGACTATGTCATCTATACAAGCTTGACCTTCCTTTTCTATCAAATCATGATTGGATTCTGGGGGCTCAATGCTAGCATTAGTCGTTATAGCAAAATCACAGACTTTATGAAGATATTCATTGGAGTAAGTGTCAGCAGTGTCTTGTCCTATCTCCTTTGCTATGCCTTCTTGCCACTTTTCTCTGTGCGTTTCATCGTTCTCTTTATCTTGCTCAGCACCTTCTTAATCTTGCTCCCACGTATTACTTGGCAGTTGATCTATTCAAGACGCAAAAAGGGTGATGGAGAAGGGGAACATCGTCGTACCTTCTTGATTGGTGCGGGAGACGGTGGAGCTCTCTTTATGAACAGCTACCAACATCCTACGAGTGATCTTGAGTTAGTGGGTATTTTGGACAATGATGAAAAGAAAAAAGGTCAAAAACTAGGTGGGATCCCAGTCTTAGGATCTTATGAACAGTTGCCAGAGCTCTCTAAACGTCATCAGATTGAAAAAGTTATCGTTGCGATTCCTTCTCTCGATCCATCAGAATATGAACGCATCCTAAAAATGTGTAACCAACTTGGCTTGAAGTGTTATAAGATGCCCAAGATTGAGTCTCTTGTACAGGGCTTGCATCCTCAGGTAGGTGGTTTCCAAAAAATCGACATTACGGACCTTTTGGGACGTAAAGAAATTCAACTAGATGAGTCGCGTCTAGGACCAGAAATTACTGGAAAAACCATCTTAGTGACAGGTGCAGGAGGTTCTATCGGGTCTGAGATTTGCCGTCAGATTAGTCGCTTTAATCCAGAGCGCGTGGTTCTCTTGGGTCATGGGGAAAACTCTATTTATCTGATTTATCATGAATTGATTCGTAGCTTCCAAGGAATTGACTATGTTCCTGTGATTGCAGACATCCAAGACTACGATCGCTTGCTTCAAGTATTTGAGCAGTACCAACCAGCCATTGTTTACCACGCTGCTGCCCATAAGCACGTGCCAATGATGGAACGTAATCCAAAAGAAGCCTTTAAGAATAATATCCTCGGAACTTACAATGTTGCCAAGGCAGTTGATGCCGCTAAGGTACCGAAGATGGTTATGATTTCGACCGATAAGGCCGTTAATCCACCAAACGTAATGGGAGCTACCAAACGTGTGGCAGAGTTGATTGTTACAGGATTCAACCAACGTAGTCAATCTACCTATTGTGCGGTTCGTTTTGGGAATGTTCTTGGTAGCCGTGGTAGTGTGATTCCAGTATTTGAGCGTCAGATTGCAGAGGGTGGTCCAGTGACTGTGACAGACTTCCGTATGACTCGTTACTTTATGACCATTCCAGAAGCTAGCCGTTTGGTGATCCATGCAGGAGCTTATGCTAAAGATGGAGAGGTCTTTATCCTTGATATGGGCAAACCAGTTAAGATTTATGATTTGGCCAAGAAAATGGTTCTTCTCAGCGGACGTACTGAAAATGAAATTCCGATTGTAGAAGTGGGGATTCGTCCAGGTGAGAAACTCTATGAGGAGTTGTTGGTATCTACTGAATTAGTTGATAATCAAGTCATGGATAAGATTTTTGTTGGTAAGGTTAATGTCATGCCACTTGAAGTCATCAATCAAAAGATTGAAGAATTCCGTGCCTTGCAAGGTTCAGAGTTGAAGCAAGCTATTATCGGTTTTGCTAACGAAACAACTCACATTCATTAAAAAAGTAAAAGGGTATGATTCCTGGCTCATTGTCAACTGTAGTGGGTTGAATAAAAACTAACATCTGGAGAGGACAATTGATGTCCTCTTCATTTTTATATTCAGAGCGATGAAAATTCGTTTCTTAAAGTTGTCAAAGTTCCTAAAACCAAAGGCATTTCGTTTGATGAGTTTAATGAGATTATTGGTTGCTTCCAATTTAGCGTTGGAATAGGGCAATTGAAGGGCGTTGACAATTTTCTCTTTGTCCTTGAGGAAGGTTTTGAAGATAGTCTGAAAAAGAGGATGAACCTGTTTAAGATTGTCCTCAATGAGTCCGAAAAATTTGTCTGGCTCCTTGTTCTGAAAGTGAAAAAGCAAGAGCTGATAGAGATTATAGTGGTGTCTCAAGTCTTCTGAATAGCTCAAAAGCTTGTCTAGAATCTCCTTATTTGTTAAGTGCATGCGAAAAGTAGGGCGATAAAAACGTTTATCACTTAGTTTACGACTATCCTGTTGAATGAGCTTCCAGTAGCGCTTGATAGCTTTGTATTCATGGGATTTTCTATCAAACTGATTCATGATTTGAACACGGACACGACTCATAGCACGGCTAAGATGTTGCACAATGTGAAAACGATCTAGAACGATTTTAGCATAAGGAAAAAGCTGTTTAGCCAAGTTATAGTAAGGACTAAACATATCCATAGTAATGATTTTCACCTGACAGCGAACGGCTCTATCGTAGCGCAGAAAGTGATTTCGGATGATAGTCTGGGTTCTACCTTCAAGCACGGTGATAATGTTGAGATTGTCAAAATCTTGTGCAATGAAACTCATCTTTCCCTTGGTAAAAGAATACTCGTCCCAAGACATAATCTCAGGAAGTCGGCTAAAGTCATGCTTAAAGTGAAAGTCATTTAACCTGCGAATGACAGTTGAAGTTGAAATGGCCAGCTGATGAGCAATATCTGTCATAGAAGTCTTCTCAATCAACTTTTGCGCAATCTTTTGGTTGATAATACGAGGGATTTGATGATTTTTCTTGACGATAGAAGTCTCAGCGACCATCATTTTCGAGCAATGATAGCACTTAAATCGACGCTTTCTAAGGAGAATTCTAGTAGGCATACCAGTCGTCTCAAGGTAAGGAATCTTAGACGGTTTTTGAAAGTCATATTTCTTCATTTGATTTCCGCAATCAGGACAAGATGGGGCATCGTAGTCTAGTTTAGCTAGGATTTCCTTGTGTGTATCCCTATTGATGACATCTACAATTTTTATGTTTGGGTCTTTGATATCAAGGAGTTTTGTGATAAAATGTAATTGTTCCATATGATTCTTTCTAATGATGGTTTCGTCGCTTTTCATTATAGATCTTATGGGACTTTTTTTCTACACAAAATAGGCTCCATAATATCTATAGGGGATTTACCCACTACAAATATTATAGAGCCTGATTCCTAGCTTCATGTTAGAAGTGAGTGGAATTATACCTTTTCTTGATAACTGCTACTCCTTTACCAATTTCTTGAACAAACTTGTCATTGTTGAACATTTATGGTAAACTAAATTTATACTATTTGAAAATCAAAGTAACTGAGGTCTGCATCGTTTGACTGTACTTAGATATGGTTTATAACGAACTTTCTAATTTGCTCTTTCATTTTCATTTCGTATGAATTAAAAAAATAGGGAGTAACTTATGATTAACGCATATAAGAATTTCTTTAAAGGTTATGTAGATTTTACAGGCCGTTCAACACGCTCAGAGTATTGGTGGATTTGGCTAACAAATATGATCCTCCTTGTCCCTTTTTACTCAGTATATTTTAAGGCACTAGCAAATCCAAGAAATGAGGCTGCTCTTATGGCCTTGGGTGGAATTGCTATTATCTATATGATCTTCGGTATAGCACTTTTCTTACCTGGACTTGCATTGACAGTTCGTCGACTACGTGATGCTGGTTTCCACTGGGCTCTAATCTTTATCATTTTTATTCCGATGGTTGGACCTCTTGTTCTTTTAGTTTTGTTAGCCATGCCAACGAAACAAGTAGAAGTAGTAACCATCAATGAAACTGAAGAAGTTGTAGAAGTTTCACCATTCGAAGAATCAGACAAAAACTAAGAAGTTTAGGTTTTGCAAGTGAAACTGTTTTAGAGTTTTCTTTATATTGTTAAGCAAATATCTAACACTCCCATATCTAAAATAGATTTGGGAGTGTTTTAGAACAATGAGGCTGCTTTATAGTATACAGTTGTTAAAAAGGAGAAATATCTTGTTTAGGGCTTATATAAATTTTTTAAAAGGTTATGTAGATTTTGTAGGACGCTCAACACGTCCAGAGTATTGGTGGGTTTGGCTGATGAATCATATCTTGTTCCTCCCCCTGTATATCCTTATCTTCAATAAAGAAATAAACCAAGGCCCTTCTCTGAACTTTACTTTAGTTATATTGGTTGTCAGTATTTATGCCATTTTGGCTCTACTCCTTTTGTTGCCTACTTTAGCGTTAAAGATTCGACGTTTGCGTGATGGAGGTTTCCACTGGGCCTTTATCTTCCTTCACTTTGTTCCAATGGTTGGACGTTTTGCTCTATTAGTTCTGCTAGCTATGCCAAGTAGGGAAGTAGAAATAGTAACAATCAATAGACCTAAAGAAGTTGAAAGCGAAGAAGCTACCCCCTTTGAATAATTGGATGAGTACAGGGAATGTCATTCTCCACATTAAGAGCAGACAAAAAGCTCCCAAACCTAACTTTTAGGCTGGGAGTCTTTTGTTTTAACGTTTTAATTGTAGATGCTGTAAAATGTCTGCCGGCTGATGAGCAACCCAGTCAGGATGATAGCCCATGAGGTCATTCTCCTCCCCAAATCCCCAGGTTACCGCTAATTTTTTAATGCCAGTTTCTTGGGCACCAATCATATCAAACTTGGTATCTCCGATAATAACAACTTTTTCTGGCTCCAAGTTATGAGTTGTCAAAGTTTGACGGATGACATCTGCCTTGTGTAGGGCTTGAGGGCTTGAACCATAAATGCCATCAAAGAAGTGGTCAATCCCAAAATTGCTAGTCATGTCAACTGCGGTTGGTGTATTCTTCGTAGTAGTGATATAAAGAGGATAATGCTCAGCTAGTTCTACGAGTAAATCTTTGATATGTGGAAAGAGTTGGGCTTCGTAAACACCCTTTTCCTTATAATAAGAACGATAGAGCTGGATGGCTTCCTCTATTTGCTCAGCTGGTAAACAACTAGCAAAGCTGGTTTCTAGTGGGGGCCCCATAAAACCTCGAATGGTTTTGGCACCAGGACTAGAAACTCCAAGTTGGTCAAAGGTATAGGTGAAACCATTATGGATACCGATAGAACTATCAACTAGCGTTCCATCTAAGTCAAAAAAGATAGCAGATATAGATGACATTGATTCTCCTCATAATGATGAAATTATTCGCCGAAGATTTCTTTTTGAAGGCGACGACCTGTAGGTGTGGCAGCGAGCCCCCCTTCAGCAGTTTCACGAAAGGCAGTTGGTAAGCTAGATCCTACTTGATACATGGCGTCAATGACCTCATCAACTGGAATTTTGGATTCAATACCAGCCAGAGCCATATCGGCTGCGATGAAGGCGAAGCTTGCTCCCATGGCATTCCGCTTGACGCAAGGAACTTCAACTAAACCTGCAACTGGGTCACAGATAAGACCGAGCATGTTTTTGATAACTAAGGCGATAGCCTGACTCGCCTGATAAGGCGTTCCGCCTGCAGCTAGGGTTAGGGCAGCGGCACTCATGGCTGAAGCTGAACCGACTTCGGCCTGGCAGCCACCTTCGGCTCCCGAGATAGACGCGTTGTTAGCAATGACGAGACCAAAAGCACCTGCAGCGAATAAGAAGTCTAGTTGTTGTTCATGAGTTAAATCCAACTTTTGAATAGCAGCAGTGAGAACGGCTGGAAGGCAGCCTGCACTACCAGCAGTAGGTGTTGCACAGACCAGTCCCATCTTGGCATTGTGTTCATTAACGGCGATAGCATTACGAGCTGCAGACAAGACAGTGAAGTCTGATAGGGTCTTTCCTTTTTTGATGTAGTGGTCAAGCTTTGCAGCATCTCCACCTGTCAAACCGCTACGAGATTTCTTTTCACTAAGACCAAGCTCAACTGAAGCTTTCATGACTTCAAGGTTGCGCTCCATGAGAAGGAGAACTTCTTCACGTTCACGACCTGTTAGCTCAAACTCGGTCGTAATCATGAGCTCAGCAACATTGCCTTGAAAATCAAGTTCGGCTTGTTGGACTAATTCTTTGATAGAGTAAAACATATTTTCTCCTATTGAAAGAAATTGACATTATGCAAATGAGGAATTTTACGAATCTCTTCGATAGATTCATCACAGTTGCGACTATCAACTTCGATAATCATAATGGCTTTCTCACCAGCTTTTTCTCGGGTTACATTCATTTGGGCGATGTTAATGTCAAAGCGAGAGAGGGCCTCTGTTACATGAGCAATCATACCAGGAACATCCTGATGAACGATGATAATGGTAGGAGTGTTCATGTTGAGGGATACGGCAAAGCCATTGAGCTCTGTTACCTGGATATTACCACCGCCGATTGAAATTCCTGTCACACTGATGGTCTTGTGCTCATTCTTAACAGTGATTTTCGTAGTATTTGGGTGAGGGGCGTTACTGTCTTTCTGGATGGTCCAGACAATTTTGATGCCACGCTTGTGGGCAATTTCTAAACTATTTGGAATTTCTGGATCATCTGTGTCCATTCCTAAGATTCCAGCGACCAGGGCGAGATCAGTTCCGTGCCCTCGATAGGTTTTTGCAAAAGAATTAAAAAGCTGGAACTCGACCTCGGTTGGAGTATCGTCAAAGATAGAAGAGACGATTTTACCGATACGAACAGCTCCTGCCGTGTGACTACTAGATGGGCCAATCATGACTGGGCCAATGATATCAAAGACAGATTGAAAACGAAGTGATTGCATCTGTTTCCCCTTAAAAAGATTCTTAACTCTATTATATCAAAGATTAGATACAAGCGCTCAATTCCATGATAAAATATCTAAAATCCCCATAAAGCCTATAAAATCAAGCCTTTTGTAACAAAAAGAGGCTATTTAAGTGAAATAAAACATAGTCTTGTAACATTTCTACATAAAACCGTCAAGAAACAGTAATAATAGTAGGGTATGATGGAAATATAAGAAAGAAGGAGAATCTTTTAATATGAAATCAACAACTAACAAAATTAAAACAGGACTTGTAGGAGTAGCAGCAGCGCTTGCTTTCCTTGCACCATCACTTACTTTTGCACAAGAAACAACAACTTACACAGTAAAATCAGGTGACACTCTATCAGGAATCGCTGAAAAATACAATACAACTGTTGAAAAATTGGCAGAAAAAAATAAGATTAAAGATATTCATTTGATCTATGTAGACCAAGTATTGGTGATTGATGGTGAATCACCAGCAACTTCAACTACTTCAGCTGCGACAGCAGAAGCTCCAGCAGAAGCTCCAGTAGCAGCTCCTGCAGCTACTGAAACAACAACTTATGAAGCACCAGCAGCAAGCGTAACTGTAGCAGAAGAAACTGTTGCTACAACAGAAACTTCAGCATCAACTTCAACTGTAAGCGGATCTGAAGCAGAAGCTAAAGAATGGATCGCTCAAAAAGAATCAGGCGGTAGCTACACAGCTACAAACGGACGTTACATCGGACGTTACCAATTGACAGATTCATACTTGAACGGTGACTATTCAGCAGAAAACCAAGAACGTGTAGCAGACGCTTACGTTGCAGGACGTTACGGTTCATGGACTGCAGCTAAGAACTTCTGGCTTAACAACGGTTGGTACTAAGAACTGACGAACAAAATAAGATGCAAAAGAGGCTGGGTAAAAACTAGCTTAAAAATAAAACCACACAGTGATTTCAGTCTTGAAAACCATCAAACTGAAAGAAACACTGTGTGGTTTATTTGAAAAAAGACAGTAAAAAAAGCGCAAAAAATCGCTTCTTGTGCTATACTGTAATTGAAATTTTTTAGTTTGGGCGTTAAAACTGTTTCCTCAGTCCTAGCGCCTTTTCTTTTTGATAAGTCTGCTTAGTGGAGAATAGTTTGTAAATGATTCTGAGAATCTTATGGGCACAAACAATAATCGCCTTCATCTTGCTTCCTCTTTGGCAAATTCGATTGTAAAAAGAAGAAAAAACTGGATCCTTAGAATGTGTTGCAATCAATCCCGACATGGTCAAAGCCTGTTTGATATAGCGATTTCCTTGCGTGATGTGCGAGGATTTTTTAATGCCAGCACTTTCATAAGACCCTGGGCAGAGTCCAGCCTATGATGCTAAGTGTGCATCGGATGGAAAGGCTGTAACAGTTGGTCCAATCTCAGCTAGAATAGTGGCAGCACAGTTTATACTCTTCTAAAATCAAATTCAAACCACGTCAGCGTCGCCTTACCGTACTCAAGTACAGCTTGCGGCTAGCTTCCTAGTTTGCTCTTTGATTTTCATTGAGTATTAGCGTCCTTCACGCCTGTCTTACGACCAGGTACATTCTTGATATGTTGAGGATTGGCAAGTACTAAGACGAGATCAGAATCTGAAAAGATATTAAAGAGAGGGAGCCAATATTGCCCAGTACTTTCAAAAATGACATGTGTGACGTGATTTTCTACCATCCAATCTAAGACATTGTGAAGAGCTACAGTAGTTATCCCAAATTTCTTCTGAATTTTCTTTGGTTTATTGCTATCTAGTGGACCATCTAGAATACAACAAACAATGGATTTTTGGCGGACATCAATTCCACAACACGTTTCAATCATGACTTCCACTATAAAAACCTCCTGTTAAATATTTGAACAATAGAACAAGAGGCTACTAGTAATTTTATTTTCATGCTCAAGGCATATTCGAGTTATCTCATGACTCTTGTTCATCCAGTTTTTTATACAGGCTAGGAAAAGCCCTATTAAACAACACGGATTTGTATTGCTCAGCTTCATTATAAGCTAAACTTCTTTTTCTGTCATGAGTTAGCAGGCTCTGCCTGCTTAGAGTTTTTTATGGAAGTCTATAGCATTTACCTCTTGTTCACAGAGATATCTCTCTACGCCGAAGATTTGGTAGCAAATGGCATTTGGGGTTTTTCCACTTTCTATATTTGTTTTAATATTTTGATAGAAGCAGGAGTTGTGGCGAAAATTGTTAAAAGTAGAAGTTCAGAAAGTATGTTTGGAATATCATTATTAAATATTTTATTGTAAGAATATATGTAAATATAAATACTTGGTTAGTAAAGTAATATACTCATTATCTATTAATTATTTAAAAGTATAAAATTTTGTAATATTTTCTATTTTATGCTTTTTAGTATGAAGTAATATTGTTAATTGATAAATTTGTTATAATACTATTAAAGTTATTATTTGAAGCAGGAGAATTAAAATGAATATTGAAGAATTTTTGTCTAGGATTTCTTTTCGTGTTAACTCATGGGATGATTATGGTTACAAACAAACAGCAGAATTTATTTTTAATGGAGATTCAGGAGAGGTAAGTCATTTAGTAAAGATTTATCCAAATACAGATGAAAATTTTTGTAGAATTAAAGAGAATCAAATTGAAAATGAAGGTAACTTTTTTTTATTTGCACAATCAAAAGATTATTATCAATTCTTATCAAATACCTTAGACGATGTCGGATTGGACAGATGGTTTACATTAACAGGAGATATTGTCTATAAAAGCAATGATTTCTTAACAAAATACAAAAAGTTACAAAAAGAATATGAAAAATCACTATATGGTGTTGAACTAAATAGTGATTTTGATACTGATGTCAGTCCTAAGTATTTAATAGGTATGTTTGATAATTCATTTTTTAGAACTCAAACATTATTAGAATGGAAAGAATTATTGAATAGCTTGCATAGATTGACAGTCAAAAAATCCTTTCTTTCTGATTATAAATTTACAATAAAAAAAGGAAGCCAAACAGCTTTTGAAGTTGATGTAAAACCAAAGGATAACATTTCGTTTAGGGTAAATGATAGAACATTACCAATATCAGTTTCTAATAATGTATTTTGTATCATTGGAGGAAATGGGAGCGGTAAAACAAGATTTATCAGAGAATTATCAAAAGCTATTTTCAATAAATCTTCTGAAATTACAATAGAAAATAGCGAATTTGACACACAAGAGGATGCGAATATCATGAAGAAAATTTTGTACAGTTCATTCAGCCCATTTGATGAGAAGTTTGAAATCGAATTAAATCCAGAGGAGAGAGAAAGGTTTGAATATATCGGTTTTTTAAATTATGATAGAGAAGTAGATGGAAATACAAAAATTAGCGATAGAATCACTGATGATATCATGGAAAGTTTACAAAAGATTAAATTTAGTGTAGATAAGTCTAAACTTTGGCTAGAAGCAACAGAACGTATATCTTTTGAAGAATGGGGATATAACCTTATTTATATTTTTAAAAATGATTTAACTAGATCTGACGAAGTTGAGAGCGAGGATTCAACCACAAGTGGATTTGATTATGAAAACTATGATGAGACATATCAAAAAATCAAAAATTTTAGTTCAGGACAAAAAATATTTTTATTAACAATAACACAGCTTATTTTGAAATTAACGGAAAGAACGGTTGTATTTATTGATGAACCTGAGTTATTTCTACATCCTCCGATGATTAAATCATATGTCCGTCTCATTTCTGATATTGTAAGTTCAGTAAATGGTTTAGGTTTTATTATCACACATTCCCCAATTACTCTTCAAGAGTTTCCTAATAGGTGTGTAAAGCAGACTTATCGTGACTATCGTGGAGAATATCTGATAAAGTCAGTTAATTTTAACACGTTTGGAGAAAATATAAATGTAATTAATGATCAGATATTCAATATTGGTCTTCAACAATCAGGATACTATAATTTAATTGAAAGATTGAAATTTGTTGAAAATGGTAAAAGTGAACTTAGGAAATTACTAGATTTTTCTGGTAGTGAGGCCAGATTACTGATTAATTTATTTTTAGAAGGAACTAGCGAATGAGAAGAATTGAAGGAATGGATATCACTGTCAAGGAGATTTTAGATACATTAAGATATGAATCGGTAGATTTTGTAGAAATGTTAGACATTGATGATGAAGATAGTTTTAATGCTATTGTTTCGTTGCTATCATACTATGAAAAAGAATATAACGACAGTTATGATAACCTTTCTAACTTACGAATAACAAGTAAAGATGATGACAATTATACTTTTTCGAGTATTCAAAATTACTATTCGGAATATTATAGTGGACGAACATTATTTAAGTACAGAGAATATATGGAACAGCTAGTTGAGAAACGATGCCCAATTTGTGATTGTTCGTTTGCGTATAGCCAAGTCACACTGGACCATATTCTTCCTAAGAGTAAGTTTCCATTTCTTTCGATTACCCCCATCAATTTGGTCCCAACTTGTTATAATTGTAATATGCGAAAAAATGATGGAATCCCATCGAAAGTGTTGAATCCATATTTTCATGGTTTTTCACCATTTGATTATCTAACAATAATAATTAAAGTTAATGTAGAAAAGCCGTTTGAATCTACTATTGATATCAATTTTGCAGATTTAAATGTTGTTCCTCAAGAACAGGTGATGTACATAAGAGAGAACATTGATTTATATAAACTCCGACAAAAGTACTTGGATTTAACCAATATTGCTTTTCTCAAACTTATGGATGAGTTCCAACAAGTTATTCATCTAAATAGTGATGTCTACAGTATTACTGAACTTAAAGGTTATTTCTTATGTTTAGATAATTATGTTGCTTCTGAAGGATATAAATTTATTGATGAGAGTTATTTGAGACACTTGTGCATATTAACAATTAATGAGAATACTGAATTTTTGACTTGTTTAGCAAAATACCTCAATATTTTGGTTAATTATAGTGATAGGTTAGCAGATTCAATTAAGAATTTAGAGGCTAAAGTACAAGAAGAGTTAATTAACCATCGAGCTAATTGTTTAGAACTCATTAAAGGAGTACTGCCTTTAATTTTATTTATTGGTATCTATGAACTTAAAAACAGCTATTTAGAATTAATCGATTTTAGAGGAGTTTTTCAAAGTGAACAAATGGTTTTTAATTTTAGACCTGAAGGGAAATATTCAGAATTAATAAACTCTCATAAATATTTCAATGTTAATGAATCATTATTGTTATCTATTGTGAAACCTGAAAATAAAGCAGGCACAGAAATTGTAATTCCTCTTAGCAATGGCAATTTTTGTATTTTGCTTATTGAAGGTTCATTTGATATTAATTCTCAACACTTAGAGGATCTAAATCCTATAATTAATCAAATACTAAGATAAAAAATTTTATACAAAGTTATTTAAGTAGTAATTCTTCTTTAAGTAAATATATTATTTAAAAATCTAGTTTTAGTATATTAGAATTTCATTAAATTTCTCATAACTCTGAAGTTAACTAAATTTAGGATAGTAAAGTTTTAATAAGGTTATTGCTAATTGGAATTTCATTACTAAGTCCCCCAAAAATGAAATTTTGGAAAAGCGTTAGTGAGAAGGACTGGATAATAGTATTATGATGGTTATTTTAATTTCAGTGGTTGTGGCATTTCTGTACTATGTAATTACAGATTATTTTAAGAATAGTTATATTGACTGTATACTATTTCTAACATTGCTGATTTCTCATTTGATATGGGATTACTATTTTTTGCCCATTGAAATCTTAGTGGCATTAAGTGGAGTAAACTTGCTATCAAGATTTTTCAAAAAAAAAGAGAAGTCAATAGATTTGCTAGTGGATTATTAAGATGAAAGGTAAAATTGGGATTTTTAAATGAAACATTTTTTTGCAGGAATTGGTGAAATTCATTTTTTGTCATTTTTATTATATCTAAGCATGTCCACTAGTCCAATTATTGGACTAGTGATTGGACATACTAAAATAAATCTAATAAGTTCTATTATTATGGCTCTTGGTGTGATATTGGCATTAATTTTGGTATTATCAAGGGTGTATAGAAAATATTTTTATAGAGATGATGATGACTAAAGTTTTTATCAATAATTGGCTCCATAATATCTATAGGGAATTTACCTACTACAAATATCATAGAATCCTAAAAAAGAGCCTTAAACGGCTCTTTTTGTGTGTTTACATTTGATGAGAGACCATTATAAACATTGGTGCTGAGGACTTACAAGTTTATGGGATTTCGCCATCTAGATTATTAGTTAGACGAACTGGTTGTATCGCTATTAGACTCTGATTGAGAACCTGAAGAATCAGCAGTTTGTCTTCCTGTATTAGCGCCATTATCTCCTCCACTGCTAGCACTATCAGTTGAATATTGCTCAGTTGCAGGTATTTGGGAGTTATTAATGCTTCCATATGATTCAGTGTAGGTTGGAGTGTAGTTGCTATCTTCTGAATTGTAGGTTTCTACTCCCTGAACGCTACTAGTCGTTTCAGTCTGGTTAGACTTTTGTTGTTCTTTTTTGGTCAAGGCTTCAACTTGTTTTTGAAATTTAGAGATTAGTTCTTGAATTGGTTTTATCTTTTCTTCAAGAGCAACTTGGTCGCTGGCAGAATTAATGTTTTTAATGATGTCTATTATTCTTTGCAAGGAAGTGATGGCTGTCTCAAGTGTTTGTTTATCTTGAAACTGGCTATCAGAATCCTTTATATCTAATTTCAAAGCTTTTTCACTATAATGATTTGTGACTTTATCGGCAGTAGAAGCGAGAAAGTCTGCTAATGTCTTTTTGCCTTCATCAGTAGTTGGTTTTAATTCTTGAATTTTTTTCCAATCTTCTATAATGGTTTCAGAATCAATATTGAAGTCTTTAATGGCGTTTTTTACTTGTTCGACATCTTGTTGATTTTTTTGTTGTTTGATGAGAGCAACATTCCCTCTCTCTGCTTGGATTTTTTCTTGATGGAGGACTAAGCCTGTCAAAAGTCCAATACCTGCAATAAGTGTAATAATAAAAATAGTATTTTTTGATTTTAGAATATCTTTGTAGTTGTTCACATTAGTCCTACGCACATGGATGATGGTGTATATATGGAATCATGTGCGCATTCCTCCTTATTACAGTATATCATTTTTAGTTGATTTTAAAAATAAGTTTTTAAAGAGAATAGAGATTTAGGAATGAATTGATTTCTTTTGTATCCTGATTTTCATGTATTGACAGAAGAGGTTGATAGATTGCCAGCCTCTTCCTTGTCTTCTCTAACCAAGCATGTTATAATGAAAACTGCTCAAACGACCTTCAATCGTGATAGCAAACACGACCTTCAATCGTGAATAAACGAATAGATGGGAGAACTACCATGAGTGATAACTCTAAAACACGTGTTGTCGTGGGGATGAGTGGTGGTGTTGATTCGTCGGTGACGGCTCTCTTGCTCAAGGAGCAGGGCTACGATGTGATCGGTATCTTCATGAAGAACTGGGACGACACAGATGAAAACGGCGTCTGTACGGCGACCGAAGATTACAAGGATGTGGCTGCAGTGGCAGACCAACTTGGCATTCCTTACTACTCTGTCAACTTTGAAAAAGAGTACTGGGACCGCGTTTTTGAGTATTTCCTAGCGGAATACCGTGCAGGACGCACGCCAAATCCAGACGTTATGTGTAACAAGGAAATCAAGTTTAAGGCCTTTTTGGACTATGCTATGACCTTGGGAGCAGACTATGTAGCGACTGGGCACTATGCCCGAGTGGTGCGTGATGAGGATGGCATCGTTCACATGCTTCGTGGCGTAGACAATGGCAAAGACCAGACCTATTTCCTCAGTCAACTTTCACAAGAACAATTACAAAAGACCATGTTCCCATTGGGACATCTAGAAAAGCCTGAAGTTCGCAAACTAGCAGAAGAAGCAGGCCTTGCGACTGCTAAGAAGAAAGATTCGACAGGGATTTGCTTTATCGGAGAAAAGAACTTTAAAGAATTTCTCAGCAACTACCTACCAGCTCAGCCTGGTCGAATGATGACTGTGGATGGTCGCGATATGGGTGAGCATGCTGGTCTGATGTACTATACGATCGGTCAGCGTGGCGGACTCGGTATAGGTGGGCAACACGGCGGGGACAATGCCCCTTGGTTCGTTGTCGGCAAAGATTTGAGTCAGAACATTCTCTATGTAGGTCAAGGATTCTACCATGACTCGCTTATGTCAACTAGCTTAGAAGCCAGTCAGGTCCACTTTACTCGTGATATGCCAGAGGAATTTACGTTAGAATGCACGGCTAAATTCCGCTATCGTCAGCCTGACTCTAAAGTGACTGTACATGTCAAAGGAGATAAGGCAGAGGTCATCTTTGCGGAGCCACAACGCGCCATTACACCAGGACAGGCAGTTGTCTTCTACGACGGTGAAGAATGTCTCGGTGGCGGTTTGATTGACAATGCCTACCGCGATGGCAAAGTTTGTCAGTACATTTAGATTGACAAATTTTCTCAATTTGCTACAATAATAAAAGCAATAGAAATGATGGTCAAAGCTCATGGATGTTGCAGGCTTTTTGCCCTGCACTTCTTTGGAGTTTTGACTGTTTTTGTGTCGTTTAAGGGAAAGGATAAAAATGACTCAACCAGACTTTCGGACAAAGGTGGGAAACACTGTTTTTGGAGTTCGGGCGACAGCCTTGATTGTCCAACATCGCAAACTTCTAGTCACCAAAGATAAGAACCAGTATTACACCATTGGTGGAGCTATTCAAGTCAATGAGAGAACGGAAGATGCAGTAGTCCGCGAAGTGAGGGAAGAACTGGGTGTCGCATCTAAAGCTGTTCAGTTAGCTTTTGTGGTTGAAAATCGTTTTGAAGAAGACGGCGTTAATTACCATAATATCGAGTTCCATTATTTAGTGGACTTGCTAGAGGATGCCCCATTGACCATGCAGGAAGATGAGAAAACGCAACCCTGCGAGTGGATTGACTTGGATAAGCTAGAGGATTTCCAGCTAGTTCCAGCCTTTTTAAAAACTACCTTACCAAATTGGGACGGACAATTACGACACATCCATCTTAACGAATAGGAGAGAAAATGATGGTTAAGCTTATTGCCCATGTGCTTGTTCATAGTGGTGGTGATTATTTGCTCATTCAGCGTTCGGAAATTAAAAGAGGACAACCCAACGTTTATCCAACTTACTGGGATATTCCTGGTGGTGGGGTTGAAAAGGGTGAACTTCCGCGAGATGGAGCTCTTAGAGAATGTGTTGAAGAAGCGGGAGTTAGGCTAGATAGTAGTTCGCTCAAACTTCTTCACGAAGATAGTCAACTGGATACCTCAAAGGATACTGTCTTTACTCGCTTAGTTTATAAAGCAGAGTGGGTTGGGGAGAAGCCAATTATCAGATTAGATCCTGAAGAGCATACGCACTTTAAATGGGCTACCATGGATCAAGCTCTAGAGGAGGAGAAGTTAGTTCCTTATTTGCGAGAAATTTTTGAAAGGTTAAGAAATGACTTATAATTTTACGGAAGAATACGATATTATTGTAATTGGTGCGGGACACGCTGGGGTCGAGGCTTCCTTGGCTGCCAGCCGTATGGGCTGTAAGGTTCTGCTTGCGACCATCAACATTGAAATGCTGGCTTTCATGCCATGTAATCCCTCTATCGGTGGTTCTGCCAAGGGAATTGTCGTGCGTGAAGTCGACGCTCTCGGTGGGGAAATGGCCAAGACCATTGACAAGACTTATATCCAGATGAAGATGCTTAACACTGGGAAAGGCCCAGCTGTTCGTGCCCTTCGTGCGCAGGCTGACAAGGAACTTTACTCTAAGGAAATGCGCAAGACAGTTGAAAACCAAGAAAATCTAACCCTACGTCAAACTATGATTGATGAGATTTTGGTGGAAGATGGCAAGGTTGTCGGTGTGCGTACGGCGACTCATCAAGAGTATGCTGCTAAGGCTGTAATTGTGACTACAGGGACAGCCCTCCGTGGGGAAATCATCATCGGAGACCTCAAGTACTCATCAGGTCCAAACCACAGCCTAGCTTCGATTAACCTTGCTGACAATCTCAAGGAACTTGGTCTCGAAATCGGTCGTTTCAAGACAGGAACCCCTCCACGTGTCAAGGCTTCCTCTATCAACTATGACGTGACAGAGATTCAGCCAGGGGACGAAGCGCCTAATCACTTCTCATATACTTCACGTGATGAAGATTATGTCAAAGACCAAGTGCCATGTTGGTTGACTTACACCAATGGTACCAGCCATGAGATTATCCAAAACAACCTCCACCGTGCGCCTATGTTTACAGGTGTGGTCAAGGGAGTGGGACCTCGTTACTGTCCGTCGATTGAGGACAAGATTGTGCGTTTTGCGGACAAGGAACGCCACCAACTCTTCCTTGAGCCAGAAGGGCGCAATACAGAAGAAGTTTATGTCCAAGGTCTCTCAACCAGCCTTCCTGAGGATGTGCAACGTGACTTGGTACATTCCATCAAAGGGTTGGAAAATGCAGAGATGATGCGAACTGGTTATGCTATCGAGTATGATATGGTCTTACCTCATCAATTGCGTGCAACGCTTGAAACCAAGAAAATTTCAGGTCTCTTTACTGCTGGTCAGACCAATGGAACGTCAGGTTACGAAGAAGCAGCTGGCCAAGGGATTATCGCGGGTATCAATGCGGCTCTGAAAATCCAAGGTAAGCCTGAGTTGATTCTGAAACGAAGCGACGGTTATATCGGAGTGATGATTGACGACTTGGTAACAAAGGGTACCATTGAACCCTACCGTCTCTTGACCAGTCGTGCTGAATACCGCCTCATTCTCCGTCATGATAATGCCGATATGCGCTTGACTGAGATGGGACGCGAGATTGGGCTTGTTGATGATGAACGTTGGGCACGTTTTGAAATCAAGAAAAATCAATTTGAAAATGAAATGAAGCGTTTAGACAGCATTAAACTCAAGCCAGTCAAGGAAACTAACGCCAAGGTCGAAGCGATGGGATTCAAACCATTGACTGATGCAGTCACTGCCAAGGAGTTCCTCCGTCGTCCAGAAGTCTCTTACCAAGATGTGGTTGCCTTCATCGGACCTGCTGCTGAAGAATTGGATGACAAGATTATCGAATTGATTGAAACGGAAATCAAGTACGAAGGCTACATCTCAAAAGCCATGGATCAGGTTGCCAAGATGAAACGCATGGAAGAAAAACGTATTCCAGCAAATATTGATTGGGACGATATTGACTCCATTGCGACTGAGGCTCGCCAGAAGTTCAAACTCATTAATCCAGAAACCATCGGTCAAGCCAGCCGTATTTCGGGAGTAAACCCAGCAGATATTTCTATTTTGATGGTGTATCTGGAAGGTAAAAATCGAAGCATTTCAAAAAACTTAGAAAAAAAGGCTGACTAATACTCAATGAAAATCAAAGAGCAAACTAGGAAGCTAGCCGCAAGCTGTACTTGAGTACGGTAAGGCGACGCTGACGTGGTTTGAATTTGATTTTCGAAGAGTATAAAGACAAAGTGCTGAATTCTCTTTTAGGGAATTCAGCTTTTTTAGATTTTTCTTCTTTTTTCGAATAAAGAGAAAAGGAGGAATGATTATGCTGACGGTAGAAGAAAAAAATTTTTTAGACCACTATAAAAATGCTTCCTATCATCGTTTTTATGAGATTGAGCGCTTCACTAGTCTCTGTCAAAAGTTAGACAAATGGCCACCACAGGCTGACAAGCTCTAGACTTTTTGATATACTAGAACAAATTAAAATATAGGAGAGAATGAATGAACGTATATGGCAGATTAGAAGAGGAACCAACTCCATCTTGGACGGGAATTCAGGATGATTTAGTTGGGAGAGAGGAGCGCTTCGAGGATGAACCAAGTTCATTTGCTCCCTTACCATTATTTAAGATCCTAATCTGGAGCACTCTAGTTGTACTTGTATCTGTAGTTCTTCCTTTCTTGCTAGGACTAACTAGCCCAGAGCAGGCACAAGATTTTTATATGGGATGGGCGATGCACCAGGGTGGAGATATCTACACAGACTATTTTGGAACGAGTGGTCTTCTCTATTATTTTTTACAGTATCTAAGCAAGGGTAGTATTTTGTTTGCAGCCTTTTCTTGGCTTGCTCTAGTGGGTGCTGGAATTTTTCTTTTCCGTTCAACTTATACCTTGACGGAGGAGAACAAGCAGTCGCAACAAGTGTTGACCATCTTTTATCTTCTTGCTGGAGGACTTAGCTTTGGCGGTGGTTATGCCACCATTTTGGCCCTTCCATTCCTGTTTTACGCTCTTAGTTTAGTAACAAGGTATTTGGTAGAGTATAATCATGACAAAGGTTTCGTGCGTATTGGGATTAGCCTGGCTCTAGCGTTTTTCTTTGCCCCGCTAGTCACAACTTTATATGCTCTGATCTTATCCTTTGCTTTGTTAGCCTTTAATATTGGGCGTGGTCGCTTGGTTCATGGGTTCTATCAATTCTTTGCAGCTGGTCTTGGGTTCTCACTTTTCTTTTATCCAATTGGTTACTATACGGTGTATAAAGGGAGCTTCGGAAGTGCTATTAGCCAAATTCTCTATCCAATTGATAGTTTGAATTTTATGTCCAATCCAGTCTTGCTAGAAAATCTCCTTTTTTATGGATTGTTAACAATTGGTCTTGGAGGATTAAGGCTCGTATTGACAGGACTTTTCCAATCTAAACCAAGCAAGCAATACGTCTTATCCATTTTTGCTTCAGTAGCAATCCTATTGTTAGCTTGTTTAGAAATTTTCTCTACAGAACCGATTCACGGTAGTCGTCTAGCTGAGTTTCTTCCTTTCTTGTCTATTCTTTTATTGACCCATATTCGAACTGGAAGACTAGAAGGAGCCAATCGCCGTAGAAGATATGAAGAAGTACCTTCAGTATGGGCAATCTTCCTTAAAGGGAATGCTTACCTGTCTATCTTGGCCCTGGCTTACCTATTCTTGGCCCCTCTGGTAGCACGCTATGTCCTTCACTCAGAACAATATCAAGAACGTGCTCGTATGGAAAGTACGGTTAAGAGGCAAACGCAAACATCGGACCGCATTTATGTGTGGGATGATTCGGCTAGTGCATATCAGGCCAGCGAACGTTTAGCAGCTAGTTCGTTACTAACACCGAAATTGTATACTGGTCTATCTGAAAATCGTACCAAGCTTGTCAATGATTTACGGTATAATCAGCCTAAAGTGATTGTGGTCAATACCAAAACAGCTCTCTGGACGGAAGTAGAACAGCTTCTAGCAGAAAGTTATCAACCAGTTCAAAGTGAATTCAAAGACTTTAAACTTTACAAATTAAAATAAAATAATCAATATCTAGTATAAATTTCATGAAAATATGAATTTTTACACTAGATATTGATTTTTATTTTTATAGTGATATAATACTTTAAGAAAGAATAGTTAAGAAAAGAGCCTGGATATGATTGTATTGGAAGAGAAAACAAACCCTGATCCAACCTTATTCGTTGAAAAACGCGACGGTAGACGCGTCATTTTTGATGTGGATAAGATTGATAAAGCGCTTCACAAGGCTGCAGAAAAAGTCATGGATGTCACCCCTTTGGTAGAAAAGCGTCTTAATACTCTAGTTGAACGTATTGTAGAAGAGATTCATAGTCGCTTTCCTCAAGGTGTAAAAATCTATGAAATCCAAAATATCGTAGAACATGAGTTATTGGAAGCTAAAGAATATGCCTTGGCAGAGGAATATATCACTTACCGAACTCAAAGGGATTTTGAGCGCTCAAAAGCAACAGATATCAACTTCAGTATCCATAAACTTCTCAACAAAGACCAGGCAGTTGTCAATGAGAATGCTAATAAAGATAGTGATGTTTTTAATACCCAGCGTGATTTGACGGCAGGAATTGTTGGAAAATCAATCGGTCTTCAAATGCTTCCTAAGCATGTGGCTAATGCCCACCAAAAAGGGGATATCCACTATCACGATTTGGACTATAGCCCTTACACTCCGATGACCAACTGCTGTTTGATTGATTTCAAGGGCATGTTGGAAAATGGTTTTAAGATTGGGAATGCTGAGGTAGAGAGTCCTAAGTCTATTCAGACTGCGACTGCTCAGATATCGCAAATCATCGCCAACGTTGCATCAAGCCAGTATGGAGGCTGTTCAGCAGACCGTATTGATGAAGTTTTGGCTCCTTATGCAGAGAAAAATTACCAAAAGCATCTCAAAGATGCAGAGGAGTGGGTTCTGACTGACAAGCGTGAGGAGTACGCCTGGAAAAAAACAAAAAAAGACATCTATGATGCCATGCAATCTTTAGAGTATGAAATCAATACCCTCTTCACTTCAAATGGTCAAACACCTTTTACCTCTCTTGGTTTTGGTCTAGGAACCAATCGTTTTGAACGTGAAATTCAAAAGGCAATTTTAAACATTCGGATAAAAGGTCTTGGTTCAGAACACCGTACAGCCATCTTCCCTAAACTCATCTTCACCCTAAAAAGAGGACTTAACTTGGAAGAAGGTTCGCCTAACTACGATATCAAGCAGTTGGCTCTTGAGTGCGCAACTAAGCGCATGTATCCGGATGTCTTGTCTTACGATAAAATTGTTGAGTTGACAGGTTCTTTCAAGGTTCCTATGGGATGTCGTTCATTCCTTCAAGGTTGGAAGGATGAAAATGGAGTTGAAGTTAACTCTGGCCGTATGAACCTAGGGGTGGTAACGGTCAATCTTCCCCGTATTGCCCTCGAATCTGAAGGCGACTTGAACAAGTTCTGGGAAATCTTTAACGAGCGTATGAATATCGCAGAAGATGCACTGGTTTATCGTGTGGAGCGGACTAAGGAAGCAACTCCAGCTAATGCACCAATCCTCTACCAATACGGAGCCTTCGGACGTCGCCTCGGGAAAGAAGAAAGTGTTGATCAACTCTTTAAGAATAGACGTGCTACAGTATCGCTTGGCTATATCGGCCTTTACGAAGTAGCAACCATCTTCTTTGGAAATCATTGGGAAAATAACCCTGAAGCTAAGGAATTTACACTGGATATTATTCGTGATATGAAGCGCCGTGTAGAAGAGTGGTCTGACCAATATGGTTATCACTTCTCTATCTATTCAACACCATCTGAAAGTTTGACGGACCGTTTTTGTCGTTTAGATACAGAGAAATTTGGCTCTATTCCAGATATTACAGATAAAGAATACTATACAAATTCCTTCCATTATGATGTCCGCAAAAATCCAACACCTTTTGAAAAATTGGACTTTGAGAAAGTCTACCCAGAAGCGGGTGCTTCAGGTGGCTTCATCCACTACTGTGAGTACCCAGTTCTCCAACAAAATCCAAAGGCCTTGGAAGCTGTTTGGGATTATGCATATGACCGTGTCGGTTATCTAGGAACTAATACTCCGATTGACCGTTGCTACAAGTGTGATTTTGAAGGAGATTTTGAGCCAACTGAGAGAGGCTTTGCTTGTCCTAACTGTGGGAATAATGATCCTAAAACAGTAGACGTTGTTAAACGAACTTGTGGCTATCTTGGGAACCCTCAAGCACGTCCAATGGTCAACGGACGTCATAAGGAAATTGCTGCGCGTGTCAAACACATGAACGGTTCTACTATCAAAACAGCAGGACATGAAGTAAGAAATTAGAAAGAAATAGAATGGGAAAATATCAATTAGACGATAAGGGCAAGGCCTTGGTCCAACGGTTCCACGAGAAACATTCAAAGGGTGGAGTCAATAAAAAAGATCGAGTGGCTAGCCTTAGAGAACAATTTTTAAACAAGAACAAGAAAAAGTGAGAGTCCGCTCTCGCTTTTCTCTTAGCTGGAGGTAAAGATGATACTACGCAGACCAACATTGGCAGATAAAGAAGCTGTTTTAGAGATGATGGCAGAGTTTGAACAGACTCAATCAGCCCACGATGGTGGATTTTGGGATACTGAGAATTTTGTTTATGAAGAGTGGCTGGAAAGTAACCGCAATAAAGAAATGGGAATAGGGCTACCTGAAAATCGCGTTCCATCAATTCAGTTCGTTTTGTTTGATGAATCAGGCCGTGCTTTAGGTTTTTTAAATTTACGATTGAGACTGAATGAGGGATTGCTGAATTATGCAGGGAATATAGGATATTCTATTCGCCCTTCCGAAAGAGGCAAGGGCTACGCCAAAGAGTCTCTCCGCCAAGGTTTACAAATTGCTAAAGAAAAGAATATTAAACGAGCGCTTGTGACTTGTAGCACGGAAAATTCTGCCAGCAGAGCTGTTATCTTAGCTAATGGTGGAGAGTTGGAGGATGTTCGAAATGGAACGGAGCGCTACTGGATAGAGTTGGAGTAGAAAGTATGACATGGAATACACCAAAACCAGGCGAGTGGAAGAGTGAGAAGCTTAGTCAAGGGCGTATCATTGACTATAAGGCTTTTAACTTTGTGGATGGAGAAGGGGTGCGCAATTCTCTCTATGTAGCAGGCTGTATGTTTCACTGTGAAGGTTGCTACAATGTAGCTACCTGGTCTTTCAATGCAGGAATTCCTTATACTCCAGAGTTGGAAGAACAAATCATGGCAGACTTAGCCCAGCCCTATGTTCAAGGATTGACTTTGCTGGGAGGAGAGCCATTCCTCAATACAGGTATTCTTTTGCCCCTTGTAAAACGCATTCGAAAGGAATTGCCAGAAAAAGACATCTGGTCTTGGACAGGCTACACTTGGGAAGAAATGATGTTGGAAACTCCTGACAAACTCGAACTTTTATCTATGATTGATATCTTAGTCGATGGTCGCTATGATAAAAGCAAGCGGAATCTCATGCTTCAGTTCCGAGGCTCTTCTAACCAGCGGATTATCGATGTTCAAAAATCTCTCAAAAGTGGGCAGGTAGTGATTTGGAACAAACTAAATGACGGAAAAGAAAGCTATGAACAGGTAAAGAGAGAATGAAGAAAAAAGAGTTAATAGAAAGACTAGTATCAGAAATAGAGTTGGGAAAAGTAAAAACACTGGGTATCTACGGTCATGGAGCCTCAGGAAAATCAACTTTTGCTCAAGAATTGTATCAAGAACTTGATTCACAAAAGGTAAATTTACTAGAGACAGATCCCTATATTACTTCGGGACGACATTTAGTGGTACCTAAAGAGACGCCAGACCAAAAGGTGACAGCATGTTTACTGGTAGCGCATGAGCTGGCAAGTTTACAAAGAGATATTCTTGCTCTGCAAGCGGGTATGGACATCTTAACAATTGAGGAACCCTGGAAGGCTAGTGAGGTCTTATCGGGAGCAAAACCAATTCTGATAGTCGAAGGGATGTCTGTGGGTTTTCTACCCAAGGAACTCTTTGATAAAACTGTTTGTTTTTACACAGATGAGGAGACCGAATTAAAGAGACGTCTAGCTCGAGATACGACTGTGAGAAATGGCGATGCATCCATTATATTGGCTAGTCAGCAGATGAGACGGGAACAGTATCTACAATACTATAAAGAAACCGAGTCAAGAGCTGATATCTTGGTAGATCAATCAGATGATAAATTTCAAATTAAAACTAACAATATATAGAAGAAAAGTCAGAAAATCCAGCACTTAAATATGCAAATTCATTAAAATGGAATAAGAAAACAGTTTCATTTAAAAAATTTAAAAAAACCTGTCAAATCCCTTGCAATCGCAGGGGCTTTGTGTTATTCTATTATGGTGCTGTAAATTACAGCCTTAGCTTTGATGCAAGAGGTTGCGACACGCTCGGTTGCATTGCCACGCAACGCGCGTCGGTTTTCTTGTGGAGCTAGCCTATTATCTTAAATAGACGAAAAGGAGAAAAAGATGGCAAACAAAAAAATCCGTATCCGTTTGAAAGCTTACGAACACCGTACGCTTGACACAGCGGCTGCTAAAATCGTAGAATCAGCTACTCGTACAGGTGCAGAAGTTGCAGGTCCAATCCCACTTCCAACTGAACGTAGCCTCTACACAATTATTCGTGCGACTCACAAATATAAAGACTCTCGCGAACAATTCGAAATGCGTACACACAAACGTTTGATCGATATCATCAACCCAACTCAAAAAACAGTTGACGCTTTGATGAAATTGGATCTTCCAAGTGGTGTAAACGTAGAAATCAAACTTTAATCTAAAGTTTGAAACCTTGAGCATAAAAAACGCTCGTTAAAAACTTTTTGAATAAAAAATATAGAAAAGGAACTATTTTCTCATGACAAAAGGAATCTTAGGGAAAAAAGTGGGAATGACTCAAATCTTCACTGAAGCTGGCGAATTGATCCCTGTAACAGTTATCGAAGCAACTCCAAACGTTGTTCTTCAAGTTAAAACTGTTGAAACAGATGGTTACAACGCTATCCAAGTTGGTTTCGATGACAAACGCGAAGTATTGAGCAACAAACCTGCTAAAGGACATGTAGCAAAAGCTAACACGGCTCCTAAGCGCTTCATTCGTGAATTCAAAAACGTTGAAGGCTTGGAAGTTGGTGCTGAAATCACAGTTGAAACTTTCGCAGCTGGAGACATTGTTGATGTAACTGGTACATCTAAAGGTAAAGGTTTCCAAGGTGTTATCAAACGCCATGGACAATCACGTGGACCTATGGCTCACGGCTCTCGTTACCACCGTCGTCCAGGTTCTATGGGACCTGTTGCACCTAACCGCGTATTCAAAGGTAAAAACCTTGCAGGACGTATGGGTGGCGACCGTGTAACAATTCAAAACCTTGAAGTTGTACAAGTTGTTCCAGAAAAGAACGTTATCCTTATCAAAGGTAACGTACCAGGTGCTAAGAAATCTCTTATCACTATCAAGTCAGCAGTTAAAGCTGGTAAATAATAAGGAAAGGGGAATACAGTCAAAATGGCAAATGTAACATTATTCGACCAAACTGGTAAACAAGCGGGCGAAGTTGTTCTTAACGATGCGATCTTTGGTATCGAACCAAACCAATCTGTTGTGTTTGATGTGATCATCAGCCAACGTGCTAGCCTTCGTCAAGGAACTCACGCAGTTAAAAACCGCTCAGCTGTTTCAGGTGGCGGACGCAAACCATGGCGTCAAAAAGGAACTGGACGTGCTCGTCAAGGTTCTATCCGCTCTCCACAATGGCGTGGTGGTGGAATCGTCTTCGGACCAACTCCACGTAGCTATGCGTACAAACTTCCTCAAAAAGTTCGTCGCCTTGCGCTTAAATCTGTTTACTCAGAAAAAGTTGCTGAAAACAAATTTGTAGCCGTTGATTCTCTTGAATTTACAGCTCCAAAAACTGCTGAATTTGCAAAAGTTCTTGCAGCTTTGAGCATCGATTCTAAAGTCCTTGTTATTCTTGAAGAAGGAAACGAATTCGCAGCTCTTTCAGCTCGTAACCTTCCAAACGTGAAAGTTGCGACTGCTACAACTGCAAGTGTTCTTGACATCGCAAATAGTGACAAACTTCTTGTTACTCAAGCAGCTATCTCTAAAATCGAGGAGGTTCTTGCATAATGAATTTGTATGATGTTATCAAAAAACCTGTTATCACTGAAAGCTCAATGGCTCAACTTGAAGCAGGCAAATATGTATTTGAAGTTGACACTCGTGCGCACAAACTTTTGATCAAGCAAGCTGTTGAAGCTGCTTTCGAAGGTGTTAAAGTTGCAAATGTTAACACAATCAACGTAAAACCTAAAGCTAAACGTGTTGGACGTTACACTGGTTTTACTAACAAAACTAAAAAAGCTATCATCACACTTACAGCTGATTCAAAAGCAATCGAGTTGTTTGCTGCTGAAGCTGAATAATCTAAGGAGGAAATATCGTGGGAATTCGTGTTTATAAACCAACAACAAACGGTCGCCGTAATATGACTTCTTTGGATTTCGCTGAAATCACAACAAGCACACCTGAAAAAACTTTGCTTGTTGCTTTGAAGAACAAGGCTGGTCGTAACAACAACGGTCGTATCACAGTTCGTCACCAAGGTGGTGGACACAAACGTTTCTACCGTTTGGTTGACTTTAAACGTAACAAAGATAACGTTGAAGCAGTTGTTAAAACTATCGAGTACGATCCAAACCGTTCTGCAAACATCGCTCTTGTACACTACACTGACGGTGTGAAAGCATACATCATCGCTCCAAAAGGTCTTGAAGTTGGTCAACGTATCGTTTCAGGTCCTGAAGCAGATATCAAAGTAGGTAACGCTCTTCCACTTGCTAACATCCCAGTTGGTACTTTGGTTCACAACATCGAGTTGAAACCAGGTCGTGGTGGTGAATTGGTTCGTGCTGCTGGAGCTTCTGCTCAAGTATTGGGACAAGAAGGTAAATACGTTCTTGTTCGTCTTCAATCAGGCGAAGTTCGTATGATTCTTGGAACTTGTCGTGCTACAGTTGGTGTTGTCGGAAACGAACAACATGGACTTGTAAACCTTGGTAAAGCAGGACGTAGCCGTTGGAAAGGTATCCGCCCAACAGTTCGTGGTTCTGTAATGAACCCTAACGATCACCCACACGGTGGTGGTGAAGGTAAAGCACCAGTTGGTCGTAAAGCACCATCTACTCCATGGGGCAAACCTGCTCTTGGTCTTAAAACTCGTAACAAGAAAGCGAAATCTGACAAACTTATCGTTCGTCGTCGCAACGAGAAATAATTTAAAACTAGTCGCTTAAGCAACTAGAAAATTCCGCCAGCTCGGTAGCGCTCCTTGTGAGCGCAAGCCGCTGTGGTACAACATTTAAAGGAGAAAATATAAAAATGGGACGCAGTCTTAAAAAAGGACCTTTCGTCGATGAGCATTTGATGAAAAAAGTTGAAGCTCAAGCTAACGACGAAAAGAAAAAAGTTATCAAAACTTGGTCACGTCGTTCAACGATTTTCCCAAGTTTCATTGGTTACACAATCGCAGTTTATGATGGACGTAAACACGTACCTGTTTACATCCAAGAAGACATGGTAGGTCACAAACTTGGTGAATTCGCACCAACTCGTACTTACAAAGGTCACGCCGCAGACGACAAGAAGACACGTAGAAAATAAGGAGAACATAAATGGCAGAAATTACTTCAGCTAAAGCAATGGCTCGCACAGTACGTGTTTCACCTCGTAAATCACGTCTTGTTCTTGACAACATCCGTGGTAAAAGCGTAGCCGATGCAATCGCAATTTTGACATTCACTCCAAACAAAGCTGCTGAAATCATCTTGAAAGTTTTGAACTCA
The DNA here is from genome assembly GCF_047460825.1 of Streptococcus infantis. Taxonomy (GTDB): domain Bacteria; phylum Bacillota; class Bacilli; order Lactobacillales; family Streptococcaceae; genus Streptococcus; species Streptococcus infantis_V. Next base: position 27,772 of record NZ_JASHFO010000011.1, on the reverse strand, counting down.
GCTGTAGCTAACGCTGAAAACAACTTTGGTTTGGATAAAGCTAACTTGGTAGTATCTGAAGCATTCGCAAACGAAGGACCAACTATGAAACGTTTCCGTCCACGTGCGAAAGGTTCAGCTTCACCAATCAACAAACGTACAGCTCACATCACTGTAGCTGTTGCAGAAAAATAAGGAGGTAAAATCGTGGGTCAAAAAGTACATCCAATTGGTATGCGTGTCGGCATCATCCGTGATTGGGATGCCAAATGGTATGCTGAAAAAGAATACGCGGATTACCTTCATGAAGATCTTGCAATCCGTAAATTCGTTCAAAAAGAACTTGCTGACGCAGCTGTTTCAACTATTGAAATTGAACGCGCAGTAAACAAAGTTAACGTTTCACTTCACACTGCTAAACCAGGTATGGTTATCGGTAAAGGTGGTGCTAACGTTGATGCACTTCGTGCTAAACTTAACAAATTGACTGGAAAACAAGTACACATCAACATCATCGAAATCAAACAACCTGATTTGGATGCTCACCTTGTAGGTGAAGGAATTGCTCGTCAATTGGAGCAACGTGTTGCTTTCCGTCGTGCACAAAAACAAGCAATCCAACGTGCTATGCGTGCTGGAGCTAAAGGAATCAAAACTCAAGTATCAGGTCGTTTGAACGGTGCAGATATCGCCCGTGCTGAAGGATACTCTGAAGGAACTGTTCCACTTCACACACTTCGTGCAGATATCGATTACGCTTGGGAAGAAGCAGACACTACATACGGTAAACTTGGTGTTAAAGTATGGATCTACCGTGGTGAAGTTCTTCCAGCTCGTAAAAACACTAAAGGAGGTAAATAACCAATGTTAGTACCTAAACGTGTTAAACACCGTCGTGAATTCCGTGGTAAAATGCGCGGTGAAGCTAAAGGTGGAAAAGAAGTAGCATTCGGTGAATACGGTCTTCAAGCTACAACTAGCCACTGGATCACTAACCGCCAAATCGAAGCTGCTCGTATCGCCATGACTCGTTACATGAAACGTGGTGGTAAAGTTTGGATTAAAATCTTCCCACACAAATCATACACAGCTAAAGCTATCGGGGTTCGTATGGGATCTGGTAAAGGGGCACCTGAAGGTTGGGTAGCACCAGTTAAACGTGGTAAAGTAATGTTTGAAGTTGCTGGTGTATCTGAAGAGATCGCTCGCGAAGCGCTTCGTCTTGCAAGCCACAAATTGCCAGTTAAATGTAAATTCGTAAAACGTGAAGCAGAATAAGGAGAAGGCATGAAACTTAATGAAGTAAAAGAATTTGTTAAAGAACTTCGTGGTCTTTCTCAAGAAGAACTCGCGAAGCGCGAAAACGAATTGAAAAAAGAATTGTTTGAACTTCGTTTCCAAGCTGCTACTGGTCAATTAGAACAAACAGCTCGCTTGAAAGAAGTTAAAAAACAAATCGCTCGTATCAAAACAGTTCAATCTGAAGCGAAATAATAGACTAGGGAAGGAGAAATTTCAATGGAACGCAATAATCGTAAAGTTCTTGTTGGACGTGTTGTATCTGACAAAATGGACAAGACAATCACAGTTGTAGTTGAAACAAAACGTAACCACCCAGTCTATGGTAAACGTATTAACTACTCTAAAAAATACAAAGCACATGATGAAAACAATGTTGCCAAAGAAGGCGATATCGTACGTATCATGGAAACTCGTCCGCTTTCAGCTACAAAACGTTTCCGTCTTGTAGAAGTCGTTGAAGAAGCGGTTATCATCTAATCAAACCTGAAAGGAGAAAACTGAAATGATTCAAACAGAAACTCGTTTGAAAGTCGCAGACAACAGCGGTGCACGCGAAATCTTGACTATCAAAGTTCTTGGTGGTTCTAAACGTAAATTTGCGAACATCGGTGATGTTATTGTGGCATCTGTAAAACAAGCTACTCCTGGTGGTGCGGTTAAAAAAGGTGACGTTGTTAAAGCAGTTATCGTTCGTACTAAATCAGGTGCTCGTCGTGCTGATGGTTCATACATCAAATTTGACGAAAACGCAGCAGTTATCATCCGTGAAGATAAAACTCCTCGCGGAACACGTATCTTTGGCCCAGTTGCACGTGAATTGCGTGAAGGTGGCTTCATGAAGATCGTGTCACTTGCTCCAGAAGTACTTTAATTGATTGCTCAAAGAAAATTAAAACAAGTCTAGGAAGTAAGACGAAAGCATAACTTAAGTTAGGTGAGTTGAAACTGACGAAGGATTGCTTTAATTTTCACAGAGCAAAAACAAACAAACACAGTCCCCTGGCTTAGCCAGGGTGCCCATTGGGCGTAAGAATAAAAGGAGAAAAAAATGTTTGTAAAAAAAGGCGACAAAGTTCGCGTAATCGCTGGTAAAGATAAGGGAACAGAAGCTGTTGTCCTTACTGCCCTTCCAAAAGTAAACAAAGTTATCGTTGAAGGTGTTAACATCGTTAAGAAACACCAACGTCCAACTAACGAACTTCCTCAAGGTGGTATCATCGAGAAGGAAGCAGCTATCCACGTATCAAACGTTCAAGTTTTGGACAAAAACGGTGTAGCTGGTCGTGTTGGTTACAAATTTGTAGACGGTAAAAAAGTTCGCTACAACAAAAAATCAGGCGAAGTGCTTGATTAATCACGAAGGAAAGGAGAAGTATAATGGCAAATCGTTTAAAAGAAAAATATCTTAATGAAGTAGTTCCTGCTTTGACAGAACAATTCAACTACTCATCAGTGATGGCTGTGCCTAAAGTAGATAAGATCGTTTTGAACATGGGTGTTGGTGAAGCTGTATCAAACGCTAAAAGCCTTGAAAAAGCTGCTGAAGAATTGGCGCTTATCTCAGGTCAAAAACCACTTATCACTAAAGCTAAAAAATCAATCGCCGGCTTCCGTCTTCGTGAAGGTGTTGCGATCGGTGCAAAAGTTACCCTTCGTGGTGAACGTATGTACGAATTCTTGGATAAATTGGTTTCAGTTTCACTTCCACGTGTGCGTGACTTCCATGGTGTCCCAACAAAATCATTTGATGGACGCGGGAACTACACACTTGGTGTGAAAGAACAATTGATCTTCCCAGAAATCAACTTTGATGACGTTGACAAAACTCGTGGTCTTGACATCGTTATCGTAACTACTGCTAACACTGACGAAGAGTCACGTGCATTGCTTACAGGCCTTGGAATGCCTTTTGCAAAATAATATAGGAGGTATAACTAATGGCTAAAAAATCTATGATTGCTAAGAACAAACGCCCAGCGAAGTTCTCTACTCAAGCATACACTCGCTGTGAACGTTGTGGACGTCCACACTCAGTTTACCGCAAGTTTAAACTTTGCCGTGTTTGCTTCCGTGAATTGGCATATAAAGGTCAAATCCCTGGTGTAACAAAAGCATCTTGGTAATATCATGATACAAAGAGCGTAACAACCATAGCAAAAATAGGAGATTTGGTGCAGGAGCGATGCTCCAAGACAAATCTATCTTTTTTGCCCAGGTTGTAGCTCGTGTTCAAATGAGAGTTATCTTATTTGAATGTGTCAATACTATCTGAGCTTAGCTCAATCATTAACTAGCAAGTGCAACTTGCAAACTACTAGTAAGAGGAGAAAAATAAAATGGTTATGACTGACCCAATCGCAGACTTCCTAACTCGTATTCGTAACGCTAACCAAGCAAAACACGAAGTACTTGAAGTACCTGCATCAAACATCAAAAAAGGGATTGCAGAAATCCTTAAACGCGAAGGTTTTGTTAAGAACGTAGAAATCATCGAAGATGACAAACAAGGCATCATCCGTGTATTCCTTAAATACGGACCAAACGGTGAAAAAGTTATCACAAACTTGAAACGTGTTTCTAAACCAGGACTTCGTGTCTACAAAAAACGTGAAGACCTTCCAAAAGTACTTAACGGTCTTGGAATTGCTATCCTTTCAACTTCTGAAGGTTTGCTTACTGATAAAGAAGCACGCCAAAAGAACGTTGGTGGAGAAGTTATCGCTTACGTTTGGTAATATTTAGCTCCCAATTTCTTTGTGACTCGTCGTTATCGTCTCTTGCCTAACCCAAAGTTATGTCTGCGAGACGATGCCTAGATTCACTTTGAAATTGAAACCTAAATATTTCTTTAAATCGAGAAATCGATTTAACCCCGTGAAAACTGGCCAACATGGCCTGACAATTTAACAGGAGAATAAAAACATGTCACGTATTGGTAATAAAGTTATCGTGTTGCCTGCTGGTGTTGAAATCACTAACAATGACAACGTTGTAACTGTAAAAGGACCTAAAGGAGAACTTACTCGTGAGTTCTCAAAAGATATTGAAATTCGTGTGGAAGGTACTGAAGTAACTCTTCACCGTCCAAACGATTCAAAAGAAATGAAAACTATCCACGGAACTACTCGTGCTCTTTTGAACAACATGGTTATTGGTGTATCAGAAGGATTCAAGAAACAACTTGAAATGCGTGGGGTTGGTTACCGTGCACAACTTCAAGGATCAAAACTTGTTTTGGCTGTTGGTAAATCACATCCAGACGAAGTTGAAGCTCCAGAAGGAATTACTTTTGAACTTCCAAACCCAACAACAATCGTTGTTAGCGGAATTTCAAAAGAAGTAGTTGGTCAAACAGCTGCTTACGTACGTAGCCTTCGTTCACCAGAACCATACAAAGGTAAAGGTATCCGTTACGTTGGCGAATATGTTCGTCTTAAAGAAGGTAAAACAGGTAAATAATATTGAGTGGTTGATTTTCAACCACCAATATCATTTCCAACTTTGTGCATAGCACACGATTTAAAACTAAAGAGGTGAAAACTGTGATTTCTAAACCAGATAAAAACAAACTCCGCCAAAAACGCCACCGTCGCGTTCGCGGAAAACTCTCTGGAACTGCTGATCGCCCACGTTTGAACGTATTCCGTTCTAATACAGGCATCTACGCTCAAGTTATTGATGACGTAGCGGGTGTAACGCTCGCAAGTGCTTCAACTCTTGACAAAGAAGTTTCAAAAGGAACAAAAACTGAACAAGCCGTTGCTGTCGGTAAACTCGTTGCAGAACGTGCAAACGCTAAAGGTATTTCAGAAGTGGTGTTCGACCGCGGTGGATATCTATATCACGGACGTGTGAAAGCTTTGGCTGATGCAGCTCGTGAAAACGGATTGAAATTCTAATAGGAGGACACTAGAAAATGGCATTTAAAGACAATGCAGTTGAATTAGAAGAACGCGTAGTTGCTGTTAACCGTGTTACTAAAGTTGTTAAAGGTGGACGTCGTCTTCGTTTTGCAGCTCTTGTAGTCGTTGGTGATCACAACGGTCGCGTAGGATTTGGTACTGGTAAAGCTCAAGAAGTTCCAGAAGCAATCCGCAAAGCAGTAGAAGATGCTAAGAAAAACTTAATCGAAGTTCCTATGGTTGGAACAACAATCCCACACGAAGTTATTTCAGAATTCGGTGGAGCTAAAGTATTGTTGAAACCTGCTGTAGAAGGTTCTGGGGTTGCCGCTGGTGGTGCTGTTCGTGCCGTTATCGAGTTGGCAGGTGTAGCTGATGTTACATCTAAATCTCTTGGCTCAAATACTCCAATCAACATTGTTCGCGCAACTGTTGAAGGTTTGAAACAATTGAAACGCGCTGAAGAAGTTGCTGCCCTTCGTGGTATTTCAGTTTCTGATTTGGCATAAGAAAGGGGATAAAATGGCTCAAATTAAAATTACTTTGACTAAGTCTCCAATCGGACGCATTCCATCACAACGTAAAACTGTTGTAGCACTTGGACTTGGCAAATTGAACAGCTCTGTTATTAAAGAAGATAACCCAGCAGTACGTGGTATGATCACTGCAGTATCTCACTTGGTAACAGTTGAAGAAGTAAACTAATTAAATTTTAGGGGATGTGCAGTATACCATCCCCTAAAACTAGATATAGTCATCTTTGATGACAAACGTATAGGCGAGTTGATAGGAGAGACAACCTTTTCTCTCTTATCGGCGCTAGCATTTTACAAAAGAGGAGAAAATATATAATGAAACTTCATGAATTGAAACCTGCAGAAGGTTCTCGTAAAACTCGTAACCGTGTTGGTCGTGGTACTTCATCAGGTAACGGTAAAACATCTGGTCGTGGTCAAAAAGGTCAAAAAGCTCGTAGCGGTGGCGGAGTACGTCTTGGTTTTGAAGGTGGACAAACTCCATTGTTCCGTCGTCTTCCAAAACGTGGATTCACTAACATCAACGCTAAAGAATACGCAATTGTTAACCTTGACCAATTGAACGTCTTTGAAGATGGTGCAGAAGTAACTCCAGTTGTTCTTATCGAATCAGGAATTATTAAAGCTGAAAAATCAGGTATCAAAATTCTAGGTAACGGTGAGTTGACTAAGAAATTGTCTGTAAAAGCAGCTAAATTCTCTAAATCAGCTGAAGAAGCTATCACTGCTAAAGGTGGTTCAGTAGAAGTCATCTAAGAGAGGTGACCTATGTTTTTTAAATTATTGAGAGAAGCCTTCAAAGTCAAGCAAGTTCGATCAAAAATTCTTTTTACAATTTTTATCGTCTTTGTCTTCCGTATCGGGACTAGCATTACGGTTCCATGGGTGAATGCCAATAGCTTGAATGCTTTGAGTGGTCTATCTTTTCTAAATATGTTAAGTTTGGTGTCTGGTAATGCCATGAAAAACTTTTCAGTTTTTGCACTTGGTGTTAGTCCATACATTACTGCTTCTATCGTTGTCCAACTCTTACAAATGGATTTATTACCGAAGTTTGTGGAGTGGGGCAAACAAGGGGAAGTTGGTCGTAGAAAATTGAATCAAGCAACTCGTTACATTGCCCTTGTTCTTGCATTCGTGCAATCTATCGGGATTACAGCTGGTTTTAATGCTTTATCTGGAGCTAAACTCTTGACTGTTCCTCTAACACCACAAGTTTTCCTTGTGATTGGAGCAATCCTAACAGCAGGTAGTATGATTGTTACCTGGTTGGGTGAACAGATTACTGATAAGGGATATGGGAATGGTGTTTCCATGATTATCTTTGCAGGGATTGTTGCTTCAATTCCTGATATGATCAAGGGTATCTATGTCGACTATTTTGTCAACGTACCAAGCGACCGCTTGAACTCATCTCTCATTTTTGTAGGAATTTTAATCGTAGCTGTCTTGTTGATTATCTATTTCACAACATATGTGCAACAAGCAGAATATAAGATTCCAATTCAGTATACCAAAGTAGCTCAAGGTGCTCCATCTAGTTCATATCTTCCATTGAAGATTAACCCTGCAGGAGTTATTCCAGTTATCTTTGCTAGCTCAATTACAGCAGCACCAGCGGCAATTTTACAATTTGTAAGTGCATCTGGTCTTGATTGGGCCTGGGTACGTAGTGCTCAGGAGTTGCTATCTACAACAGCCCCTACAGGTATCGCTCTGTACGCTCTGTTGATTATCCTCTTTACATTCTTCTACACATTTGTACAGATTAATCCAGAGAAGGCAGCAGAAAATTTGCAAAAGAGCGGTGCTTATATCCACGGTGTCCGTCCTGGTAAAGGGACAGAAGAGTATATGTCAAAACTTCTTCGTCGTCTCGCAACAGTCGGTTCCCTCTTCCTAGGTGTCATTTCTATTTTACCTATTGTAGCTAAGGATTTATTCGGTCTTTCAGAAGTCGTTGCTTTTGGGGGAACAAGTCTTTTGATCATTATCTCAACAGGTATTGAAGGAATTAAACAATTGGAAGGTTATTTATTGAAACGCAAGTATGTTGGTTTCCTGAATACAACAGAATAATTGTAATAGAAAAGAAAATTCACTATTGCTCAGAGAGTGGAGTTTAAAAATCAAAGACCTTGTCAGATTTTTATCTCCTCTCTTCTATTTTGTTTTTAAATAGGAGTTGAAATGAATTTTTGCTTCTATTTAAAAACAAAAAAGGAGTTTGAATCATGAATCTTTTGATTATGGGCTTACCTGGTGCAGGTAAGGGTACACAGGCAGCAAAAATTGTTGAACAATTTCATGTTGCTCATATCTCAACAGGTGATATGTTCCGCGCGGCAATGGCTAACCAAACTGAAATGGGTGTCTTAGCTAAGTCTTATATCGACAAAGGCGAGTTGGTTCCAGATGAAGTTACAAATGGTATCGTGAAAGAGCGTCTCTCACAAGATGACATTAAAGAAACTGGTTTCTTGTTGGACGGGTACCCACGTACAATTGAACAAGCTCATGCCTTGGATAAAACTTTAGCTGAATTAGGGATTGAGCTTGAAGGTGTTATTAACATCGAAGTAAATCCAGATTGTCTTTTGGAGCGTTTGAGTGGTCGTATCATTCACCGTGAAACTGGCGAAACTTTCCACAAAGTTTTCAATCCACCAGTTGACTACAAAGAAGAAGATTATTACCAACGTGAAGATGACAAACCTGAAACAGTAAAACGTCGTTTGGATGTTAATATTGCCCAAGGTGAACCAATTATTGCCCACTATCGTGCAAAAGGTTTGGTACATGATATCGAAGGTAACCAAGATATCAATGATGTCTTTGCAGATATCGAAAAAGTATTGACAAAATTGAAATAAAAGCGTTTTTCATGCTTGCAAAATGTCTCTACAAATGTTATACTGAGTTAGTCTGACTTATAATTGTTGTCTCTGTGTCTAGAGGCATCAAATCGAAATTTATGGAGGTACTTTTGCGTGGCAAAAGACGATGTGATTGAAGTTGAAGGTAAAGTAGTTGATACTATGCCGAATGCAATGTTTACGGTTGAACTTGAAAATGGACATCAGATTTTAGCAACAGTTTCTGGTAAAATTCGTAAAAACTATATTCGTATTTTAGCGGGAGATCGTGTTACTGTCGAAATGAGTCCATATGACTTGACACGTGGACGTATCACTTACCGCTTTAAATAATCGAAAAACTTGGAGGGATAAGAAATGAAAGTAAGACCATCGGTCAAACCAATTTGCGAATACTGTAAAGTAATTCGTCGTAATGGTCGTGTTATGGTAATTTGCCCAGCAAATCCAAAACACAAACAACGTCAAGGATAAGATAGAAAGGAGAAAACATGGCTCGTATTGCTGGAGTTGACATTCCAAATGACAAACGCGTAGTAATTTCATTGACTTATGTGTACGGTATCGGACTTCCAACATCTAAGAAAATCTTGGCAGCTGCTGGAATTTCAGAAGATGTACGTGTTCGCGATCTTACACCAGATCAAGAAGATGCTATCCGTCGTGAAGTGGATGCAATTAAAGTTGAAGGTGACCTTCGTCGTGAAGTTAACTTGAACATCAAACGTTTGATGGAAATCGGTTCATACCGTGGTATCCGTCACCGTCGTGGACTTCCTGTCCGTGGACAAAACACTAAAAACAACGCTCGCACTCGTAAAGGTAAAGCTGTTGCGATTGCTGGTAAGAAAAAATAATATAGGAGGTAAAAGTCTTGGCTAAACCAACACGTAAACGTCGTGTGAAAAAGAATATCGAATCTGGTATTGCTCATATTCACGCTACATTTAATAACACTATTGTTATGATTACTGATGTGCATGGTAATGCAATTGCTTGGTCATCAGCTGGTGCTCTTGGTTTCAAAGGTTCTCGTAAATCTACACCATTTGCTGCTCAAATGGCTTCTGAAGCTGCTGCTAAATCTGCACAAGAACACGGTCTTAAGTCAGTTGAAGTTACTGTTAAAGGTCCAGGTTCTGGTCGTGAGTCAGCTATTCGTGCTCTTGCTGCCGCTGGTCTTGAAGTAACAGCAATTCGTGATGTGACTCCAGTGCCACACAATGGTGCTCGTCCTCCAAAACGTCGCCGTGTATAATCATAACCTTACACTGCTTTTCGTTTAAGAGGGAGTAACTAAATGATCGAGTTTGAAAAACCAAATATAACAAAAATTGATGAAAATAAAGATTATGGCAAGTTTGTAATCGAACCGCTTGAACGTGGTTACGGTACAACACTTGGTAACTCTCTTCGTCGTGTACTTCTAGCTTCTCTTCCAGGGGCTGCTGTAACATCTATCAATATCGAAGGTGTATTGCATGAATTTGATACAGTTCCGGGTGTTCGCGAAGACGTGATGCAAATCATTCTGAACATCAAAGGTATTGCAGTAAAATCTTACGTTAAAGACGAAAAGATCATTGAACTAGATGTGCAAGGTCCTGCTGAAATTACAGCTGGAGATATCTTGACAGATAGCGACATTGAAATTGTAAATCCAGATCATTATCTCTTTACAATCGGTGAAGGTTCTTCTCTAAAAGCGACAATGACTGTTAACAGTGGTCGTGGATATGTACCTGCGGATGAAAATAAAAAAGATAATGCACCAGTTGGAACACTTGCTGTAGATTCTATTTATACACCAGTTACAAAAGTCAACTATCAAGTTGAACCTGCTCGTGTAGGTAGCAATGATGGTTTCGACAAATTAACCCTTGAAATCTTGACTAATGGAACAATTATTCCAGAAGATGCTTTAGGGCTTTCAGCACGTATCTTGACAGAGCACCTTGATTTGTTTACAAATCTTACAGAGATTGCTAAGTCAGCAGAAGTGATGAAAGAAGCTGATACTGAATCGGACGACCGTATCTTGGAACGTACGATTGAGGAACTTGACTTGTCTGTGCGTTCATACAACTGTTTGAAACGTGCCGGTATCAACACTGTGCATGATTTGACAGAAAAATCTGAAGCAGAGATGATGAAAGTAAGAAATCTTGGACGCAAGAGTTTGGAAGAAGTGAAAGTCAAACTCATTGATTTGGGTCTTGGATTAAAAGATAAATAAAGGAGGAATAAATGGCTTACCGTAAACTAGGACGCACTAGCTCACAACGTAAAGCAATGCTTCGCGATTTGACAACTGACCTTTTGATCAACGAATCAATCGTGACAACTGAAGCTCGTGCTAAAGAAATCCGTAAAACTGTTGAAAAAATGATTACTCTAGGTAAACGTGGTGATTTGCATGCACGTCGTCAAGCAGCTGCTTTCGTACGTAATGAAATCGCATCTGAAAACTATGATGAAGCAACTGATAAGTACACTTCTACTACAGCACTTCAAAAATTGTTCTCAGAAATCGCACCTCGTTATGCTGAGCGTAACGGTGGATACACTCGTATCCTTAAAACTGAACCACGTCGTGGCGATGCAGCGCCAATGGCGATCATCGAATTAGTATAAAATCATCAATTTTGTTGAGTGTTATGATGATGGAGTCTTGTGCTCTTAGTCTAGCTCTGGTCTACCGCTAGGACTTATGTCCTAGCGGGAACACTCATCATAAGATGATAAGGTAGACGCTTGTTTACGAAATTGTTTTTTACTTAAGAACAATTTCGTAAGCAGGCGTTTTTGAGTATTTTAGTAAGAAATATGCTATACTATTGAAAAAGAAAATCAACAATGTTCATTTTCTCAAAAATATTCTATAAAGAGGTTATGTGCCAATAAATTATCAGTTTTAAGTTCTAAACTAGCGACTTGGTAAAAAATATTAGCCTGGTACAAGATCAACTAAGAGATTTTTTTTAGGGTTTCAACTTGGATAATTATTCACTATTAAGTGATTTAGTTACTCTATCCTCCTTTTTCATTTTATTTTTGTCCAAAATGGATATCGTTCTGTGTTAGAAATGGAGTTTAATCATGAAAGCTATTATTACTGTTGTTGGTAAAGATAAATCTGGAATTGTTGCAGGTGTTGCGACAAAAATTGCTGAATTAGGCTTAAATATTGATGATATCTCACAAACAGTCTTAGACGAATTCTTTACTATGATGGCTGTGGTATCTAGTGATGAAAAACAAGATTTTACACATCTTAGAAACGAATTTGAGGTTTTTGGTCAGACTTTGAATGTCAAAATCAATATTCAAAGTGCGGCTATTTTTGATGCTATGTACAATATCTAGGAGGTATTTATGGATATTAGACAAGTTACCGAAACAATCGCAATGATTGAGGAGCAAAACTTTGACATTAGAACCATTACCATGGGGATTTCCCTTTTGGACTGTATCGATCCAGATATCAATCGTGCTGCAGACAAAATATATGAAAAGATTACTACAAAAGCAGCTAATTTAGTGGCTGTTGGAGATGAAATTGCGGCTGAGTTAGGAATTCCTATTGTGAATAAACGTGTGTCAGTAACTCCAATTTCCTTGATTGGTGCTACTACCGATGCGACGGATTATGTAGTCTTAGCTAAAGCACTGGATAAAGCTGCGAAAAAAATTGGTGTTGACTTCATTGGTGGTTTTTCAGCCTTGGTACAAAAGGGTTATCAAAAAGGTGATGAAATCCTCATTAACTCCATTCCTCGTGCTTTGGCAGAAACGGATAAGGTGTGTTCTTCAGTAAATATTGGTTCGACTAAATCGGGTATCAATATGACCGCAGTAGCGGATATGGGACGCATTATCAAGGAAACAGCTTCTTTATCTGATATGGGGGCGGCTAAATTGGTTGTATTTGCCAACGCGGTAGAGGACAATCCTTTTATGGCAGGCGCTTTTCATGGGGTTGGTGAAGCAGATGTCATTATCAATGTCGGTGTTTCTGGTCCAGGTGTTGTTAAACGTGCCTTAGAAAAGGTTCGTGGTCAGAGCTTTGATGTTGTTGCTGAAACTGTTAAAAAGACAGCCTTCAAGATTACCCGCATTGGTCAATTAGTCGGTCAAATGGCTAGTGAGCGACTTGGAGTTGATTTTGGAATTGTTGATCTGAGTTTGGCTCCAACTCCAGCAGTGGGTGATTCTGTAGCCCGTGTCCTTGAGGAAATGGGGTTAGAGACAGTTGGGACTCATGGAACCACTGCTGCCTTGGCTCTCTTGAACGACCAAGTTAAAAAAGGTGGAGTTATGGCTTGCAACCAAGTTGGTGGTTTGTCTGGTGCCTTTATCCCAGTTTCTGAGGACGAGGGGATGATTGCTGCTGTGCAAAATGGCTCCCTTAATTTGGAAAAACTAGAAGCTATGACAGCTATCTGTTCAGTTGGTTTGGATATGATTGCCATTCCTGAAGATACACCTGCAGAAACAATTGCAGCAATGATTGCGGATGAAGCTGCTATCGGAGTCATCAATATGAAAACAACTGCTGTACGTATTATTCCAAAAGGAAAAGAAGGCGACATGATTGAATTTGGTGGCCTTCTAGGAACGGCTCCAGTCATGAAAGTTAACGGTGCCTCGTCTGTCGACTTCATTGCACGTGGAGGGCAAATCCCGGCTCCAATTCATAGTTTTAAAAATTAAAAAGAAGTGGAATCTTTTTAAGTTGGGTTTAAGGAAAGACAGGTATACTATAACCATTAAATAAAGACCTCCTAACTTTATTTAATTAAAATCCTAACTTTTTCATAATAATCTCCTACAAAAGTCACTCCAAAGGGTGACTTTTGTTTTATCTCAAGAGAAAATAAAGAAAGTAGCATGTTCAAATTTGTAAATTTGTTCAAAAATAAGATGATTTAAAGGATAAAACCAGTTTTTTCATTCTGTAAAATGGGCTAAAACCTTGCTATGATTGGCTTTTTGAAAAATTATGGTATAATAGTAGTAGTTTTAATAGATGGAGTTGAATTTTGAAAAAACGCTTTCGTGTAAAAAAAGAGAAAGATTTTAGTGCAATATTTAAAAAAGGGGAGAGTTTTGCTAATCGTAAATTTGTTATTTATCGATTAGAAAATACTGAACAGCATTTTCGAGTTGGCCTATCTGTCAGTAAAAAATTAGGAAACGCTGTCACGAGGAATCATATCAAAAGAAGAATTCGACATATTCTGATTGAACATAAAAATCAGCTGGTTGAAAATGTAGATTTTGTTGTGATTGCTCGAAAAGGTGTTGAGATCTTGGACTACGCGGAAATGGAAAAAAATCTACTTCACGTATTAAAGTTATCAAAGATTTACCAGGAAGGAAATGGGAGTGAAAAAGAAATTACAGTTGACTAGCTTAATGGTGCTTGCTTTATTTGTGATGAGCGCCTGCACGGCTAGTGGTACGACGAGTGAGATTACAGCTGAATCAACAGGTTTTTGGAGTAAATTTGTTTATTTTTTTGCTGAAACCATTCGCTTTTTATCATTTGATACAAGTATTGGTCTGGGGATTATTTTATTTACCCTTCTAATCAGAACCGTTCTTTTACCAGTCTTTCAGATACAAATGGTGGCATCTAGAAAGATGCAAGAAGTACAACCACTGGTTAAGGAGTTGCGAGAACGTTATCCGGGACGGGATATGGAGAGCCGTACCAAGTTGGACCAAGAAATGCGTCAGTTGTTCAAGCAACATGGTGTCAAACAGTCAGCTTCTCTCTGGCCAATCTTAATCCAAATGCCAGTCTTGTTGGCCTTGTTCCAAGCTTTGAGTAGGGTAGAATTTCTAAAAACGGGTCATTTCTTATGGATTAACCTTGGTGGTGTTGATACGACTTTCGTTTTGCCTATTTTGGCGGCTATCTTTACTTTCCTTAGCACCTGGTTATCCAATAAGGCCATGGTTGAGAAAAATGGCGCCATGACAGGAATGATGTATGCAATGCCAGTCATGATTTTCTTCTTTGCCATGTATTCACCAAGTGGGGTTGCCTTATATTGGGCGGTATCCAATGCTTATCAGGTGCTCCAAACCTATCTGCTCAACAATCCATTCAAGATTATTGCAGAGCGTGAGGCGGGAGTACAGGCTAAGAAAGATCTAGAAATCAAGAAGAGAAAAGCTCTCAAGAAAGCACAGAAAAAGAAAAAGTAAAAATAAGGAGGAATCTTGTAATGGTATTATTTACAGGTTCAACGGTTGAAGAAGCGATCCAGACGGGATTGAAGGAAATGGGAATTCCTAGAATGAAGGCGCACATTAAGGTCGTAGCAAGGGAGAAAAAAGGATTCTTTGGCCTTTTTGGGAAGAAACCAGCACAAGTGGATATCGATGCTATTAGTGAGACAATTGTCGTTAAGGCAAACCAGCAAGCAGTGAAGGGAGTTCCAAAGGAGGTTAATGCCAAGAACGAACCCGTTAAGACTGTTAGTGAGGCAACAGTAGACTTAGGCCACGTTGTAGAGGCAATTAAGAAAATCGAGGAAGAAGGACAAGGCATCTCTGATGAGGTTAAGGCTGAAATTCTAAAAAATGAAAAAGAAGCTAGTACAATTTTAGAGGAGACTGGTCATATTGCCATTCTAAAAGATCTACTACCAGAAGAACCTAAAGAGCAGGTAGCAGTTGAACAGGAACTAGCAGAAAAAGAACAGAATGATGATTTAGAAAACCTAGGCTTGAAGATTGAACCAACCTACGATATTGACCAGGTGGTTGAAGAAGTGACCAACTATGTTCAAGGTATTATTGATGATATGGATGTTGAGGGAGCAATTTCAAGTACCTCAAATCGCCGTTCTATCAATATGCAAATTGATACCAATGAACCGGGTCGTATTATCGGTTACCATGGTAAGGTTTTGAAATCTCTTCAGCTCTTAGCACAAAATTATCTTTATAACCGCTATTCAAGAACCTTCTATATTACCATCAATGTTAATGATTATGTAGAGCACCGTGCAGAAGTCTTGCAGAGCTATGCACAGAAGTTAGCTACACGTGTCCTAGAAGAGGGGCGTAGTCAGGTGACTGATCCAATGTCTAGTAGCGAACGTAAAATCATCCATCGTATTATTTCACGTATGGAGGGTGTCACTAGTTATTCAGAAGGTGATGAACCAAATCGTTACGTTGTGGTTGACACAGAATAATCAAAGAAAAATCAGGGGCATCCTGATTTTTTGCTAGCCAAGGGAGGTTGATCTTATGTTGAATACAATGAGAGAATATCTAGCTTACTCTGGTTTACAGTATCAAAAACCCGAGAGGGCAGGTCAAGAAGCTGAAAAAATGCTTTATTTGAGGAACAAGGGGCAGGAGGCTAGAAAGGTCTTTACACACTTAGCCAAGGCTTTCCAAGAAAGACATCCAGAATGGGACCTCCAAGGGACGAGTCAGTGGATGAATCAAGCCCAACGTTTGCGACCGCATTTCTGGGCCTATCTACAGCGTGAGGGAGAAGTGACAGAGCCTATGTTGGCTCTTCGTTTATATGGAAGCCCTTCTGATTTTGGAGTTTCACTAGAAGTGAGTTTTATAGAACGTAAGAAGGATGATAAAACTTTAGACAAACAGGCCAAGGTCCTAGAAGTTCCAGTAGTAGACGGAATTTACTATCTAGTCTACTCAAATGGAGAAAGTCACAAGATGGAGGCTACTGAGGAAAATCGTCAAATTTTAAGAGAAAAACTATCCTATCAGGAAGTCCGAAAAGTTTTAGTTAAGGTAGATGTTTCAGTGGCAGACGGACAAATTCTAGACAAGTTTTTAGATGAATTAGATAAAGCTTTTGAAAAACTATTACCTTACTATCAAGCAACTAGAAATTAGTATAATCCATTGATTCATTTTATAGTAAATTGTTTTATTGCTATTCTAGATATTTTTTCATATAATAGTAAAATAAGATGCGTGATAGACCTATCACCTCAAAGAGAAAGGAAATTCTATGTCAAATCTATCTGTTAATGCGATTCGTTTTCTAGGTATTGACGCTATCAATAAAGCGAACTCAGGTCACCCAGGGGTGGTTATGGGAGCTGCACCGATGGCCTACAGCCTATTCACTAAAGAACTTCGTATCAATCCAGCTCAACCAAACTGGATTAACCGCGACCGTTTCATTCTTTCAGCTGGTCACGGATCAATGCTTCTTTATGCCCTTCTCCACCTTTCTGGTTTTGAAGATGTGAGCATGGATGAAGTAAAGAACTTCCGTCAGTGGGGCTCTAAAACTCCAGGTCACCCAGAATTTGGGCATACTGTAGGGGTTGATGCAACAACAGGTCCTCTAGGACAAGGGATTGCGACTGCGACAGGTTTTGCACAAGCAGAACGTTTCCTTGCAGCTAAGTACAACCGTGAAGGTTATAACATCTTTGACCACTACACTTACGTTATCTGTGGAGATGGTGACTTGATGGAAGGTGTCTCAAGCGAAGCTGCTTCTTATGCAGGCTTGCAAAAACTAGACAAGTTGGTTGTTCTTTATGATTCAAATGATATCAACTTGGATGGTGAGACAAAAGATTCATTCACAGAAAGTGTTCGCGATCGTTACAATGCCTACGGTTGGCATACAGCCTTGGTAGAAGATGGAACAGACCTTGAAGCTATTCATGCAGCTATCGAAGAAGCTAAGGCTTCAGGCAAACCATCTTTGATCGAAGTGAAAACTGTTATTGGTTATGGTTCTCCAAACAAACAAGGGACTAACGCTGTACACGGTGCTCCTCTTGGTGCAGACGAAACTGCTGCAACTCGCCAAGTCCTTGGGTGGGACTACGAACCATTTGAAATCCCGGCAGAAGTTTATGCTGATTTCAAAGAAAATGTTGCAGACCGTGGTGCATCAGCATATGAAGCATGGACAAAACTAGTCGCAGATTACAAAGAAGCTCACCCAGAACTTGCTGCAGAAGTGGAAGCAATCATCGAAGGACGCGATCCAGTTGAGGTGACTCCAGAAGACTTCCCAGCTTTAGAAAATGGCTTCTCTCAAGCTACTCGTAACTCAAGTCAGGATGCTTTGAATGTAGTAGCTGCTAAATTGCCAACCTTCCTCGGTGGATCAGCTGACCTTGCTCATTCAAATATGACTTACATCAAAACTGATGGACTTCAAGACGATGCAAATCGCTTGAATCGTAACATCCAATTTGGTGTTCGTGAATTTGCTATGGGTACTGTCTTGAACGGAATGGCTCTTCACGGTGGACTTCGTGTTTATGGTGGAACATTCTTCGTATTCTCAGACTATCTTAAAGCAGCGATTCGATTGTCAGCTCTACAAGGTCTTCCTGTAACTTATGTATTCACCCATGATTCAATCGCTGTTGGAGAAGATGGACCAACTCATGAGCCGATTGAACACTTGGCAGGACTTCGTGCAATTCCAAACCTCAATGTTTTCCGTCCAGCAGATGCGCGTGAAACTCAAGCAGCTTGGTATCAAGCAGTGAAGAGCGAGAAAACACCGACTGTTCTCGTCTTGACTCGTCAAAACTTGACTGTTGAGGAAGGAACAGACTTTGACAAGGTTGCGAAAGGTGCTTACGTTGTATATGAAAATGCAGCAGACTTTGACACTATCTTGATTGCAACAGGTTCAGAAGTGAATCTTGCTGTTGCGGCCGCTAAAGAATTGGCAAGTCAAGGTGGCAAAGTTCGCGTAGTCAGCATGCCATCTACAGATGTATTTGATGCACAAGATGCAGCCTACAAAGAAGAAATCTTACCAAATGCAGTTCGTCGCCGTGTAGCAGTCGAAATGGGAGCAACTCAAAACTGGTATAAATACGTTGGTCTTGATGGAGCAGTTCTTGGTATTAATACCTTTGGAGCATCTGCCCCAGCACCAAAAGTTTTAGCAGAGTATGGATTTACAGTTGAAAACTTAGTTGAAATTGTAAACAACTTGAAATAAGAAAAATCAGGGCATTTGCTCTGGTTTTTTATTGACCTAAAATCAAGGTGCAATCTTGTAAAAACAAGTGAAATTTGATATAGTAGTTTTATCTGAATTACAAAGGAGAAAAAATAATGGGTGGGAATTTAACATTCTTGATTATGCTTGTTTTGATGTTCGGCTTGATGTTCTTCATGCAACGTTCTCAAAAAAAACAAGCTGAAAAACGTATGGAGAGCCTCAACAAACTTCAAAAAGGCTACGAAGTAATCACAATCGGTGGTCTCTACGGTACAGTCGACGAAGTTAATACTGAAAACAAAACGATTGTACTTGATGTAGACGGAGTATACTTGACTTTCGAATTAGGTGCAATTAGAACAGTTTTGCCAGTCAAAGAAGCTGTCACACCTGAAGGTGCAGTTATCGAAGAAGGCAGTGCTATTGAAGAATAAAACGGGGTGGAATGCATTCCCGTTTTTCTATAAATGAGAGGAACAATGATGAAAAAAGTTGTCTTTGTCTGTCTTGGCAATATTTGTCGTAGTCCTATGGCGGAATTTGTAATGAAATCCCTGACCGATAAATATGAGATTCAAAGTCGTGCGACTTCTTCCTGGGAACACGGTAATCCAATCCACAAAGGAACGCAAGGCATCTTTCGAAGTCATGGCGTTCCCTATGATATTTCAAAAACTTCCCAACAAATTTCTAAAAAAGATTTTGAGTATTTTGACTATATCATTGGGATGGATGAGTCTAATCTCGCTGATTTGCGTCAGATGTGTCCACAAGAACAACAATACAAGATACAGCCTTTTGCATCTGAAAGCGTTCCAGATCCCTGGTATACAGGTGATTTTGAAGAAACTTATGACCGAGTTTTAACTGGTTGCCAGGCTTGGTTAAGTCGCTTAGAAAATGAGAGTGAACATGGAAAATTTAAAAAAACTCTATGAAAAATATAGTGTCTATTTAACACGTCCCCGTTTAGAAATTGCGACAGTGATCGTCATTGTTGTCTGTGCAGGTCTCGTATTTCTGACCAATCTTCCAAAACAGGGCGTTCTTAAGCTTGATAACGATGCTATTATTTATGACGGGAGCCTAGTTCGTGGTAAGATGAATGGTCAGGGCACTGTTACCTTCTCAAACGGTGATACCTATACTGGAGAATTTAGCAATGGTGCCTTCAATGGTAAAGGTACCTACCAAGCTAAAGCAGGTTGGGTATATGAGGGAGACTTTGTAAATGGCCAAGCTGAAGGAAAAGGAAAACTGACTACCGAACAAGAAGTAGTCTATGAAGGGGACTTCAAACAAGGTTTATTTCAACAAGCACAATAACCTCCTCCTAGAAGGAGGTATTCTTCCAGAACGGCAGAAAGCGCTTACATGGAAATAAAAACGGCTTACAAGACTCTTTTACAACTAAGTTTGTGAAAAATAAAACTTTTACGGAATAATTCACAAACTTTAAGTGAAAAAGTGCATATGTAGGTATATTTGAAATTGTTTTCACAAACAAATAAAAAAAGTTTGTGAAATGTCTATGAAACTGTTTACAAACGTTTAAAAAAGAGTTATAATAAACTTGTGAAAAAATTAACAAAGGACTTACAATCCTTGAAAGCTATGGAGGAAAATATGGCTGATAAAAAAACTGTAACACCAGAAGAAAAGAAACTCGCTGCTGAAAAGCATGTCGATGGTTTGGTGCAAAAAGCTTTAGTTGCCCTTGAAGAAATGCGTAAACTTGACCAAGATCAAGTCGATTATATCGTAGCAAAAGCTTCAGTTGCAGCACTTGATGCTCACGGAGAATTGGCTTTACATGCCTTTGAAGAAACAGGACGTGGAGTATTTGAAGATAAAGCAACTAAAAACCTATTTGCTTGTGAGCACGTAGTAAACAACATGCGCCACACTAAAACAGTTGGTGTTATCGAAGAAGATGATGTAACAGGATTGACTCTTATCGCTGAACCAGTTGGTGTTGTTTGTGGGATCACTCCAACAACAAACCCTACTTCAACAGCAATCTTTAAAGCGTTGATTTCATTGAAGACTCGTAATCCTATTGTCTTTGCATTCCACCCATCAGCTCAAGAATCATCAGCTCACGCAGCTCAAATCGTTCGTGATGCAGCGATTAAAGCAGGTGCTCCTGAAAACTGTGTACAGTGGATTACTGAACCATCTATGGAAGCAACTAGTGCATTGATGAACCACGAAGGTATTGCAACAATCCTTGCAACAGGTGGTAATGCCATGGTTAAAGCGGCATACTCATGTGGTAAACCAGCCCTTGGGGTAGGTGCCGGAAACGTTCCAGCTTATGTTGAAAAATCAGCTAATATCCGCCAGGCTGCTCACGATATCGTAATGTCTAAATCATTTGACAATGGTATGGTCTGTGCATCTGAACAAGCGGTTATCATTGATAAAGAAATTTACGATGAATTTGTAGCAGAGTTCAAATCTTACCACACTTACTTTGTAAACAAAAAAGAAAAAGCACTTCTTGAAGAGTTCTGCTTCGGTGTAAAAGCTAACAGCAAAAACTGTGCTGGTGCAAAATTGAACGCTGACATCGTTGGTAAACCAGCAACTTGGATTGCAGAACAAGCAGGATTTACTGTTCCAGAAGGAACAAACATTCTTGCTGCAGAATGTAAAGAAGTTGGTGAAAATGAGCCATTGACTCGTGAAAAATTGTCACCAGTTATCGCAGTTTTGAAATCTGAAAGCCGTGAAGATGGTATTGCTAAAGCTCGTCAAATGGTTGAGTTTAACGGTCTTGGACACTCAGCTGCCATCCATACTGCTGATGAGGAATTGACTAAAGAATTTGGTAAAGCTGTTAAAGCTATTCGTGTTATCTGTAACTCACCTTCTACTTTTGGTGGTATCGGGGACGTTTACAATGCCTTCTTGCCATCATTGACACTCGGATGTGGTTCTTACGGACGTAACTCAGTTGGGGATAACGTTAGCGCCATTAACCTCTTGAACATCAAAAAAGTCGGAAGACGGAGAAATAACATGCAATGGATGAAACTTCCTTCAAAAACATACTTTGAACGTGATTCAATTCAATACCTTCAAAAATGTCGTGACGTTGAGCGTGTCATGATCGTTACTGACCACGCTATGGTAGAGCTTGGCTTCCTTGATCGTATCATCGAACAACTTGACCTTCGTCGCAATAAGGTTGTTTACCAAATCTTTGCAGATGTAGAACCAGATCCAGATATCACTACAGTTGAACGTGGTACTGAGATCATGCGTGCCTTCAAACCAGATACAATCATCGCTCTTGGTGGTGGATCACCAATGGATGCTGCTAAAGTAATGTGGCTCTTCTACGAGCAACCAGAAGTGGACTTCCGTGACCTTGTACAAAAATTCATGGATATCCGTAAACGTGCCTTCAAATTCCCATTGCTTGGTAAGAAGACTAAATTCATCGCGATCCCAACTACATCTGGTACAGGATCTGAAGTGACTCCATTTGCCGTTATCTCTGATAAAGCAAACAACCGTAAATACCCAATCGCTGACTACTCATTGACACCAACTGTGGCAATCGTAGACCCTGCTTTGGTATTGACAGTTCCTGGATTTGTTGCTGCTGACACTGGTATGGACGTATTGACTCACGCAACTGAAGCTTACGTATCACAAATGGCTAGTGACTACACTGATGGTCTTGCTCTTCAAGCAATCAAACTTGTATTCGAAAACCTTGAAAGCTCAGTTAAGAATGCAGACTTCCACTCACGTGAGAAAATGCACAACGCTTCAACAATCGCTGGTATGGCCTTTGCCAATGCCTTCCTAGGTATTTCTCACTCAATGGCTCACAAGATTGGTGCGCAATTCCACACAATCCACGGTCGTACAAATGCTATCTTGCTTCCATACGTCATCCGCTACAACGGTACACGTCCAGCTAAGACAGCAACATGGCCTAAGTACAACTACTACCGTGCAGATGAAAAATACCAAGATATCGCACGCATGCTTGGCCTTCCAGCTTCTACTCCAGAAGAAGGTGTGGAATCATACGCAAAAGCTGTCTACGAACTTGGTGAGCGCGTAGGTATCCAAATGAACTTCAAAGCACAAGGAATCGATGAAAAAGAATGGAAAGAACATTCACGTGAATTGGCCTTCCTTGCTTATGAAGACCAATGTTCACCTGCTAACCCACGTCTTCCAATGGTTGACCATATGCAAGAAATCATCGAAGATGCTTACTATGGTTACAAAGAAAGACCAGGACGCCGTAAATAATTGATTATCAGCCAAAACCGAGGATAAACCTCGGTTTTTTTATGCTTAGAGAATATATTTTTTATTAAGAAATGCATAGAATTGGAGTAGGCTGCAAGGCTAAGTAAAGAAATGAAAATATTACCAAAGCTTATCAGAAAAACAAGGCCAGCGCTTGCAATTAAACTCAAATAGTTATATAATAGGTATGTTGAAAGGTGATTTGTAGTGATTCAAGTTACTCTTTTCACAATAAAATTTTCATGATTTTCATAAGGAGGAAATCACTAATGGTAGTTAAAGTTGGTATTAACGGTTTCGGACGTATCGGTCGTCTTGCTTTCCGCCGTATCCAAAACGTAGAAGGTGTTGAAGTTACTCGCATCAACGACCTTACAGATCCAGTTATGCTTGCACACTTGTTGAAATATGACACAACTCAAGGTCGTTTCGACGGAACTGTGGAAGTTAAAGAAGGTGGATTTGAAGTTAACGGTAAATTCATCCGTGTTTCTGCTGAACGTGATCCAGAACAAATCGACTGGGCTAACGACGGTGTAGAAATCGTTCTTGAAGCTACTGGTTTCTTTGCTAAGAAAGCAGCTGCTGAAAAACACTTGCACCCAGGTGGAGCTAAGAAAGTTGTTATCACTGCTCCTGGTGGAAACGACGTTAAAACAGTTGTATTCAACACTAACCACGATGTTCTTGATGGTACTGAAACAGTTATCTCAGGTGCTTCATGTACTACAAACTGCTTGGCTCCAATGGCTAAAGCTCTTCAAGACAACTTTGGTGTTGTAGAAGGATTGATGACTACTATCCACGCTTACACTGGTGACCAAATGATCCTTGACGGACCACACCGTGGTGGTGACCTTCGTCGTGCTCGCGCTGGTGCAGCAAACATCGTTCCTAACTCAACTGGTGCTGCTAAAGCTATCGGTCTTGTAATCCCAGAATTGAACGGTAAACTTGACGGATCTGCACAACGCGTTCCAACTCCAACTGGATCAGTTACTGAATTGGTAGCTGTTCTTGAAAAGAATGTTACTGTTGATGAAGTGAACGCAGCTATGAAAGCAGCTTCAAACGAATCATACGGTTACACAGAAGATCCAATCGTATCTTCAGATATCGTAGGTATGTCTTACGGATCATTGTTTGACGCAACTCAAACTAAAGTTCTTGACGTTGACGGTAAACAATTGGTTAAAGTTGTTTCATGGTACGACAACGAAATGTCATACACTGCACAACTTGTACGTACTCTTGAATACTTCGCTAAAATCGCTAAATAATTCTTGAGTTGATAAAAGCAAGGCCAACAGGTCTTGCTTTTTTTTGTATCTATAAGAAAAAATGGATGATAGTGTCATCCATTTTGGTTTAATTCTCTTTCAAATGTATCTGATAGCGCAGTAAAGCTTAATTTGTTTAAGGTCAGAGGATGGACAAAGGATAGTTTAAATGCGTGAAGCATTAGTCTCTTAGTTTTTGAGTGTGGGTTGTAGAGCGGGTCTCCTAGGATTGGATGTCCGTGGTGAGATAGATGCACTCGAATCTGATGAGTACGTCCTGTTTTTAATCGACAACGAAGAAGACTAGTTTTGTTTTGAAATTGTTTCAATCGAGTTACATGAGTTTCAGCATATTGACCATTTTTGAAATCCACCACCCGTTTTCTACGATCGTGACGATCGCGACCGATTTTGTCTCGAAAGACAAGCTCTTTAGTTCTTATTTTTCCCTCAACCAGAGCCCAGTATTCGCGGGAGATTTCTTTTTTCTCCAATAATCGATTGAGGATGGGTAGTATGAATGGATTTTTAGCAAATAGTACGAGTCCACTTGTTTCTTTGTCTAGTCTATGAACGACATAGCAAGTTTGACCTATATAGGCGCTGACATGATTGAGAAGAGCAATCTCATCTGGTTGATTGCCGTGAGTTTTCATTCCTTCAGGTTTGTTAACGATGATTAAATGTTGATCCTGATAAACTTCTTGGACAAGATTAGGATTCCCCCAAACAATTTCTTTTGTAGGATAATCTTCCTCATCGAAAATCAGTTGACATTCATCTCCGGCTTTGACAGTTTGATGCCAGTGTACTTCTTCTTGATTGATGAGAATGTGCTTTTTAATTCTCAAGAAATGCCGTATTTTTCTCGGAATGAGTAGTTGCTCCTCCAAGAAGATTTTGACAGTCATTTCAGGAAGAGAATCAGGGATAACAAAGGTAAATTTCATACAGATATTGTAACAAAAAATAGATTATTTGGATAGAGAAACTAGCTAAATTCTTGTCTTCCTATGGGGAAGATGATAAAATAAACGCATGAAATTAGATACATTATTTGAAAAGTTTCTTTCTTTATTTAAAAAAGAAGAAGCTGAAATAGAAGAAATAGAAATCGACGAAGCTAATAATGAAGAAAATACCTCGACTAATTTAAGACGGTCAAGAGGTGGGCGAAAGAAAGTTGGGCAAGTCGGCCCCATTCGAAAATTTTGGCGTCGCTATCATTTGACCAAAATCTTTCTAATTCTTGGACTAAGTGCAAGCTTGTTTGTTGGGGTCTATTTATTTGCCTTGGCTAAATCGACAAATGTTACAGACTTGCAGAATGCTTTGAAAACACGAACGGTGATTTTTGACAGAGAAGAGAATGAGGCTGGTGCCTTGTCAGGTCAAAAAGGGACCTATGTTGAACTTTCGGAAATTAGTGAAGATTTGCAGAATGCTGTTATTGCGACAGAAGATAGAAGCTTCTATAAAAATAGTGGAATTAACTATGGTCGTTTTTTCCTTGCTATCCTAACAGCTGGTCGCTCGGGTGGTGGTTCTACAATTACCCAACAGTTAGCGAAAAATGCTTATCTTTCACAAGACCAAACTGTTCAGAGAAAGGCTAAAGAATTCTTTCTTGCTTTAGAATTAACCAAAAAATACAGTAAAAAAGAAATTCTAACCATGTATTTGAACAATGCCTACTTCGGTAATGGAGTTTGGGGTGTTGAGGATGCTAGTAAGAAGTACTTTGGAGTTTCGGCATCGGAATTAAATCTTGATGAAGCTGCCACTTTAGCAGGCATGCTTAAAGGCCCAGAATTGTACAATCCTCTGAATTCTATTGAGCATTCAACTAATCGAAGAGATACTGTCTTGCAAAATATGGTGGCTGCCGGCTACCTTGATAAAAATAAGGAAGCAGAAGCAGCAAGTGTTGATATGGCTTCTCAATTGAAAGATAGTTATGAAGGGAAAATATCAGACTACCGTTATCCTTCTTATTTTGATGCAGTTGTTAATGAAGCTATTGAAAAGTATAATCTAACAGAGGAAGAAATCGTTAATAACGGTTATCGAATTTATACGGAGCTAGATCAAAATTACCAAGCAAATATGCAGGTTATCTATCAAAATACTTCGCTCTTTCCGACAGCTGAAGATGGGACACATGCAGAGTCTGGTAGTGTCGCATTAGAACCAAAAACAGGTGGAGTTCGAGGAGTCGTTGGTCGAGTGGCAGGGGATGATAAGACAGGTTTCAGGAATTTTAACTATGCAACCCAATCCAAAAGAAGTCCAGGGTCTACTATTAAACCCTTGATAGTGTACACACCAGCGGTTGAAGCGGGTTGGTCTCTTAATAAGGAGTTGGATAATCATACCATGCAATATGGTGATTATAAAGTAGACAACTACGCAGGAATCAAGACATCACGAGAAGTACCCATGTATCAAGCTTTGGCTAAATCTCTAAATTTACCTGCAGTAGCTACTGTTAAAGAACTTGGAATTGATAAAGCCTTTGAAGCGGGTGAAAAGTTTGGCCTCAACATGAGCAATGTAGATCGTGTGCTTGGAGTAGCTTTAGGTGGTGGCGTAGAAACGAACCCTCTTCAAATGGCCCAAGCCTACGCAGTGTTTGCAAATGAAGGACTCATGCCGGATGCTCACTTTATCACCCGTATTGAAAATGCTAGTGGTCAAGTGATTGCTACTCATAAAAATACTCAAAAACGAGTGGTTGACAAATCGGTAGCTGATAAAATGACCAGTATGATGTTAGGTACTTTTACAAATGGTACAGGGATCAGTTCGTCTCCAGATGATTATGTAATGGCAGGAAAAACAGGAACAACAGAGACAGCCTTTAATCCAGAATATACCAGTGATCAATGGGTGATTGGTTATACACCAGATATAGTAATTAGCCATTGGCTTGGTTTCCCTACTACCGATGAAAATCATTATCTAGCAGGTTCGACTTCGAATGGTGCTGCTCACATTTTTAGAAGTATGGCGGAAACAATCCTACCATATACACCAGGTAGCACCTTTACTGTTGAAAATGCATATAAAATGAATGGTATTGCACCAGAAAATACACCTAAACAAACTACCAGTGATACTAGTGCACAGTCTGATGATATACTATCAGATATTCGTGGACGAGCACAAAATCTGGTCGATGAAGCAGGACGAGCGATTTCGGATGCTAAAATTAAAGAAAAAGCTCAGACTGTCTGGGATACCATTGTAGATCTGTTTCGCTAATACGTTTAAAAGGTAAAAGGCAAGGATTTAAATCTTTGTCTTTTTTACCCTCACTTGTCAGTATTCACAACTGCCATAACATTAGAGAGTAAAAACAGCACAAGATAGGAACGACGGCCCCTCTTTCCCCCTTTCTCTGCTATACTACAAGTAGAGGAAGGGGGAAAGCAAATGCTTGAAAAGTATTATGCGAAGGTAAAAGGAATTGTTCATAAATGTAGAAAAGACTACTATCTCCACCTGTGGGAGAAAGAGGATTGGGACCAAGAAGGCATGATCTGTCTCCATGAACTTCTAGAACAGCATCCAGAACTAGTGGAAGAAGAAAAGAAACTTTACGTCTACTTCAAAACAAAATTTCGCA
>NZ_JASHFO010000010.1:0-62002 GCF_047460825.1 Streptococcus infantis | reverse complement strand
TTTCATTCCAAGAAAATTTTGGATGAACTTTGCGTCAAAGATAAACACTTTTTCTTACCTCTACCACCTTATTCACCAGATTTGAATCCCATTGAGCAAGCTTGGGCTGTCTTGAAAAAGAAAGTGACAGATTTATTAAGGGAAGTCCCAAATATCTTTGAATGTTTAGAGTGCTTTTTTAAAACTAAATGACTATACTATCAACAAGTGGAGTTGATAAGCTTAATTCAGCCCTTCCTAAAAAGAGAATGAGAGCTGACACTAGGAAAAATATGGCATTGATTCCCGCTACGAGCGAAAAGTTCTGTGTTGACACCCCTAATAGCCAAACTCCAAAAGCTTGGCCGCCAATAGCAGAAATATAGGTAATAAACTGGGAAAATGAGTAAGCCTCCATCAAATCTTGCTCTACTACCTTTTCTTTAACGAGAGGCATTCGCAAGCCACCCGCAAAATCACTAGCTACATCACTAATGACATTGATGAGACAAAGGGTCGAAAAGGCAAAGAAACTAGCTTGCTGAACAACTAGGGCTGCTAGAAAAAATAAAACCGCCTGAAATAAACCGACATAGGTCATCCATTTGACCTTGTCCTTGGTATAATCTGCCCGAATTCCCACAAAAACTGTAAAAAGAGTTGGAAGCATCATCACAACATTCGCCATGGCAACGGCAACAGAAGCCTCTGGCAAAGTTGAGGCATAGACCACAAACACTAAATTAAAAATGGAAGCTCCAAAAGCATTGAAAAATCGTGATAAGCTCAAAACTCTGTATGCTTGATTTCTTAGTAATAGTTTCATATAGATTCCTCTCTTTCTCACATACTACTTTTATGGTAGCTCTAGTATAGCATCAAGAATCTTATGAGAAGACGTTTTTGAATATATGCAACAGACTAAACTGATAACGAAAACGATAGAATTTGTCTAATGCTAATAAGTATCTTCACAGTCCTATCGTTTCAAGTTATTTTATCTAGTTGCAGATATTCAACACTCCATGGCACTTCTATAATAGTCAGCAGATCTGCTACAACCAATCATCTCAAAAATACGAATAGCATCCTCCATCTTTCTCTGCCCTTCCTCTACTCTTCCTTGCTTACTATCAAGCAAACCTTCTGCCCATAGGTAGACTATTCGAAAATAGGTTTCATTTTCTTCAAAGAAGTTCTTTTCAATTTGTTTTTTAAAATAGAGGGCATTGGTAAAATCATCAATTTCAATACAGGCCATAAAAGCATTGAGGAGCAAGGTATGCATCATATTTCGATTTTTCCCAACTCCTTGCAAGAAATCTGACTTCCCCAACATTTCTCGAGTGTACTTTGTAAAAAGCTGCACCGATAAAAGAGGAGAGCAGGAAGAAAAGAACAACAATTCATAGTGTCCCCAAATTTCGACAGAAAATAGATAATCATGTAGGACTCTTTCTTCCTCAGCGGTCAATGTAACCGTCTCATCAATGGCTTTCATATAGGATTTTATTAAAATAGCATTGAGAATGTGTTGCTGTCTATCTTTTGAAAAAGGAAGTTGTTGATATTCTCTCTGGTAAAGAGTGCGCAAGGATGTCAAATCTTGAGGGTCAATAGCCTCAACTATTCTGTTTCTAAATTCAGAATAGGCATCCTGATGAAAACCTCTCGCCAAAAATAACAATTCTTCCATACTCGCATGAATATTCTCCAAAGCTGTGATTAACTTTGGAGCAGATATTTCACTCTGACCATTTTCAAAACGCGACAATAAGGATGCTGAAAAGCGTCCACCTGTTGCTTTTCTCAAGGAAATTTTTCTTGATTCTCGTAACTCTTTAAAAACTTTTCCTAAATTCTTCATCCTCTTACCACTCGTCTTTTATTTTTTCCTATTTTACCACATTTCCTAATAAATACTAGTTCCAAACTAGCATTTACAATCTGGGCCAAGCATGGTACAATGAAAAACATCAGATATACGAAGGAGAATTTATGAAAAAGAATATCTTGACGACCCTTGTAGCTGCCCTTGTCTACTTTCTCTACATCGGAGTAGGGGTTCTACTAGGAAACCTTGTCGACCACACTGGAAATATGTTTTATGCCCCTGCCTTTTCTGCTCTTGTGGGTGGTAGCGTCTATATGATCCTTTTAGCAAAGGTTCCTCGTTTTGGAGCGATTACTTCGATTGGGCTCGTTATCTCTCTCTTTTTCCTCGGAAGCAAGCATGGTGCTGGTGCCTTTCTTCCAGGAATCATCTGCGGTCTTGCAGCAGATGGCATTGCTCATCTTGGCCACTACAAAGATAAGGTCAAGAACCTTCTTTCCTTCCTAGTTTTTGCTTTTGGTACTACTGGTCCCATCCTACTCATGTGGTTGACACCTCAAGCTTACATAGCAACCCTAGTTGCTCGTGGAAAATCTCAGGACTATATTGATCGCATCATGGTCGCGCCTAACCCTGGTACTATCCTTCTCTTTGTAGCAAGCGTCCTTATCGGTGCTCTACTCGGTGCCTTGATCGGACAAAAACTTAGTAAGAAATTCGCAGACAAAATGTGATAGAAAAAGAGCCACACGGCTCTCAGTAGGTAGACAAACCCTTTCGGTAATTTTACTACATCTTGAAAACTCTTAGAAATGCTGAAACATACCATTTTTAAGAGTTTTTTTATTTTCTCTAGTAAAAGAAAAAGATTGAAGAAAATTGTCCAAAATTGACTTTTTCTTCAATCTGAGAGCTAGCTGGCTCTTTTTTTATTTATGACTTAATTTCTTGGTCAAAAAGTCTCCCAAGAACTGAATTGTAAAGATAATCAGGATAATGATGAGAGTCGCAAGGACTGTTACATCATGATTGAAACGGTTAAATCCATAGGCGATAGCTACGTTACCGATACCACCTGCTCCGACCGCTCCCGCCATAGCTGTTTCACCGACTAGTGAGATCAAGGTCACCGTTGTCACACGGATCAAGTCTGGTAGACCTTCTGATAGGTAAACACCTACGATGTCCCAGAAAGTAGCTCCGCTAGCTTGAGCTGCCTCGATGACACCACCATCTAGCTCAGCCAATACCACCTGTACCTGACGAGCAAAGAAGGCAAAGACTGCAAAAGATAGGGGTACAATAGCCGCATTTGGTCCGATACTTGTCCCTACGATTAGATGAGAGAAGGGTGACAAGACAGCCAAGAGAATGATGAATGGCACCGCACGGAAGATAGAGGTAATCTTGTCCAAAATCCAGAAAACAACTTTATTTTCCAAGACACCACCTGGAGCTGTCAAGACAAGGAAAAGCCCTGCAACCAGCCCTAGGAAACCTCCGATGAGGAAGGAAAGAACCGTCATATAAAGGGTCAAGTAGATTGCTGTTCCCCAGCCAGCCTGACCAGACCAACCCATCTTATAGACGTTTGGTAAGTATGCTTTAATCAATTCTGCCATCTTACTGTCCTCCCTTCAATACTTTTAGTTGCACACCAGCCTGACGGATAGCATCTTGAGCGCTTATCAAGGCTTCTTTTTCTCCTGACAAGACAACCACAAGTTCACCTACAGGAGTACCATCCAAAATTTCAATGTTTCCATAGAGAATATTGGCTGTTACTTGGTAGTGCTTGTACAATTCATTCAAAAGCGGCTCATCTGTAGAAGCGCCTGCATACTTGAGTTGTACCAAAATGCTGTTTTCAGATAAGTGCTCTACAATTTCTTGTTTCTCAATCTTGACCATTGCTTCATCAATACCTGTCGCAGTTGAGATAAAGTCCTGAGTCAATGGTTGCTTAGGATCTGAGAAGATTTCAAGAACGCTACCTTCTTCAATCAATCTACCATCCTGCATCACTGCTACACGGTTAGCAATATCTTTGACAATCTGCATCTCATGTGTAATCAAGACAATGGTCAAACCTAGTTTACGGTTCAGTTCTTGCAAGAGCGACAAGATTTGTTTCGTTGTCTTTGGATCAAGAGCTGAAGTTGACTCGTCTGAAATCAAGATTTTTGGATCATTAGCTAAGGCACGCGCAATAGCCACACGTTGTTTTTGACCTCCAGATAGTTGTGAAGGATAGTTTTCGGCACGGTCAGCCAAGCCCACCAAGTCGAGCAATTTAGCTACTTTAGCCTTCTTTTCTTCCTTGCTGAGGCCAGAGTGTTTGAGGGCAAAGGCTACATTTTCCTCTGCTGTTTTCTGGCTCATCAGGTTAAAGTGTTGGAAAATCATCCCAATATCTTGACGTTTATGTCGTAATTGCTCAGCAGTTAAGGTAACCTTGCCATCAAAAATCACATCATTATCTACAGTAATTCGACCTGCAGATGGTTTTTGCAAGAGGTTAATAACACGAACTAGGGTTGATTTCCCTGCCCCAGAATATCCAACGATTCCGTAGATATCCCCTTCTTGGATGTGAATAGTCACATCCTTGACCGCTGTGATGGTTCTTTTCTTTTGGTGAAAAGTCACATCGATCTGATCTAACTTGATAATATCTCTACTCATAGCTTCTAA
This sequence comes from Streptococcus infantis, assembly GCF_047460825.1. Lineage (GTDB taxonomy): Bacteria > Bacillota > Bacilli > Lactobacillales > Streptococcaceae > Streptococcus > Streptococcus infantis_V. The sequence continues at coordinate 57,495 of NZ_JASHFO010000010.1, read as the reverse complement.
TCAGCTCCTCTACTAATTCAATATGGGTGTAATAATCTGCGATTCGCACATTTTCATCTCCACCATGGTCTCGGCTATTAGCATTTCCTAGACCAAAGGCAACCATAGGTACTTCTAAGGCATCAAAGACCGTATGCATAGGTCCTGTCCCAGCTGTAGTCGGCAAGACAGATACGCCCTGTGGATAGAATTTCTTGGCTAACTCAATAACATTGAGAATAGATGGTGCACTCATATCGCTTCGATAACTCATCTCACCCAAGGTATAGTATAATTCTACCTTATCAAAGCCGTTTTTGTCTAGTTGTTTCCGGATTTTCTCCAAAACATCATGTGGGTCCAAGCCAGGAACCAAACGAACTTCTAGCTTGGCACTAGCCTCTGCTGGTAGAATCGTTTTAACTCCTTGCCCCTGATAACCAGACTGAATCCCTTCGATATTGAGTGCTGGTTCAAAGAAGAAACGCTTTAGAAAGGCTGTACGTTCCTCTTGTAAAAGTGGCAATTCCAAGCCATAAATCTGGCTGATTTCCTCTGGATTGCGTTGGGCATAGGTTTCAACCAAGGCTAACTCTCGTTCGTTAGGCTCTTGGACCTCATCGTACAAGCCCTCAACTAAAATACGTCCATCTGCAGCTCGCAAACTAGTCAAGGCTTGAATCAGATACCATGGAGCTGACTCTACAATGCCGCCATAGCTAGAGTGGATATCCACATCGGCACTCTTGACCTTAGCATCAAAGGTTACAATTCCCTTGTTCCCACCAGAGATTTCTAGCTGTTCCAAGGCATTTTTGGTCCCTTGTTCCCAGACCAATAAATCTGCACCACGAAGCTTGGTCGCATGTTTTTCTAGATATTTGTCCAAGTCCATAGAGGCAGATTCTTCTGCACCTTCCATGATGAAACTGATATTGACTGGTAGATCATCATGATGCTGCATGTATTTTCTAAGAGCACTCAAGCGGGCAGTGATATGTCCCTTGTCATCATCAACCCCGCGTCCATACATGATGCCATCACGGACAGAAAGCGTAAATGGATCCTCTGTCCAGACTTGGTCGCCATCCGCAGGTACTGTGTCATAGTGGTTGTAGAAAATGATAGTCTTGGCATTTGGGCGTGAACTTTTAAAATGCGCCATGACAAAGGGTGCCGTATAACTCTCATCAATCTCGACCTCTGCACCTACACACTTGAAGATCTCGCCTAGATAACGAGCCACTTCTTTCAAGCCGACTTGTTGGGCAAAGACTGATTTTTTAGAAATCAAGGTCCGCAAAACTTCAAAGTAATGTTGCGCCACATGATCCTTTTCAAACTTTTCAATTTGTTCTTCTTGGCTAGGGAAAACCATTTTCTCTCTACCTTTCTACTAGGACTTGTACCTTTGGAATCAATACAAGTGGATGTTCCTTTTCTTTAGTCTCTATATAAAAGCAAGAGGTGGAAAAAATCTCTCCCACCTCCCTGTGTTTATTACCAAACTGGTTGATCCAAGCCGTCTGAAGTTTCTTCGATGACTTTTTTCACTTCGTCAGTGTGGTAAGCAGCGATAATTTTCTTGATTGCATCAGCTTTAGGTGATGATTCCCAATCTTTTTTCGCAACGATGATGTTGTACCATTGTTTTGAGTTTTCGTCAGCTTGCTCTTTAAAGAGTGCTTTCTTGTAGTCCAATTTTGCTTCTGTAACAAAAGTGTTGTTTACAACTGCTGCATCAACTGAAGTCAATGAACGAGCTGTTTGGCTAGCGTCCAACTCAGTGATTTTCAAGTTCTTTGGATTTTCTTTGATGTTTGCGATTGTAGCAAGTTCAGTTCCTGAAACATCCAATTTAATCAAACCTGCTGATTGAAGAAGGTAAAGGGCACGGCTTTCATTAGTAGCATCGTTTGGAATAGCAATTTCACCGTTGTTTGGGATTTCTTCCACTTTAGTGTACTTGTTTTCTTCCCCGTTTTTACCTGAGTAAAGGCGGATTGGTGAGATATAAGTATCTGCAATCGCTACAAGGTCTTTACCGTTTTCTTTGTTCCAGTTGTTCAAGAAGTTGTAGTGTTGGAAAGCGTTCAAGTCTACTTCACCATCAGCAGTTGCTTTATTTGGTTGTGAGTAGTCTGTAAACTCTGTGAATTCCAATTTAATTCCGTCTTTTTCAACCAATTCTTGGACTTTGTCCCAGCGTGCTTCTTCTGAACCGCTACGGTTAACAGTCGCAATTTTAACTGTAGTTGTGTTGTCTGCTTTCTTGTCTGAATTTCCGCAAGCTGCAAGTGCAAGGCCTGCTACTGTAGCGATAGCTGCTACGCCTAACCATTTTTTAATTTTCATGATTCGTTCTCCTTTAAAAATAATACTGTAATAGTATCTCACACTTTATTTGATTTCGCAAATTGTTATTAGATAGGCAGACATATAGTTTGAAACTATATGCCTAAAAGTTATAAAATCATCCACCTACGAGAGAATGGATGATTTACAAACTTATTTAATATCAGCTTCTGCTGGCAGATAAGAACCGCCAAAGAACTGTTGAGATAGCTTTTCAAGGGTTCCATCTTTATATAATTCTTGGATGCGTTTGTCCACAAATGCCTTCAACTCATCTTGACCTTTGGCAAGAAGTGGGTATACGTAAGGTTGTTGGTCGCTTGGAAGTTCGATAACTTTCAAGTTATCCAAACCTTGGTCCTTGATGACTGTTTCAACACCGATTTTATCAAAAATCTTGTAGTCAAATCGGCCATCACTCAAACGTACCATGATTTGTTGGAAGTCCCCTTTAACGTAGTTAAGGATAGTTGGGTTATCTGAGTGTTGTTTGTTGTAGTCTTCTAGCTGTTTAGCAGATGTTGTTCCTTGAACAACTTCAGTAGATTTTCCACCGATATCATCAAACGATTTGATGCTAGAGTCATCTTTTTTCACTACAAGAACGTTAGGGTTTTTAGCAGTTGGAGCTGCATAAAGGTATTTTTCAGCACGTTCTTTAGTGTAGCTGATGTTGCTAACAGCCATTTGGTAACGATCAGCATCAAGTCCTGCAAAAACACCTGACCACTCTGTCTTCTCAAACTTGACAGTATACTTGTCAGAATCTTTAAAGATAGCGCGAACCACTTCAATCTCGTAACCAGTCAATTCGCCATTTTCTTCATAGTTGAATGGTTTTGGTGTAGCATTGGTTACAACGATAATTTCTTTTTTACTAGATGTTGCTTCACCAGATGCAGCATCTTTCTTTTCACCGCCTGAGCAAGCTGCCAATACACCCGCGGCAACAAGTCCTAGGGCAGCAAGTGATGAATATTTAACGATTTTTTTCATGATATTTCCTCCAAAATAGAATACAATCTTATCTTAACAGAAAAAAAGGAATTACGCTATTATATGATTTCTATATTTGTGATAGGTTTTCTTTATGGCTGATTAAAAGACCAAACGTAGGACTGCTATCAAGACTACTCCAAAGAGAACAGTCCCAACCAGGTTGCGGTAACGAAAGGCTACAAAAGCTGTTGGAAAGACTGCTAAAAAGTCTAACCACTTTATCTGTGGAAGGCTTCCAACTTTTCCTGTCACCACACTTGAAAGAATCAAGGCAAAGATAATAGAAACTGGTAGAAATTTCAAAAAGCGCTCTACGATAGGCGGCAAACCCTTGTACTTGGCTAGGATAAAAGGAATCATTCTTGGAATCCAAGTCACCAAGCCAGAAAAGACAATTGCTAATAAAATATACTTACTGACCATCCAAGACCACCCCCATGGTACAACCTAGCAAGGTCGCAAACAGAACAGCTAATGACTGAGACACCACCGTCAAGAGCAAAAAGAAAGATACAGCTACAACTGCTAAAATTATGAAGAGATTGCGCAAAGGAATCCGTTTTTGCATAATCTGAAACTGGGAAGTAAAAATCCCAATAAACATCCCCACTAGGGCAAAATCTAAGCCAAAAATTTCTGGATTTGGTAGAAGTCCACCTAGAGCAGTTCCGACAACAGTTCCGAAAAACCAAGCTACATAGCTGTTAAGGTTGTTCCCGTGCATCCACATGGGGTTAACCTTATCCGTATGCACCAACTCGCCCATCAAAACGCCATAGGTCTCATCGGTCAAAAGGCTGGACATGCCGATATTGTGCCAAAGACTGGTATGGCGAAAATAGGTCGACGCATGCAAACTCAGCAAGAAGAGACGCAGATTAATCAAAAAGACCGTCATGGCAATGGCTGCCACAGGCGCTTGAACTGCTATCAAGGCTATCATGGCAAACTGAGCACTCCCAGCATAGACAAAGAGACTCATCAAACCCATTTCTAGTGGTGTCACATAGGGAGAACCGATAATGCCACAGGCAAGACCGATGCTAACATAGCCCAGAGCTGTCGGCACCGCAGCCTGCACACCCTCCCAAAATCCTTTTTCTTTCATAGACTTCCTCACTAATCATTCCTTCAGCAACTGCTTTCCAAACAGTCACAGCAAACATCATTATAACATATTCGTAAAATAGAAAAAAGTTTAGAGTTTTAAGCTAGTAAAAAGTACTCATCCAGGATACATGCGAAATTGATCCACTCGAATAGGATATTTGTCAACTTCAGGTTTTTCAACATATTCATTTTCTATCGGGTAAACATCAACCCAGAGTTCTTCTCTCTGCCCTTTCAACTTAACCTTAAATCGATAACCAACATCATCACCTGCCAAGGCATCAACTTTCAAGGATTGAAAGTTTGGTAGAGCTTCGATTTCTGCTTTTATGTCTTGAGTCATGTGATAAAATATTTCTTTCTGTTGAACTTTAGAAGGCATCGGAAAATAAATCGTCGCTTCTTGTAAACGATGCGATTTTGAAAAAGCGAAGGTTGCTCGACCGCTATAATTCTTCCAATTAACCTTGTCATAATTATAAAAAAGGCGACCTGTTTTATAGAGATAAGGGTCTTCTGCATGCCAAGTATCTCGATAGCCAGTTGCTGTTTCTTCTACTACTTCATTTGATTCTCTATTGATTTTTAAAAATTAAATTCTTGAATTTTAAATCCACAAGGTATTGCGTAAAATTCACCTTCAGACATTAGCATTAAAGAAAAAGACTGGAAACCAGTCTCATGATACAACTTATAAACTATTTTAGATTTAATACCCAAACACCAATAAACTAACAATAAGCAAGAAGGTATTCCATGAAGCATGTAAAGCTATGGTCCAATAAATAGAGCGTGTACAGCGAAACATCATGCAAAATATCAAGCCCATTACAAAGTAGAGTATGAAATCTGTCGTTATCCAACCATGCTGTAAAACATGCATAGCGCCAAATATGCCAGCAGAAACAAGAACATCAATATAGTAGTTTTTAAATTTAGACAAGCTTGTCATCAAAAAACCACGACACACTATTTCTTCTGCTATAGGTGCGATAAGGCTACCGTAAAGTACACGCGTAATAAAATAGCTAATTCCTGTCAAACTGGTGGCTACTTCCACTACCGTACTTCCATTTTGCGTACGAGGAAAGATACGAGTTGCTAGATTTGCCCACACGAATAATAAGAAAAAAGAAAGAAAGAAAACACCTAGGTAAGACCAACGAAATTGGAAACGACCACACTCTTTCCAATGTTCACTTTTGACAAGAATAATAGTTGCAACAACTCCCAGCACAAGCATCAACAAGACCTGCAAAACATAGTAGATCTCATCAGACAAAGCTACAGTAAAATCTAAGTCTAGTATGCCATTAAAAATGAGGTAATAAGTCAAAAGCAACAAGCCAGTTGCTAGATGAAATTTCATTTCTTTCATTTTCTTCATTAAATTACTTCCTATATTATTTTATCGACAGCGTCTAGACCGCTCACCTATTGGAGCTACAGCCCAAGCAAAAGCACCACGATTAGGACTCCATTCCTTGATTTAAGATTTTGAAAATCCTCTAAAATAACAAAGGAAGTATATGCACGATACCGTTATAGACTATATGCAGTCCAATAGGCCAATAAATAGACTTTGTTACTCTAAACAAGACCGCAAATATGATACCGCCACCCATATATACGAAAAAGTCTGTCAAGACCCAACCATAATCACTAATATGCAGAATTCCAAATAAAGCAGCAGAACCAAATACGTCCAATCCCCATTTTTTCCCTTTTTCCAAGGCGGTCATCACCAATCCACGATAAATCATCTCTTCAAAAATGGGACCTGCAATCACAGGATAGAAAAAATACATCAAAAATGCCGTAGCGCCTGTAAAAGTTGGAGCAGCGAGTTGGTAAGCAAGTCCATTTTGGGTAGGTGGGAATAGGAAAAATTTGATGACATTCCAAATAAATAAAGCGAGAAAAGCTAAAAAGGAATAAAAAAGATAGAACCCTTTAAATTTTCTACTATTGATTTGTTGCCATTTTCCTGACCAAATCATGGCAACAAGAGCAAGCAAAACCACAAAAAAGTTCAACATCATATCCGAAAAGTAATAGCTAAAATCAGATAAAGAAACAGCAAAGTCGCTGTGTAAAACTAGACCACTGAAGTACTGGTAAGCAATGACAATTAGAAGTGCTACAAAAAAGTAGTAGCGTGAGATGATCTTTTTCATTCTATTTTCTCCTATACTATGGAATGAAGACAGTATAACACGAAAAATTCCATATTTTAAAAAATCGCATATTTGACATTTTTTCTGATAGGAATTTCACATTTGCGATTTCTAACTAATCGATAAGTGCTTTGTATTGCTGTAAGCGTAGTTCAAAAAGAGCTGTTAATTGTGGATTTTCTAATATTTGCAGAGATTGGATAAAGTGTTCAATCTCTTTTTGATTGCTTCCCTTGGTTTGAAGGAAAACACTCATTTTCTTTAAAAACTGCCACAATAATTTCTCAAAAACATCGTACGGGCGAAGTATGCTCTCCAACTCGGACTCAAAGATTGGAATGTAGGAGAAAAGTTTGCGCTCCATGAGCTCTGAGATGATATTGAGATAACCACCTTTCAAATACAATCGATTGTGCACTAACTCTTTAAATTCCTTGGATTTTTCAAGTAAAGAGGTGGATAAAAAGATGAAATCTTGATTGCTCAAAAAAGCATGGTATTGCAAAAGATATAGAGTTCAAACCAGGTCCAAGACTCGATAGCATAGAGATAGGTGGTTAAAAACTCACTATCCTCCTCTGCTAGCGGGTAACTTTTATCCAGTGAATGGATAGCATTTTTAATCACAATGGCATTCAAACGACGATAGATCAGCGCCATCTGTTCTTGTTCGACTTCCTCCAACAATTGCTCTAAACCAGCTATATCTTGATGGGCAAAGCGATCCACAACCCTTCTACCAAATCGCATGTGTGGAGATTCTTGGTAGTTGTTGAGCTTGTGCCCAAACTCATCGAAGGTCACATTTATCCCTTGGATCGCTAGGATCAACTTATCCGCAGACAGCATGGACTGCCCTAGTTCGAACTTGGATAACTGAGAGGCTGTTAGTCCAGCACAAGCCACATCTGACTGCTTGAGCTTTCTCGCCAGGCGCAATTCCTTGTAAAATTCTCCTAATTCCTGTTTTTCAATCATTGCCAAACTCCCCTTTTAATATTCCCTTTACTATTCTATTCGTAAAAACTTTTACTTTTTTAACATATTATAAAATATTTTAGCAAAAAAGCCAGCTTCAAGCTGACTTTTCATTCTATAGTATCAAAAGCGAGGCTAGGTTTGGCATTTAACTCCAAGCCTGCAAAGTTTTCTTTGTTCCACTCGCTGACGCTTGCGTAGGCAATCATGCCTGCATTGTCTCCGCAAAGTCGCAGAGGTGGAATGATAACTTTGACATCGGTAATTTCGGCTGCTAGACGTTCTCTAAGACCTTTATTTGCAGCTACACCACCAGCTACAACGAGGGTTTTAACAGGGTATTTCTCTAAGGCTTTTTTAGTTTTTGCCATGAGAATATCCATGACTGAAGCTTGGAAGGAGGCTGACAGGTCTTCCTTGGATAAGCTTTCTCCCTTTTGCTCGGCATTGTGGTGAAGATTGATAAAGGCAGATTTCAAACCTGAGAATGAAAACTCCAGATTGTCTTCTTTAATCATAGCACGCGGGAAATCATAAATATCCTGCCCCTTATGAGCTAGCTCATCAATCTCCCGACCTGCTGGATAGGTCAAACCCATGACACGGCCAACCTTATCATAGGCCTCACCAACCGCATCATCTCGGGTTTCACCAACAATCTTGTAATCACCAGCCTCAGAAACATAGACCAACTCTGTGTGTCCACCACTAACCAATAGAGCTAGCAAGGGGAATTCCAAGGGCTCCACACTTTGAGCCGCCATGAGGTGCCCAGCCATGTGGTTAACGGGGATAAGCGGAAGTCCATGTGCCCAAGCAAAGGCCTTGGCAGCTGACAAACCAACTAGCAAGGCTCCGACCAAGCCTGGTCCATAAGTAACCGCAACAGCTGTTACATCTTCTTCTGTAATCCCTGCTTCTGCCAGCGCCTCCTCGATACAGGCTGTAATGACCTCGACATGGTGACGACTGGCTACTTCTGGCACTACGCCCCCAAAACGTTTGTGACTCTCAATTTGACTAGCAATGACATTGGACAAGAGCTCGTCGTCGTTTTTCAGTACGGCGACACTGGTCTCATCGCAAGATGTCTCAAATGCTAAAATATATCTATCCTTCATCTATTTCTCTCTTCATGATAATGGCGTCCTCGACTGGATCATGGTAATAGGCCTTTCGCTCAGCGATGACTGCCATTCTTTCTTTCTTATAAAATGCCTGTGCTCGTTGATTTGACTTTCTGACTTCGAGGAAAATCTCCTTATCTGTCGGTAATAGATCAAATAAGTCTGACGCAATTCCCTGACCTTGATAGGCTTTTTTGACAGCGATTTGCAAGACTTCTGCCTCAAAGTTATTTTCCTGAACAGCTAGAAATCCAATCACTTCTGCCCCGTCATATGCCAGAGCATACCAAGTCTGGTCTTGGGACAGGTCTGCTTGGATTTGTTTCAAAGTCCAAGGACTGACTGGATAAACATCTGCCATAACAGCATAGATGGATTGAGCCAAGTCAGGTTGCTGTTGGATTCGTTTGATTTCTATCATAGGCGTTTAATGTAGGACTCGCCAGACTCAGTGTGATTCTTGAGCCAGTTTTCCTCAGCTTCAACTCGTTTGAGGTAATTTGGCACAAAGTCGTGCAAGGAGTCTGCTTCCTTGTCCCAGGCCCAAAGAGCAAGATTAGCTGCATTTGGCAAGGTTTCCTGATAGTTAGCCTGTGGTAGTTGTTCTTGAATCTGCTCCACAAAGGCTCCCACTTCACCAACAAAAGTGACTTGTTCAGTATCTTTGACTTGCTCCAAAACTTCTGCAAAGGACAGATGTGCCTCTGGAAAGACAGGTTGAGCATTTTCATAAAATCCTGCATAAACATTGTTGCGACGCGCATCCATCAAAGGAACAACCAAACCTTCCTGCTGGCTTGGTACCAGAGCTAAAAGGCTGGACATGCCCACTAACTCAATGTTCAGGGTATGAGCCAAGGTCTTGGCAGTTGCTACCGCGATTCGCAAACCTGTGTAGCTACCTGGCCCCTCTGCTACAACGATTCGATCCAAATCTTTAGGCGTCAAATCTAGACTAGCCATCAAAAAATCAATGGCTGGCATAAGGGTAATACTGTGATTTTTTTTGATATTGATTGTCGTCTCGGCAAGAAGCTGCTTGTCCTCTAAAATAGCAAGAGAAAGAGCCTTGCTGGACGTATCAAAAGCTAATACTTTCATAACACATTCCTATCTTTTTGTCTGTTTACTATTATACTACAAAAGAAGGCGCATGGGAATTTTCTTTGTTTTGAAACAAAAATCATGGTGAAAAGAAATTTTCAAAAACATTGCAACTTTTTACCTTCATTTCCGAATATAAAAGTGAACAAGAAAAAAGGAGGAATGTTCAATGACAAATTTCGAAAATATTGACAATCAATTTGTATCGCTATCTGAAAATGAATTATCAGATATTGATGGTGGTCTAGCTCCCTTGGTTGTCTTTGGAGTAGCAGTATCTTGGAAAGCTATTGCTGGCGGAACAGCACTTGTAGGCTCTGGCTTAGCAGCTGGTTATTTTTTAGGAGGTTAGTATGAGTAAAGATTTAGACAAATATCGTGAAATTTCTAATAAAGAATTGCAAGAAATCAAGGGTGGTTTTGGTGTCGGTGTTGGTATAGCTTTATTTATGGCAGCTTACACCATTGGAAAAGATCTCCGTAAAAAGTTTGGATAAGTCATGCTAGATAAAAGACACATTTTTAGAAGGATGAATTTTATTTTCTTCATCTCTTACAGTTTGATCAGTATTCTCAACGATTTAAACATTACAACTATACCATTGCCAATTGATTTATCTGTTTGTATTGTTTTATTTTTATGCTTCAACTCTATTTTTGAACAGAACAATCACAACTGTAAAAATAGGGATAGGGCCTGAAAATATAACCTTTGTTTGAGGGAAAATTGGACACCGAATTTGAAAAATCCACCCTATCTTAATAGTTGGGATGGATTTTTTGTGTAGCTGAGTTCGCTATTTTTTTATAACCTATTTTAAAGATAGGCATTCGTTCAATCAGCAGATATAAATAAACAACTGAAGCTAAGCATTCAAACCAAAGTAAAATACAAGCCAGACCACATAGGTCACAAGAAGGAGGAAAATAGAATACAGTGTTACAAAGAGAATTTTCCAGTGTAAAGCTGTTTTTCTATGTTCCAGCCGAACAAATAGTAGATTGCCACCGTAAACACAAGCAACAAAAACAGCAAATATCAAGAGACGAATCGCGATAGCTAGTTGAAACATAGAGAGCCTCCTTTCTCCAATTCTAAAGGCAAATATTTCAAAATCATCATCTAACGAAAAGGAGCAAATAGCCTCAAAAGGAGCCCAAGCAGTTGTAGCAATATGCAGAATTTCCATCCAAATAGGTGAAACACAAAATCAAGCATAGCTAGTCCTCCTTAATCAAGAAAAACCTCTTTTCTAACTTTATTATAGCACTTGCATCGGATGTCTTCAAATACTTATACAAGGTATAATGAAACCCATTTCAAGCTCCTTACTTTCATGTTTCCTGCTTTTACTAATTCCCCTTTTTATGTTATAATTGAGATAATTGTAACGAATCAAGGTCAATAAAGACAAAAAATGAACTGGAATCAAACCAGCTTCAAACTGAGCATTTTTGAATATAGCTGACCTGAAAGCAGAAAGGAAACATATGATTTACAAAGTTTTTTATCAAGAAACAAAAGAACGCAGCCCACGTCGCGAAACAACACGCTCACTATACTTAGACATCGATGCTAGTTCAGAACTTGAAGGACGTATCGCTGCTCGCCAACTTGTCGAAGAAAATCGTCCAGAATATAATATCGAGTATATCGAACTCTTGTCTGACAAATTGCTAGACTACGAAAAAGAAACTGGCGCATTCGAAATTACGGAGTTCTAATATGGCCTACACTCTTAAACCAGAAGAAGTCGGCGTTTTTGCCATTGGTGGTCTAGGAGAAATCGGAAAAAACACATATGGTATCGAATATCAAGACGAAATTATCATCGTTGATGCAGGGATTAAATTTCCTGAGGATGACCTACTTGGTATCGACTACGTTATCCCTGATTACTCTTATATTGTAGAAAATATCGACCGCGTCAAGGCTCTCTTGATTACACACGGACACGAGGACCATATCGGAGGGATTCCTTTCTTGCTCAAGCAAGCAAACATCCCTATCTATGCCGGTCCACTGGCCCTTGCCTTAATCCGTGGAAAACTCGAAGAGCATGGACTTTTGCGCAATGCTACACTTCACGAAATCAACCACAACACGGAGTTGACCTTTAAAAACCTTAAAGCAACTTTCTTTAGAACAACCCACTCGATTCCAGAGCCTTTGGGAATCGTCATCCATACACCTCAAGGGAAAATCGTTTGTACGGGAGACTTCAAGTTTGACTTTACACCAGTTGGTGAACCTGCAGACTTGCACCGTATGGCAGCCCTAGGTGAAGATGGAGTGCTTTGCTTACTCTCTGACTCGACCAATGCTGAAGTGCCAACCTTTACAAACTCTGAAAAGGTTGTCGGCCAGTCCATCATGAAGATCATCCAAGGTATTGAGGGACGTATCATCTTTGCATCCTTTGCCTCAAATATCTTCCGTCTCCAGCAAGCAACGGAAGCTGCTGTTAAAACCGGGCGTAAGATCGCAGTCTTTGGGCGCTCTATGGAAAAGGCCATTGTTAACGGGATTGAACTTGGTTACATCAAAGCTCCTAAAGGAACCTTCATCGAGCCAAATGAAATCAAAGATTACCCTGCAGGCGAGGTTCTCATTCTCTGTACAGGTAGTCAGGGTGAGCCGATGGCAGCCCTCTCTCGTATCGCCAACGGAACCCACCGTCAGGTGCAACTCCAACCAGGTGATACGGTTATCTTCTCTTCTAGCCCAATCCCTGGAAACACGACTAGCGTCAACAAGCTGATTAACATCATTTCTGAAGCTGGTGTCGAAGTTATCCACGGTAAAGTGAACAATATCCATACATCTGGACACGGTGGTCAGCAAGAGCAAAAACTCATGCTCCGCTTGATTAAGCCAAAATACTTCATGCCTGTCCACGGTGAATACCGCATGCAAAAAGTCCACGCTGGACTAGCGGTGGATACTGGTGTTGAGAAGGACAATATCTTTATCATGAGCAATGGTGATGTCCTTGCCCTCACTGCAAATTCTGCTCGTATCGCAGGTCATTTTAATGCTCAAGATATCTACGTCGATGGTAATCGTATCGGTGAAATCGGTGCAGCTGTGCTTAAAGATCGTCGCGATCTATCTGAAGATGGTGTTGTACTGGCTGTCGCAACCGTTGACTTCAAGTCTCAGATGATTCTATCTGGACCAGATATTCTCAGTCGTGGATTTGTCTACATGAGAGAGTCTGGTGACTTGATTCGCCAAAGCCAACGTATCCTTTTCAATGCTATTCGTATCGCTTTGAAAAACAAAGATGCCAGCGTCCAGTCTGTCAATGGCGCTATCGTAAACGCCATTCGACCATTCCTTTACGAAAATACTGAACGTGAACCAATCATCATTCCAATGATTCTCACACCAGATGAAGAATAAGAAAAAATTCTCTGAAGTCATAAGACTTCAGAGAATTTTTGTTATTTCACAACAAGTTCGTAACGAGTTTTGCTGGTGAAAGTTTCACCTGCTTTGAGAATGACTTGGTCTTTAAGGTCACTATGAATAGCATCTGGTAAAGCTTGTGCTTCAAGAGCAATTCCATTGTGCTGAATCATTGGCTGACCAGCGATGATGACACTCTCATCCACAAAGTTTGCTGTGTAGACCACAAAGCAAGGAGCCTCTGTCTTGAAGAGCAAGAAGCGACCTGAACCTTGGTCATAGAGGAATCCAGCATTGTCATGTCCTGCAGGAAGAGCAAATGGATGGTCCAAACCAGATACGAGTTGGATTTGCTCATCTTCTTCTGCAAAGATATCCTTCAACAAGGCACCATTGTAGATATGTTTGACCACATCACGGTTAGCATCTGGGGTTTTAGCTGGAACACCATCAGGAGCAATTGGATAAATACCCTCTGTATTCAGTTGGAAAACATGGCGGTCAACTGTCTGAGTGAAATCACCTGACAAGTTAAAGTAGCTATGATTGGTTGGATTAACCAAGGTATCCTGGTCCGTCGTCACCTTATAGCTAACTTCGTAGGCACCACTTTCTTCCAAGTTGTAGCTAATCCAGATCTTAAGATTTCCAGGGAAACCTCCAGTCCCGTCTGCTCTTTCTGTGTAAAGAGTCAAACCATGATCATTCACTTCGACTAGCTCAAACAAGCTAGAATCCCAACCAGTTGAGCCACTGTGGTTACAGTTGCTAGCATTATTAACTTCGAGTTCATAGGTCTTCCCATTGAGTTCAAATGTTGCACCTGCGATACGACCTGCAACTGGACCTACACTTGCTCCATGTTTAGGGCTATTGCCCACATAGCTTTCAAAATCATCAAAACCAAGAATAACATTGGCAAAATTGCCAGCCTTATCTGGAGTTACATAGCGTAGAATTGTGGCTCCATAAGTCATGATTTCCAGTTGATAACCTGCCTCCGTTTCAAAACGGTAAGCGAGGACATCCTTGCCATCAACTTTCCCAAATACACGTTCTGTGTATGCTTTCATCCTTCTCTCCTTTTTCTATTTCAATTAAGTAAACAAACCATAGAAAGCGCATTCACGTTCTATGGTTTTATTGTATGATTTACAGACACCTTTGTCAAGAAACCATAAATATTTTCTTAACAAAAGTAATTCCTTCTATTTCTATCCTATGCTTCTACACGTTCAGTCCATGAAGTAGCTGTTGTTTGAAGAACCTTATTAAGTTCATCGATGTTTTCAAAACCAGTTGTACGAAGCCATTCGCGAGCTGCTGCTTCACCATCTTTGATGTAAGCTTCAACTGATCCAGCCCATGTAGCACGTCCACAAAGAACACCGTTGAAGTTTGCACCTGATTCGTGGGCAAATACAAGAGTTTCTTGGAAGAGTTTAGCGGATACACCTGCACTCAAGTAGATGTAAGGAAGGTTAGTAGCTTCGTCTTGGGCTTTGAAGAATGCTGCTGCTTCTTCACGTGTATGAACGATTTCTCCATCGCCAAAACCTTCAACGTATTTCACGTTAACTGGAACTTCTACTTTCAAGACATCGATGTTAAAGCGTGGATCTGAGAAGACTTTCATAGCGCCAATAACCTTATGTGGTTTCACTTTAGCATATTCTGCAGAACCAGCGTCAGCAATTTTTTCATCGTAGGCAAGGATTTCAAGGAAGAATGGAATGTCTTCAGCTACACACTCAGAACCAATACGTTCAATGTAGGCTTGTTTTTGTTGGTTGAGTTCGTCAGAGCTATCTACATCGTAGTAAAGCAAGAACTTAACAGCATCTGCACCTTGTTCTTTGATACGTTTTGCAGACCAAACATCCAAGCAGTCTGGCAAACGTTTTGTGCTTGTTGTGTCGTATCCAGTTTTCTCATAAGCTAGGAGAAGACCAGCTTTTGGATCAAGAGCTTTTGTAGCTGGAAGTCCGTATTCTGGGTCAAGAAGCATTGATGAAGCGTATTTAGTCAATTCATCCGCTACCAAGACTTTAAGTTCTTCCATTTGAGCTACTGTTGGCTCTTCTGTTTGGTATTGAGCCATGAGACGTTTCAAAGCACCACGTTGGTCAAAAGCAAGAGCTGAGATGATACCATTCTCATCAGAGAGTTTTTCCAAACATGCACGTTTATTTGGGCTTAATGTTAATTTACTCATAGATTCTTCCTTATTTTTCAAATTCGTGAATAATGACACCTTGAACAACACGGTTAACTGTACCTGTAGGTGATGGTGTATCTGGTCTGTTACCAACTTTAAGTGAAGTCAAGAGAGCAAATAACTGACCGTAAACGATATAAGGGAAGACACGGTAAACATCATTCAAAACCCCACCGCAGCCAAGTGCTACTTCCTTAACATTTTCAAGTCCAAAGGCTTGATCGCTCAAGAGAACAACGCGACGAGCAATTTTGTCACCTGCAACTTCACGAACCAAATCCAAGTCATACTTACGAGTATAGTCTGTTGTAGTACCAAAGACCAAAACAACTGTATCTTCATTGATAAGAGATTTTGGACCATGACGGAAGCCAACTGGACTTTCATACATAGTCGCAACCTGACCAGCAGTCAATTCCAAAATTTTAAGCTGGGCTTCGTGAGCAAGTCCGAAGAATGGGCCTGCACCTAGGTAAATCACTCGGTTAAAGTCTAGGTCTACCAACTCTTTGACATCTGCTACATTATCAAGGACTTTACGAGCTAAACTAGATAGCACTTCAAAACGTTCAGCTTTAACTGCAAATTCTGTTGGATCAAATACCAAAAGTGCTGTCAACATCATTGAAGTGAAGCTTGAAGTCATAGCAAAGCCAGCATCGTTAGAAGCAGCTGGTTGTAGCAACAAGAGGTTGCGGTCATCACCATGCGCTTGGAGAGCCAATTTCCCTTCAGCCGCACAAGTGATGGTCACTTGATAAAGTTCATCAACCAAGGCCTTAGCCAAGTCAACTGTTGCCACACTCTCAGGTGAGTTCCCGCTACGCGCGAATGATACCAAAACAGTCGCCACATCTTTTTTCAAATAAGTTTGTGGGTTTGCTACGATATCAGTTGTCGCAATAGCATTGAAATTCCATTTACGTTCGTCATAGACTTCCTTGAAGTATGGAACTAAGGTGTCACCTACATAAGCAGAAGTTCCAGCACCAGTTAGGATTACTTTGATATAGTCATGCTTATCTGCAATTCCTTGCAAAAAGGCTGCAATTTCGTCACGGCGGGCTTGATAGGATTCAAAAGCCTCTTTCCAAACATCTGGTTGTTGGTAAATTTCACGTGTGGTGATCTCTGCTCCCAACTCAAGCAAATCTTCTTTTGTATAATCTAGCATTGAGTTCCTCTAATCTATTATTATATTGTTTTTTATCTAAAATATGGGAATGGGAGTAAGCCCCATTCCCATTTATATTCTATGAAATATGTTCTAACAGTAATTCTGTTATTACACCTTATTCATCTTCATCGTCATCGTCGAAGCCAGCCAATAAATCATTAACTTTGACAATGCTTTCTGAAGCACGACTCTTATAATCTGCATCAGCGCCGGTTAGGCTCGCATTGATAAACTCGATTACCATTGGAAGATTCATTCCTGCATAAAGTTCGATGTCACGACCTTCCATAATCAGACGGCTCACCACGTTACATGGTGTTCCACCAAGGAGGTCAGCAAAGACTAGGAAATCATCTAAACCTTCGACAGCAGCTTCAAATTTTGCAGTGAAATCTTCTGGCCCATCTTCTGGAAGAAGAGCAACTGCATGAATATTTTCTTGTGGAC
This sequence comes from Streptococcus infantis, assembly GCF_047460825.1. GTDB lineage: Bacteria > Bacillota > Bacilli > Lactobacillales > Streptococcaceae > Streptococcus > Streptococcus infantis_V. Next base: position 40,412 of record NZ_JASHFO010000010.1, on the reverse strand, counting down.
CCATAATCATTTCTGTGCTACCTTTAAGTTCTTCACAAAAACGTCCATGACTCACTAAAATTAATGATTTAGTCATAAATTATGCGCCCATTCCAAGTGCAAATTTACCAAAGGCAGAAAGAGCCAAGGCAAGCACGATAATGATACCGATAGCTTTTGTAGAGTTCATACCTTTCTTACCAAGCAACCAGAAGATAAAGGCAGTGAAGATTGCTGGAAGCAAGCGTGGGAAGATTGAGTTCAAGATGTCTTGGAAGTCAATCATCTTTTCACCGATTGGCAATTTGTATGAAATTTCAAAGTTGATCATTGTTGCTACAAGAGCACCCATCATGAACACACCAAGTACAGATGCAGCTTCAATCAAAGCTGTCAAAGTGCTTTGCATGTTGTTGATAAGGTTAACCCCTTCTTTGTAGGCAAATTCCAACTGTTTCCAACGGAAGATGTCATACGCTACTGCAACTGCGATCCAAAGGAAGATACCCCAAGGTTGACCAGCGATAGCCATTGTTGCAGCGATAGATCCCATGATAGCAGGTACAAGTGAACCAAAGATAGTATCTCCAAGAGGAGCGAATGGTCCCATCAAACCAGTCTTGATACCGTTAACCGCATCTTTTGAGCCAACGCCATCTTTTTCTTCCATGGCAAGGTCAAAACCAGCGATGATTGTGTGGAAGAATGGTGAAGTGTTGAAGAATTGAGTATGAACTTTCATCATTTCTTTCAACTCAGGAGTTCCATCTCCATACATTTTACGCAATTGTGGCAAGATCATGTAAAGGTAACCTGATGCTTGCATACGTTCGTAGTTCCATCCCAATTGGAAAGTGAACAAGCTACGTTTGTTAATTTGATTAAAATCTTCTTTTGTTAATTTGTAATTAGAATTCGTCATCTTCAATTTCCCCACTTTCTGATGGTGTAGAAGGTGCTGCTACAGCAACTTTTTGGCTGTTCTTGAAGTGAACAACTGCAAGGAAGATACCCACGATAGAGATACCGATCATAGACAAACCTTTGAAGTTGTTGGCAAAGCCAATTTTTTCAGCAACGTCAGCAGGAAGAGTGCCAATGATACCAGCAACTGCTCCACCAAGACCTGTTACGTATGAGTAAAGTACAGTCAACATAGCTGTCAAACCGAATCCCATAGCAAGGTAGTGAAGGTTACGTTTAACTGGAAGGTAACGAAGCAAGATAGCGAATCCAAGACCTGGAAGCATACGACCTGCAAGAGTCAAACCGTCTGCAACCCATTGGTATTCTTTAACAAGGTTTACAACACCTTGTACGAATTCTCCACCGAAAGCAAGGGCGAAGAATACTGGAAGGGCACGAGAAAGAGCCCAAGGAAGCGCACCAAGAAGGTAGTTGCGTTCGATTCCTTTGTAGTCAAAGCGTTCGATCGCAGCATCAATACGGTGTGCGAAGAATGTAGTAGTCATACGACCAAGTACGTCGAAGTAAGTCAAAAGTGCCGCTACTGGTACAGCGATTGTAGTGATCGCAAGGTCAGTTTCGATACCTTGTGAAACTGAGAAAGCAGTCGCAAGAACCGCACCAGAAGTTGCGTCGATACGAGAAGCACCACCGAAGGTACCTACCCCAAGTACGAACAACTGCAAGCTACCACCGATAAACAAACCAGTTGTCAAATCTCCCATGATCAAACCAGTAATGAAACCAGCGAATACAGGGGAACCTGCAGAAGAAACGATCGTCAACTCATCACAGATTTGATAAGCTGAGTACAGAGTGAGAAGTAAAATTTGCCACCATTGTATCATAACAATGACCTCCTAAAAATTTTTTCCTATTTTAATAAGCTCAAAAAGTCTGAAACTGGATCATTTGGAACCATTTGAGCAGTAAGTTTAACACCTTTTTCCGCCAATTTGTGGAAATCTTCTACGTCTTTATCTACAACGTTGATTGAACGTGTAATAGAACGTGTTTCTGGTGTTTGAGACATATTACCAACATTGACTGCTTCAAGCGGTACCCCTGCTTCCACTAATCCAAGGAAGCGGTCTGGTTTACGAGCAACGATAAACAAACGTTGGCTATCATATTTTCCAGCAAGGATATTGGCTGCAGCTTTTTCAACTGGCAAAATACTAAGTTTTACACCTGGTGGTGTTGCAAGTTTCAATCCGCTCTTTTCAACATCGTTGTTAACAACTTCATTGTCAACGACCATGATACGTGAAACATTCAGTTTAGCAGACCAAAGGTTTGCTACTTGTCCGTGGATCAAACGTCCATCAATACGGCATCCTACAATTGTCATAAATTTTCCCCCTTTATATGTTTTAGTGTAGGTTTACGAGTTAAGTGTATGTGATCTTTATACTCCCCTTCAGTTTCAAAGATAATGATGCGGTTAGCACCTTCCTTGAGATAGCTGTGCGGAATATAAAGCGATAAGGTTGGACCAACATTCCAGAAACGTCCGAGATGATGGCCATTGACATAGGCAATCCCTTTACCAAACTCAGATAGTTCTAAGTAGGTGTCCTTCGGAGCCTCAACTTCAAAGTCATAGGCGTAAAAGGCAGGTTGTCCTTCTGTCCATCCTTTTGAGAAATCAATCTTTTCAGGATTATCTAGTGGAAGCGGATAGTGTTCCCAGTTCACCATGAAGTGTAGGTCTTTGCAGACACCTGTACGAATCCCTTTTCTTTGTGTATCTGCTAGGAACTTATGCCCGTAATTGACACGCCCCATATTTTCTACCAAGACATCAAATCGAGAGAGCGCTTTCTTTTCTCCTTGATAGAAGATGTCCTCACCAATTTCTGTCTGGTATTGAGTTGCGACCCATTTACCATCTACAAATAGCTGAGCTCTGTCTCGACCGTCAATGATACGGATACGTTCTTCTTCTGCATCCCAACTAGCTTCTGTACGATAGAGTAGATAACCGTAGCTTTGTCCCAACTCTTCCATTTTCTTAGGATAGAGACTTTTAGTTGGACTTGTTAGGCTATCCAAGGTTTCAAATAGAGAAACTTTCTCAACCAGTGGAATGTTTTCAACTTCCATGCTCTCTTTGTAAAGCGGTTCTAATTGTGGATACTCAGGATAGTAAGTCGCCATCATTTCTTTAACTGCCATGTATTTAGCAGTTGGATTCCCAGCTTCATTAAGGAGAGCGTCATAATCATAAGATGTTACTTGTGGTAAATCAATAGTTCCTCGAGCTGAACAACCATTCATAAAACCAAAGTTGGTTCCACCGTGGAACATGTAAAGGTTGATAGAGCCTTGCTCTAGTACCTCATGTACGGCTTCTGCTAACTCCTCTGGCTCACGCGTGATGACTGGTTCTTTCCATCGGTTAAACCATCCATCCCAGAATTCCATACACATGAGTGGCCATTTCTTGCCATACTCATCAAAGAACTCTTGCATTTGCGAGAAGTTAAAGTTTGCTTTTGAACCAAAGTTCCCTGTCACAAAGAGATCATCTTCAATCAAGGTACCAGCTTTCAGAGTTGCTCGCCATGGACCATCAGATGTAAAGAGCGGACAAGTCACTGAACGTTCTTCCATCAATCGGCGAATCTCACGCAAGTAGGTTTTGTCCTCACCGTATGAACCGTACTCATTTTCAACCTGCATCATGAGGATGTTACCACCATTATCCAACAATCTTGGAACAAGACGTGGAAGTAAATGATCATAGTAGCGTCCTACCATTTCTATAAAGGCTGGATCAGAGGAACGGATTCGCATGTCTTTATTTAAAAGCCAAGCTGGTAAACCACCGAATTCCCACTCTGCACAGATAAAGGGAGATGGTCGAACAATAGCATACAAGCCTAAGTCCTGAGCTGTCTGAAGAAATTTTTCAATATCAAGATTGCCTTCAAAATTGAAGTTTCCTTCAGTTGACTCATGCAAATTCCAAGCGACGTAGGTTTCAACAGTGTTAAAACCTAAAGCCTTGAGATTGTACAATGAATGATACCAGTCTTCTTCAGGAATTCTAAAATAATGAATGGCACCAGATAAAATTTTGAATGGTTCCCCATCTAGGTAAAAATCATCCTCAATTTTAAACCTTGTCATTTTACCACCCCATACTTTTCGTTTGCGCTTTCATTTGTTGTTATATTAAATGATAAACTAATGAATCCATCTTGTCAATAGATTTTTCGAAAATTATTTAAAATTTTTCTTTTTTTTACTGAATTGTTTTCTAAAATTCTTGTAAAAAATTTTTTTCTTAAATATTTTCGATCTAGATAGCATAAATGTATGAGTTTTTAACCGTAAATAATATGTAAGTCAATCGCTTAGAATATTATTTTATTTTTTTACATTATTTACTATCATTTTCAAACTATTTATGGTAAAATCGAAGATGGAGAAGGAAAAAATGAGGTGAAAATATGGCAATTCCAAAGTATCAATATATCAAAGATGAATTGAAAAACAAAATCATTTCAGGTCAATTTGCAAGTGGCGACAAGTTCTACACTGAAGCAGAATTGATTGCAATGTATGACGTAAGTTCGATCACTGTTGTTCGCGCCTTAAACGACCTTGCTAAAGACGGTTATATTGTCCGCCAACAAGGAAAGGGAACCTTTGTGGCTCGCGCTCGCAAGCACAAACTCGTAGAATTTTCTGATGTAGAAATTTTTGAAACCAAGGACGATAAAGTCACTGTTCTTTCCATTGAACGCGGTAACGATCTTAACTACTTAGAAAAATTGGGATTGCGTGGCGATCAATTTTATTACAAAATCGAACGTATCCGTGAATCTAACGGTGTTACTTATATCTACCACACATCTTATATCCCTGAACAATACATCAATGCAAACTATCCAAATCTTGAATACTATAGTTCTATCTATAATCGTTTCAAATTGGACTACCACATTCACATGAATGACGAGCATTTTGAAGAAATCAATGAAATTGTATTTCCAACTCCAGAACATGCTGCTTCTATCCTAGGAATCGACGCTCAGTTCCCAACTGTTCTCCAAACCAAGACAACTAAACTTGAGTCAACTGGCCAAGTGTTGGAATACATTGAAACTTACAAACGTTCTGATTTCTATAAGATTAAATTTATCTCATGTGATCGCGATCACTAAACATTAAAAAGTCTGAGACAATCGTTTCAGGCTTTTCTATTTTTCATTATAGCACGCCAGCTTTTAGTAGGAAATATCAAATGACTTTAAACTATAATTTGGAGAAATTTTACTAAAAACAGAGTAAAAATAAAAATTTAGTTCAAATTAAATAACTTCTTATATTTTTTTTAGGTATTTTATTAAATTACTTGACTTTACTAGATTCAGATAATACAATGGAATCAGCATGTGAAAACGCTACCAAAACAATAAATTAGGAGGTTATTTAATGAAACCAGAAAATAAACAGCGTTTCTCTATTCGTAAATACGCAATCGGAGCAGCTTCTGTCTTGATTGGCTTTGCCTTCCATGCGCAAGCTGTTGCTGCTGATGGAGTCGTACCTACTACAACAGAGAATCAACCTACTATCCAAGCCGCAGGAGAATCGTCTCCACAGGCCAGCGAAGAAAAACTTGAAACTAGTCCTACACCAGAAGCCGTAGCTCCTGCAGCTCCAGTGACACCTGTAACAAACACTGAAGCACCAAAAGTTGAAGCTACTCCTGCACCTATCGTAGAAAAAACTGTTGCAACCGAAGAAACTCCAGCAAAACTAGGAGTAACTGAAGAAGCTAAGCAGCCAGAACCAGAAAAGGCAGAAAACAAAGAAGTTGCTACAGTTGAAGCTCCTGTAGTCGCTACAGAGAAAGCAGCTCAAGTCAATGAAAAACTGGCTAAAAAGAAAATCGTTTCAATCGATGCAGGGCGTAAATACTTCTCTCCTGAACAACTGAAAGAAATCATCGACAAAGCCAAACACTATGGTTACACTGATCTTCATCTCCTAGTCGGAAATGATGGCTTGCGTTTTATGCTTGATGATATGTCTCTAACTGTAGGGGACAAGACTTATGCGAGCGACGATGTCAAACGCGCTGTTGAAAAGGGAACAAATGCCTACTACAACGATCCAAACGGCAATCATCTAACTGAAAGCCAAATGACCGACTTGATTAACTATGCTAAGGATAAAGGTATCGGCCTTATCCCATCTGTTAACAGTCCTGGTCACATGGACGCTATCCTCAATGCCATGAAAGAACTGGGTATTGAAAAGCCTAACTTTAACTATTTTGGTAAAGAATCAGCACGTACTGTCGACCTTGACAATGAAAAAGCAGTTGCCTTCACAAAAGCTTTGATTGATAAGTATGCAGGCTACTTTGCTGGTAAGTCTGAAATCTTCAACATCGGTTTGGATGAGTACGCTAACGATGCTACTGATGCTAAAGGCTGGAGGGTTCTTCAAGCCTATAAATGGTATCCAGAAGATGGATACCCAGACAAGGGCTATGACAAATTCATCGCCTATGCTAATGACCTAGCTCGTATCGTCAAATCTCACGGTCTAAAACCTATGGCCTTCAACGACGGTATCTACTATAATAGCGATACAAGTTTTGGTACCTTTGACAAGGACATCATCGTCTCTATGTGGACTGGTGGCTGGAACGGTTACGATGTCGCTTCTTCTAAGCTACTAGCTGAAAAAGGACACGAAATCCTCAACACTAACGATGCTTGGTACTACGTTCTCGGACGTAATGCTGATGGTCAAGGTTGGTACAACCTCGATCAAGGCTTGAATGGTATTAAGAGCACACCAATCACTTCTGTTCCAAAAACAGAAGGAGCTGACGTTCCTATTATCGGTGGGATGGTAGCTGCTTGGGCTGATACTCCGTCTGCTCGCTACTCTCCATCTCGTCTCTTCAAGCTCATGCGTCAATTCGCAAACTCTAACGCTGAGTACTTTGCTGCTGATTACGAGTCTGCTGAACAAGCTTTGAAAGAAGTTCCAACAGACCTTACTCGCTACACAGAAGAAAGTATTGCTGCCGTTAAAGAAGCTGAAAAAGCCATCCGTGCTCTCGATAGCAACCTCAGCCGTGCTCAACAAGATACTATTGATCAAGCGATCGCAAAACTCCAGGAAGCTGTTAGCAACTTGACCTTCACTCCAGAAGCTCAAAAAGAAGAAGATGCTAAACGTGAAGTTGAAAAACTAGCTAAGAACAAGGTCATCTCTATCGATGCTGGACGTAAATACTTCACGCTAGACCAACTCAAACGCATCGTAGATAAAGCCAGCGAACTCGGTTACTCTGACCTTCACTTGCTCCTTGGAAATGATGGACTTCGCTTCCTCTTGGATGATATGAGTATCTCAGCAAACGGCAAGACTTATGCAAGCGACGATGTGAAAAATGCCATCATTGAGGGAACAAAATCTTACTACGATGATCCTAACGGAACTACTTTGAACCAAGCTGAAATCACTGAGCTTATCCAGTATGCTAAGGACAAAGGGATTGGACTAATCCCAGCTATCAATAGCCCAGGTCATATGGATGCTATGCTTGTCGCTATGGAAAAATTAGGCATTGCAAACCCTCAAGCCAACTTTGACAAGGTTTCAAAAACAACTATGGACCTTGAAAACAAAGAAGCGATGAACTTTACAAAAGCCCTTATCGGCAAGTACATGGACTTCTTTGCTGGTAAGACTAAAATCTTTAACTATGGTACAGATGAGTACGCTAACGATGCTACTAACGCTCAAGGTTGGTACTACCTCAAGTGGTATGGTCTCTATGGTAAGTTTGCTGAGTATGCTAATAGCCTAGCTGCCATGGCTAAAGAAAAAGGTCTTCAACCAATGGCCTTTAACGATGGCTTCTACTACGAAGACAAGGATGATGTTGAGTTTGATAAAGACGTTATCATCTCTTACTGGTCTAAAGGCTGGTGGGGTTACAACCTTGCATCTCCTCAATATCTAGCAAGCAAAGGTTATAAATTCCTTAACACGAATGGAGATTGGTACTACATTCTCGGTCAAAAACCTGAAGATGGAGGTGGCTTCCTCAAGAAAGCTATTGAAAATACTGAAAAAACTCCATTTAACCAACTAGCATCAACTAAATACCCTGAAGTTGACCTACCTACTGTTGGTAGTATGTTAGCTATCTGGGCTGATAGACCAAGCGCAGAATACAAGGAAGAAGAAATCTTTGAACTCATGACTGCCTTTGCAGACCACAACAAAGACTACTTCCGTGCTGACTACAAAGCACTACGCGAAGAACTTGCTCAAATCCCCGAAAACTTAGAAGGATATAGCACAGAAAGCCTCGACGCTCTCAAGGCTGCTAAAGACGCTCTGAACTACAACCTCAATCGTAACAAACAAGCTGAATTGGACACACTTGTAGCTAATCTCAAAGCTGCTAGACTTGGTCTCAAACCAGCTGCCACTCACTCAGGAAGCCTCGATGAGAGTGAAACTGCTGCTACAGTTGAAAACCGACCAGAGCTTCTAGTTAAGACAGAAGAAATTCCGTTTGAGATTGTTAAGAAAGAAAATCCTAACCTTCCAGCAGGACAAGAGAAAGTCATCACTGAAGGTGTCAAAGGTGAACGGACTATCTATCTTTCAGTTGTAACTGAAAATGGTAAGCAAACAGAAACAGTTCTTGAAAGACAAGTAACGAAAGAAGCTGTCAATCAAGTTGTCGAAGTTGGAACATTAACAACTCATGTAGGAGACGAAAAAGGTCAAGCTCCTGTTGTAAATAAACCTCGAGTAGTCATCGAAGATGAAGAAATTCCATTTACAACCATCACTCGCGAGACTCCTTCACTACCTAAAGGACAAACTCGTCTAGTAACTGCAGGTGTCAACGGTCGTCGTAGCCATTTTTACTCTGTGACTACTGCTGCTGATGGATCTGAAGTTAAAACATTGGTTACTAGTGTTGTCGCTCAAGAACCAGTCGCTCAAGTTATCGAAGTTGGAAATCCTGTAACTCACGTCGGTGATGAACATGGTCAAGCAGCTATCGCTGAAGAAAAACCAGCACTAGAGATTCCAAATGTGCCAGCTCCTGTTATAGAAGAAAAACCAAAACTAGAAATTCCAAATGTACCAACTCCTGTTACAGAAGATAAACCAAAACTAGAAATTCCAAATGAACCAACTCCTGTTACAGAAGATAAACCAAAACTAGAAATTCCAAATGAACCAGCTCCAGCATCTGTTCCTGCTGAGGAAAACAAAGCTCTTCCTCAAGGCCCAGCTCCTGTAGCAAAAGAAAATAAACTTCCTGAGACAGGAAGTCAAGGTTCAGAATGGTTGATTGCTACTGGTCTTATGACTGCTCTCACAGCTTACGGACTTAGCAAGAAAAAAGATTAAGCACAAATAAAAAGCGGGACAAAAATCTCGCTTTTTATTGTGATTATTAGTCACCCAAACCGATGCGTTCGAAGATCTCATCCACACGTTTGGTATAGTAAGTTGGGTTAAAGATTTCGTCAAGTTCTTCTTGAGTGAGACGTGAAGTCACTTCTGGATCTGCTTCAAGAAGTGGTTTGAAGTCTACTTGGTTATCCCATGATTGGGCAGTCTTTGGTTGAACAAGGTCGTAAGCTTGCTCACGCGTCATCCCTTTTTCAATCAAAGCAAGCATGGCACGTTGGCTGAAGATCAAACCAAATGTAGAGTTCATGTTGCGGATCATGTTTTCAGGGAAAACTGTCAAGTTTTTAACGATATTTCCAAAACGGTTGAGCATGTAGTCGATCAGAATAGTCGTATCTGGTGTGATGATACGCTCAGCTGATGAGTGAGAGATATCACGTTCGTGCCAGAGAGCAACATTCTCATAGGCCGTAATCATGTGACCACGGATAACACGCGCAAGACCAGTCATGTTTTCAGAACCGATAGGGTTACGTTTGTGAGGCATTGCTGAAGACCCTTTTTGCCCTTTAGCAAAGAACTCTTCCACTTCGCGTTGCTCAGATTTTTGCAGACCACGAATCTCAGTCGCCATACGCTCGATAGAAGTCGCGATGCTAGCAAGAACTGCAAAGTACTCAGCGTGAAGGTCACGAGGAAGCACCTGTGTAGAGATTTCTTGAGCACGGATACCCAATTTGTCGCAGACGTATTTTTCAACGAATGGTGGGATGTTGGCAAAGTTACCCACCGCACCAGAAATTTTACCAGCTTCCACACCAGCAGCCGCATGCTCGAAACGCTCGATGTTACGTTTCATTTCGCTGTACCAAGTAGCCAATTTAAGACCAAAAGTTGTCGGTTCAGCGTGCACACCGTGGGTACGACCCATCATAATGGTGAACTTGTGCTCCTTAGCCTTATCAGCAATGATGTTAGTGAAGTTTTCAAGATCCTTGCGGATGATGTCGTTGGCTTGCTTGTAAAGGTAACCGTAGGCAGTATCGACTACGTCAGTAGAAGTCAAACCATAGTGGACCCACTTACGCTCTTCACCAAGAGTCTCAGAAACCGCACGTGTGAAGGCAACCACATCGTGGCGAGTCTCCTGCTCAATCTCCAAAATACGGTCGATGTCAAAATCCGCTTTCTCGCGAATCAAAGCCACATCTTCCTTAGGGATTTCCCCCAACTCAGCCCATGCCTCGTCAGCCAAGATTTCCACCTCAAGCCAAGCACGGTATTTATTTTCTTCACTCCAAATATTCGCCATCTCAGGGCGAGAGTAACGTTCGATCATTGTTTTATTTTCCTTTCTTTTGATGTTTCACATCAGTTAGCAAACGGCAATCACTTTATTCAAATTCTTCTTTCCCAATCCACACAGATGGATAATGATTGAGTGTATTCAAATCTGTATCCAGCGGTAGATCATAGATAGCTAAATAGTTTTCAGGGTATTGTGCAACTAGCTCTTCATACTTAGCTTTCATTTTTTCGTGATCGCTACTAGCATACAAGACTTCGACGACTGCTCCGGTCTTCTCTTTTTCAACAAATGCGTTGACAATGAGTTGAATCATAAAACCTCCTAAATCGAAAGACCCTTCATATTTGCTTCCAGAATAGGCATCTTCACACCTAACTCCTGACCGGTCTGATAAACACTTTGACAACAGTAGAAGATGTCCTGCTTATCATTGTGCAAGGTCATAATTTTTCGGGTTAGCTCATTTTTTGCAAACATGATTTTCATGGCTTTGCCTGCTATCCATGCGGGAATTTTGTAGGGCATGAGTTCGGCTTTGTAAAATTTCAAATTCACTCCACGCGCTTCTACGACTTTCAAAGCATCTCGAATGGCCTTGATGGCCAATGATAATTCCGAAGAACTATTCATTAAGTTCAAAGCCAATTCTTCTGGATTTTCCAGATTCCCCGAACGTGCAGCTGTCGAAGTGACACCTGCATTAATCGCCATGTGAATCCAAATCCACTCGACCATATCATGAGGCACTTCCCACTTCAAATCTGCAGAAGTCAGTAAAGTCGTCAGATCAGCATAGTTAGAAATGTGTGCTTTTTGCTCACCTTCTAGCATTAAATGATCAAACAAGACACCATCCAAATGGTCCTCTTGCATGTGACCGCCCGCTGTCGGAAAGGCCAGAATATAGTCGTAATCCCCTGCCCACTCTTGGACCTCTTTTTGAGTATCCCAGAAATTGCAGAAGAAAACGAGAGTGCCTTTGATATTATTTTTTCGCAAGGTCTCCACAGCTTCTTTGACAAACCCATGGCGCACACTGAGAAAAATAAAATCATATTCCGAATCAACTTCTGCCACACGAACCTCATAGGTGTCGTGTTTGTTTTCACCTTTGGAATGATAGCGACCATCTAGCAGATCAACCGACAACTCCTTCGGAGCTGTGCTTTTCTTACTGTCTCTCAGTACGTGTTCCACTTGATGGCCTGCTTTTTGAAAGGCGTAGGCATAGGTGGTCCCGATGACTCCAAGTCCTAGAATCGCTATTTTCACTTAAAAATCAAGTCCTTTCCCAAACTCCTCAACCTTATCCGGCACATCACTAAACAAAGTCACATGTCCCATCTTGCGGTTGTGCTTCGCTTCTATTTTACCATACATGTGGAGGTGGGCGCTTGGATTTTCTGTGACATATTTTTCAGCAGCCTCGACATGCTGGCCAAGAACATTGAGCATGACTGCTGGTGCATGTAGTTTGATGTCTGGCAATGGTGCTCCCAGAACTCCTAAAATATGAGTCTCAAACTGTGAAAAGTCGCAAGCTTCGATCGAGTAATGCCCTGAGTTGTGTGGGCGTGGCGCAATTTCGTTGACAATGATGTCATCGGCCGTCGCAAACATTTCCACGCAGAGAGTTCCAGACAAGTTAAGCTGTTCAGCGATTCGCACTGCCATAGCTTTGGCTTTTTCAGCTAGGCTTGCTGAAATACGAGCAGGCACAATGGTTTTTGAAAGAATGTTGTTACGATGGATATTCTCCTGAATAGGGAAGACTGTCACATCCTTGCCATTTCCTGACACGATGACAGAAATCTCAAGGTCAAAGTTGACAAATTCTTCCAAGACACAGTCTGCTGAATCAGCTAGTGCATAGGCTTCTTCCAAGTCTGCTTCTGAACGAATAACCTTTTGTCCATGACCATCGTAACCACCAGTCGCCGTCTTGAGGACATAGTTTTTCGACAAGTCGATATCTTCCAAGTCTTGGCTATATTTCACAACCTTGTAAGGAGCCACAGTGACTTGAGCCTTGTTAGAAAGAAAGTCCTTCTCAAAGATTCGATTTTGAGAGATTCGGAGTAGGTCTGTCCCTTGTGGAAGCTGACCATCCTTGATAACGGCATCCAAACCGTCGGCATCCACATTTTCAAACTCATAAGTGAGGACATCGCAACGCTCCGCCAACTGGCGAAGAGCGTCCACATCATTATAAGGCGCCACAATGAGTTCCGCCACGCGAGAGGCCGGACAATCCACTGCAGGATCCAGCGCGATAACCTTGTGACCCATATAGATAGCAGAAATGGCCATCATCTGACCAAGCTGACCGCCACCAATAATTCCGATTGTTTTAGATGAGCTCATTTGTAGACTCCTCTGCGATTTTTCCTTGTTCTTCAGCAAAATTAGAAAGTGCTGTCGCAATAGCCTGGTCCTCTACTGAGAGGAGACGGAGGGCAAAGAGAGCAGCGTTGGTCGCACCTGCTTCACCTATAGCCATAGTTGCGACAGGCACACCACCTGGCATCTGTACGATAGAATAGAGCGAGTCCACGCCACTAAGGGCACGTGATTTGACAGGTACCCCGATGACTGGAAGGGTTGTTTTTGCAGCAACCATCCCTGGCAAGTGGGCAGCGCCACCCGCACCAGCGATGATGACTTTAATGCCACGACTACGTGCTTCTTCCGCATGTTTGAACATGAGGTCTGGTGTACGGTGTGCGGAAACAACTTTCTTTTCGTAGGCTACACCAAAGCGGTCTAGGACCTCTGCTGTTTTTTGCATGGTTGTCCAGTCGGATTTGGAGCCCATGATAATGGAAATTACTGGTTTCATAGTTAATATCCTTTTCTTTTTTGATAATGGTCTTAGGTGGTGGGGACGGAAGCAAACCTTCGGTTTCATTCCTAAACTTTGAGCCTAAGGTCTCAAAGTTTCCCCCGACCAGAACAGAAACTGTTCTGGTCTTTTCACCACGGCGACCATTATCTTACTTTGGCTCGCTTTCGCTCGCCATTGACAAATTTAGTATCTGTTAATCTTTTATTGCCTTGCTTCCGATATCTGTTCGGTAGAAGAGACCTTCTGTGTTTTGTTTGTTGAGTTCCTTGTAGATGATGTTTTGACCGTCTTTGACGGTATCAGCTGTGGTGACGAGCATGTAGACACGTCCACCGTTTGAGAGCAGTGCTCTGCTATTTTCCGAAAACTTAGCCCCGGCATAGTAGGTGATAATGTCGCCATCGGTTTTAGCTGGCAACTTGACACCTTTTTCATAGTCTAGTGGATAACCGTTTGATGCTACAACCACGCCAAGTGTCACACCCTTGTCGGTCCAAGTAATGTTGGGCTCCTTGCCATCGAGGATATCTGTGATATTTTCTGCAAAGTCAGATGTCAAACGAGGTAAGATGATTTGCGTCTCAGGATCTCCAAAACGAGAGTTGAACTCGATGACTTTCGGTCCATCAGCTGTCAAGATTAGCCCCGCGTAAAGGACACCAAGATACGGACGACCTTCTTTGATCATGCCTTCAAGAACTGGCTTGACAATGGTGTCAACCGCTGTGTCAACCACGCTCTGTGGCAAGTGAGGAACTGGCGCATAGGCACCCATCCCACCAGTGTTAGGGCCCTTGTCCCCATCATAAGCACGTTTGTGGTCCTGAGCCGTTGGCATAATGTAGAACTTGTCCCCATTGACAAAGGCAAAGAGTGAAAATTCCTCCCCTTCAAGGAATTCCTCGATAACCACTCGCGCACCTGAGTCACCGAATTTATTGTCCAAAAGCATTTCATGAGCGGCTTCGACCGCTTGCTCAACCGTTTCAGCAACAACAACACCCTTCCCAAGCGCCAAGCCATCTGCCTTGACAACGATTGGAGCTCCTTTCTCCTCAATATAAGCCTTAGCTGCCTCGAAATCTAAAAATGTACCATAGGCTGCTGTCGGAACGCCGTACTTGACCATGATTTCCTTAGCAAAATCCTTGGACCACTCAAGCTCAGCCGCAGCTTTAGTCGGACCAAAAGCCTTGAGATCAGCTTTATTAAAATCATCCACGATACCAGCCGCAAGCGCATCATCTGGACCAATGAAGGTCCAAGCAATATCGTTAGACTTTGCAAATTCAATCAATGCAGAATGTTCGGAAATAGAGATATTTACCAAATCAAGTCCATCTAAGGTCATCCCGTCATTCCCAGGAGCCACGAAAACTTGCTCAACGTCTTTAGACTCCAACAACTTTTTGGCAATCGCATGCTCACGACCACCTGAGCCGACAACTAACAGTTTCATCTCTCAACCTCTTTTGCGAATTATTTACTAACATTATATCATAAACGTTCGTTTTAATCTTGTTTCTTTAAGTTTTTTTAAACAAAAAAGGAAAGAAACTGTTTTCTTCCCTTTCATTTTCTTAATGTCTAAAATGTCTTACTCCTGTGAAGATCATTGTCAAGCCGTATTTATCAGCAGCTTCGATAGACTCTTGGTCACGGACTGACCCCCCTGGCTGGATGATGGCCTTGATACCTGCCTTGGCGATTTCTTCCACATTATCCGCAAATGGGAAGAAGGCATCCGAAGCAAGGACAGCGCCGTCAAGGCGGTCTTTAGCTTGGTCAATAGCGATGCGAACTGAAGCCACACGATTGGTTTGCCCAGGGCCAACGCCAAGTGTCATGTGGTCATTGGTCACGATGATCCCGTTTGATTTGACATACTTGATAGCCTTCCAAGAAAACTCAAGAGCTGTCGCTTCTGTCTCAGTTGGTTGGCGTTTAGTAACCACCTTCCAGTCAGCTGGACTTTCTTTGACCACGTCTTGGTTTTGAACGAGGAGACCACCAACAACACCTGTATATTCTGCTTCTGCTTCACTGGCATCTTGAGCATCAAATGGCAAGGCTAGGATGCGCAAGTTTTTCTTCTTGGTTGTCAAGATTTCAAGCGCTTCGTCAGAATAGCTTGGTGCAATGATGATTTCAAGGAAAACACCGTGCATTTTTTGAGCTGTCGCAGCATCTACTTCACGGTTGAGAACGACAATACCACCGAAGATAGAAACTGGGTCAGACTCATAAGCGTAGTCCCAAGCAGTTTCGATATCATCAGCTTGACCGATCCCACATGGGTTCATGTGTTTGAGAGCCACAACTGTTGGACGATCTTTGAAATCACGAATGATACGGATAGCGGCATCAGCATCACGGATATTGTTGAATGACAATTCTTTACCGTTAAGCTGTTTAGCTGAAGCAATTGAGTAAGCTGTTGGCAAACCTTTTTGATAGAAGTCTGCGTCTTGTTGAGGGTTTTCACCGTAACGCATTGGTTGCTTAAGGTCATAAGTCAAAGTGAGTTTCTCAGGTTTGCTTTCCCCCACTTGAGCTGTGAAGTATTCCGCAATCAAAGCATCATAAGCCGCTGTGTGACGGAATACTTTCGCTGCCAAACGTTGGCGAGTTTCGTAGCTTGTTTCGCCGTTTGCTGTCAATTCGTCAAGAACAACAGCGTAGTCAGCAGGGTCTACCACAACTGTGACGCTAGCGTGGTTCTTCGCTGCAGAACGAAGCATGGATGGCCCACCAATATCGATATTTTCAACCGCATCCGCGTAAGTCACATCTGGTTTAAGGATGGTTTCCTTAAATGGGTAAAGATTTACCACCACAAGGTCAATGAGCTCAATCTTGTTGTCCTTAGCCGCTTCCAAGTGACTATCCAAGTCACGACGAGCAAGAAGTCCTCCGTGGATATTTGGGTGGAGAGTCTTCACACGACCGTCCATCATTTCTGGGAAGCCAGTCACATCGTCAATGGCAATGGTGTCCACCCCAGCATTGTCAAGGGCAATCTTGGTCCCACCTGTAGAGATGATATCCCAACCAAGTTTTTTAAGTTCTTGGGCAAATTCAACGATGCCCGCTTTGTCTGAGACACTAATTAGTGCACGTTTAGTCATTCTATTCCTCTTTCTTTAGATCCAACCGCATAGCGACTTCGTTATTTTCTTCTATAAATCCTGTTTCCTGAAAACCCAAACTAGTCAGCAGGTACTTCATTTTTTCATTTCCAACTACATAATCTGCGATAATATGATTGCAAGCTCTATCCATCTGAGCCTCTTTGATCAGAACTTCCAAGGCTTTTCGTCCATAACCTTTTCCTTGGTACTGCTGGCCAATCATTATTCGCCAGATAAAATATTCTGCCTCATCCTTATCTATTTCCAACAGTAGAAAACCAACTACTAGTTCATTCCAATAGATTGCCATTGGAAACACATCCCCATTCTCTCGGTAGAGCCATGCGTCAGCTAAAGAACGCACATTGGGAGCTACAAAACGCGCTCGTTCATCAGCATCAGATATTTTCAAATCCAGCACTGCCTGAAAACTGCTCTCATCTACTAATTTCAGATTAATCATTTTTTCTCCTTTTGAATAAATAGGATTTTGAGGTGATTAAAGACTAATCTAACTCATATAAAAGGTAGTTATCAAAATTTATGATTCCTTTGAGGTAATCTCGGTCTTCTTTAGACAACTCAAATTCTGGAAAAGTCGCAATTAAACTGGACAAATAAAAATAATTCGGGTGCCTACGATAAGAAAAACCTGCTTGACCAAATTTCCCTTGACAAAAATCATAGGCAAGTTTTAATTCTTGACTTGTGACACCGTCTAAAATTTTATCTAACTCTGAAAGCTGACTTTTATCAGTATTTTCTATCATGGCTTTCACTGTATTTACTAAAACAAAAAGAAAATCATTAGTATTATCCAGTAGAATTGGTCTGTTAGATAACTTATTCTTTAACTCCATATAGTATTGGTCCATAATCATTTCTTCCTCTCCACTCCCAAACTATCCAAGACTTCTGGATAAAGCTTGTACTCTGTTTCGTGGATGCGAGTTTCGAAAGTATCAAGGGTATCCCCTTCAAGGCGTGGCACGCGAACTTGTTTGATGACCTTACCGGTATCAACACCAGAATCCACCCAGTGAATAGTCACGCCAGACTGGTCCACACCTGCATTCCAAGCATCCTCAATCCCATGAGCGCCTGGAAATTCAGGTAGAAAAGCTGGGTGAATATTGATGATACGGCCTTCATAAGCCGCTAGCAAGGTTCCCCCAACGATTTTCATATAGCCTGCGAGACAAACCAAGTCAATCTGGTGCTCATCTAAGAGTTCGACGATGGCTCCTTCATAGTCTGCCTTATTCTCAAACTCTTTAAGTTCAAAGGCATAAGATAAAACCCCTAGCTTTTCGGCACGTTCTAAGACATAGGCATCACGATGATCTGAAAAGACAAATTCTACTGGAAATTGTTCCGCAATCACCTGAAAGTTTGAACCGTTTCCAGAGGCAAAAACAGCAATCTTTTTAGCCATTATTTTATCACCACACTCGCATCTGTCTTCTTGACAATCCGACCGATTTCATAAACTGGTTCGTCGAGAAGTTCTTTGACACGCTCTACATTTTCTGGTTTCACCGCAAGCATGAGACCAATCCCCATGTTGAAGATTTCAAACATTTCTTCATGTTTGATTTGGCCATATTTTTCAAGGGCTTTGAAAATTGGAAGGACTGGTACTTTGCTTTCGTCAATTTCAGCCGCCAAATCATCCGCGAACATACGTGGCACATTTTCGATGAAACCACCACCTGTGATGTGGGCAATTCCATTCACCAATTCTTCTTTGATGAGAGGCAAAGCCGCTTTGACGTAGATACGAGTTGGTTCAAGAAGAACGTCTTTAAGTTTTTTGTCTTCCAATTCTGGGAGGACTTCTTCACCTGTATAGTCCGCAAAAACACGACGTACGAGTGAGTAACCATTTGAGTGGATACCACTGGAAGCAAGTCCAAGAAGGACGTCTCCCTCTGCTACTTTTGAACCGTCGATGATTTGAGATTTTTCTGCAACACCAACAGCAAACCCAGCCAAGTCATAGTCGTCTTCGCCATACATACCAGGCATTTCAGCAGTTTCCCCACCGATGAGGGCCGCACCTGCTTGTACACAACCTTCAGCCACACCAGCAACCACTTGTTCTAGCTTAGCTGGTTCATTTTTCCCAGTTGCTACGTAGTCAAGGAAGTAGAGGGGCTCTGCACCTGCAGCGATGATATCGTTGACACACATAGCCACACAGTCTTGTCCGATAGTATCGTGTTTGTCGTACTTGATAGCAAGCATGAGCTTGGTTCCAACACCGTCAGTTCCTGAAATCAAAACTGGCTCTTTAACACCTGTTTTTGAAAGGTCAAACATACCACCAAAACCACCAAGAGCTCCCATAACACCCGCACGTTCCGTACGTGCCACGTGTTTTTTGATGCGTTCTACAACCTCATAACCCGCTTCAACGTCCACACCCGATTGGGCATACGCATTTTTATTTGTCATTTTATTCATTCCTTTTCTTTTTTGAGAAAGACTGCGACGTATTTTTAGATAAACGATTATTTTATCTAAAAATAATAGTCAGGTCTCTAGCTTTGGTCCCATAGGAGAAAGCGTCTACTGACAAATGCTTTAGCTTTTAGTCAGTAGTGAGACGTGGAGCGTATGCATTCTTATTTGTCATTTGTTTTTTCCTTTTCCTTTCCTTCAATGGGGAATTTTATTTGTAAAAACTCGTTTTTTCTTCTAAACTTCTACGATATTCTTCTTCATAGTCATAGAGAGGAGTTGGATATTTCCCATCAAAGTAAGCCACACAGAGACCGCCATTGGGCGCATCTGTTTCAATCCCAATAGAGTCAATCAAGCCATCAATCGAAAGATAAGTCAGACTATCCGCACCAATGATTTGGCAAGTTTCCTCGACGGTATGATTGGCCGCAATTAACTCCTGACGTGTCTGGATATCAATCCCGTAGAAACATGGATAGGCAAGAGCAGGACTACCAATGGCAACGTGTACTTCTGATGCCCCCGCTTCTTTCAAAAGTTGGACAATGCGACGTGATGTTGTTCCACGTACAATCGAGTCATCAATCATGACCACACGTTTACCTTTCACGACACCAGAAACGGCAGACAATTTCATTCGAACCCCTTGCTCTCGCAATTCTTGAGTCGGCTGAATAAAGGTCCGTTGTGTATATTGGTTCTTAATAAGACCCATTTCATTTGGCAGACCTGATTCTTCCGCAAAGCCCATCGCTGCGCTAAGAGAGGAGTTTGGCACCCCGACTACGATATCAGCTTCATACTTGAACTCACGTGCCAGTTGAGCTCCCATTCTCTTACGAGCCGTATGGACATTGACTCCGTGGATATTGGAGTCAGGACGTGCGAAGTAGATATACTCCATGGAACAGATAGCCAGTTGAGTATCGTTTGTATAGCTGTCATACTGGATGCCATTGTCATCAATAATGACAATCTCGCCTGGTTTTACGTCGCGAATCCACTCAGCACCGATTACTTCAAAGGCACAGGTTTCAGATGAAACCACTACTGCTCCATTAGCCATTTTCCCGATTGACAGAGGACGGAAGCCATTTGGATCAAGCGCTGCAATTAACTTATCTTCAAACATCAAGAGATAAGCAAAACCACCTTTAACAAGACTGAGTGCTTCCTTTATTTTACCCATCAAGTTTGGATTGTGGCTACGGCGAATAAGGTGAGCCAAGATTTCAGAGTCAGAGGTTGAGCTGAAAATCGCTCCTCTTTGTTCCAATTCTTGCTTGAGAGATTCTGCATTGGTCAGATTCCCATTGTGAGCCAAACCAAACTGCATGTCGTGAAAGCGGAAGAGGAAAGGTTGGATATTGTCTACAGAAGCTTCTCCCGCAGTCGCATAACGCACGTGCCCAATCGCTCCAGTTCCTGTCAATTTATCCAAATTCGCAGGATTTTTGAAGACTTCTGATAAAAGCCCCATATCACGATGACGCTTCAATTTCCCTTGGTCATTGGAGAGGATTCCTGCCCCCTCCTGACCACGGTGCTGAAGACTATGGAGTCCAAAATAGGTTAATTTGGCAGCGTCTGGGTGGCCCCAGATACCAAAAACACCACATTCTTCATTAAGAGATTTTACTTCGTATGTCATTTTTTATACCTAATTTTTATTTGTGTATCATTCCTTAACGATACTAGAGCGGAATGATACGGCAGAAGCTCGTTTCACTCGCAACAATAAATCATTTGCAATTGTCGTAAGTTAGATCTACTTGATTTTACATTTACTGATGGTTATCTATTAGAAAATCTGCAAAGCCTATTTCCCAGTAAAGTATTGAACCGCTGATGCAAAGAGATATTGGTCTTTATTCCCTGGAATATTTTGGAAAAGACCGTCTTCGAAACGTTCTGAGTGACCCATCTTACCAATAATTTGACCGTTCTTGCTTGTGATACCTTCAATCGCATTGACAGAACCATTTGGATTGTATTTAGAGTCCATGCTTGGTTTGCCTTCGAAGTCAACATATTGGGTAAAGATTTGACCATTGTCACGAAGTTCTGCAAATTCCTCAGCTGTCACGACAAACTTACCTTCACCGTGTGATACTGGGATGGCATGGATGTCACCAACTTTCACGCCAGCAAGCCATGGTGAGTTCGTGTTAGCAATCCGTGTTTCAACCATCTTAGCCACGTGTTGGTTGGCATCATTGTAGAAGAGAGTTGGACTAGTACTGTTTGCATCTTCAAAGTTACCATATGGAAGAAGACCAGATTTGACAAGAGCTTGGAATCCGTTACAGATACCGATAATCAAACCACCACCTTCGATGAAGCTATCGATAGCTGCACGTACTTTTTCGTTAAGCAAGATATTAACGATGAATTTAGCTGATCCATCAGGTTCGTCAGCGGCTGAGAAGCCACCTGCAAAGAAGATAATGTTGGCTTTTCCGATATTGTCAACCATTGTGTCAACAGACTTGACAATAGCCTCTTCATTCAATGTGACAAATGGTACTAAGTTGACTTTCGCACCTTCTTTTTCAAAGGCCTTAGCTGAATCGTACTCAGAGTTAGTACCTGGGAATACTGGGATGTAAACCACTGGTGTCTCAACTGTTTCTTTAGCTTTGATGACAGCATCTGATGTCACCGCAGGTACTTCTTCCAACTCAGTTGCTTGTGCAAATTCCGTTGGGTAGACCTCTTCCAATTTACCTTGGAAGGCACTGTCAAGTTTATGTCCATCAAGCCTTACACCATTGACAGTAAGTGTAAAGTCAGCTGCTGTTTGTCCAATCTTCTTAACTCCCGCAATTTCTTCAGGAGATGTGAAGATGAATCCACCCAATTGAGCTGTCAGGACAGTCTCAAGATTTTCAAGGGTTACAGTGGCACCGATATGGTTACCAAATGTTGCAAGGGCAAGAGCTTCAAGGATACCACCATATTTGACCGCTGATGCAGCTGTCACTTTGTGGTCAGCTTGGATGGCTTCAAATTGAGCAAAGTTAGACTTGATAAGATCAAAGTCAATTTCTTGTGCCAAAGCTTGACCTGGGATGTAATAGATATTTTCACCAGCAGCTTTAAATTCTGGAGAAAGGACCTTACGACTATCTGCAGTTGTGACACCAAAAGCAACCAAGGTTGGTGGTACTGTCAATTCTTCAAAGGTACCAGACATGGAGTCCTTACCACCGATAGATGGCAAACCAAGTTGAATCTGAGCTTCAATGGACCCAAGAAGAGCTGCTACTGGTTGACCAAAACGCTCTGCTTGTTTATCCATACGCTCGAAGTACTCTTGATAAGAGAAACGAGCCTTAGACCAGTTTGCACCAGCAGCAACCAAACGAGCGGTTGCTTCGATGACCGCATAAGCAGCACCATGATATGGAGACCATTCTGCTACATAAGGATTGAACCCTTGCGCCATAACAGAAGCAGTTGTTGTCACACCATGTTGGACTGGCAATTTCTGTACAGAAGCTTCAGTTGGTGTGATTTGGTAGCGACCACCGAGTGGGTGATTAACAGTTGAACGACCAACTGAGCTATCAAAGATGGTTTGCAAGCCTTTTTGACTAGCATGGTTAAGATCAGCCAAGACTTCAAGAGTATCACCTTCAAGGGTTTCGGCAGATGTTTGACGTTCTTCTGGAAGATTAACATCCTTGTCAACCACCTTAGCATCCACAACTACACGTACACCGTTTGTCTCAAGGAAACGACGTTCCAAATCAACGATGGTTTCGCCATTCCAGTGCATAACAAGATTTGGTTTTTCAGTCACTGTCGCAACGACAACAGCATCAATATTTTCTTTGTTACATTCAGCAACGAAAGCATCTACATCTTCTGGACGAACCACTACAGCCATACGCTCTTGAGATTCAGAGATGGCAATTTCTGTGCCGTTCAAGCCTTGGTATTTCAATGGCACTTTGTCTAGATCAATTTCAAGACCATCTGCCAATTCACCAATAGCCACACAGACACCACCGGCACCAAAGTCATTTGATTTTTTGATCAGACGTGTCACTTCTCCATTACGGAAAAGACGTTGAATCTTACGCTCTTCGATGGCATTCCCTTTTTGGACCTCAGCACCAGCTGTTTCAACAGATTCAACCGTTTGAACTTTAGAAGAACCTGTCGCACCGCCGACACCGTCACGTCCAGTCTTACCACCGAGCAAGATAATCACATCACCTGCTTCAGGTTTTTCACGGACAACATTTTCCTTAGGAGCCGCACCGACAACTGCACCTAGCTCCATACGCTTAGCAACGAAACCTGGGTGGAAGTATTCACGAACGTAAGTTGTTGCAAGACCAATTTGGTTACCGTATGAAGAATAACCGTGAGCCGCTGTTTTAGAAATCACTTGTTGTGGCAATTTACCAGCACGAGTTTCAGCAATTGGTGTTGTAATATCACCAGCACCTGAGATACGCATGGCTTGGTAAACGTATGAACGACCTGACAATGGGTCACGAATGGCACCACCGATACAGGTAGCCGCTCCACCAAATGGTTCGATTTCCGTTGGGTGGTTGTGGGTTTCATTCTTGAACATGAGAAGCCATGGTTCTTTGACACCATTGACATCCACTTCAATTTCAACTGAGCAGGCATTGATTTCATCAGACACTTCCATGTCATCCAAACGACCATTAGCACGCTCATAACGGCCAAAAATAGTCGCCATATCCATCAAGGTTTGAGGTTTTTCTGTACGTCCCAACTCATCACGCATGGCAATATACTTGTCATAAGTCGCTTGCAATTGTTTTTCAAATTTAGAAGCCGAGAAGTCGATATTTTTCAACTCAGTTTCGAAAGTCGTGTGACGACAGTGGTCAGACCAGTAAGTATCCAAAACCTTAAGTTCAGTCTCAGTTGGTACACGTCCAATAGATTTGAAGTAATCTTGAATGAAGAGAAGGTCATCCACTTCCATGGCCAATCCTTGCTCAGCCTTATACTGTGCAAAATCTTCTGCCGTATAGCTTTCAAAGAAATCCAAACTTGGAATGGTCTTGTCAGACTCAGAGAAATCCTGTTTAGCAATGCCAACAGTGATGTCTTTGAAACGAGAGTCCACTGGATTCAAGAGGTAGTTTTTGACAGCTTCCAACTCATTCGCATCAATATCCTTGTTAACCAAGTAAAGTTGTGCTGTGTTCACCCTTACATCATTTGAACTACCAAGCAAAAGCAAAGCTTCCTGTGAAGATGCCGCACGTTGGTCAAATTGACCAGGCAAGCTTTCAATAGCAAAGAAAGCAACCTTCTCAAGATCAGCCTTAACCTCAGCTTCATCCAAAACAGTATCGGTCACTTGCTCAGAGAAAATGTGTTTTTCCGCACGCGCAAACAAATCCTCTGCCAAACCAAAAACATCATAAACCTGAACAATCCGAAGATCATTCAAGGTTTTTAACTGAAGATTATGCTGTAATTCTTTTACTAAAGAGTCAGATTTCACACGAAAATCAGCTTTTTTCTCAACGAAAATACGTTTATCCATTTTAGTTCCTTTATTTCTATTCAAATAGGTTATCGAAGACGAAGGTTTTCCGTTTCAAAAAGATCACTTCAAACCCTGCAATTTCTCCAACACAACCTTATATACATCCGTTAAACTGCCTAAATCTCTACGGAAAACATCCTTGTCCATATGGTGCCCTTCAGCATCCCAAAGGCGGCAGTTATCTGGTGAGAATTCATCTGCCAAGATAATCTTGCCATCCTTATCAAAACCAAATTCCAATTTGAAGTCAATCAAGCGAAGACCAATTTGTGCAAACCAATCTTTCAGCAATTCATTGATACGACGCGTTTCTTCCTTGATATAAGCAATTTGTTCATCATTGGCAATATTCAAGAACTTGACGTGTTCATCATTGATAAATGGATCGTCCAAATCATCGTTCTTGTAGTAAAATTCAACGATTGAAGTCTCCAAGTCCAAACCTTCTTCCACGCCAAAACGTTTAGAAAAAGAACCTGCAGTCACATTACGAAGAACAACCTCCAAAGGAATGATAGTAACCTTCTTATTGAGTTGTTCGGTGTCAGAAATACGTTCGATAAAGTGTGTCGCCACACCCGCAGCATTCAATTTTTCAAAAATAAGAGACGAAATCTGATTATTCAGCACACCTTTACCCTCAATGGTCTCTTTGCGAGCTCCATTCAGCATAGTGGCCTGGTCCTTGTAGACCGACTTAATCACATTTTCGTCTTCTGTAGTATAGATATCTTTAGCTTTTCCCGTATAAATAAGTTCACTGGACATTTTCTTGTTCGCCTTTCGTATTACTTTACATCATTCTAACACAACAGACACTAAAAATCAAATATTTCACGAACTATATTTGATATCATATCTGAAAAAGTACAGAAAAATCGCAAACGAATTTTCATTTGCGATTTTCTAAGATTGATTTGAGTTAAAATGAGAACTTTATTCTTGTTTCAAAAAGCGATCAAGATAGTAGCGTAAAAAACTCTTCCTACCTGTAATCATAGTCAAACGACCTTCAAGTCCATAACGAAGTTTTTCTGCTTGTTCAGCATTCAAATCCGTCTCTGCCTCTAATTTAAAGAAATTGCCCTTTTCTGTCTGAGTCGCACTGGTATCGATATTCGTAATCTTGGAGGTCAATACTAGCTGCTTATTCGCATCCGTTACCGTAGTAAATCGTACCTCATTTCCATGCTTGAGACCAGCCACTTCCTTAGAACTGATATAAGCTGTTAGTTTTGCCTTCCTCTCTTTAGCCAACTGCGGAAAAAGATGAGCAAGGATAGTTCCTTCTGGAATGATGGTGGATCGACTATGCTCAGGATTCAAATGTAGAACACCATCTTCTGTTGCTGTAATTTTCCCCTTCTCTAAAAGATTTCCTTGAATCTTTTTACCCGACTCCGCTTCAAGAATTTTCTGATCCAAGAGCGTTAATTCCTGGCCTACCTTGGCTAGTTGCTGAGATTTTAATGACTCCAACTGACTTCCCAAGCCAGATGCATAAGCTTGCTGGGCTCCTGAACCTGCATACTGTACTCGATAACCTGCAAGAGTTGACTCCAACTGAGTGATTTGAGCATCTAGCTGAGATAAGGCCTGCTGTTTGGTTTCCGATCCTTGCTCCTTTGTCGACTGATAAATAGCATAAGCCGGATGATCACTCTCTAAGTGTCCATCACCCTGAATAGCAGACTTGGCTTGCTGATATTCTTTAATTTTGGACTGGGTTTCACCGATGAGATTGCCTAACTCTGCCTGACTACCACTGGCTGCTGCATTTTGAGATGATATACTAGCATTTTGTTGCTCAACCTGACTCCGCAGACTAGCAGCTTGATTTAGATAATCTAAAAAACTATGCTGATAGCCAAATTTATCTGCTTCTGGAAATTGATCACTTCCTGCTTGAAGGCTTGCTTTTAAATACTCCAGTTGAACCTTCTGATCCTTGAGCATTTCCAACTGACTAGCATAATTCTCAGCCTGAACGGCTTCTGCTCCCTCTTGGTATTGAACGAGAAGATCCCCTTGCTTGACAAACTTATTTTCAGCCAAATGATTCGCCACAATCTTACTATTACTACTAGACTGAATGGTGGCAATGATACGAGCAGGTTCTACCGTAGCTCCAGCTGTCAAGCTTATCTCCTTTTGTGCAAAGATTGAAAAAACGATCAGGAACAAAAACAAGATAAAACTTGGAAAAATCACATAACTAGAAAAATTATGGTAACGACGATTGTAAAACTCAGCACTTTCTAAAAATTCTGATTGCATCTTTTCTCCTCTCTAACTATTCACCAAGTGGGCGTAGAAACCACCCTGAGCCAGTAATTCCATATGTGTACCCTCTTCGACAATCTTTCCCTGATCCAAAACGACAACCTTCTCTGTCCGCTCAGCAATGGTCAAGCGGTGGGCGATGAAGATCAAGGTCTTATCCAAAGCCATCAGATTATCGACAATTCGCTTCTCGGTCAAAATATCCAGACTGCTGGTCGCCTCATCCAAGATCAAGACGGGCGCATCGGTCAAGAGAGCACGCGCCAGAGCGATCCTCTGACGTTGCCCACCTGAAATCCCTGCCCCATCCGAAGTCAATTCTGTCTGGTAATTCAGTGGCATCCGCTCAATATCCTCCCGAATCTCTGCCAACTCCACTGCTCTCAATATATCTTCCTGGGTCGTCCCCTCCTTAGCTCCAAGAAGAAGATTCTCCAAGATCGTTCCATTAAAAACGTAGGGTTGCTGAGGCAGATAATTGATATACTGGCGCAGAGCCTTTTTATCAATCTGATTGAGATTGACGCCACCCAGACTAATCTCCCCCTGACTTGGATCGTAAAAATTAACCATCATCTTAGCCAAGGTCGTCTTACCCGATCCTGAAATCCCCACAAAAGCCACTTTAGAACCTTGCGGAATGGTTAGATTGATGTCCGACAAGACATCGCGACCATAGCCATACTTGTAGTGGACCTGCTTGAAAGTCATATCTCCTTCTAGCAAACTCAAATCTGAGACTGTTTTCTTTTCCTCAAACTCAGATGCAACCAGATAAACTTCATTCAGACGGTTATTGGCTACCTGCGCTGTCTGAAGTTTGGTTTGCAGATTGATGATATTCTCCAAAGGATTTGTAAAATAAACAAGCAATGTATTATAGGTGATCAACTGGCCCAAACTCATCTTATTATCCATGACTAGGAGAGCCCCCATCCAGAGAATGGCAACATTGAGCAAGAGTTGGGCAAGCTTTTTCAGAGCCTTTTGCTGACTTTCTGCCCGACTATAGGTAAATGATTTTTTCAGATAATCCACAAATTCCTTGTCAATCTTTTGGTAACGTTGACTTTCACTGGTCAAAGACTTAATGGTCTCAATACCGTTAATATCCTCGATAATAGAAGATGACAGGACTGCATTAGCTTCCATGGTATCCCGATTCATCTTTTCAAAGGGCTTCATAAAAGCAAAGATAATCACTGTGTAGATAGGAAGAGCTAGTAAACTCATGAAAAAAAGATTGCTATTCTGCGAAAATAGAACTACTGAAATAATCAAGACAGTAGATACATCCAAAAAGATTGACAGAATAGTCGAAGCCAGCGCATCAATGATACTATTTGCATCCGTGAAACGAGACACAATTTCCCCTGTCCGTCGTGTTGCAAAAAAGGACATGGGCAAATGAAACACGTGCTTGATGTAAGACAAAATCACATCAATGGACAAGCGTTGCCCCAAAACAAGTAAAAGATATTCCTGGGCATAAGATAAGATTTGCTGAAGGACATAAACGATGACTAGCCCTATTGAGATAATGCCCAAGGTTGAACGCATCTGATCTGGTACATAAGTGTCGATGATAGACTGAAGGTAATAAGAACCCACAATGTTAATCAAGGTCACCAAGAGGGTCGCCAAAACGATATTAACAATCAAACCTCGCTGTTTCACTAATATAGGGATAAAGGAGAGCAGACCATTTTTTTGTTCCTTATGAGGCTTATAAGTCGGAGATGGGGCCATAAAAATAGTGATTCCTGTCCACTCCTTAGCAAAGCGCTCACGAGAAATCTTGGTCAGCTTAACACTAGGATCTGGATCTGCAATATGAATGTTGTTCTTGTCTTGCCCAGTCACCACATAATAATGGAGCAATTTCCCTTCCTTAAACACATGAGCCACAAAAGGAAAGGTTACATCCGGCAAATCAAACAAGGTCATGTCCGCCTTTATTGCTCGTGTCTCAAAACCAATTTCCTCTGCAACCTTGACTAAGCCTAAAGCCGTAGTCCCATCCATGGTCGTCTTGGCCAACTCTCGCAAGTGAGCCAGAGAATAATAACTTCCATAATAACCAAATACCATGGCTAATGAAGCCACACCGCAGTCCATCTGGTCTACCTGAGGACGATAATGCCGTTTACTAAATTTCATATCCTACTCCTTTTCCTAACAATCTCCAAAGAAAACTTTGTAAGATTATTTTATACAAACAAAGAAGCAAAAAGAAAATTATTTCTAAAAAAACAATAACTGCACCTGAACAGCACTTTTTCCTAAATAAAAATAGGTAGAACAAACGTCCTACCTAGAAAATATAATGATTAATATTTCTTACCTTTTCCAATTTTTTGTCAATCATATACCAAACTATAAATGAAAACAAGGGTGGTACAAAATAGCTTTTTTCACTCATTGACACCTTAAAGCCTAGACTAGCAAGTACTTTAAAAAGCAAAAGATTCATCAGAAATAAGAAAAGGAATGTTAGAAAGATTTTTAAAGTCTTATTCATCTCCATCCTGATTATCTTCTTTACCTCTTATTTTCTGGATAGCATGATATTTTACCGCTATGTAAATGA
The DNA here is from genome assembly GCF_047460825.1 of Streptococcus infantis. Lineage (GTDB taxonomy): Bacteria > Bacillota > Bacilli > Lactobacillales > Streptococcaceae > Streptococcus > Streptococcus infantis_V. Next base: position 10,871 of record NZ_JASHFO010000010.1, on the reverse strand, counting down.
TTAAAAAAAGTAGGGGATAAGAGAATAAATCTGAAAGTTCCATGAAATTTATACTATACTTTCCTAGCAATAGTTTATAGTCTATTAAAACTTGCATGATAGAAAGTACAATACGTACTAGTAGAAGCAGCCCTAATAATATCACTTCTTTTTTAAACATACGAATATCTTTCTAACTAAAATCAGACTACAGTTCATCAGCTTAACACCCAAACATTCCCCAAGATTGCCCTAATACTGGAGCCACAAAGTTCAGATCTATTTAATCAACCTTTATCACATTTTTCTTCACTTCTACAAAGTAAAATAAATACCATCAAGAATAGTGAAATTGTAGGTATGTCAAAATTTTCAAACCATGTAGGTAGATTTATTTTGTTTACATCAGCGACTATTCTAACAATGATATAAACCATCGAACTGCAGCATACAGTAAACTATAGACAAGCTTTTTGTAACACTTGAACGACTTTCATCTCAAACTCCATTTTGATGGTCCATCAATTCCCAATCTTACTTCCTTTTGTTTGATACTTGTATCCTACATAAAACAGACCAAGCAGAATTGGATAGTTTTCTGGATAAAACAAGGTATTGATCGGTTTTTTCAAAATCAAATACGTTGCGATATAGATAATGACTGACACGATAAAATAACCTTCAGCAAATCCTAATAAAAATGTTTTCATAGCAGACTCCTATTTATCTGACAAGAATGGCAGAGTTTTTTCGCCATTCACACGCACAAAATCCTTTTCATTCAGATTCATCATTTATAGTTTGGATTATATTTTGACAAATCCTTGCAAAAAATCCCAAAATAGCCTGAAGCAATCAATCCAACTAAATACCATTTCCAATCAAAGTATAATAAAGAACCTGTACGAATTACATGAAGCACGAGATTGAGACCTATTGCTACTAAAGGAACTATAGTGGCTAGTTTAGGTAACAATGTATTGAGATCAGCGTTGCGATTCATACTTGATTTTCTTTTACGATTTGCCATAAACTTTTAAATTAACGTCTACTTCCCAGATGACGCCCATACATATAGGTAACGACTCCTAAAACACCCCATGCTACCGCTGTAGAAGTAGTAACAACGATGCCTCCTTCAGTAACAGACAAATCTGCATCTGTCATGATTTCAAATTTTGCATCTAGTTTTTTCATATTCCACCTACTCCTTTAAATATATTAGCCAAATGTACGAGATAACCAATAACCAGCTACCCCAGTTACACCTGCAGCAAGTAATGAGCCTCCGATAACAATCGATAAGCCTACTCCACCTTGTACTTGCTCTAATTCATTTTGCTCTACGATTTCAAATTGATTCAAATTTTGCATGATATACTCCTTTTTAAATAATACTAGCTAATCCAATAGCTACTCCAACTAGTAAACCCACTATTCCTGAGGCTGATATAATTATAGCCGCAAATTCGTTTGAAAAATTCATTGATTTCCTCATTATCTCTTGTTTCGACTAATTCCAATAGCTACACCTGCACTTAAACCTGCAAATGCTGAACCAGCAATAATACTAGCTGCCACCGCTACAGGGATAATTCCCCCATCCACTTCCATTAGCTCTTCTTCCGTAAGAGCTACAAAGTTCTGTTCCATTTTATCAAAGTTTGTCATTTGTTTTCTCCTTTATTTTTATATTTGTGATTTCTAACCTTTAAACCATTTTAAAAGCCAAATTGGATAAATAACTGAAATAATCATTTCTAATCTCCTTCCTCTTCCTCTTACTTATCTATTCGAGAAATCATTTTAAAATAAACAGCTAAATCAAATTTATTTTAAGAACCACTTAATTAACCATGGATACATGATTGGCATAAACATGAAGCAATCTCCTTCCTTTTCTTCTTACTTATCTATTCGATAAAATAATTTCAAAATAAACAACTAAGTCAAATTTATTTTAAAAACCACTTGATCAACCACGGATAAAGACCTGTCACATACATCAGTAATCCTCCTTTTTTGTTCTCATCTCTTTATTCGTAAACTCAACTGTAAAATTTCAAAATCTTATCTTTTTTCGAGAAACAAAAAAACAACATGACTTGCATGTTGTTATATGTTAGATTTTATCTTTAATGGCTTTCAATACATCTGCCACACTTTGAAGATGGTCGATTTCTTCATCGCTGATTTCAATTCCAAATTCATCCTCAATGGTTAGTACGAATTCCATCAAATCTACCGAATCAGCATCCAGATCATCCTTCAAGCTCAAGGCCTCTGTGACTACAAAGTCATCCCCTTGACGTTCTTGGATAATGGCCACGACACGGTCAAAAATTTCTTTTTCTGTCATATATATTATTCTCCTGAAAATTCACGCGCAGTTTGAGCAACTACGTCTGTTTCTAGCATGGTACGAATCTGACGAATCGTACTGTACACAGCCTTGGCATCACTTGAGCCATGAGTCTTGACAACAGGCGCCTTGACACCAAACAAGACTGCACCCCCAACATCTGAATAGTTGAGCTGCTTTTTCAAGCCTTTAAGGCTATCCTTGAGAAGAAGAGCACCAAGTTTTGCTCGAAGTCCACCACCTGTAATAGCATTTTTTAGCAAGCCCATGATTCCCATGGCTGTACCTTCGATGGATTTTAGCACAGCGTTTCCCGTGAAACCGTCTGCCACGACAACATCTGCAACACCCTCCATCAAATCACGCGCTTCCACATTACCGACAAAGTTCAAACTCTCATCAGCTGCTAGCAAGTCATAAGTTTCCTTGCGGAGTGGATCTCCCTTGCTGCTCTCTGTCCCGTTATTAAGCAAACCAACTCGTGGTTTTGCAATTCCACGAACATTTTTAGCGTAGAAAGAACCTAGGATGGCATATTGATGAAGGTGATGGGCTGTGTTTTCTGCATTGGCACCAAGGTCTAGCATATCAAAACCTTTCCCATCAACTGTTGGTAAGGTTGACATAAGTCCAGGTCGGTCAATATTCTTGATGCGACCAACGATGAAAAATCCTGCCGCTAGCAAAGCACCTGTATTTCCTGCAGAGAGCACAGCATCAGCCTCACCGTCCTTGACAGCCTTAGCAGCCAATACCATACTGGCTTTTTTCTTCTTACGAATGGCTTTTGTTGGTTCATCATCCGAATCAATTTTCTCATCTGTATGGATAATACTGACGCGATCTGTCGCTGTTAGATATTGCTTAATCTTGCTCTCATCTCCGTAAAGTTGAATCTCAATATCTGAAAAGTCAGCAAGGGCTTGATTAACACCTTCAACAATTGCCTGTGGTGCGTAATCCCCACCCATTGCATCTACTGCGATTTTTTTCATTTGTCTTCCTCTTTTAGTAATTGTCCCCAATCAGCTAGGGAATCAATAAATTTCTTTGATTTTAGGTGAATTCCTACGTATTCTTCATAAATTTGATCCATGAACTGACGCAATTCTTGCTTGATTTCAGACTTGAGAGAAATAGTCTCTAAAGTCTCAAAGTTAATAGCTTGAAATTGATTGAGCAGATAGGGAATGTTTGGATTCAGATGACAACGTTTCTCATCCTCATGATAATGCTCAGGACATAAGCAAGCGCCATATTTGAAAGAAAAATCAAAGGCCTGACCTACCCGATGGCAAAAAACACACTCATTAAAGTTAAGACTGATCCCAAAACGTGTCAAAATCTGAATTTCAAAAATATTAGTCAAAACTTGATAATCCAGACCCTCTTCCATCAACTCTAAAGTCTTTTGTAAAAAAGCAAACAAGGGAGCATCCTGTTGATTGTCCTGCAAACTAGCATCTGCCAGAGCTGCCACATAGGTCGCATAGGCCATGACAAAGAGATCACTATTGATTTTTGGAAAGGTCATCACCTCATGGTAGTCTTCAATATAACTAAGCCCATCATCATTGATTCGTAAAAGAAAACGAGCCAGCACCAAAGGTTGAATAACTGGAGCCAGTTTGGATTGACCGGCATGTTTGACAAAAAACATGCGCTTACCGACCTGCTCTGTAAAAATCTTGACTAGCTTGTCATCCTCACGAAAATTACGATTGTAGAGCACCAACCCCTGACTCGTAATAGACTGAATCATGCTTCTCTCATGTACTCCTCAAGACGTTTCATAGCCTCTCTGATGGTTTCCATACTAGCCGCATAAGACAAGCGCACATAACCTTCTCCATATTGACCAAAAGCTGCACCAGGGATAAAGGCAACAGCCTTCTTCTGAGCAAAATCCTTCAGAAAAGCAAAGGAATCTTGATTGTAGCCTTCTGGAATCTTAGCAAAGATATAAAAAGCACCATCTGGTTTGATGATCTCAAAACCAAGGTCAGTCATCTTCTCGATAATGTAGTCCCGACGTTGGATATACTCCTTCTTCATCGGCTCTGCATCGTTCTTACCAGCCGTCAAGGCTTCCACCGCAGCATGTTGAGCCATGGTATTTGCGGCAGTGACCAAGTACTGATGACTCTTGATTAACTGGGCTGTGAAATTTGCTGGAGCAAAGATAAAACCTAAACGCCAACCTGTCATAGCATGGGATTTGGATAGACCGTTGATGATAATAGCCTGATCTCTCAGCATCGTTCCCAAAGATACATGATTTTCCCCTGTATAGGTTAATTCTGAATAGACCTCATCACAGACAACGAAAACCTCATACTTACGTAAAACGTCTGCCAAGGCTTCCAACTGTTCGCGACTATAGGTAATTCCTGTAGGATTAGCTGGATAGTTGAGAATAACTGCCTTTAGCTTATCACCTTGCTCGATAATAGCTTTCTCTAGCATTTCAGGAGTTAAGACAAAACCGTTCTCAGTCGTATCAATCTCGACAATCTCTGCACCAACTAGATTAACAATTGGTTCATAACCAGGATAGGCAGGAGCTGGCAAGAGAACCTTGTCACCCTCTTCTAAAATAGCTGTCAAAGTAGCAGATAGGGCTTCTGTCGCACCAATTGTGACCAAGATTTCATTTTCAGGATTATAGTCCAGCTGGTATTTTTCTCTTACAAAATCACTAGCTGCCTGGCGTAAGGTCATCAAACCACTCATCCCTGTATAGTAGGATTGATTTTGGTCAATGGCGCGCTTAGCCGCCTCCTTGACATGGTCTGGAGTTGTAAAGTCAGGCTCTCCCAATGTCAGACGTAGAACCCCAGGAATCTCTGAAATAGCCTGGTCAAACTGACGAATCAAGGAAACTTGAATCTTATCTAATTGTTTATTAAAGCGCTTGGTTAAGTCCATAGATACCCTCCTTGCTTAAAGGACATATGTCTATTATACTACAAAAGCCCCCCGACCGCAAAATCACACTAGCATAAGCAACTGATGTATGTTCATTTAAATTTATTACAACACTATGTTTTTAGAATACTCAATGAAAATCTCATGAAACTAGGAATAGAGGTGAAAGCATAACTAAAGTTAGGTAAGCCGAAGATGACAACGTATTAGGAGATTTTCGACGAGTATTGAGAAGTTGCGTAAGGAAATAAATCGGATAGGGGTCAATATAAATCAGATCACAAAAAAAGTAAACGAAGATAATCAGGCTAGTCTAAATGAATTTAGTCAGATTCTTGAATTGCAGAAACATTTGAAAGATACTGTCAGACAATTTATTCAAAAACAAGAAAATCAAACAAAGGTAGAGGACAGATGGTTGTAATAAGAATTATTGTTGACATTCTCTCTTATTTGTCCTAAACGATAACTAAGGATAGGATGATGTCGGATGACTGGTAACAGTTTTCTCAAAGGTTGCTGATGATTCAGCTTCAGGTTTGGCACTACCTTCAGCTTTAGGCTGTAAAGAACCCGCTCCACCACTGGTTCTATTCGTTTCACTCTTGGAGTATATTCAAGAGTTTTTTCTTGCAAAAAAAGTTCAAAAAATATATACTGGCTATACACGATATAGAACGGAGATATACCATGACTACATCACTTGTTAAGCAATATAATTTTAAAATCAATGAGTTAGCAATGGAACAAGCTAGAGCCATTATCAAGGAAAAAGGAATGACCATGACGGATGCTATCACTCTTTTTATAGAGCAGATTGTCCTCGAACAGGACTTGCCAATCAAGACTGCAGAAGATTTACACCGTGAACAGTTGGTTGAGGAATTACAAGCTCAATCCGAAAGAACCTTAAGAGAATATGAATCAGGAAAAGGGACTTCCCTAGACAGTATGAGGGCACGCTATGGCTTATAAAGTAATTATTTCTGATGAAGTGAGCCAAGCTATTGACAGTATTCATGATTACATCACTACTGTTCTTTTATCACCTCAGTCTGCTAAAAATACTGTGGGTAAAATTTTAGATGGCTTAAAAAGTTTAGAAGTCTTTCCTGAGGCTGGTTTTGACGCCGATGAAAAAATTGGTATAAAGATTAATAGTAAGTACCCTACACGAGGAAAAATTATCGGTCAGTATGTCTTACTCTACTTCATCGACCAAAAACAAAACACTGTTTTTTTATCTCACCTATTCCACATAAAAAGCGACTATGTCACTTTGCTACAAAATGGTAATAAAAGAAGCTCAACTGATTGAGACATCTTTCTTTATTTTATAAGCTCCGAAACCTTAATTTTTGGTACCGTCTTGGTTTAACAGTACGCTGTATATATAATATTTTACAGCTACTTTTTCTTTAGAAACGTTGATTTAATAAGGATTTAAATATTACAGAGTATACCTTTGTAAAATACGGTTTTGCTAATCTTCGTTACAACTATTCTAGCACCATTATTGATTACTAGATCGGTAATGTCATTTCTGAGTGGATAGTCAGAAAGTGGTTAGATAAGTGCGACAAAAAAATATAACCTGAGTTTAGTTTTAATATGACTAGACAAACAGAAATACCAGAGGTGGAGCTCTGGTATTTCTGTTTTTTCCAAGACTTCGTTACAGTTCTAATCACATAAATTTGAGAAACTTGTCAAATAATTATTAAACTTTACTTTCTCTTTACTTTTCTGACAGATAAGATTATAATAAGGAGTATTTATTTTCGGAGGTTTTTATGTCATTTCTATCAAAAAATTGGGCTGGACTTTTGGTCTGTCTTATCATATCTATCATTTCTTGGATTTTAGGAGGCTTCTTGCCTGTTGTCGGGGCACCTGTCTTTGCCATCTTTATTGGCATGATTCTCCACCCATTTCTCACTTCCTATAAACAACTAGATGCTGGTTTGACTTACAGCTCCAAGAAATTGCTTCAGTATGCAGTTATCTTGCTTGGGTTTGGACTCAATATCTCTCAAGTTTTCGCAGTTGGAAAATCTTCCCTCCCAGTCATCCTCTCAACTATTTCAATTGCTTTGATTATAGCCTATCTCTTCCAGCGCTTTTTTGACCTAGATACAAAGCTAGCTACCTTGATCGGTGTCGGTTCCTCTATCTGTGGCGGTTCTGCCATTGCAGCGACTGCTCCTGTCATCCATGCCAAGGAAAAAGAAGTCGCACAAGCCATTTCTGTTATCTTTTTCTTCAATGTCTTGGCAGCTCTTATCTTCCCAACTCTAGGAACCTGGCTCCATCTTTCCAACGAAGGCTTTGCCCTCTTTGCAGGAACTGCGGTCAATGATACTTCCTCTGTAACAGCCACTGCCAGCGCCTGGGATAGTCTTTACCAGTCCAATACTCTCGAAGCTGCCACCATTGTCAAATTGACCCGTACCCTAGCTATTATCCCTATCACTCTCTTCCTCTCTTACTGGCAAAGTCGTCAACAAGGAAACAACCAAGGGGTAAAACTTAAAAAAATCTTCCCTGTTTTCATTCTCTACTTCATCCTAGCTTCTCTGCTAACCACCGTCCTTACTTCCTTCGGTGTCAGCAGCAACTTCTTTGCACCTCTCAAACAACTGTCTAAATTCTTCATCATCATGGCCATGAGCGCTATCGGCCTCAAAACCAACCTCATCGCTATGATTAAGTCCAGCGGTAAATCCATTCTTCTTGGTGCCCTCTGCTGGATTGCCATCATCCTGACTAGTCTCGGGATGCAGACCCTTATCGGTATTTTCTAATACTCTTCGAAAATCTCTTCAAACCACGTCAACGTCGCCTTGCCGTACTCAAGTACAGCCTGCGGCTAGTTTCCTAGTTTGCTCTTTGATTTTCATTGAGTATAACACAAAAGGTAGCCCGCAAGCTACCTTTTTATTGTTCAAGAATTAAGCGTGTATGTTCTCTCTTAATACAACGGTTCATCACGATATCATCGCAACCTCCAGCACGCAAGATTTCTTCTGCTTCTAGACTTTCAAGTCCTAGTTGCGCCCAGAAAATCTTAGCATCAGCCTTGAGAAAATCTCGTGCCACATCTGGTAGAAACTCACTACGACGATAGACATTAACGATATCTACAGGGAAAGGAATATCAGCTAGACTGGCATAAGCCTTTTCTCCCAAGATTTCCCCACCTGCAGCCTTAGGGTTTACTGGTATGATTTTATAGCCACGAGCCTGCATTTCCTTTGTCACTCGATTGCTAGTTGTTTCCTCACGGTCAGACAAGCCCACTACTGCTAGAGTCTTACTGGTTTCTAGATACTGACGGATTACGCCATCACTTGGATTGATAAATTCTTGAGTCATAAAAATCCTCCTTTTTCATCAGTATAGCATATTTTGAAAGGGTTTGCAGAAATTTACTATAAAATCAAAAAATCCTCCCAAAATTAAACAATTTCATTTAATTTGAGGAGGATTCATAAAAATTTTATTTAAAGATTATTCTCTTGTTGGTTTATACTGAAGGCTTTCTCCATGTTGTTTGACAAAGTCACTCATCTCTGAGTCAGGAATTTGTCGAAGGTAGAGATTGGCACGAATCGTATCATCTTCTTCACGACAAGTAGAAAGAACAAGATATTTATCCTTAGCTGATACCTTAACATTTGGTTTCTTAACCTCTGCAGTATCATAAATAATATTTAGCTGTTTCTCAAAATCCGCATCATCATCAAAAGAAGTACGGTAAAAAGCTGTTTCTTCTGGAACAATAATCATGGCAACAGCTTCATAATAATACTTTCTCTCTGGAGTTTCAATGACAACATAAGGATGTGCATCAAAATATTCTTGGCGACTGAAATAATTCACATCTTTAAACATACGATGATCCGGAACTTTACTACCACGAGCGTGACCAAATAACCAAGTCAATCGATCGCTAAAGTCCTTCTTGTTATCTGCGTCCATAAAGACTGCCCCCATTAAAGGTTCGTTAACGCCATCAAAGCGCTTATCTAAATAAGTCGCATTATCCGTTGTTTGAACGACTGGTTCATCCAACTGTGTACCAGGAATATATACATAACCAACTGTTTCAGAGTTTGTTGCAAGTAAGCCTTTAAATTTATTTGCGAGATATTCCTTTTCTTCTGCGCTAGCATTATAGGCTTGTTTTGGAGCTTCCTGAGTAATTTTTGCATCATTTAGCTTATCTCCACTTGGAGCTAGAAAGCTTTTATAGATAAAGAAGCCTCCCAAAGCAACGATAGCTACTGCAACAATTGAAGCAATTATTTTAGTAATTGGTGATTTCTTTGTCGTAGAACGTCTACTCATCTTTTCCTCCCTCATTTTTTACCAAAAAAATCACTGAAACCAAGTTTCAGTGATTGGCTACTTTTTAAATAAAATTATTTAGCAGCGTGTGTTTTTGGAAGGGCTTTTTGACCTGCTTTAGCATTTGCGCCTGCTTTTTTAGCAGCTGCGTCTGCTTTTTTAGCTTGGTCTTTAGCACCTGGTTTACCATCTTCTGGCTTAGTTGCTGCTTGATCAGCTGCTGTTTGCTCATCTGATACTACAGGACGACCAGTTTGGTTAGCTTGATCTTCAGCAATACGAGTTGGGTTAGGTTTGTTGTCCTCTACACCAGTTGGGTCATTCCAGTAGTTACCTTGACGTTTAGCCGCTTCGCGGTATGTTTCTTGCAAGTATTGGATTGCACGGTTACGTTGTGCATTTGTTGCGTCAGCCAAAACTTCATCAAGGTTAGCTTTAGCAGCTGCTACTGCTTTTTCATGAGTGTGACCAACGATTGCTTCAGCTTTAGCAAGTTCTGCACGAGCTGCAATCACTGAAGGTTCTTTTTCAACAGCTGCTGCGATATCTTCTGGGTGAGCTTCTACGTATGCATAAGCTTGATCTGCAATATCACGTTCAGAAACATATTTCTTTTGGATCAATTGGTTAGAAGAAGCTGGGTTTTCTCCTTGTGCAAAAACTGGAGCTGCTGCTGAGAATACTGCAAGAGCCGCTACTGATGCCAATAAAACTTTTTTCATTGTTTTATCTCCTCTTTAAATTTAATTATAAGGATAATCCCTATTACCTCAAATTATATCACATATATTTAAGTTGTCAAGTTTTTTCTTAAGCTATTTTTAAAATTCCTGGTAAAAAACGAGTAAAATTTATTATATTCTTAAAAATCAAGCAATATTCTTAAAGGATTATGGAAAAAAATGGACTAAAAAACGAACAATTAGTGAAATTTTCACATTTTTCTAATCTAATACTAGACTAAAATCAAAAAACATCTTATAATAGTAGTTATGAAACTTACAAACGAAGAAACACAAAAAATTGAACAACTCTTAAAAGATTCATCGTACGCCAAATATCACAAACGTCTACAGATTATTTATTTTCGCTCAAAAGGAAAGAGTTATAAGGAAATCATGGATTTGCTAGATTGTAATAAAACAACTGTTTGGAGGAATTTGAAAAAATATAAGGAGTTTGGTTTAGAAGCTCTTCTTCAAGAAACCCGTGGTGGACGTCATCGAGAATATATGACTTACGAAGAGGAACA
>NZ_JASHFO010000009.1:0-62616 GCF_047460825.1 Streptococcus infantis | reverse complement strand
CTATTTTTGATACGCGTTTAATCAAGCAATCTCTAGAGGTTTTATTGACTCAAGTGTTGGTCAGTTTGCTTGTCTCGACTCTGTATTTCTGGATTTCTCCCTTGTCTTATGCAAGTAGCGAGTTGATCGCACGAACCTCTCCAACCATTTGGGATGTTCTCATTGCTATTGCTGGTGGGATTGCTGGTGTGATCGGTTCAAGGAAAAAAGAAGCAAACAATATCGTGCCAGGAGTAGCCATTGCTACAGCTTTGATGCCGCCTATCTGTACTGCTGGCTATGGTTTAGCTAATGGGAATGTACGATTTTTATTGGGGGCTCTCTATCTTTTCTTGATCAACTGTGTCTTTATCATGCTAGCCAACATTGTTGGAACAAGAATTTTGATGAGAAAATCTCCTTTAACTTCATTTAAAGAGCTGAGCATTAAAATGAGAATTGGCTTGATTTCTTTGATTGTATTGTTGATTCTTCCAGCTAGCTATTCGGCAGTTACTCTGACAATAGAACAAGCGCGCAAAGAAGGGATCAAACAGTTTGTAGGAAAAGAGTTCGCCAATTATACGGTTATTAATCAAGTCTACAAGTCAAGTAACAATGAATTGGTCTTGACGGTTGTTGGAGATCCGATTTCAGAAGAAGAATTAGAAACACTCCACCAAAAACAAGCCTCTTACGGTATTCAATCTGTTCAATTGAAAGTGAATCAAGTTCAGAACTCGCCAACATTAGATAGTGAAGCGACCAAGGAATTTTATGAAAACATTGACAAGTATATTGATCAAAAACTCTCTGAAAAAGATTCACAAAACGATCTCGTAAAAGAAAATGAAGCAGACAAGGATTGAGGACAATGAACTGAATCGGTTTTTACGCCGTGTTTTTCTTGTATCTTCCTCTTTCTTACTTATAGCAGGTTGTTTTTGCTTGAATAAGAAATAAATTAGAAGTTCTATCATCTAAGAAAAATGATGAAAAAAATCATTTAACTAATGGTGTGAACGTTTAGTGTTTATCAGCTCCATTCTCTGTAATTTTGGGGGTAAAATCCACACCATTTAGATAAAATTAGTTGAATTTGATTGGAAAAACGCTTTTATAAAAGCGGAGAAAAGTCTTGATATTACGCTGTTTTTAGTCCAACTGAAATTCATACTTTCCAAACCAGGTCTTAAGAAAGCTCGTAAAGCGTCACAATTTAGTAAACGTTAAAACTTATTTACATTTATTAAAAGCATTTCGTATCAAAAATACGAGATGCTTTTTTTCTAGCTTAATTTTACAAATTGGGTTTTGAAGGACACCATGGACCTATTTTCAAGTTGATAACGACTACAAATTTGTTCTGGAGACCATGAAGATTGTAATCGCTCTTTAATTTCCTACTTCAATTCACAGGAGTCTAACTCGATTTTCTTCCCTTCTGCTTCGCCAATTGTTCATTGTGTGTTTGTGCTGCTTGTGCAGAGTAAGTGTCATTACCACACTTAATTCTCTTGAGAAGGTTGATTTGTGAACGCCTAATTTTCTAGCTATTTGGCAGGGTTTGAGACCTAATTCTAGGTAAGTCTCTATCTTAATTCGCTCAATTATGGTAATATGATGGTAGCTTATAGATTTCTCCCGTGTTCTGTTTAGTGTGGTTACTTACAGTTTACACGAGATTGGGCTCTATGAGTTTTTTGTTGCACTATATTTTACCATTTATCAAATATAAAAAAGTAAGCTCAGAAAATCTCTGATCTTATTCTCATATCTCTCCAAACAACTTCCGTAAAATTTTCGGTGTGATACGTTGTCCTGGCCCTACGTAAGTATAGGCGTGCAGGTACATGGCAGGATTGAAGTTGAGTTCGATACAGGTGCAATTTGGTAGCTCCTTACTAGCAGGCTTGGTGTAGTCTGGGATAATCAAATCGACTCCACAGGCCCAAGCCCCCATAGCAGTCGCCATATCGGCAGCTAGTTGTTTGTAACTCTCGCCCATCTGGTCAGTCATGTCAATGGAGTCGCCTCCAGTTGAGATATTAGAATTACCACGCAGAAAGGTTTGGCTACCTTTAGGCAAGACTGTATCAGGTGTGTAACCCTGCTGTTCCAACATGAGTAATTCAATATCACCCAGATTGATGATTTCAAGAGGTGAGCGATGGTCGCGACCACGCAGAGGGTCTTGGTTTTTCTTTTCGACTAATTCTCGGATGCTTGAGCTTCCGTCGCCTACGACATTGGCCGCGACGCGGAGCAGGACAGCCTCGCATTTTCCATCCAAGATAAAGAAACGGTACTCGGTCCCTGCCACAAACTCCTCGACTAGCACATGGCTATCTTCCGAAAAGGCGATGTCTAGGGCTTTTTCATAGCCAGAAAGGCTTGTTGGCTCTTGGAAGATGGAAATGCCCAGACCGAAGTTGGTGGATTTGGGTTTGACAACAATAGCAGAGTTGGCTATTTGTCCGTAGTACCGCAAGGCATCGTCCTTGTTAGCAAATTCTGCTCCCGCAGGTACTGGAAAACCAGCCTTGTCCAAAATCTTTTTGGTCACAACCTTATTAGCCATGGCCAGTGGAATTACGTAGTTATCTTTGGATGTCATGTTGCCATTTTTAATGTACTCCACATGGTCACCATGCCAGAGTTTGAGAAATTGGTCTTCCTCATCTAAAATTTCTACGTTCAAGCCCAGCTGAATGGCGTCAAAGAGAATCATTTGGGTGGAGAGTTCCATGTTTTCATAGCCTTTGAGGGCATAAGGTGCTGTCCAAGCATAGTCATGAAAGGCTTGTCCTTGTTGTTGGCCAAATTTTTCAAGGGACCCTTCTTCAACCTGCTCTGCTATTTTTCCAGAAAGGGTCAAACGTGGATCAAGAAGAGAGGCCTCCACCTTAGTGATAAGCTGGCTATAATAGTCATCCAGTCCAAAGTGAGCGACGATGTCCTTCATGGCTGTCACGATAGGTTTAGGGTCAGCCTCTTTAGGAAGTGGTGTGTGGGGATGGCTGAGAGCGATTTGGTTGTTGAGAGTAGCAGCTACTGCCAATTCTTCGTCGACTTGCTCCATGTCGTCTAGCCACAAGAGTGCGAGTGCAAAGAGGTGGGTGGTGTCTAGTGTTTCTTGGCTGATTGCCAGTGGCTCAAAGGGGTTGAGGTCAAAGTTGCGGAACTCTAGATAGGAGATGCCCTTAGTCAAAAAGTCCCGGCTAGTCTTAGCACCGCGTAAACGGATGGCAGAGTAAAATTCTTTTTCAGAGGACAGTTGCCCAGATCCAACAGCGTTTTCGATGTCGGTCACGTATTGCTCCAGTGAAGAGAAGGAAATGTGAACATCGGGAGCATTGACATAGCCGTAGTTGGAGTTACGAATCGACCGCACGCAACCAATTTCATCTGTCAAAAACCCTTTTTCTGCTAGCGGGCTTGCTCCGTAAAGGTAGGTCAAGAGCCAGCGATAACACAAGAAGTTCTGAGCTAACTTGAGATAGAGGGCATTCTTGAAGGTCAGTAAATCGTCATAGTCACTGACTTCAAAGAGCTGCTGGGTCAGATCTTTGCCGAGTTCAAAATTATAGTGAATTCCAGATATGGACTGGAGCAATTTGCCGTAGCGTTCTGCCAAACCAACTCGGTATTGATACTCGTAGTCACTTTCCAACTGGGCAATCTGAATTTCTTCTTCTACAATCACAGGTGGCATGGATAAAGGCCAAAGATATTCTGACTTATCCATTGAGCGAATAGCCACATCGGTGATGGCCCCGAGGAAGCGACAAGCTTCCGTGGTCGACTGTGCTACCGGTGTAATGAGCTCTAGTTGAGGTTCGCTATAATCTGTCTGGATATAGGGATGGAAACTGCGAGAACCCAATTTTTCAGGGTGTGGCGTTTGAGCGACACGGCCTTCAGTATTGATTCGTAGAGATTCGCGCTCCAGACCAAAGGTAGCTTGTAAGATGGGAGTATTTGGGGATAATTTTTGAAATACGTTTGATAGGTTCATGATTGGGCCTCGAAATAATTAGTTTCTCTATTATTTTATCAGTTTGTTAAATAAACTCAACTTTCTGCTACGGAGATGGAGAAGGAAATGCTCGGACGAATTGACTATTTACTTGCATTAAATATAAGCAAAAGCATTAGTAGAAGTATTGAAACTACACCTAATAGTTTTTTCCCCACACTCAATCTCTCATTTCTGTCTTTTTTCGTAGACAGTTATAAAGTCGATCAGAATAAACCTTGTAAGTGTATAAGTTAATTCTTACAGACCTAAACTATTCCCCTATTTAAAAAATAATGATTCATATTTTATGAAATTAATTAGTAGATATAGTTCTGAAAAGCCGTTATATTACGCTGTTTTTAGTCCAACTGAAATCCATACTTTCCAAACCAGGTCTTAAGAAAGCTCGTAAAGCATCACAATTCTCAAAACGTTAATCAATACGATTATATCAACGTTTACAGACATTCAAGAATTTACTCTTGGATGTCTTTTTTGTTTCAAAAAATTAAAGTTCACCCCAAAATTTACCCCAGTAGTCTTTGTCTTATACAATTTCTTCCTTGTATAAGTTTAGTATGATATAATTAGGAGACAACAATCGAAAGGTGTTATAAATGAAAATCGGAAAGATAATTAAAAGAACTGAGGATACTGTTTATATTGGTTATAATGATGGTAGTTTTCAAAAGTCTGCTATTGAAAATTGTGAATTTGAGCCCAAAATCGGTGATATTGTTCATATCTATGAGGATCTAGTTGTAAAACTTGAAGCTAAAAATGCGGTTTTTACTTATAAATCCAAGTATAAGATCATCAGTGTTGAGGATGGGCTTGCTAGAATAGAGTTAAATACAGGGGATGAGTTAACTATTCCGATTCGTGAATTGAGTTTTCAGCCTAAATTGAATGAATTAGTTGAGATTTATCAGGATGCTGATGAAGTGATTGTTATGCAATCCAAAGAAAAAGACATCAACTGGCTGTTGATCTTGTTATGTTCCTTAATCCCGGTAGTGCTGATAAGTTCTCTCTTCCTCTTTAATCATAAGAATCAAGATACAGAAGCAGTAAATGCTCCTACAACGGAACAGAGTTTTACTACTAGTAGTACGACAGCGACTAGTACAACAACTACAACAAGCACTAGTTCAACGACTTCCCAAGATAGTAGTACGACTACGGAGGAAAAACCTTCTACACGAGAAGAGCAAACGAATGTTGAGCCACAAAAAATAGATGAGCAAGCCATTCTTCTCTACTCTAGTTGGAACTTGGAGAAATGGACTTGGACAAGAGTTTACATTCGATAAAAATGGACTAGTAAACAGTGGAAACATTGAGAAAGTGAGCATGGGTAACCATGGAACTATTGAATTCAGTGTTAGATCTGGTTTTACAGGGTATGGAATGAGTGTTTACTCTGCTGGACTTATTATACCTGGGTTAGATTCTGACTTAAGTAAAAACAGGCTTACTGCTGGTCAAGCTGCTCCAACTAGTTCAGAACAAGTTTTTTATAAGGTAGACTAAATAATCAACTATCTCAGAATTGCTGAGATGGTTTTCTTCTTTATTTGTAAGTCATTATCAATTTATGAAGATGAAGTAGGTGGGGGTTAAAAATAGCTCCCATAGGCGTTCCAGCCTGTTTAGCAAGAGTAGCATCGGTATGGCGTAATTTATGAGGTGAAATGTGTTTTAACCTTGGATATTATTTTTCTTCATAGTATGTTGTGTTATAATGTAGATACGATATGAAAAAATTAAGATAGCTCTGTAAATTCTGTAAATGTCACTTTGTGTGAACATGAGTACATTTGAATTTATAGAATGATAGGAGGTGGTTTACAATGATAAGTTTAGAGCTGATGTCTGAAGAAAATAGTATAGATATTTATTCTTTTGAAAAAGAAAATCGGGAGTATTTTGAGCGAAGTTTACCTCCTAGGCCAGCTCACTATTTTGACTTAGAAGGTTTTAAAGAAATTACAAGGGAATTGTTAAGGGAACAAGAGAGCCATGATGTCTACATGCATCTTATTAGAGATGCACAAGTCATTATGGTCGGAAGAATCAATTTAAGTGTTTTAGGGAAGGATAGAAAAACAGCAGAACTTGGATATAGGATTGGAGAAAATGTTACTAATTTAGGATATGCCAGCGAAGCGGTTAAACTCGTTTTAGAAAAGGCCTTTACTACTTATGGTTTACATAAGATTATTGCAGGAACGGCAACGGGCAATCTGGCCTCTCAGAGAGTGCTTTTAAAAAATGGTTTCACCTTTAGTAAAATCATAGAAAATGACTTTCAAATGCATAACGAGTGGATTCATACGGCAGTATTTGAGATAAGGAATCTATAGCATCATCATTACCAGTCGTTTGCCAAAACTCAACATTCCCAGTAGACATTCGTCTACTTTTTTTATATAATAAAACTAAACCAAAATGGTTGAATCTCAAAAATAGAGTTAACCTAGGATGAAACATCACACTAGGAGGGAAGTCATGTACCAACCAGAAAAACTAAAGGCTCGGAGAAAAGAGCTAAAGCTAACACAGAAGGAAATTGCAGAGCAGCTTGGCATTAGTTTTCAGGCTTATTCGGCTTGGGAGCGTGGAGTCAAGGAGCCTTCTAAAGAGAAGGTTTCACAACTAGAAGAGATTTTAAAAGTACCAAAAGGTTATTTCACCCAAATTGAGATTGTTCGTCTCTATAATAGCCTCTCTAGCCAAGGGAAAGAAAAGGTGGTAGTCTATGCTCGCAACCTGGTTCAAGAAGAACAAGCAAAGAAGGTAACGGCCATGCCAGAAAAACTTTTCGAGTATCATGTCTATGAACGTATGTCAGCTGGGATCGGTGCTTCAGTTTATGATGACCGAAACTTTGATACGGTTTACTTCAATGAAGAACTAGCTCACGATTTTGCTTCCTGGGTATCTGGGGATTCTATGGAACCCAAGTATCAAAATGGTTCCGTGGCTCTGATTCGAGAGACAGGATTTGATTATGATGGCGCTGTCTATGCAGTGGTTTGCAACAACCAGACCTATATCAAACGGGTCTATCGAGAGGCAGAAGGTTTACGTCTGGTCTCAATCAATCCTAAATACAAGGATATTTTTATCTCCTATGAGGAAGATCCGCGGATTGTAGGCATTATCGTGGGTAATTTTGTACCGATGGAGGGATAGGCTATGGGCTACTTTGATTATTCCAGAGAGCCCAAAAGTGATATTGCCTTTGTTGATATGAAGTCCTTTTATGCCAGTGTTGAGTGTGTGGAAAGAGGATTTCATCCTCTTAAAACCTCCCTTTGTGTTATGAGTCGAGCGGATAATTCTGTTGGGCTTATTCTTGCCTCCTCACCTATGTTCAAAAAGGTCTTTGGGAAAGCAAATGTAGGCCGTGCTTATGACCTGCCCTTTGATATTAAGACGCGTAAATTTTCCTACTACAATGCCAAGAAACAAGGCTTGCGGACAGACTCAGACTATGTGAAATTTATCGAAGACTGGGCTCGGGTGACCGTGATTGTCCCTCCTCGGATGGATAAGTATATCGCAGTTAATATGGACATCCAGCGTATTTTTCAGAATTATGGCAGTCCAGATGATATTTATCCCTACTCTATTGATGAGGGCTTTATCGATTTGAGTAGTTCGCTCAATTATTTTGTCCCAGACCAGCAGATTTCTCGCAAAGATAAGCTGGATATGCTCTCGGCTCGTATCCAGAGAGATATCTGGCGACAGACAGGGATTTACTCGACGGTGGGTATGTCTAATGCCAACCCTCTACTTGCTAAGCTGGCTTTGGATAATGAAGCCAAGCGAACACCGACTATGCGAGCCAATTGGTCTTACCAGGATGTGGAAGATAAGGTCTGGTCCATTCCCAAGATGACCGATTTTTGGGGGATTGGGCATCGGATGGAGAAACGCTTGAACGCCTTAGGAATTCATTCGATTAAGGAATTGGCTAATAGCAATCCTGATGCCCTGAAGAAAGAACTTGGTCAAGCTGGGCTGCGCCTGTGGTTTCATGCTAATGGAGTTGATGAAAGTAATGTTCATAAACCCTATAAAGCTAAATCTCACGGTCTAGGCAATTCGCAAATTTTACCGAGAGACTATGTCAAGCAGCGAGATATCGAAATTATACTCCGAGAGATGGCTGAGCAGGTGGCTATCAGGCTTCGAAGAGCTAGTAAAAAGGCGACAGTGGTATCTATTCATCTTGGTTTTTCGAAGCAGGAACAAAAACGCTCTATCCATACTCAGATGAAGATTGAGCCGACCAATAACACCAGTATTTTGGTCAGCTATGTATTGAAATTATTCCATAGTAAATACACTTCTGGTGCTGTTAGGAGTGTTGCCGTTAGTTATTCAGGATTTGTGGACGAATCCTTTGCTTTGATTTCCCTTTTTGATGATGTTGATAAGCTAGAAAAAGAAGAAAGGCTCCAGACGGCCATTGATTCTATTCGAGAGCAATTCGGATTTACTTCTCTCTTGAAGGCGACTGCCTTAGAGGATGCATCGAGAAGTATTGCCAGAAGTAAGCTGATCGGAGGGCATTCTGCTGGAGGATTAGATGGACTCAAATGATTGATCGTTCTTACTTACCTTTTCAATCCGCGAGGGACTACCAGGATCCAGGAATGCAGAAGTGGATGGAATTTTTCTTATCGGAGCATACGAGTTCACTCAGTGAAGAAAAAAATAGTGTCGATTTGTCGACTGATTTGACTCCAGTCGAGAAGTTGTTGCTACTTTCCCAGCTCTACGTTGGGCGACTAAAAGGCTCTTTTGTGGTCAAGGAGAAAAATCATAAAAGCACGATATTGGGTGAACTAAGAGAATTATCTTCTCAAGAAATCTCTGTTAAAACGGATGAGGGATATAGATTGATAAGGGTAGATGATATTCTCGCAATTCAATTATGTCAGGAGGAAGTTCATGACTAGAAAAGAGCTATATGGAAATAAATTGCAGATGGATTATTTCTCAGATGACTATATCCGATTTGAAGAAGATTTCCAAAAATACTCTGCCATGAATGTACCCCTGACTTTCCTAATTGACGACATCCTACGAACCATGGCCATCAACCAAAAGAACTACTTTGTCTTAAACAAGGAAAATGCCAAAGATGGCAGAGATCATTATTATTATTTTGAGATAGATTATCGCGTAGGATGTAGAAAATTTCACTATAAAAAGCATGTGAATAGATAATTTAGATGCTAGGATAGATGAAACATATATTTATGGCGAGAGATTTTATCCTAAAAAGGATAAAATACTAGGCCGAAATTTATAAAATTAGTTTATGCTGCTGAAATCTTAGCTAAGGACTTAGTGTATGTTAAATTTGGTGCTGACTTGATTGAGCAGAATGATGTAAGTAAAGAAATGAAGGTAGATGAGCGTTAAAAAATATTGGCAGTAGATTTTTTAGTTTCTTTAATGTAAAAGTTGGGTTTGAATGAAAGGATCATTTTAAAATGCATCCTAGAGAGTCCGATTTGTCATCAAAATAACATCTTTTTCTTAGTTCTTGTCATGGATTTGTAATGAAAATGTACTTTCTTTGTAAAAATCAAAATGCTATAATTCTCTAAACAATTTTCCTTGAACAGGGAGGTTATTATGAAAAAATATAGATTGTTGAAGAATCCTTTCTTGGTGCGTATCCTTGGATTGCTGATGGTATTTCTCTTCCTATCAGCATTCACCGCACCTGAAAAACCAGACTATGGTATCTACGATCCAAATCATTATTTGACAGAGGACACTATCACACAAATTCGTGATTTGAATGAAGCCAATAGTAAAAAGGCAGAAAAGCTTCAAGTGGGTGTCTATATCGTAGATAGTCTTGAAGGAGAAAGCATTGAAACGGTCGCTAATGAGACGGCTAGAGCCTGGAAGGTAGGTTATTCAGGAGATAATTTTGGAAGTTTGATTGTGGTAGCTGTTCAAGATCGTAAATCAAGAATTGAAACCAGTAATAATACCGCAATTAGAATAACGGACTATCAAACCAAGCAATTGTTGGCAGCCAGTCGTACAGATTTTAAAAATGGGGACTATAGTAAGGGAATTCTAGCGATTGCCAAAGGTTTGGATAATCAGTTTTATAAGGGAGCTGGAACCTTTTCATCTGATGATACGTCATTTGCAGATGCTTCTGCAAAAATCAGACGTTACTCCGATAGCATCAGTGGAAAAAAATCTAATCGAGAAAGAAGCGATTCATCAAGTCGCCGACAAAAAAATGACCCCATAAAAGATTTCTTTATGTTCCTGACGGTAATATATTTCATTGGAGTCATTATTGCCATTATCAGAGGTAGAGGTGGCGGAGGAGGAGACTCCTCTGACGGCGGCTGGTGGTTTAGTGACTCATCCGATTCGGGTTCATCTTGGTCCGACTCAGGCTCAGATTCTTCTAGTAGCTGGGACGGCGGAGGCTTTGATGGTGGAGGTTCATCCGATGATTGGTAATGTCAGTATAAAATTTAAAGAAATGAGTAGGTTTAGATATGAAAAATAAAGGAATCATTTATGTATTGAGCATTTTGCTAGCAATTATCTTGCTAGGAGGTTGCTCGGTCGTAGGTACTTATAACGGTCTTGTCTCCGGACAGACCAAGGTAGAACAAGCTCAAGCAAATGTAGCGACAGCCCTCCAACGTCGTTCAGACTTGATTGGAAATCTGGTAGAGTCTGTAAAGGGACAAATGAACCATGAGACAGAGATCTTTACCCAGATTGCAGAAGCACGTGCAAAAATTGGGAATGGCTCTGTTACTTCAAAGGAAAACCAAGAGGCTCAAGGTGAGTTGAGTTCAGCTATTTCACGCCTGCTTGTGTTGACGGAGAACTATCCTGAGCTTAAGAGCAATCAAAATGTGGAACAACTCATGACGGAGTTGGCTGGAAGCGAAAACCGTATTTTTGTAGCCCGCAAGGATTACAACCAGGCAGCAACTGACTACAATCAAAAATTAAGAAGCTTCCCAACTGTTCTCTTTGCTAATATGATGAACTTTAAAGAAGCAGAAACCTTCAAAGAAAGCGAAGAAGCCAAGACGCCTCCAAAGGTTGACTTTAGTACTTCTACATCAAAACAGTAGACGGTTGTTTATTTCTAAGACTTGCAAGATCTGGAAACTACTTTCCAGGTCTTTTTGCTATAATAAAATAAGGAAAGTGTTGGAGAGGTAAGGAGATGGAGAAGTTATTACAATTATTGGTTTTAGTGCCCTATTTTTACTTTTTTAGTTGGCAAAGGAAGGTGCAACCAGGAAGTAAGCACTTTTCATTCCTTTACTATTTTTACTGGATTTATTTACCTCTCATGGCCTTGTTTAGTCTAGCTTTCACTCTTTTTTCGCTAATCTTATTTAATTTTATTTTACTAGAACCCAAGGATCTAGCTAGGTGGTTGATATGGATAGTTTTAGTCCTTTTGTCCTTACTCAATGACTGGATAGTTTATACTGGTCTAAAATTTATGAAAAAACTGATGTTGGAAAAGAAGAAGGCTAATCTTCCTTAAGAGAACTGAGGAAATTCTTGTCTAATAACTGAAGATGATTCGTTTCTCAATGCTGAGTTAAGTAGAAGTTCAAATTAGGGGAAAATGAGATTAAGAAGAGGAATTTTAAGGGGAACTAATCTTGATGATTAGCCCTTTTTTTGCCCTAAGGGAAAACGGAATATTTCTTGAAAAAATTGGGCAAATATGCTACAATAAAAAGAACATTCTAAAATATTCAGAATTTAAAGTAAGGAAAAAAATGGCAAATTTACTAAAAACAATCATCGAAAATGATAAAGGCGAACTCCGTCGCTTGGGAAAGATGGCGGACAAAGTCTTAAAATATGAAGATGAAATGGCTGCGTTAACAGACGAGCAATTGCAAGCAAAAACAGAAGAATTTAAACAGCGCTATCAAAATGGTGAGACTCTTGACCAACTTTTGTATGAGGCGTTTGCTGTTGTACGCGAGGGAGCTAAGCGTGTTCTTGGTCTCTTCCCTTATAAGGTTCAGGTTATGGGAGGGATCGTTCTTCACCATGGTGACGTACCTGAGATGCGTACAGGTGAGGGTAAAACCTTGACAGCGACTATGCCTGTATACCTCAATGCTCTTTCAGGTAAAGGAGTTCACGTAGTTACGGTCAATGAATACCTGTCAGAACGTGACGCGACTGAGATGGGTGAATTGTACTCATGGCTCGGCTTGTCAGTTGGGATCAACTTGGCAGCCAAATCTCCAATGGAGAAAAAAGAAGCTTATGAGTGTGATATCACTTATTCAACAAACTCAGAGATTGGTTTCGATTATCTTCGTGATAATATGGTCGTTCGTGCTGAAAATATGGTTCAACGTCCACTCAACTATGCCTTGGTCGATGAGGTTGACTCAATCTTGATTGACGAAGCTCGTACTCCTTTGATTGTATCAGGAGCCAATGCCGTTGAAACCAGCCAACTCTACCATATGGCTGACCATTTTGTGAAGTCTTTGGATAAGGATGACTATATCATTGATATTCAGTCTAAGACAATTGGTCTATCTGATTCTGGTATTGACAAGGCTGAAAGCTACTTCAAACTAGAAAATCTTTACGATATCGAAAACGTAGCCTTGACTCACTTTATCGACAATGCCCTTCGTGCTAACTACATTATGATTCTTGATATTGACTATGTGGTCAGCGAAGAGCAGGAAATCTTGATTGTCGACCAATTTACCGGTCGTACTATGGAAGGTCGTCGTTATTCTGATGGTTTGCACCAAGCGATTGAAGCCAAAGAAGGTGTGCCAATCCAAGATGAAACCAAGACTTCAGCTTCTATCACCTACCAAAACCTTTTCCGTATGTATAAGAAGTTGTCAGGGATGACAGGTACTGGTAAGACAGAGGAAGAGGAGTTTCGCGAAATCTATAACATTCGTGTTATTCCAATCCCAACAAACCGTCCAGTTCAACGTATCGACCATCCAGATTTACTTTTTGCTAGTCTTGAAGCTAAATTTAAGGCTGTTGTTGAAGATGTAAAAGCTCGCTACCAAAAGGGTCAGCCGGTCTTGGTTGGTACTGTTGCTGTTGAAACCAGTGATTATATTTCTAAGAAATTGGTTGCTGCAGGTGTTCCTCACGAAGTATTGAATGCCAAGAACCACTATAAAGAAGCTCAAATCATCATGAATGCTGGCCAACGTGGTGCAGTTACAATCGCGACCAACATGGCTGGTCGTGGTACTGATATTAAGCTTGGTGAAGGTGTTCGTGAACTTGGTGGACTTTGTGTCATTGGTACAGAACGCCATGAAAGTCGTCGTATCGATAACCAGCTTCGTGGACGCTCAGGACGTCAAGGGGACCCAGGAGAGTCACAATTCTACCTTTCTCTTGAAGATGATTTGATGAAACGTTTCGGTTCAGAGCGCTTGAAGGGTGTCTTTGAACGTCTCAATATGTCAGACGAAGCGATCAAATCTCGTATGTTGACACGTCAGGTTGAAGCAGCACAAAAACGTGTTGAAGGAAACAACTACGACACCCGTAAACAAGTCCTTCAATACGATGATGTCATGCGTGAGCAACGTGAGATTATCTACTCACAACGTTACGATGTCATCACTGCTGATCGCGACTTGGCTCCTGAGATTCATGCAATGATTAAACGCACTATTAATCGTGTTGTTGATAATCATGCGCGTGCTAAACAGTTTGAAAAAATAGGAGCTATCTTGAATTTTGCAAGATACAACTTGCTTCCAGAAGATTCAATTTCACTTTCAGACTTAAAAGTTTTGTCAGACCAAGCGATCAAAGATGAACTTTACCAACGTGCATTGAAAGTCTACGATAGCCAAGTTGCCAAGCTTCGTGATGAGGAAGCTGTTAAAGAATTCCAAAAAGTCTTGATTCTACGTGTTGTAGACAACAAGTGGACAGACCATATTGATGCTCTTGATCAGTTGCGTAATGCTGTTGGCCTTCGTGGCTATGCACAAAACAACCCTGTCGTTGAGTATCAAGCAGAAGGCTTCCGTATGTTTAATGATATGATCGGTTCCATTGAATTTGATGTGACGCGTTTGATGATGAAAGCACAAATTCATGAACAAGAGCGTCCACAAGCAGAGCGTCATATCAGTACGACAGCGGCTCGTAATATTGCTGCGCAACAGACTGAGCTTCCTGCAGATTTGGATCTTAGCCAAGTTAAGCGTAATGACTTGTGCCCTTGTGGTTCTGGTAAGAAATTTAAAAACTGTCACGGTAAGCAACATTAAGAATGACTAATTTTCAGGCGGATGCCTAGTGAAAAGTGAATTTTCGCTTGGCGTCCGTTTGCTTTATAAGGAGGATGAATCATGGTATTTACAGCCAAAAGCCCTAAAATTAATATTGAAGAAGTTCGTAGTTTGTCTAAATTAGAAGGACAAGCGCTGGCCAATAAACAGCAACGCGATCAAGAGCTTGAAGCGATTATTCGTGGTGAAGATCAGCGTATTTTGTTGGTGATTGGTCCGTGTTCATCTGACAATGAAGAAGCAGTTCTCGAATATGCTAAGCGTTTGTCAAAACTGCAAGAAGAAGTCAAAGACCGCGTTTTTATGGTCATGCGTGTTTACACTGCTAAACCACGTACTAATGGTGATGGCTATAAGGGCTTGATTCACCAACCAAATGCCAAAGAAGCACCTAGTCTCATCAATGGGATCAAGGCGGTTCGCCATTTGCACTATCGTGTTATTTCTGAAACAGGAATGACGACAGCGGATGAAATGTTGTACCCAGAAAACCTTCCTTTGGTAGATGACTTGATTTCTTACATGGCAGTAG
This sequence comes from Streptococcus infantis, assembly GCF_047460825.1. Classification (GTDB taxonomy): domain Bacteria; phylum Bacillota; class Bacilli; order Lactobacillales; family Streptococcaceae; genus Streptococcus; species Streptococcus infantis_V. The sequence continues at coordinate 47,732 of NZ_JASHFO010000009.1, read as the reverse complement.
GAGCTCGTTCAGTTGAAGACCAGCAACACCGTTTTGTAGCCAGTGGAGCAGATTTCCCAACAGGTTTTAAAAATCCAACGTCTGGAAATCTCAATGTCATGTTCAACGGTATTTATGCGGCTCAAAACAAACAAAGTTTCCTTTTCCTAGGGAAAGAAGTTGAAACGACTGGAAATCCTCTATCGCATGCTATTCTCCGTGGTGCCCTCAATGAATACGGGAAAAATATTCCTAACTACTACTACGATAATTTGATGGATACCATTGCCCAGTATGAAAAGATGGGACTTGAAAATCCATTTATCATCATTGATACCAACCATGACAACTCAGGCAAGCAGTACATGGATCAGATTCGCATCGTTCGTCAGACCTTGATTAACCGCGACTGGAATGAAAAGATTAAAAAATATGTCCGTGGTTTCATGATTGAGTCTTATCTAGAAGATGGTCGTCAAAATGAACCAGAGGTCTTTGGAAAATCTATCACCGATCCATGTCTAGGATGGGAAAATACTGAGTCTCTTGTTCGCGAAATCTACCAAAGACTAGGAGAATAATATGGCATTTATTGAAAAAGGTCAAGAAATCGATATTGAAGCGATTAAGGCGGAAACACAACTATCTGCAGAAACATTGCAACATAAGGAAAGCCGAGACCAAGAACTGGCTGATATTCTATCTGGTAAGGATGACCGTATTCTTTTGGTCATTGGACCTTGTTCGTCTGACAATGAAGAAGCAGTGCTTGAATATGCTCGCCGTTTAGCAGACTTGCAGAAGAAAGTTACGGATAAGATTTTCATGGTCATGCGTGTTTACACAGCCAAGCCACGTACCAATGGAGATGGCTACAAGGGGTTGGTTCATCAGCCAGATACTTCTAAAGCACCAAGTTTGATTAATGGTTTACAGGCTGTTCGTCAGCTTCATTATCGAGTTATTACAGAAACTGGATTGACTACAGCAGATGAAATGCTTTATCCATCCAATCTAGTCTTGGTTGATGACTTGGTGAGCTACCATGCAGTGGGTGCGCGTTCAGTAGAAGATCAGGAACACCGTTTTGTAGCTTCAGGGATTGATGCACCAGTGGGTATGAAAAATCCAACCTCTGGAAATCTGTCTGTTATGTTTAATGCCATCTATGCTGCACAAAACAAGCAAACATTTCTTTACCATGGACAAGAAGTTGAGAATTCAGGTAATCCCCTAGCTCACGTTATCCTTCGTGGAGCTATGAATGAATATGGGAAAAATGAACCAAACTTCTACTATGAAACTCTCTTAAATGCTATCGGGCGTTACGAGTCTATGGGGCTTGAAAATCCCTTTATCATGATTGATACCAACCATGATAATTCAGGGAAGCAATATATGGAGCAAGTTCGAATTGTTCGCCAGGCTCTGCTCAACCGTGACTGGAATGAAAAGATTAAGAAAACAGTTCGAGGTTTCATGATTGAATCCTACTTGGCAGATGGTCGCCAAAACCAACCAGAAATCTTTGGTTGTTCCATTACAGACCCATGTCTAGGATGGGAAAACACAGTAGCCCTGGTAGAAGAAATCTATACTACCTTAACAAAATAAGTGAAAAGGATGGAGTTGGGGGTATCTCAACTCCTTTTGACGAAAATGATAGTTGGACACGGAATTGATATTGAAGCATTAGCTTCCATACAAAATGCAGTTGAAAAAAGAGAAGGATTTGCACGGCGTGTCTTGACAGACAAGGAAATGGAGCGCTTTGCCAGTCTCAAAGGTCGTAGACAAATCGAGTATTTGGCTGGGCGTTGGTCAGCAAAAGAGGCTTTCTCAAAGGCTATGGGAACGGGAATTGGGAAATTAGGTTTTCAGGACTTGGAAGTTTTGAACAATGAAAGAGGGGCTCCCTACTTCAGCAAATCCCCGTTTTCAGGGAAAGTGTGGCTATCGATCAGCCATACAGATCAGTTTGTGACAGCTAGTGTTATTTTGGAGGAAAATTATGAAAACTAGTCCACATAGACCAACCAAGGCCCTCATCAATCTGGGTGCTATCCGCTACAATATCCAACAAATGGGAGAGCACATTCCTAAAGATACTCTTAAATGGGCGGTTGTGAAAGCCAATGCTTACGGACACGGAGCGGTAGCTGTTGCTACGGCTATCCAGGATGATGTCGATGGTTTTTGCGTTTCTAATATCGATGAAGCCCTCGAACTCCGTCAAGCAGGAATTTCTAAGAAAATTCTCATTTTGGGAGTATCTGAGGTTGAATCTCTTTCATTGGCTAAGGAGTATGCTATTACTTTGACAGTGGCTGGATTGGAATGGATCCAGAAACTCATAGCGACAGAGTCAGACTTGTCAGGTTTAACCGTTCATCTTAAAATTGACTCAGGTATGGGGCGAATTGGTTTTAGAAGTGCAAGCGAGGCAGCACAAGCTCAAACTTTACTCAAGGAACATGGAGCAAATATTGAGGGAATCTTTACCCATTTTGCGACTGCAGATGAAGAATCAGATAGCTACTTTAATCAACAGTTAGAATGCTTTAAGGGAATCCTAGCTGACTTGCAAGAAGTACCAGAACTAGTCCATGCGAGTAACTCAGCAACGACTCTATGGCATTCGGAAACGATTTTCAATGCTGTTCGTATGGGAGATTCCATGTATGGTCTCAATCCAAGCGGACAAGTTTTAGAATTGCCTTATGAACTAAAACCTGCTTTGACCTTGGAAACAGCCATCGTTCATATCAAAACAGTAGATGCTGGGGCTTGTATGGGCTATGGAGCGACTTATCAGGCAGACAGTGAACAAGTCATTGCAACGGTACCGATAGGTTATGCTGATGGTTGGACACGAGATATGCAGAATTTCTCAGTTCTGGTGGATGGACAATTGTGCCCTATCGTAGGGCGAGTATCCATGGACCAAATCACGGTTCGTTTACCTAAGCTGTATCCATTAGGTACCAAGGTAACCTTGATTGGCTCAAACGGTGACAAGGAGATTACTGCAACAGATGTAGCGGTTTACCGTGGAACGATCAATTATGAGGTAGTTTGTCTCCTCAGTGATCGAATTCCGAGAGAATATCATTAAAAGAAAGAAGGAAAGGAGAGGAGCATGAATTTACACCAACCCTTGCATGTCTTGCCTGGCGTGGGACCAAAGTCAGCAGAGAAATATGCCAAACTAGGAATCGAAAACCTGCAAGATCTCTTGCTCTACTTTCCTTTCCGTTATGAAGATTTTAAGACCAAGCAGGTGCTAGAGTTAGAAGATGGTGAAAAGGCTGTCCTATCTGGTCAGGTAGTAACACCAGCTAGTGTTCAGTATTATGGTTTTAAGCGCAATCGTCTACGCTTTAGTCTCAAGCAGGGAGAGGTTGTGTTTGCAGTTAACTTCTTTAACCAACCCTACCTGGCTGACAAGATTGAGCTAGGAGCGACTCTAGCCGTTTTTGGTAAGTGGGATCGCGCCAAGGCTAGTCTCACAGGGATGAAGGTTTTAGCCCAAGTGGAGGACGACCTTCAACCTGTCTATCGTCTTGCACAAGGAGTTAGTCAAGCAAGCCTTGTTAAGGTCATTAAAACCGCCTTTGATCAGGGGCTAGATCTCTTGATAGAGGAAAATCTCCCTCAATCCTTGCTAGACAAATACAAACTCATGTCTCGCTGTCAGGCTGTTCGTGCTATGCATTTTCCTAAGGATTTGGCAGAATACAAGCAGGCTCTCCGTCGAATCAAGTTTGAGGAACTTTTCTATTTCCAAATGCAATTACAGACCCTCAAGTCTGAAAATAAGGTTCATGGAAGTGGTCTGGTCCTGAATTGGTCCCAGGAAAAACTAACTGCGGTTAAAGAAAATTTGCCTTTTGCTTTGACCCAAGCACAAGAAAAGAGCCTGCAAGAAATCCTGACCGATATGAAGTCGTACCATCACATGAATCGACTCTTACAAGGGGATGTAGGAAGCGGGAAGACAGTGGTAGCAGGTCTTGCCATGTACGCAGCCGTAACGGCTGGTTATCAGGCTGCCCTCATGGTTCCAACAGAGATTCTTGCAGAGCAACATTTTGAAAGTCTAGAAAGTCTCTTTCCTGATTTAAAACTAGCTCTCCTAACAGGTTCATTAAAAGCTGCAGAAAAACGTACGGTTTTAGAGACCATTGCCAAGGGTGAGGTCGATGTGATTATCGGAACTCATGCTCTGATTCAAGATGGGGTAGACTATGCTAAACTCGGTTTGATTATCATCGACGAGCAACACCGTTTTGGTGTGGGACAAAGACGTATTTTACGTGAAAAAGGAGAGAATCCAGATGTCCTCATGATGACGGCGACTCCGATTCCACGAACCTTAGCCATCACCGCCTTTGGAGATATGGATGTTTCCATTATTGACCAGATGCCTGCTGGGCGCAAACCAATCGTAACTCGCTGGATCAAGCATGAGCAATTACCACAGGTCCTGACTTGGTTGGAAGGAGAAATTCAAAAAGGTTCTCAAGCCTATGTTATTTCGCCCTTGATTGAAGAATCTGAAGCCCTAGATCTTAAAAATGCTATTACTTTATCGGAAGAATTGACGGATCATTTTGCAGGAAAAGCAAAAGTAGCTCTCTTACACGGGAAGATGAAGAGTGATGAAAAAGACCAGATTATGCAGGAGTTTAAAGATAGAAAGACTGATATTCTGGTTTCGACAACGGTTATCGAGGTTGGGGTCAATGTGCCAAATGCAACAGTCATGATTATCATGGATGCTGACCGTTTCGGACTTAGTCAGCTTCATCAGCTCAGAGGTCGTGTCGGTCGTGGGGAGAAGCAGTCCTATGCGGTTCTTGTGGCTAATCCTAAAACGGACTCAGGTAAAGACCGCATGCGTATCATGACAGAAACGACCAATGGTTTTGTCCTTGCGGAGGAAGATTTGAAAATGCGCGGTTCGGGTGAGATTTTTGGAACCAGACAGTCAGGTCTACCAGAGTTTCAAGTGGCTGATATTATCGAGGACTTCCCAATACTTGAAGAAGCACGTAAGGTAGCAAGTTATATCAGCTCACTGTCTAACTGGCAGGAGGACCCAGAGTGGCATATGATTGCCCTAAATCTAGAAAAGAAAGAACATTTAGATTAATACTCTTCAAAAATCTCTTCAAACCACGTCAACGTCGCCTTGCCGTATATGTAGGATACTGACTACGTCAGTTCCATCTACAACCTCAAAACAGTGTTTTGAGCTAACTTCGTCAGTTCTATCCACAACCTCAAAACGGTGTTTTGAGCACCCTGCGGCTAGTTTCCTAGTTTGCTCTTTGATTTTCATTGAGTATAAGCTTTCTCTAAGAAAATCTTAAGTTTGCTTTTAGGGTTATTGCCTATACTAGAATCATCAAAAAGAAACGAGGACTCTCACATGACAATGACGATTAAAGTAAATTACCAAAAAACGTTTCAACAGGAGCAAGCACCTTCTCCTAAATACTAAGTAAAAGAGCGATAACGCTCTTTTTGTCTGGGGATTCTCAGGTAAGGGATTATGATAAATTATTCATTGAATGTATAACCTTAAACATCGTTCCAAACGAGGTCTTAGTCTATCTGGTAAGCTGAAAGCAGTGCTTAGAGAAAGCTGTGACTAGCTTTCTAGTTTGCTCTTTCGTTTTCATTGAGTCACAAGTTACTTTTAGTTTTTTCTAAGGAAAATATAAGCTATGTTTTAGGAAGGGATTTTATACTAGGTTCATCAAAAAGAAACGAGGACTCTCACATGACAATGACGATTAAAGTAAATTATCAAAAAACGTTTCAAGAAGTAGTAGAAGCAGAAAAGCTTGCTACAAAATAGTAGTTATTAAGGGTGATAGAGCCCTTTTTTAATACTTGCTTTAGATGAAATATAAAAGATTTTTAGTATAAAGAATCAGTAGAATCACGCTATACCAATTTTTATTCTTGACAAGTAAAAAAAACAAGTATATACTGTTTTTGCTGATTCTATAAAAGAAGAATTAGACTATACCAATTTTAAGGGGAAAGCACAGCTTGACTGTGTCGTATATACTATGTGTGGAATTGTTGGTGTTGTTGGAAACACAAATGCAACTGATATTTTGATTCAAGGGCTTGAAAAGCTCGAATACCGTGGTTATGATTCTGCGGGGATTTTTGTCCTAGGTGGTGCTGAAAACCATTTAGTGAAGGCGGTTGGTCGTATCGCAGAATTATCTGCTAAAACTGCTGGTGTTGAGGGAACAACTGGTATCGGACATACTCGTTGGGCGACTCACGGGAAACCAACAGAAGACAATGCTCACCCACACCGCTCTGAGACAGGACGTTTTGTCTTGGTGCACAACGGTGTGATTGAAAACTATCTTGAAATCAAGGAAGAATACCTTACAGTTCATCACTTCAAGGGACAAACAGATACAGAAATCGCTGTTCACTTGATTGGAAAATTTGCAGAAGAAGACGGCTTGTCAGTACTTGAAGCTTTCAAAAAAGCTCTTCACATCATCCGTGGTTCATATGCCTTTGCCTTAATCGACTCTGAAAATCCAGATGTCATCTACGTGGCCAAGAACAAATCACCACTCTTGATTGGTCTTGGAGATGGCTACAATATGGTCTGCTCAGATGCCATGGCTATGATTCGTGAAACTAACCAATACATGGAAATCCATGACCAAGAGTTGGTTATCGTAAAAGCTGATAGCGTTGAAGTGCAAGACTATGATGGTAACAGCCATGAGCGTGCTAGCTACACTGCGGAGCTTGACTTGTCAGATATCGGTAAGGGGACATATCCTTACTACATGCTCAAGGAAATCGATGAGCAGCCAACGGTGATGCGTAAGTTAATCCAAGCCTACACAGATGAGGCTGGTCAAGTAGTGGTTGATCCAGCTATCATCAAGGCTGTTCAAGATGCAGACCGCATCTACATTCTCGCAGCTGGGACTTCTTACCATGCAGGATTTGCTTCTAAGAAGATGTTGGAAGAATTGACAGATACGCCAGTTGAACTTGGAATCTCATCTGAGTGGGGGTATGGTATGCCACTTCTCAGCAAGAAACCACTCTTCATATTTATCAGCCAATCTGGTGAAACAGCTGATAGCCGTCAGGTTTTGGTTAAGGCCAATGAAATGGGAATTCCAAGCTTAACAGTGACAAACGTTCCAGGTTCAACTCTGTCACGTGAAGCCAACCATACTATGTTGCTTCATGCAGGTCCTGAAATTGCCGTAGCGTCAACTAAGGCTTATACAGCCCAAATAGCAGCCCTTGCCTTCCTTGCAAAAGCGGTTGGTGAAGCAAATGGCAATGCTAAAGCGCAAGCCTTTGACCTGGTTCATGAGTTGTCAATCGTGGCTCAGTCTATCGAATCAACTCTTTCAGAAAAAGAATTGATTGATGCTAAAGTTCGTGACCTCCTTGAAACAACACGCAACGCCTTTTACATCGGACGTGGTCAAGACTACTATGTGGCTATGGAAGCTAGTCTCAAACTCAAAGAGATTTCTTACATCCAATGTGAAGGTTTTGCGGCTGGAGAACTCAAGCACGGAACGATTGCCTTGATCGAAGATGGAACACCTGTTTTGGCTCTCTTGTCAGATCCAGTTCTTGCTAACCACACTCGTGGAAATATCCAAGAAGTGGCAGCTCGTGGTGCTAAGGTTCTCACCATTGCAGAAGAAAATGTTGCCAAAGATACAGACGACATTGTTCTTACGACCGTCCACCCTTACCTCTCACCAATCTCAATGGTCGTACCAACGCAATTAGTCGCTTACTTTGCAACCCTACACCGTGGACTCGACGTGGACAAACCACGTAACCTTGCTAAGTCAGTAACGGTAGAATAAACCAAAAAATTAAATCATAAGCAAAAGTGAACTAGATAGTTTTCTGAAAATCAGAATACTGTCTTGTTCACTTTTTTGTATATTCAATGAAAATCAATGACCAAAGTAGTTCTCTTGTGTAGATATCTCCAAGCATCGCTTTGAGGTTTTAGATAAGAGTGACGCAGTCAGTATTATTTATTGTAGAGAAAATGGATCAAGATCTCAGCCAAGGTAGTTCAAGTCAAGATTGAAGAGGATTGATTCATACTCTTCGAAAATCTCTTCAAACCGCGTCAACGTCGCCTTGCCGTAGGTATGGTTACTGACTTCGTCAGTTCTATCCACAACTTCAAAACAGTGCTTTGAGCTGACTTCGTCAGTTCTATCCACAACTTCAAAACAGTGCTTTGAGCTGACTTCGTCAGTTTCATCTACAACCTCAAAGCAGTGCTTTGAGCAACCTGCGGCTAGTTTCCTAGTTTGCTCTTTGATTTTCATTGAGTATCACTCCTTTTAAGGATTCATTAGAAATAAATCTAAAATTAAATGGTATCCCAGTTTCTATTAAAATGAGAATTCTTTTTGAAAGATATGCTTGTAGAAAACTTGCAAGCTATAAAAAAACTCTAAGAGCTGGATGCTAAGGATCCAGCTCTTAGAGGAGTGAGTGTCGTATTTTACTTGCGATACAAACGATCGTATTGATAGTAAGGATCAAAGGTTACGTTGATACCTAGTTTGCGAAGCACATTTTTGTCTTCGTCTGTTAGGATAATCGTAGAGTGAGCTTCGCTTCCTTTGAGATTTCCGAGTTCTTTCATGGCACGATCTGCATCAGGATTCTGCATTGCTGTGATAGCAAGGGCGATGAGGATTTCATTTGAGTGGAGTCGAGGGTTACGGCTGCCCAGGTGATTGATTTTTAAACCTTGGATTGGTTTCACCACTTCTGGTTCAATTAATTTTGTTTCTGCATCGATATTTGCTGACTTCTTGATAGCATTGATCAAGGCAGCAGCTGTTGGGCCGAAGAGTTCGGAGTTCTTACCTGTAACGATTTCACCAGATGGTAATTCAAGAGCCAGAGCTGGTCCGTCTGTTTCTTCAGCTCTTTGACGAGCGGCTACAGCTACCTTACGGTCAGCTGGTGTGATACCGAGATCGTTCATAAGAAGTTCGATTTTCTTGACAGCAGACTCAGCAACTTTTTCAGCCTTAAAGTCGAGAACTGTTTGATAGTAGCGACGGATAATTTCTTGTTTAGATGCTTCAATTGCAGCGTCATTATCAGTAATTGCAAAACCAACCATATTTACACCCATGTCAGTTGGAGATGCATAAGGAGACTCACCCAAGATACGTTCTAGCATACGCTTAAGGACAGGGAAAATCTCGATATCGCGGTTGTAGTTGACTGTTGTTTCTCCGTAAGTTTGGAGATGGAATGGGTCAATCATATTAACGTCATCTAGGTCTGCTGTTGCCGCTTCATAAGCTAAGTTGACTGGATGATGGAGAGGAAGGTTCCAAACTGGGAAGGTTTCAAATTTAGCATAACCAGACTTAATGCCATTTAGTTGGTCGTGGTACATGTTAGACATACAAGTTGCCAACTTACCTGACCCAGGTCCAGGAGCTGTAACGACAATCAAATTGCGGCTGGTTTTGATATAGTCGTTTTTCCCCATACCTTCTGGAGAGATGATGTGATCCATATCTGTCGGATACCCTTTGATTGGGTAGTGAAGATAAGAGTCGATACCGTTTTTAGCTAATTGATTGCGGAAAGCATCTGCTGCAGGTTGGCCAGCATATTGAGTAATAACAACTGAACCTACAAAGATACCTAGCTCGTTGAATTTATCAATCAAACGAAGCACTTCTTGGTCATAAGAAATGCCCAAGTCTCCACGAGCTTTTGAGTGTTCGATATTGCTAGCGTTAATAGCGATAACAACCTCAACTTGCTCTTTCAACTCTTGCAAGAGTTTAATTTTGTTGTCTGGTTCATAACCAGGAAGTACGCGAGCGGCATGGAAGTCTTCCAGCATCTTGCCTCCAAACTCCAAGTAGAGCTTGCCATCAAATTGATTGATACGCTCCAAAATATGGTCGCGTTGTAGATTCAAATATTGTTCAGAACTAAAAGCTTGTTTTTTCATTTTTTTACCTCTGACCTCTATTATATAAAAAAAATAGAAGATAAGAAACTAGAGAGTCACAAAAGTAAGAAAAAAAGACAAAGCAAACGATTGCATAAAAATGATAAAAAGTCTATGATGGAATAAAGTGAATATTAAAAGAGGTAAAAAGATGCAAGAAAAATGGTGGCACAATGCCGTTGTTTATCAGGTTTATCCAAAAAGTTTTAGGGATAACAATGGAGATGGGATTGGTGATTTGCCTGGGATTACCAGTAAGCTAGACTATCTAGCTAATTTAGGGATCACAGCGATCTGGCTTTCTCCAGTCTATGATAGCCCCATGGATGACAATGGTTATGATATTGCCAATTATCAAGATATCGCCACTATTTTTGGAACCATGGAAGATATGGATGAGCTGATTGCTGAGGCTAAAAAACGAGATATCCGAATCATTATGGATTTGGTGGTCAATCATACATCAGATGAGCATGCTTGGTTTATTGAAGCTTGTGAAAATCCTGATAGTCCTGAGCGAGACTACTATATCTGGCGTGATGAACCTAACGAATTGGAGTCAATTTTCAGTGGCTCTGCCTGGCAATACGATGAAAAGTCTGGTCAATACTATCTCCATTTTTTCAGTAAGAAGCAACCAGACCTTAACTGGGAAAATGAAGAACTTCGCCAAAAAATCTATGAGATGATGAATTTCTGGATTGATAAAGGGATTGGTGGATTCCGTATGGACGTCATTGACATGATTGGGAAAATTCCTGACCAGAAGATTGTCAACAATGGTCCTATGCTCCATCCCTATCTCAAGGAAATGAATCAGGCTACTTTCGGCGACAAAGAGCTTTTGACAGTAGGGGAAACTTGGGGAGCAACACCAGAGATCGCTAAACTCTATTCAGATCCTAAAGGACAAGAACTGTCTATGGTCTTCCAGTTTGAACATATCTGTCTTCAGTATCAGGAAGGGCAACCTAAGTGGCAGTACCAAAAAGAACTAAATGTAGGGAAATTAAAAGAGATTTTCAACAAATGGCAGACCGAGTTGGGAGTTGAAGATGGCTGGAATTCCCTCTTCTGGAACAACCATGACCTCCCTCGTATCGTCTCTATCTGGGGAAATGACCAAGACTACCGTGAAAAATCTGCCAAAGCGTATGCAATCTTGCTTCATCTTATGAGAGGTACTCCTTATATCTACCAAGGAGAGGAGATTGGAATGACCAATTTCCCGTTTGAAACGCTAGATCAAGTAGAGGATATTGAATCCCTCAACTATGCGCGTGAAGCTCTTGAAAAAGGCGTTCCAATAGAAGAAATTATGGACAGTATCCGTGTGATTGGGCGTGATAATGCTCGTACCCCAATGCAGTGGGATGCGACAAAAAATGCTGGTTTCTCAGATGGTCAATCTTGGCTTGCTGTAAATCCAAACTATGCGAAGATAAATGTAGAAGAAGCTTTAGCAAATCCAGAATCAATCTTTTACACTTATCAAAAACTGGTAGAAATTCGTAAGGAAAATAGCTGGTTGATTCGTGCTGACTTTGAACTTCTTGATACGGCTGAAAAAGTCTTTGCTTATATCCGTAAAGATGGAGACCGTCGTTTCCTAGTGGTGGCCAATTTGTCCAACCGACAGCAAGAGTTTGCAGTAGAAGGGTCAGTTAAGTCTATCTTGATTGAAAATACCTCAGTAGAAGCAGTTTTGATTACACAGAGCTTGGCTCCATGGGATGCCTTCTGTGTTGAGCTAGCTAATTAAAACTAGAAGCTCAAGTAACTAAGATGCTTGAGTTTTTTTCTAAAATAAGTGTAGAAATTTCTTTAAAAAATATTAGTTTGAATTTTCTAAAAAATTCCATGAAAACCCTTGCTTTTATATAAAAATAGGGTATAATGGTGAAAAATAGTATTTTAAAGGAGAATACCGATGAAATCGAAAAAGTGGCTTGCAATAGCAGGGATAACGATGAGCGCAGCTCTACTTTTAGCGGCTTGTGGCAAGACTGAGAAAAAAGCAGATGCTCCAACAACATTTTCGTATGTATATGCTATTGATCCAACAACATTGGACTATAGCGTTACTAGTAAAAGTTCAACATCAGACGTCATTGCCAACTTGGTCGACGGACTCTTGGAAAATGACAAATATGGAAACTTGATTCCATCGCTTGCTGAAGACTGGTCTGTTTCACAGGACGGTTTGACCTACACCTACAAGCTACGTAAAGGTGTCAAATGGTATACTTCAGAAGGAGAAGAGTATGCTGAAGTCAAGGCCCAAGACTTTGTGACAGGTTTGAAGCATGCTGCAGATGGTAAGTCAGATGGCCTAACTCTTATCCAAGATTCTATCAAAGGTTTGGCAGAATACGTCAGTGGTGAAAGCAATGACTTCTCAACAGTTGGAGTTAAAGCAATTGACGACTACACTGTTCAATACACCTTGAACCAACCAGAAAGCTTCTGGAATTCTAAGGTGACAACAGCAACTATGCTCCCCGTTAATGAAGAATTCTTAAATTCTCAAGGAAAAGATTACGGTGCGGCAGCTCCTTCAGGGATTCTCTACAATGGTCCATATATTTTGAAGAACTTCACTTCAAAATCAGTGATCGAGTACGAAAAGAACCCAAATTATTGGGACAAAGACAATGTTAAGATTGACCACGTCAAGCTTACTTTCTACGATGGATCTGATCAAGAATCATTGATTCGTAGCTTTGCGTCAGGCTCATATACGACAGCTCGCCTCTTCCCAACTAGTTCAAGCTTTGATTCAACTAAGAAAGAATACGGCGATAAGATCGTTTATAGTCCGCAAGAAGCGACAAGCTATTACTTTACTTTCAACGTAAATCGTCAGTCTTACAATAAAACAGCTAAGACAGATGATGCCCAAAAAACATCAACTAAAGAAGCGCTTCTCAATAAAAACTTCCGTCAAGCTATCAACTTCGCTCTTGACCGTCATGCTTACTCTGCACAGATGAATGGCGAAGAAGGTGCAGACAAGATTATCCGTACTAGCCTTGTGCCTTATGACTATGTTCAAGTTGGTGAAAAGACCTTCGGAGAATTGGCTCAGGAACAACTGGTAACATACGGGGACCAGTGGAAAGATGTAGCTTTGACAGATGGTAAAGATACCCTTTACAATCCAACAAAAGCAAAAGCTGCCTTTGAAAAAGCAAAATCAGAATTGCAAGCCAAAGGTGTAACCTTCCCAATCCATTTGGATATTCCAGTTGAGCAGACAGATGTCATTGCTGTACAGCAAACTAACTCTCTCAAACAGTCTGTTGAAGCAGCGCTTGGAAGTGAAAATGTTGTCATCGATGTACTTCAAATGACTGACAATGAGAAAATGAGCATTACATCTCAAGCTAAAGTTCCTTCTCAAAAGGACTATGACTTGAACGGAACTGGTTGGGGGCCAGACTATCAAGACCCAGCAACCTACCTCAATATCTTAGATGCTAAGAAGGGTTCTGCTCTTAAACACTTGGGTATCACAAAAGGTAAAGATCCAGAAGTCATGGCTCAAGTTGGACTTGATGAGTACAAGAAACTCTTGGATGATGCAGCATCAGAAACAAGCGATCTTAACAAACGCTATGAAAAATATGCCAAAGCACAAGCTTGGGTTTCAGATAGCTCACTCCTTATTCCTGTAGCATCTTCAGGTGGTTCTCCGACAGTTAGTCGCACAGTGCCATTCTCAAAAGCATACTCTCAAGTTGGTATCAAGGGTGATCCATTTGTATTCAAAGGCTTAGAGTTGCAAAACGATATCGTAACAGCTAAAGAATATGAAGAAGCTCTCAAGAAATGGCAAAAAGAGAAAATCGAAACAAATGCCAAATACCAAAAAGAACTAGCAAATCATGTTAAATAGTCTTTTGTAATGAATAAAGAAATCCTGTTTTAAAGCGGGATTTCTTTCTTTTCTCTTTTTATTTACGAACGAACAATTAATACTCAATGAAAATCAAAGAGTAAACTAGGAAACTAGCCGCAGGCTGTATTTGAGTACGGCAAGGCGACGTTGACGCAGTTTGAATTTGATTTTCGAAGAGTATAAGGATATAACTTTACTTTTAGGTCAAAATTTGATAAAATAGCAATATGTTATAAAACCTAACATAAAAGGAGAAATGAAACATGAAGCTTAAAAAACGTTTGATTGGAGCGGGGTTGACACTTGCCGCGGCGGTCTTATTGGCGGCATGCGGGAAATCAGCATCAGATGCTAAAACCTACTCGTCTACCTTTGGTGCAGACCCAACAACCTTCAACTACCTTTTGGACTACTCTGGTGACAATACTAATGTTATTACTAACCTTGTAGATGGTTTGCTTGAAAATGATAATTATGGAAACCTCATTCCTGCTCTTGCAGAAGACTGGAGTGTTTCGAAGGATGGTTTGAGCTACACCTACAAGCTTCGCCAGGATGCTAAATGGTTCACTGCTGATGGGGAAGAATACGCTCCCCTTAAAGCACAAGATTTTGTTACAGGTATCAAATATGCAGCTGACAACAAGAGTCAAGCACTCGATTTGATTCAAAACTCAATCAAGGGTTTGGATGATTATGTGACAGGTGCAAATACTGACTTTTCAAATGTTGGTGTCAAAGCCTTGGATGACTATACTGTCCAATATACCTTGACACGACCAGAGCCATTCTGGAACTCTAAGACAACTAACAGTATCTTGTTTCCTGTTAATGAAGAATTCTTGACTTCTAAAGGAAAAGAATTTGGAGAGTTGAAAGCAGATAGTATTCTCTATAGCGGTCCTTATTTGTTAAAAGAATTTACATCAAAATCATCACTTGAGTACAAGAAGAATCCTCATTACTACGATCAAGATAAAGTAACGATTGAAAGAGTAAAATTGGCTTATGTTGATGGTTCTGACCAAGATATGACAATCCGTAATTTCGAAAGCGGAGCCTACTCGTCTGCTGGTGTCTACCCAAATAGCTCAAACTTCGCTAAGACAAAGGAAAAATACAAGGACAATATCGTTTATAGCTTGCAAGATGCAACATCTTGGTACTATAATTTTAACGTTAACCGTCAAGCATACAATCATACAGCTAAGACTAGTGATGAGCAAAAACAAGCTACCCAAGCTGCTATTTTAAATAAAAACTTCCGTCAAGCAATCAACTTTGCAATTGATCGTACAGCCTACTCAGCTCAGTCTAATGGAGAAGAAGCTGCGAAAAACACTCTTCGTAACACGCTTGTCCCACCAACTTTCGTACAAGTTGGAGATAAGACCTTTGGTGAGACAGTTTCATCTAAGTTGGTCAACTACGGAACACAGTGGTCAAATATGAATCTTGAAGATGCTCAAGATGGATACTTCAACAAAGAAAAAGCACAAACTCAATTTGCTGAGGCTAAGAAAGAGTTAGAAGCTCAAGGTGTGAGTTTCCCGATTCATTTGGACTTGCCTGTAGACCAAGTTAACAAAACCTTACTTCCAAAGATTAATTCGCTTAAACAATCTGTCGAATCAACTCTTGGGGCAGAAAATGTAGTGATTGATGTAGTTCAAATTTCAACAGAAGACTATGCCAATGCGACATTCCAAGCACCAACCACAGCTGATCATGACTATGATTTGAACTTGGATGGTTGGTCTGCAGACTACCAAGATCCATCAACTTATCTCAATCCTTTCAACGCTGAGGATGGATTCTATCTCAAGATTTTAGGACTTGATCCAAGCAAGGATGCTGATAAGATTACAAGTATTGGATTGGACCAATATACTCAAAAATTGAAAGCGGCAGATGCAGAAAATACAGACGTAGCCAAACGCTATGAAAACTATGCAGACGCACAAGCTTGGCTGATTGATAGTTCGTTATTGCTCCCTGTAAATTCAAACGGTGGTGGGGCTTCAGTGACGCGTGTGACACCATTTACACGAGCTTACTCACTTGTCGGAATCAAAGGTACTGGAAGTAACTACAAGTACATGAGACTGCAAACAGAGGTAGTAACAACTGCTCAATTTGACGAAGCGAAAGCTAAATGGGAACAAGAACGTAAAAACTCAGTCGAAAAGAGTCAAAAAGACTTTGAAAAGCACATTAAATAATGTAGAATAGAGCTGAACAAAAACTCTGTTAGAGAAGAACGTTTAGTAGATCTTTTATCAAAAAACGCATTGTATCAATATGATGGCATATCTGATATGATGCGTTTTTTATTTTCTTGTGTACTTTTAATACATGGAATAATCAATAATTGTTCCAGAAAAGTGTCATTTGAATAGGAAAACGCTTATTTTACAGGTGTAAATAGCATTGAAGAATGGTTTATGATATAATAAAAATAAAAATACTATCTAGAGGTGTAAGGTGGGGAGACGTTTAAAAGAAAGTAAGACGAGCAAGTTTCAACAAAGTTTCAATATTATTTTGTTGTTTGTATATGCAATGCTCGCTTGTTTTTTGCTGTTTTTAATATTTAAGTATCATATTTTAGCGATTAGCTATGTCAATGTCCTTATAGCAATCATTATGGCCCTATTTGCGCTAATAGCCTTGTTTTTGATTCTAAAGAGAAAAGCTAAGATTTTCACCATGATTTTACTTGTGGTGCTGGTCATTGTGAATTCCGTTTCTTTGATTGGAATCCATAAATTCATTAGCTTAGCAAATCAACTAAATGCGACATCTAACTATTCTAGTTACTCTATCAGTGTTGCAGTTTTGGCAGATAGCGAGATTGGGAATGTCTCGGAATTATCCAGTGTGACAGCCCCAACTAAAACAGATGCAGAGAATATCAAAAAACTGCTCGATGATATTAAGGCAAGTAAGAGTAAAGACTTAACGGTTGAAGAGAGTGCTTCCTATCTTGCTGCTTATAAGAGTTTGCTGGCTGGAGAGACCAAGGCAATCGTTTTGAACAGTGTCTTTGAAAATCTGATCGAGCAAGAGTATCCAGATCACGCCAAAAAAATCAAGAAGATTTATACCAAAGAACTAACCAAGAGCGTTGATGCGCCTAAAGTTTCTCAAAATAAGGCTTTTAATATCTACATCAGTGGGATTGACACATACGGACCGATTAGCTCCGTTTCTCGTTCGGATGTCAATATCATCATGACGGTAAATCAAGAGACCAAGAAAATTCTCTTGACAACGACACCTCGTGATGCCTATGTGCCTATAGCTGATGGCGGTAATAACCAAAATGATAAATTGACCCATGCAGGTATTTACGGCGTGGATGCTTCGATTCATACTTTGGAAAATCTTTATGGAATTGACCTAAATTACTATGCACGACTCAACTTCACCTCCTTCTTGAAATTAATTGATCTCTTAGGTGGTGTCGATGTTTATAATGATCAAGACTTCACATCTCTTCATGGGAACTATCACTTCCCTGTTGGAAATGTTCATCTTAACTCTGAGCAGGCTCTAGGTTTTGTTCGTGAACGTTATTCCTTAACTAATGGAGACGGTGACCGTGGACGTAATCAACAAAAAGTCATTGCTGCCATTATTCAAAAACTAACTTCAGCAGAAGCCTTAAAGAATTTTGATGATATTATGCAAAGTCTGCAAGATTCTGTACAAACCAATATGCCTCCTGAAACCATGGTTAGCTTAGTAAATGCCCAACTAGCAAGTGGAGGAAAATATACTGTCATCACTCGAGATCTAAAGGGAACTGGTCGAATGGATCTTCCTTCCTATGCTATGCCTGATAGTAGCCTTTATATGTTAGAGGTGGATCCAAATAGCTTAGAGACACTCAAAACAGAAATCAAAGATATCATGGAAGGAAAATAAGATGATTGATATCCATTCACACATAGTTTTTGATGTAGACGATGGTCCTAGAGATAAGTCAGAGAGTATAGCCCTCCTGAAGGAAGCTTATGCTCAAGGAGTTCGTACTATCGTTTCGACCTCCCACCGTCGGAAGGGGATGTTTGAAACACCAGAGGAGGACATTGCAAGAAATTTTAAAGTTGTCAAGGAGTTGGCTAAAGAGATTGCTCCCGACTTAACCATCTTGTATGGAGCAGAAATCTATTACAGCAGTGATGCTTTAAACAAATTAGAGAACCAACAGATTCCACAACTAAATGGCACTCGCTATGCCTTGATAGAATTTAGCATGAATACCCCTTATCGTGAAATCCATAGCGCATTGACCAATATTTTGATGTTGGGAATAACCCCTGTTATTGCCCATATAGAACGTTATGATGCTTTGGAAAATAATGAAAAAAGGGTGCACGATCTCATTAATATGGGATGCTATACCCAGGTCAATAGTTCGAGTATCCTCAAACCAAAACTGTTTGGTGATACCTATAAATTCATGAAAAAGCGTGCTCGCTATTTCTTAGAGAGGGACTTAGTCCATATAGTTGCTAGTGATATGCATAATCTAGAGGGTCGTCCACCTTATATGCGAGAGGCTTATGAGATAGTGAGCAAAAGATATGGCCAAGATAAGGCTCGGGAACTCTTTGTGGAAAATCCTGAAAAAGTCATTAAAGATCAAATAATATAGGAGTAAAAATGAAAGAACAAGATACTGTTGAAATCAACGTAATTCAGTTGTTAAAGGCGCTATGGGCAAAGAAGCTACTAATTCTCCTTGTAGCTATCGTAGCAGGAGCTGTTTCCTTTGCATATAGTAGTTTTGTAGTCAAACCTGAGTATAGAAGTACAACGCGAATCTATGTGGTAAACCGAAACCAAAGTGATAAACCAGGACTGACAAATCAGGATCTACAAGCAGGAACATACTTGGTTAAGGACTACCGTGAAATCATTCTGTCCCAGGATGTTCTAGAGAAGGTAGTTTCTGATCTTGGATTGGCCATCAATGCAAAAACATTGGCGAAAAAGGTTCAGGTAACAGTTCCTGCAGATACACGTATCGTATCTATTTCGGTTAGCGATCATAAACCAGATGAAGCAAGTCGTATTGCAAATGCACTTCGAGAAGTTGCAGCACAGAAAATCATCGCAGTCACTCGAGTCTCAGATGTAACAACTCTTGAAGAAGCCCGTCCAGCTACTGGACCATCATCACCAAATATCCGTCGCAATACAATGATGGGTGTTGGTGCTGGGGCAGGACTAGTGATTGTCGTGATTCTATTAGTTGAACTATTAGATGACCGTGTTAAACGTCCAGAAGATGTCGAAGATGTTATGAACATCTCACTCCTTGGAGTTGTTCCAAATCTAGATAAATTAAAGTAAGGGAGAACTTATGGCAAAGTTAGAATTAGCGCAACAAAAGCTTGAATTTGTAACAAAAGTAGAAGAGTATTACAATGCTTTACGTACAAATATACAACTGAGTGGGAATAACTTAAAGGTTATCGCCGTTACATCAGTCGAACCTAGTGAAGGAAAGTCTACAACGGCTACTAATGTTGCTTGGGCTTTTGCGCATGCAGGATATAAGACTCTATTAATCGATGCAGATATTCGAAACTCAGTTATGTCTGGGATATTTAAGTCGAGAGAAAAAATTACAGGGTTGACGGACTATCTAGCTGGAACCCAAGATTTGTCACATGGTCTCTGTGAAACAAATGTTGAAAATTTATTTGTCATCCAATCAGGAGCAGTTTCTCCAAATCCAACTGCTCTTTTGCAAAGTGAAAATTTTGGGGTTATGATTGAAACCTTACGCAAATATTTTGACTATATCATCGTTGATACGGCACCGATAGGAGTTGTAATCGATGCAGCCATTATCGTCCAAAAATGTGATGCATCCATTTTAGTTGCAGAAGCTGGTGTGGCAAAACGAAGAGAAGTCCAAAAAGCTAAAAATCAGTTGGAACACACAGGGACACCGTTTTTAGGAGTGGTTTTAAATAAATTTGATGTTCAACGTGAAAAATATGGTTCTTATGGTTCCTACGGGAAAAAGTAAACAGGAGTTAGGGAGTTCAGCATGGAGGGAAGAGGGTTCTATAATGTAACTCTGGCATGCTTACAGAGTATACTTGTTAGTTTGTTAGCTTATATACTGATTGCAATTTCAGAAACTGATATTGTTCCAAATACAGTATTCGTCCTGTTTTTTCTTCACTTTGTAGCTTTTTATATTAGTGGTTACGGTAGAGACTTTTTCAAACGCAATCAGTCTGTTGAATTAGCCGAAACGGTTAAATACATCGTCTTTTATGCCCTATTGATTAGTTTTTCAAGTTTTTTCCTAGAAGAGAAATTTGTGATTTCTAGACGAGGAATGATTTATTTACTTTCCTTGTACGGTGTTTTGAATTATCTGCTTAGTTTTTTTGTAAAACGCTATTGGAAAATCTTTAACCATAATTTGAAAGGGAGTCGTAAGATTTTGTTGGTCACAGCGATATCACGTACTGAAAAGGTGTTGGATCGCTTATTAACCGCTAACGATGTTCAAGGGGAACTAGTTGCAGTCAGTGTTTTAGACATGCCAGACTTTACTCATGAAAAGGTGACGGTTGTTCCAAGGGAACAGTTGCTCTCTTATACAACGCATGAGGTAGTGGATGAAGTCTTTGTCAATCTTCCAAGTGAAGACTACGACATTGGAGCTATTATTTCTCAGTTTGAAACAATGGGAATCGCTGTCACAGTCAATCTCAATGCTTTTGATAAAAACTTAGGTCGTGATAAACAAATTCATGAGATGGCGGATTTGAATGTAGTAACATTTTCTACAAATTTTTACAAGCAGAGTCATGTCATTGCCAAACGCATCCTCGACATTTGTGGTGCTATCGTTGGGTTGATCCTTTGTGGAATTGCGAGTCTATTTCTAGTTCCCATGATTCGGAAAGATGGAGGGCCTGCAATCTTTTCACAAACTCGTGTCGGAAAAAATGGCCGTTACTTTACCTTTTATAAATTCCGTTCGATGAGAATCGATGCTGAAGCGATCAAGGAACAGTTGATGGATCAAAATACGATGCAAGGTGGTATGTTTAAGATCGATAACGATCCTCGAGTGACAAAGATTGGACAGTTTATCCGAAAAACTAGCTTGGATGAGTTGCCACAATTTTGGAATGTTTTGATTGGCGACATGAGTCTAGTCGGCACACGCCCACCAACCGTAGATGAGTACGAAAAGTACACACCTGAACAAAAACGTCGTTTGAGTTTCAAACCAGGAATTACTGGCTTGTGGCAAATTAGTGGTCGTAGTGAAATTACCAACTTTGATGATGTTGTCAAACTAGATGTGGCTTATATCGATGATTGGACAATTTGGAAAGATTTTGAAATTTTATTAAAAACAATAAAAGTAGTGCTGATGAGAGATGGAGCAAAATGATTCTATGAATAAAGTGAGAGAAATTCAATTAGGAGAGTTAACTCTTTTAGAAAGTTATATCGATCTTTGTAAAAGACATGATTTGCGTTATTACGCCTTGGGTGGGACATTACTCGGTGCCATTCGTCATAAAGGATTTATCCCATGGGATGACGATATGGATTTAGGGATGCCTAGAAAAGATTATGAAAAATTCTTGTCAATTTGTGAGAAAGAGCTTCCTGAAAGTGTTATTTTAAGACTTCACGACGATAATCTTGGTAATACTTCGATTATGGATACTTCAATTCAAATTCAATTTGGTAATGAATGGTGTAGTCCTTTTATTGATATCTTTCCTTTAGATGGTTATCCAGAAGATGGGATCCATTACTGGTTGCATACGAATAAAATAAAATTGTATCGTGCCTTGTCTAAAATTTCTGTCATCGATCGCATACATGAGAGAGATAGAGGTTCGTTCGAAAATGCGATTGTAAAAGTTTCAAAAACTTTGAAATTAAATAAACTTTTAAACACTTCAAAAATTAATAAAAAATTACAAAATATCATCAAACAATATGATTACGAGACTAGTACTATGGTCGGAAATGTCTTAGGTTCTTACCGCGAGCGAGAACTCGCAAGAAAAGAAGTGTTCGGGGAACCACAATTACTAGAATTTGAAAATTTACAAATAAGTTGTCATGCAAATCCCGATGAATATTTGACAAAAATATACGGTGATTACATGCAACTGCCAAAAGAAGCTGAGCGTAAGGGTCATTTTGAGTCTACGTGGGGAGATTAAATTGAATAGTTTTGATTTAATGGGGGTCAGAATTGACCCCTTAACAATGGACGCAACTGTCCAAGCTGTTGAAAAATTTGTTCTTGAGCAACGGCCACTCCATCTAATGGGGGTGAACGCAGACAAGATTAATCAATGTCAAACAGATGAATCGATTAAAAAGATAGTGAACGATTCTGAAATCATTAATGCTGATGGAGCTTCAGTCGTTCTAGCTTCCCGTTTTTTGGGATATCAAGTTCCTGAGAGAGTCGCTGGAATTGATTTGATGCAAAAATTGCTTCATTTAGCTAATGAAAAATCTTATTCGGTTTATTTTTTTGGTGCCAAAGAAGAAGTTTTAGTAGATATGTTGGAAATCTTTAAGAAAGATTATCCAAATTTACGAGTCCTTGGGCATCGCAATGGTTATTTTTCTGAAGAAGATGAAAATGGCATTCAAGAAGACATTCGTGAGAAAAATCCTGATTTTGTTTTTGTTGGGATCACCTCTCCTAAGAAAGAATATATCATTCAAAAATTTATGGACCAAGGTGTTAATTCTGTCTTTATGGGAGTTGGAGGTAGTTTTGACGTTTTATCTGGCCATATTAAACGAGCTCCTCTCTGGATGCAAAATGCACATCTTGAGTGGCTGTTCCGAGTGGCAAATGAACCTAAACGTCTCTTTAAACGTTATTTCGTAGGAAATGTCACGTTTATTAAGCGAGTATTAGATGAAAAACGAAAATCAAAAAAATAATATTTTACATATTTCACGTACCATGGATATTGGTGGTGCAGAGAGAATTGTCTACCAATTGAGCTCAGATTTGAAAGATGAGTTTGATAGTGTCCATGTGGCGTCTACTGGTGGGCTTTGGGAGAGCGAACTGGCTGCTCAAGGGATTCAACATCATAAAATTTTAGATATTGATAGTAAAAATCCCGTGACGGTATTAAAGCTTCTATATTCTATTCGCCAGATTATCAAAAATAATGAGATTACTATAGTTCATACTCATCATCGAATGGCTGCTTTTTATATTCGATTATTAAAATTTGTTTGTCCAAAATTGACACATGTTTATACAGCTCACAATGTCTTTAAAGATAAATTGCCCTTATATAGATTTGCTTTAGGAAATGCTAAAAGTGTAGCAGTAGGAGAAGCAGTAAATAAAAACCTAAAAGAAGACGTAGGAATTACTGATAGTAAGGTTATCTACAATGGAGTTATCTTAAAGAAAACGGATAATCAAGTCGATGATATTGTCGGTTATGATGGGACTAAGCTTGGCTGTATAGCTAGATTGTCTGAACAAAAAGGTTTGACTTATCTTATTGAAGCTATGTCTTTACTTACAACGAAGGATATTCGGTTGTTTATCGTTGGTGATGGTGAGCTTAGAAATGAACTTGAGAATAAGGTTGAAGAGCTACATCTTCAAGATTCGGTAACATTTTTAGGATATCGCCAGGATATAGTAGAATGTATCAATAGTTTTGATTTTCTGGTTTCATCGTCTTTATTTGAAGGTCTAGCTCTAAACATCATTGAAACTTTTATGAATGGGAAAACGATGGTTGCTACGGATATTCCAGGCATAAATGAAGTAGTTAATGATGAAAATGGAATTCTTGTTCCTGCCAAAAATCCAGGTGCATTAGCTGGTGCCATAGACAAATTAGCAACAGATGTACTGCTAAGAAATCGTCTTGCTTTTCATGCCCAAAAAACTTATGAAGAAAAATATAGTTATCCAATGTTTTTGGAAAACTATCGAGCATTGTATAGAGAAATACAGGGAGAACCAAAATGAAAAAAGTAATGCTAGTATTTGGGACGCGCCCAGAAGCAATCAAAATGTGTCCTCTAGTAAATGAATTGAAGAGTAATGATTCAATCAAGACCATCGTCTGCGTGACTGGACAACATAAGGAGATGCTTGAGCAAGTTTTGGATGTCTTTAAGGTCGTTCCAGATTATGATCTGGGGATTATGAAGGCCAATCAAACTCTCTTTACAATTACGACTAGTATTCTAGATAAGATTCAAGCTGTGCTTGAACAAGAAAATCCTGATATTGTTTTGGTCCATGGGGATACAAGTACGACATTTGCTACAGCTTTAGCTGCCTTTTATATGGGCATCAAAGTTGGGCATGTGGAAGCAGGTTTAAGAACCTACAATCTTCAAAGTCCATTCCCTGAGGAGTTCAACCGTCAGACTACTTCTATTATTGCAGATTATCATTTTGCGCCAACAGAAGTGGCTAAAGACAATCTTCTAAAAGAGGGAAGAGAGAATATTTTTGTAACAGGTAATACGGTTATTGATGCTTTAAAGACAACTGTTCAGGATGATTACAATCACCCAATTTTAGAGTGGGCTAAGGATAGTAAGTTGATTATGTTGACAGCTCACAGACGTGAAAATCTTGGGGAACCAATGGAAAATATGTTTAATGCTGTTAATCGTATTTTAAATGAATTTGAAGATGTAAAAGTTGTTTACCCAATTCATAAAAACCCTAAAGTTCGTGAATTGGCAAGTAAAGTCTTTGGGGATAATGAACGCATGAAAATCATTGAACCTTTAGAAGTTATTGATTTCCATAATTTCATGAATCAAAGCTACATGATTTTAACAGATTCTGGTGGAGTTCAAGAAGAAGCTCCATCGTTAGGGAAGCCTGTTTTAGTCATGCGTGATACAACAGAGCGTCCAGAGGGGATTGCGGCTGGAACATTAAAATTAGTGGGTACGGAAGAAGAAAATATTTACTCTAATTTTAAGCTTCTTTTAGAAAACCAAATAGAATATAACAAGATGAGTAAGGCTAGCAACCCTTATGGAGATGGAAAAGCTTGTGAAAGAATCGTCAATATCATTTTGGAAGGATAGGGATAATGGATAAGGTTTCTATTATTGTACCAGTATACAATGTCGAAGATTGCTTAAGCTATTGTGTAGACAGTCTAAGACAACAGACCTATAAAAATATAGAAATTATACTGGTAGACGATGGTTCTACAGATTCTTCAGGAGAAATTTGTGACCAATATGCTCAAGAAGATGACAGAATAAAAGTTCTGCATATTGAAAATGGGGGATTATCCAATGCCCGCAATACTGGGGTAAAAGAATCTTCAACAGATTGGATTGTTTTCATTGATTCAGATGATTATTATGACCATAGAGCCATTGAATATTTAGTAGAACTTAGAGATAAGTATAGAGTTGATCTTGTAGCAACTCCAGTGATTGAAGTTAGAAACTATGAAAATAGCGATTTCCTAGGAGATTTCAGAGAGAAATATTCTGGAAAATTAGATCGTCGAACAGCTTTAGAACAAATGTTTTATGGAAATTATGTTGGGACACATTCAGGTGGTAAACTATATAAGAAAGAAATTTTATTAAGGTTTCCATATCCTAATGGGATGTTGTATGAAGATTTAGCTCTTGCTTATGAGCATATTGCTTCCTGTGAAAATATTGCTGTTAGTGATCTAAATCTTTATAAATACTATCGAAGACCAGGAAGTATTGTAAATTCTAAGTATAGTGATCGTCTCTTAGATTTTTACAAGGCAATGGAATGGAATATAAGTTATGTTGAACGAGACTATTCAGGTGATAGGGATATGAGAAGAGCCTTGAATGTTCGCTATGTTTTTAATGGTCTGCATATTGTACATGCTATGCTTAGTTCAGATATGTATGCTGAAGTTAATAAAATTAGAAAAGAATACATTCAATATTTCAAAGATGTTATTCTGAATTCAAATGTTACAAGGAAAAATAAAGTGAAATACTTGACGCTTTTGGTTTCTCCAAAACTGTATGAAAAAATTAGAGAGAAGATGAGTTAGGTAAGAATGAAGATTTTAAAAAATTATGCATATAATCTCTCTTACCAGCTACTAGTGATAATTCTTCCTATTATAACAACACCTTATGTAACTAGGGTATTTAGTTCAACTGATTTAGGTACTTATGGTTATTTCAATTCAATTGTAACCTACTTTATTTTATTGGCGACATTGGGCGTGGCCAATTATGGTACAAAAGAAATTTCAGGCCATCGTAAAGATATCAGAAAAAACTTTTGGGGCATATACACCTTACAGTTTGGTGCGACCATTCTGTCGATATGCTTATACATTCTCTTATGTCTGTCCTTGTCATTTATGCAAAATCCCGTTGCATATATTTTGGGCTTGAGTCTGGTATCTAAAGGGATGGATATCTCCTGGTTGTTTCAAGGGTTAGAGGATTTTCGCAAGATAACAGTTAGAAATATTACTGTTAAACTGGTCGGTGTCATTTCAATCTTCTTATTTGTAAAATCAGCAAATGATTTATATCTTTATGTGTTTTTGCTAACAATATTTGAATTATTGGGGCAGTTTAGTATGTGGTTGCCAGCTAGAGAATTTATCGGAAAACCACATTTTGATTGGTCCTATGCTAAACAACACTTGAAACCAGTTGTTCTCTTGTTTTTGCCACAAATAGCTATTTCGCTATATGTTACTTTGGATCGTACTATGCTAGGGGCATTAGCCTCAACTAAAGACGTCGGAATTTATGACCAAGCCTTAAAATTGGTCAATATTTTGCTTACACTAGTGACTTCGTTAGGAAGCGTAATGCTTCCTCGTGTTGCCAATCTCCTATCGACTGGAGATCACAAGGCTGTAAACAAAATGCATCAGATGTCTTTCTTAATATACAATTTAGTCATTTTTCCTATAATAGCAGGAATGTTAATTGTTAATGATGATTTCGTGCAATTTTTCTTAGGACAGGATTTCCAAGATGCTAAATATGCGATAGCAATTATGATTTTTAGAATGTTCTTTATTGGCTGGACAAATATTATGGGTATTCAAATCTTGATTCCACATAATAAAAATAAAGAATTTATGATTTCGACTACTATTCCAGCTGTTGTGAGTGTCGGTTTAAATTTATTATTACTACCTAAATTAGGTTATATCGGAGCAGCCATTGTTTCTGTATTAACAGAAGCCTTAGTATGGGCTATTCAACTGTATTTTACAAGAAACTATTTAAAGGAAGTGCCTCTTCTAGCTTCGACAGTTAAAATTATAGGAGCATCAGCTCTCATGTACGGTGTACTATTCGTTGTAAAAATTACAGTGAATTTTACGCCTGTTATAAATGTTATGGTATTTGCTACAATAGGAGCGATACTTTACATTTTTCAAATACTATTCTTAAAGGTAATTAGTCCAAAAGAGTTGAAACAGCAGTTATTGAATAAGTGAAATTGAATGGAATAAATAGAAATTTCAGTAGCTTATAGTCTTATTGTAAAATGAACTCTTGTATAGATTAAATTCGCTTTGGTTGATTAAATAGTTAGGAAAGGGAGGATAGAAGAGTATAAGTGAACTAGAAGATTAAAGAAATATTATTTTTTCTCATTCAATTCCATATTTCTTTTTCTTATAAATCACTCTGTATGATTCTTTTTCAAAAAATATGATAAAAATTAAATTTGAAAACCTACTAGTCAGCATTGTTGTATCTGTAGTGGTATTTTTTAATACCATATCAACTACGATGCTGGATAGGACTTTTTTTCAAGTCAAAGTAAATTTCCTATTTTTTGTTGTATTGCTTTTAGGTCTTCGTTTTTTGTATAAAATGCGGGTCTCATACAAATATCTAATACTTTCTATTCTATTGTTGCTTTCGGGGGTTTTAGTGTATTTTCAAACGAATAGGCTTAATTTTCTAGTCTATTCGATGCTACTAATCCTCTTGGTTAATGTAGATATGAAAGTAGTTTTGAGGAACTATGTAATTGTAGCTGGCATCCTCGTCGTCGGAGTTTTTCTTCTATCACTTGTTGGTATGGTTCCTAATCTACAATATAATCGTGCGGGGGTTATTCGAAATTCGTTTGGGTTTATTTATCCTACGGACTTTGCATCACATTGCTTTTATCTATTTTTAGCAATTTCCTATCTTCTAAAAGATAAATTTATATGGACCAGATCCCTGTTTGGTGTCTTGCTATCAGCTTTCATTATAAAATACTGTGATGCACGTTTAAATGCTTTGTCAATCTTGTTAGCGACAGTTATTTTCATTTATTTTTATTACAGTAAAGAGAAAAAACTAAAGATATTTGCCTTGTTCCCATATTCGGCTGTTGTATTCGCATCAATTGTTACCTATTTGTCATACAAGTTTTCTTGGTCTAATCCATTTTTGGTATCGGTAAACAAATTAATCACGGGAAGGCTAGCTCTAGGTAGGAATGCATTTGATACATTTGGAGTTCATCTATTTGGGACGAGAAACGTTCAATTTATAGGATCAGGTGGAAAAACAGAATCTGTAATAGGGTATAACTATGTAGATTCCTCTTATGTGCAGATGTTATTTACATATGGAATAGTGCCTGTAGTTCTATTGATAATAATTTATGTTGTCGCCTCAAGGAAACAGTATAAGGATGGTCAATATTTATTAGTTGCGATTTTATCATTGATTGCTTTTAACTGTATGATTGAAGCATTTTGGTTTGTTCCTACATATAATATATTCATGTTTTTACTATTTACAACAAATACTTTTAGTAAAAAAGAATCGAATGATATTACTAAATTAAATGCGACCTAGTTCTAGTACTAGACTTTAGGAGGCTCTAATAGATGCTAAGAATCCTTTATAAAAAAGAAAAAATAACGTTTGCTGGCCCAGAGTCAGCATGAATAAGAAATTGTAGAGTTCATTAACGGAGTTTTAATATGTATGACTATTTAATTGTTGGTGCAGGTTTGTCTGGGGCAATCTTCGCACACGAAGCAACGAAACGCGGTAAAAAAGTAAAAGTGATTGACAAACGTGATCACATCGGTGGAAATATCTACTGTGAAAATGTTGAAGACATCAATGTCCACAAGTATGGTGCCCACATTTTCCATACCTCAAACAAAAAGGTTTGGGACTATGTTAACCAGTTTGCTGAATTCAATAACTATATCAACTCACCAGTGGCTAACTACAAGGGCAGCCTATACAATCTTCCTTTCAACATGAATACCTTCTACGCTATGTGGGGAACTAAGACACCACAAGAAGTCAAGGATAAGATTGCCGAGCAAACGGCTGACATGAAGGATGTTGAGCCTAAGAACTTGGAAGAACAAGCTATCAAGTTGATTGGCCCAGATATCTATGAAAAGTTGATTAAGGGCTATACCGAAAAACAATGGGGCCGTTCTGCTACAGATCTTCCACCATTTATCATCAAACGTCTACCAGTTCGTTTGACCTTTGATAACAACTACTTTAATGACCGTTACCAAGGAATTCCAATCGGTGGATACAACGTCATCATTGAAAATATGCTTGGTGATGTGGAAGTAGAGCTTGGCGTTGATTTCTTTGCTAATCGTGAAGAGCTTGAAGCATCAGCTGATAAAGTTGTCTTTACAGGGATGATTGACCAGTACTTTGACTACAAACACGGTGAGTTGGAGTATCGCAGTCTTCGTTTTGAACACGAAGTCTTGGATGAGGAAAATCATCAAGGAAATGCCGTGGTCAACTACACCGAGCGTGAGATTCCTTATACTCGTATCATTGAGCATAAGCACTTCGAATATGGTACACAACCTAAGACAGTTATCACACGTGAATACCCAGCAGATTGGAAACGTGGGGATGAGCCATACTATCCGATTAATGACGACAAAAATAATGCTATATTTGCTAAGTACCAAGAAGAAGCAGCAAAAAATGACAAGGTTATCTTTTGTGGGCGTCTAGCAGACTATAAATACTACGACATGCATGTGGTTATTGAACGTGCACTTGAGGTTGTAGAGAAAGAATTGTCTAAATGACACAAGAACAAATTGATATTGTTGTGCTATGGGTTGATGGGAGTGATCCTGAGTTTATCCGTGAGAAACAGACACTAACGGGGGGGATGGACTCTATTGACCCATATATTGATGGAGATATGCGATATCGTGATTATGGAACTTTTAACAATTGGTTCCGTATGATTGAAAAACATGCTCCTTGGGTCAATAAAGTATTTTTAATCACAAATGGTCAGAAACCTGAATGGTTGAACCTGGATCATCCCAAATTGAGGTTGGTTACGCATAAAGAATTTATGCCACTAGACTACCTTCCTACCTTTAACTCGGCAGCAATTGAATTGAATCTCCATCGTATAGAAGAATTATCTGAGAATTATCTCTATTTTAATGACGATATGTATATGATTAGGGATTGCAAACCATCAGATTTCTATAAAAATGATTTGCCTAAACTATTTGCCGTTTATGATGCAATAGTTCCGTGGGCTCCGATAACAAAGACCTATCTCAACAATATCGAGTTAATCTATCGTCATTTTCCTAATAAAGCAGCTATGAAAACATCGCCCTGGAAATTCTTTAATTACTGCTATGGCTTGCGACTGTTTAAAAATTTAGTTTTGCTCCCTTGGGGACCAACGGGCTATGTCAACCCGCATTTGCCAGTTCCGATGAAGAAGAGTACTCTAGCGGATCTCTGGCAGATTGAATTTGAAACTCTAGATAGGACATCAAAAAGTCAAATTCGAGACTATAAAGTTGATGTGAATCAGTATATATGTCAATACTGGCAGATTGAAAGCAATCAATTTTACCCAATAGCACACAATATAGGGAAGTCGATTGACTTTAATCGACTAGACCAGTTGGATCGTATTTTTAAGGATAAGCATAAAAAGCTTCTTTGTGTTAATGATAATGTTAACTTAAAAGAAAAGGATTTGCTTCGTTTTAAACAGATATTAGATGAACGTTATCCTGAAAAATCGACTTTTGAACTATGAGACAAAGAGATGAAATATTATTTAAAAGAAGAATTTTTACAAGATAAAAATATTAAAAATGCTGGTAACAAAGCGCGTAATGATGTTGAAGAAATTGTCAAGAGAGAAGGGTATCTCCCTTTGTTACTGATGGTTGAGGATTGGTATAAGTTAGGAACTGTCAAAGCTCAACAACATAAAGCAAAAGCTTTGTCAAAAGCATTTGCGCAATTGAAATCCGGAGATCAACTTTTAATCCAATTTCCTATGCTTCATCATAGCTTTTTTACTACTCATTTGGTGAAAAAACTCCAGCGTAAAGGAGTTAAGGTCTATTTAATCATCCATGATTTAGAAGTTTTAAGAAATGCTAATCTGGACACGGTACCTTTGAAGCATAAAATTCGAGTTCACCTCCAAGAATCAAGTCTTTTAGGGGTTGCCGATGGAATTATTGCTCACAATCCAATTATGAAATCGTTCTTAGTAAAACAAGGTCTTTCTGAGCAAAAGATTGTAAGCTTAGATATTTTTGATTATCTTATTCCAAACTTCAAAGAAAAAGAAAAGATGTCTAAGGAACAACCAATCATTGTGGCAGGGAATTTAGCCCAGGAAAAAGCTGGATATCTTTATACACTTCCTTCAGAGCCTGCTTATAACCTCTATGGTGTTGGATTTGATGAGAGTAGAGCTTTAGAGAACGTGACTTACTTTGGTTCTTTCCTACCTGATGAGCTACCTGCAGTCCTTGAAGGTGGTTTTGGTCTTGTATGGGATGGAGATAGTGCTGAAACATGTAGTGGTGTCTTTGGTGAATACCTTCGATATAACAACTCTCACAAGGCATCACTTTACTTAGCTTCAGGTTTTCCACTTGTTGTGTGGGAGGAATCAGCTTTATCTATTTTTGTGCTAGAAAATCATTGTGGGATTGCGATTACTTCTTTATCGGATTTAGCAGAAAAAGTTAAGGCTTTATCAGAGGAGGAATATCAACACATAGTGAATCGTGCTCAAAAAATAGGTGAGAATATCCGATCAGGATTATATTTGAAATCAGCATTAAAAAAATTTGATTGAGTGTTCTGATGTTATCTGACTCATTTATATTAGAATGTAACTTATTCTTCTCATGAGATGTAGAGTTGAATTTTTGAAAAAAACACTATGATAAAGGACATATAGAAAGGTACCATACTATGAAAGGTATTATTCTCGCGGGTGGTTCGGGGACACGTTTATATCCTTTGACTCGAGCTGCATCAAAACAACTGATGCCGGTTTATGATAAACCGATGATTTACTATCCACTTTCAACATTGATGTTGGCTGGGATTAGGGATATTTTGATTATCTCAACTCCTCAAGATTTGCCTCGTTTCAGAGAGCTTCTTCAAGATGGCTCTGAGTTCGGGATTCAACTGTCTTATGCGGAGCAACCGAGTCCAGACGGTTTGGCCCAAGCCTTTATCATTGGTGAGGAGTTTATTGGCGATGACAGCGTTGCTCTGATCTTAGGTGACAATATCTATCATGGTCCTGGCCTTTCGAAGATGCTACAAAAGGCAGCAAGCAAGGAGTCAGGAGCGACTGTCTTTGGCTATCATGTGAAGGACCCAGAACGTTTCGGTGTTGTTGAGTTTGATGAAGACATGAACGCCATTTCTATCGAAGAAAAGCCAGAACATCCTCGTTCAAATTATGCAGTTACAGGCCTCTATTTCTATGATAATGATGTAGTAGAAATTGCTAAAAGTATTAAGCCAAGCCCGCGTGGTGAATTGGAAATTACAGATGTAAACAAGGTTTATCTAGATCGTGGAAATTTATCGGTTGAGGTTATGGGACGTGGCTTTGCTTGGTTGGATACTGGCACTCATGAAAGTTTGCTAGAGGCTTCACAGTACATCGAAACAGTCCAACGGATGCAAAATGTTCAGGTGGCAAACTTGGAAGAAATTGCTTACCGTATGGGCTATATCAGTCGAGAAGATGTGTTGGCCTTAGCTCAACCGCTTAAGAAAAATGAATACGGACAGTATCTGCTCCGTTTGATTGGAGAAGCATAGATGACAGATAATTTTTTCGGTAAGACGCTTGCAGCACGCAAGGTTGATGCAATTCCAGGTATGTTGGAGTTTGATATCCCCGTTCATGGTGATAATCGTGGCTGGTTTAAAGAAAATTTCCAAAAGGAAAAAATGCTTCCACTTGGGTTTCCAGAGTCTTTCTTTGCAGAAGGAAAATTGCAAAACAATGTATCCTTCTCACGCAAAAATGTTCTCCGTGGTCTCCACGCAGAGCCTTGGGATAAGTACATCTCTGTAGCAGATGGTGGGAAAGTTCTGGGTTCTTGGGTTGATTTACGTGAGGGTGAAACCTTTGGGAATACCTATCAGACAGTAATTGATGCAAGCAAGGGAATTTTTGTTCCTCGAGGCGTGGCCAATGGCTTCCAAGTCCTATCAGATGCAGTTTCTTATAGTTATCTGGTCAATGATTACTGGGCTCTTGAACTCAAACCCAAGTATGCCTTTGTAAACTACGCTGATCCAAGCCTTGGCATTGAATGGGAAAATCTTGCAGAAGCAGAGGTTTCAGAAGCAGATAAAAAACATCCACTACTTAAGGATGTAAAACCTTTGAAAAAAGAAGATTTGTAAAAAGGAAAGAATATGACTGAATACAAAAAAATTATCGTGACAGGTGGAGCTGGTTTTATCGGTTCCAACTTTGTCCACTATGTTTACAAGAATTTTCCAGATGTTCACGTGACAGTCCTAGACAAGTTGACTTATGCTGGAAACCGCGCTAATATTGAGGAAATTTTAGGTGATCGTGTTGAGTTAGTTGTTGGTGACATTGCTGATGCAGAGTTGGTAGACAAGTTAGCAGCTCAAGCAGATGCTATTGTGCACTATGCCGCGGAAAGTCACAATGACAATTCGCTCAATGATCCATCACCATTTATCCATACTAACTTCATCGGAACCTATACTCTTTTAGAAGCAGCTCGCAAATATGATATTCGCTTCCACCATGTATCGACAGATGAAGTTTATGGGGATCTCCCTCTACGTGAGGATTTGCCAGGTCATGGTGAAGGTCCAGGTGAGAAATTTACTGCTGATACCAAATACAATCCAAGCTCTCCTTACTCATCAACTAAAGCAGCTTCAGACTTGATTGTCAAAGCCTGGGTACGTTCTTTTGGAGTCAAGGCAACGATTTCTAACTGTTCAAATAATTACGGTCCTTATCAACACATTGAAAAATTTATCCCACGTCAGATTACCAACATTCTAAGTGGAATTAAGCCAAAACTTTACGGTGAAGGTAAGAACGTTCGTGACTGGATTCATACCAATGACCACTCTTCAGGAGTTTGGACAATCTTGACAAAAGGTCAAATTGGTGAAACCTACTTGATTGGTGCTGATGGCGAGAAGAACAACAAGGAAGTTTTGGAACTAATCCTTAAGGAAATGGGACAACCTGCCGATGCCTATGATCATGTGACTGACCGTGCAGGACACGATCTTCGCTATGCGATTGACGCAAGCAAGCTCCGTGATGAGTTGGGCTGGAAACCAGAATTCACCAACTTCGAACAAGGTCTCAAAGAAACCATCCAATGGTACAGAGATAACCAAGAGTGGTGGCAGGGAGAAAAAGAAGCTGTTGAAGCCAACTACGCTAAAACACAAGAGGTTCTTGAAAAGTAAAAGGCAGAGACTTTCTGCTTTTTATTTCTATACCGAAGAATTGTGAATCAGGTGAAAGGAAGAAAAATGATTTTAATTACAGGAGCAAATGGCCAATTAGGAACGGAACTTCGCTATTTATTGGATGAGCGTAATGAAGAATATGTTGCGGTTGATGTGGCTGAGATGGATATTACCGATGCAGAAATGGTGGAGAAAGTTTTTGAAGAGGTAAAACCGACTTTAGTTTACCATTGTGCAGCCTACACAGCTGTTGATGCAGCAGAGGATGAAGGAAAAGAATTGGACTTCGCCATCAATGTGACGGGGACAGAAAATGTCGCAAAAGCATCCGAAAAGCATGGAGCAACTCTAGTCTACATCTCTACCGATTATGTATTTGACGGTAAGAAACCAGTTGGACAAGAGTGGGAAGTGGATGACAAACCAGATCCTCAAACTGAATATGGTCGTACTAAGCGTATGGGAGAGGAGCTTGTAGAAAAATACGTTTCAAACTTCTATATTATTCGTACTGCCTGGGTTTTTGGGAATTACGGCAAAAACTTCGTGTTCACAATGCAAAATCTTGCTAAAACTCATAAGACCTTGACAGTTGTAAATGACCAACATGGTCGACCAACCTGGACGCGTACCTTGGCCGAGTTCATGACTTTCCTAGCTGAAAATCGCAAGGAATTTGGTTATTACCATTTGTCAAATGATGCGACAGAAGACACAACTTGGTATGACTTTGCGGTTGAAATTTTGAAGGATACAGATGTCGAAGTTAAGCCAGTAGACTCGAGCCAATTTCCTGCCAAGGCTAAACGTCCTCTAAACTCAACGATGAGTTTGACCAAAGCCAAAGCAACTGGATTTGTCATTCCAACTTGGAAAGATGCCTTGAAAGAATTTTACAAACAAGATATTAAAAAATAGCCTTACTTTAGAAAAAAATGGGTACACAAAGAGAGAGAAGAGAGATTCTCTTTCTTTTTTTCTTTACTCACCTCAGAAATCGTAGGACAATGATATAGATTCAAAAAAGCTTGCGTAAATGTTAGAAAATTCGAGCACGAATGTATTTTTTGTGTTATAATATTTTGTGAGTAGTTATGCCTTGGTGTAGCTATTAAAAATAGAAGTGTGAAACTGGGAAGATAGAGAGGACGCAGTGTAATGACTAGAAATGGTTTTTTTACAGGTTTAGATATCGGAACTAGCTCTATTAAAGTGTTGGTTGCAGAGCTTGTAAATGGTGAAGTAAATGTAATTGGCGTAAGCAATGCCAAAAGTAAGGGTGTCAAAGATGGGATTATCGTTGACATCGAAGCAGCAGCGACTGCTATTAAGTCTGCAATTTCTCAAGCCGAAGAAAAAGCAGGAATTTCAATCAAGTCTGTAAACGTTGGCCTGCCAGCTAATTTGCTACAAGTTGAGCCAACTCAAGGGATGATTCCAGTGACATCAGATACAAAAGAAATTACGGATCAAGATGTCGAAAATGTGGTCAAATCAGCCTTGACTAAAAGTATGACTCCAGATCGTGAAGTCATCACCTTTATTCCAGAGGAGTTTGTCGTAGATGGATTCCAAGGAATTCGTGATCCTCGCGGGATGATGGGTGTGCGTTTGGAAATGCGTGGTATCTTGTACACTGGCCCACGTACCATTCTCCACAATCTTCGTAAAACCGTTGAGCGTGTAGGCGTTCAAGTTGATAACGTGATTATTTCACCTCTTGCGATGGTTAACACTGTCTTGAACGAAGGTGAACGTGAGTTTGGTGCGACTGTGATTGATATGGGTGGTGGCCAAACGACTGTTGCTACGATTCGCAACCAAGAACTTCAATATACAAATGTCAATCAAGAGGGTGGCGATTATGTCACAAAAGACATTTCTAAAGTTCTTAGAACTTCTAAGAAAATTGCAGAAGGTCTAAAATTGAACTACGGGGAAGCATATCCACCGCTAGCTAGCAAGGAAACCTTCCAAGTTGAAGTGATCGGTGAGGTTGAACCAGTTGAAGTGACTGAGGAATACTTAGCTGAAATTATTTCAGCAAGACTTAAGCACATTTTTGAGCAAATTAAGCAAGACTTGGAAAGACGTCACCTATTAGACTTGCCAGGAGGTATTGTCTTGATTGGTGGAAATGCACTTCTTCCAGGCGTCGTTGAATTGGCCCAAGAAGTATTTGGAGTACGCGTTAAGTTATTCGTACCAAATCAAGTGGGTATTCGCAATCCTGCTTTTGCCCATGTCATCAGCTTGTCAGAATTCGCTGGTAGTCTTACTGAAGTGAATATTTTGGCACAACGAGCAATTCGAGGTGACGAAAGTTTACGCCATCAACCGATTGACTATAGAAGTTCAGCTCAACTAGTTTCACCTGTTTCTCCACGACCAGTATTTAATACAGTGACAACTCCTGAACCTGAAACAACTCAATCTGTTGAACCAGTAGCTCCTCTTCAATCAGAAGAAAAGAGTAAAGGTAAATTAACGGATCGTTTCCGTAGCTTGATTGGAAGCATGTTTGACGAATAAAATAGAGGAATATAAATATGACATTTTCATTTGATACAGCAGCTGCACAAGGTGCAGTCATTAAAGTAATCGGTGTTGGCGGTGGTGGTGGAAATGCCATCAATCGTATGGTTGACGAAGGCGTTTCTGGCGTTGAATTTATCGCAGCTAACACAGATGTACAAGCTTTGAGCAGTACAAAAGCTGAGACAGTTATTCAGCTCGGTCCTAAATTGACTCGCGGACTTGGTGCAGGAGGTCAACCTGAAGTTGGTCGTAAAGCTGCAGAAGAAAGCGAAGAAGTTTTGACAGAAGCACTCAGCGGTGCTGACATGGTCTTCATCACTGCTGGTATGGGTGGTGGTTCTGGTACAGGTGCTGCACCAGTTATCGCTCGTATTGCAAAAAGTCTTGGTGCTTTGACAGTCGGTGTTGTTACTCGTCCGTTTGGCTTTGAAGGAAGCAAACGTGGACAATTTGCGATTGATGGGATCAACGAACTTCGTGAGCATGTTGACACACTCTTGATTATCTCAAACAACAACTTGCTAGAAATCGTTGACAAGAAGACTCCACTTCTTGAAGCATTGAGTGAAGCAGACAACGTTCTTCGTCAAGGTGTTCAAGGGATTACAGATTTGATTACAAATCCTGGTTTGATCAACTTGGACTTTGCAGACGTTAAAACTGTTATGGCTAACAAAGGCAATGCCCTTATGGGAATTGGTATCGGTAGCGGTGAGGAACGTGTTGTAGAAGCTGCTCGCAAAGCAATCTACTCACCACTTCTTGAAACAACTATCGATGGAGCAGAAGATGTGATTGTCAACGTAACTGGTGGTTTGGACTTGACTTTGATTGAAGCTGAAGAAGCATCAGAAATTGTTAACCAAGCAGCTGGTCATGGTGTTAATATCTGGCTTGGAACATCTATTGATGAGACGATGAAGGACGAAATCCGCGTGACGGTTGTTGCGACAGGAGTACGTCAGGATAAAGTTGAAAAAGTTGTAACTGCGCAACCACGTCAAGCAACCCACCGTGAACCGGCTCGAACTAGCCATGTACAGACTTATGATCGTAATTTTGACTTGACTGATACAGTAGAGATTCCAACACCAAGTTATCGCCGTCAAGAAGCACCAAAGGCATCAGCTTTTGGTGACTGGGACTTGAGACGAGATGCCATTGTTCGTCAAGGAGAGCCAGTGGCTTCTCCAGTGGAACGTTTCGAAGTTCCAGCGGCGTCAGATGGAGATGAGTTGGAAACACCACCATTCTTTAAAAATCGTTAATAAAGATGAATTTAAAAGAAAATACGAATCTTGTTTTTCAACAGATATCGAATGCAGTTCAGGAGGCCGGTCGTGAAAACGATTCGGTTTCTGTGATTGCGGTGACCAAATATGTAGATGTTGACACAGCCTCAGATTTGGTTTTGCAGGGAGTGCAACACATTGGTGAGAACCGTGTTGATAAATTTCTTGACAAGTATCATGCCCTGAGTGATAAGAATCTTACCTGGCATTTGATTGGAACCTTACAAAGACGTAAGGTCAAGGAAGTGATTTCTTATGTGGATTATTTTCATGCTTTAGATTCCTTAAAGCTAGCTCAGGAAATTCAAAAACGAGCGGACCACAAGATTAAGTGCTTTTTGCAAGTAAATATTTCCCAGGAAGAGAGTAAGCACGGTTTCTCGAAAGAAGAATTGTTAGACCTCTTACCAGAACTTTCAGCATTAGACCAGATTGAGTATGTGGGTCTGATGACCATGGCTCCATTTGAAGCAACTAGTCAAGAGTTAAAAGAGATATTTGAAGAAACGCGAGAATTGCAAACCTACATCCAAGGAAAACATCTCCCCAATATGCCGATGACAGAACTCAGTATGGGTATGAGTCGAGACTTTAAAGAAGCGATTCAATGTGGTTCAACTTTCGTTCGAATCGGTACAGCATTTTTTAAATAGGAAATAACCATGTCGCTAAAAAATAAATTTGAAAAGTTTATAGATTATTTCACTGAAGATGGAGAAGAAGTGACACCAAATGTCACTGAGTTAAAACCTGAAAAAACCTTAACGTCGGTTTCGGCTCCAAAGGAAGAACTTCCACAAGCTCAAGAGTCATCACAATCTTCACAAGTGAATACTAAAGAAAAAAATATTACGCGCCTTCATGCTCGCCAGCAAGAATTGGCGATGAAGAGCCATCGTAGTACAGAAAAGGTAACCATTGATGTTCGTTACCCTCGTCGCTACGAAGATGCAACAGATATCGTTGATTTGTTGGCAGGCAATGAAAGTATTTTAATTGACTTCCAATATATGACTGAAGTACAAGCGCGCCGTTGTCTAGATTATTTAGATGGTGCTCGCCATGTGCTGGCTGGTGAATTAAGAAAGGTTGCTAATACCATCTACCTTTTGACACCAGTAGGAGTTGTGGTTAATATTGAAGATATTCGTTTGCCTGATGGAAGTCATAATGAAGAGTTTGACTTTGATATGAAGAGAAGTCGAGTGAAGTAATGATTTTTCTAATTCATTTTATACACAATGCTGCAACTATCTATTCATGGGTACTTGTAGCTTTTGCTCTCTTATCTTGGTTTCCCAATGCCTATGAGACAACACTAGGTCGTTTGTTGACTAGTTTAGTCAAACCGATCCTTCAACCCTTGAGACGTTTGCCACTAAGTATTGGTGGTTTAGATTTTACAGTTTGGGTGGCAGTGCTCTTAGTTCATTTGCTTGGAAACTATTTGATTCGACTTCTTTATATACTAGTATGAGAAAAGACATTTATCAGCATTTCTCAGTCGAGGATATTCCCTTCATTGATAAAGGTTTGGAGTGGATTAGGCAGGTTGAAGAGCACTATGCACCAATCTTAACCCCTTTTATCAATCCCCATCAGGTCTTTATTTTAAAGACATTGGGGAATCATCATGGGATTCAAGTTTTCTCCAGTAATGATTTTGTAGCTACCGAGTATAGTCGTGTACTTCTGGCACCAGATTATTTCAAACCGACTTTGACGGATTTTGAAATGGAATTGCTTGAGATTGTTTATTCTAGTAAGTTTGACCAATTGACACATGCCAAGATTCTAGGAACTGTTCTGAATCGTTTGGGAATTGATCGCAAATTGTTTGGTGATATTTTAGTTACGGAGAATAGGGCCCAAATCATTGTGGACCAAAAATTCACTTCTCTCTTTCAAGATGGGATTCAAAAGATTGCTAGATTACCTGTCAAACTAGAAGTCAAATCTTTTGAAGACTTGCTAGAAGCTGAGAGTGACTATCAGGAAAAGGAAGTTTTAGTTCCGAGTATGCGCTTGGATGCTTTCTTGTCAAATGTTCTGAAACTGTCTCGATCCCAGACAGTTGATTTACTTGAAAGAAAATATGTTCAGGTAAATTACCATCTGGTTGAAAAATCTGATTACCAAGTTCAGATAGGTGATTTAGTAAGTGTCAGACGTTTTGGAAGGATTATCTTACTCAAAGAAAATGGTCAAACCAAAAAAGATAAGAAAAAAATAAGAGTCCAATTACTACTAAGTAAGTGAGAAGAAAAATGTCGATTACACCACAAGAAATTATTGATAAAGCTTTCTCCATTAAATTCAGAGGCTATAATAAGGAAGAAGTTGACGAATTTTTGGATAAGATTTATTTTGATTATGAGGAATTAGTCCGTTACAAGGATGAAACTGAAGTCTATATCAAAAGATTAGAAGAACGTCTTTCGTTTTTTACTGATGATTTCCCTAAGAGAACAGTGACAAATGAGCAAGCACCAGAACCATTGAATGATTCTATTTTTTATTAAGTAAGTGAGGAAAAATATGCCAATTACATCGTTAGAAATTAAGGATAAAAACTTTAGTACCAAGTTTAGAGGTTTTGATCCTGAAGAGGTTGATGAATTTCTAGATATTGTTGTTCGTGACTATGAAGCACTCGTTCGTAGCAACTATGATAAAGAGCAACATATTAAAAATTTAGAGGAACGTTTATCTTATTTTGATGAGATTAAGGAATCATTGAGCCAGTCTGTATTGATCGCTCAAGATACTGCGGAACGCGTCAAGAAATCTGCTAATGAACGCTCTCAAAATATTATCAAACAGGCTGAACAAGATGCCCAACATCTGCTTGATGAGGCTAAGTATAAGGCTAATGAAATCTTGCGTCAAGCTACAGATAATGCTAAGAAGGTTGCAGTCGAGACGGAAGAATTGAAGAATAAGAGTCGTGTCTTCCATCAACGTTTGAAATCTACGATTGAAAGTCAATTAGCTATCGTAGATTCATCTGACTGGCAAGAAATTTTGCGCCCAACCGCAACTTATCTACAAACTAGTGATGAAGCCTTTAAGGCAGTCGTTGCAGAAGTTTTAGGTGATGATATTTCTGCCTACCATGAGGAAGAACCAATTGATATGACTCGTCAGTTTTCACCTGAAGAAGTAGCAGAACTCCAAGCGAGAATTGAAGCTGCAAATCGTGAATTAGTAGAACCCCAGACAGAAGTGATACCAGATACTGCTAGCTCAGTAGTAGAAGGAGTCATTTCTTCAAACTAAGATTCTCAACCAGCACCTGTGACAGAATCGATTAATCTTTTATAAGAAAGAAAATCTGAGAACAAGATCTTATCAAACATATTTACAGCGAGTAGGAGATGGTGGAAGTCCTACAATCCCTGTTGATGAGATTATCCTCTCAAGTTATCAAGTCTGAAGTTAGTAAGATTTGACGTTGCCCACGTTACGGGAAAAGAGGGAGAAAGACTAGTTCTTTTTCCGAACAAAGGTGGTACCACGATTTTCGTCCTTTTTAGCGAATCGTGGTTTTTATATTGTCAATTTACATTAAAGGAGTAATAATGAAACTAAAAGATACCCTAAACCTAGGAAAAACAGATTTCCCAATGCGTGCAGGCCTTCCAACCAAAGAGCCAGTCTGGCAAAAAGAATGGGAAGAAGCAAAATTGTACCAACGTCGTCAAGAGTTGAATGAAGGAAAACCTCATTTCACTCTTCATGATGGACCTCCGTACGCTAACGGAAATATCCACGTAGGACATGCCATGAACAAGATTTCAAAAGATATCATTGTTCGTTCTAAGTCTATGTCAGGATTCTACGCACCATACATTCCAGGTTGGGATACACACGGTCTGCCAATCGAGCAAGTCTTGGCAAAACAAGGTGTCAAACGCAAAGAGATGGACTTGGTTGAGTACTTGAAACTTTGCCGTGAATACGCTCTTTCTCAAGTAGATAAACAACGCGAAGACTTCAAACGCTTGGGTGTTTCTGGTGACTGGGAAAATCCATATGTAACTTTGACACCTGACTATGAAGCAGCGCAAATCCGTGTCTTCGGTGAGATGGCTAACAAGGGCTACATCTACCGTGGTGCTAAGCCAGTTTACTGGTCATGGTCATCTGAGTCAGCTCTTGCTGAAGCGGAGATTGAATACCACGACTTGGTATCAACTTCTCTTTACTATGCCAATAAGGTTAAAGATGGTAAAGGTGTCCTAGACACTGATACTTACATCGTTGTTTGGACAACAACTCCATTTACTATCACTGCTTCTCGTGGTTTGACTGTTGGTGCAGATATTGATTACGTTTTGGTTCAACCTGCTGGTGAAGATCGTAAGTTTGTGGTTGCGGCGGAATTGTTGAACAGCTTGTCTGAGAAATTTGGCTGGACTGATGTTCAAGTTTTGGCGACTTATCGTGGTCAAGAATTGAACCATATCGTAACAGAGCACCCATGGGATACAGCCGTAGATGAACTTGTTATCCTCGGTGACCA
Organism: Streptococcus infantis; assembly: GCF_047460825.1. Classification (GTDB taxonomy): domain Bacteria; phylum Bacillota; class Bacilli; order Lactobacillales; family Streptococcaceae; genus Streptococcus; species Streptococcus infantis_V. The sequence goes on along the minus strand of NZ_JASHFO010000009.1, from coordinate 4,656 downwards.
CGTTACAACAGACTCAGGTACTGGTATCGTCCATACAGCCCCTGGTTTTGGTGAGGATGACTACAATGTTGGTATTGCCAATGGTCTTGAAGTTGCTGTGACAGTTAACGAACGCGGAATCATGATGGCTAATGCTGGCGCTGAGTTCGAAGGTCAATTCTATGACAAGGTGGTTCCAACTGTTATCGAGAAACTAGGCAACCTCCTTCTTGCTCAAGAAGAAATCTCTCACTCCTACCCATTTGACTGGCGTACGAAAAAACCAATCATCTGGCGTGCCGTGCCACAATGGTTTGCCTCAGTTTCAAAATTCCGTCAAGAAATCCTGGATGAAATTGAAAAAGTCAAATTCCATTCAGAATGGGGTAAAGTCCGTCTTTACAACATGATCCGTGACCGTGGTGACTGGGTTATCTCTCGTCAACGGGCTTGGGGTGTTCCTCTTCCAATCTTCTACGCAGAAGACGGCACACCAATCATGACAGCTGAAACGATTGAGCATGTAGCTCAACTCTTTGAAGAGCATGGTTCCATCATCTGGTGGGAACGTGATGCTAAAGACCTCTTGCCAGAAGGATTTACACATCCAGGTTCTCCAAATGGTGAGTTCAAGAAAGAAACAGACATCATGGACGTTTGGTTTGACTCAGGTTCTTCGTGGAACGGGGTTGTGGTTAACCGTCCAGAACTCAAATATCCAGCTGACCTCTACCTTGAAGGTTCTGACCAATACCGTGGTTGGTTTAACTCATCACTCATCACATCTGTTGCCAACCATGGTGTAGCACCATACAAACAAATCTTGTCACAAGGTTTTGCCCTTGACGGTAAAGGTGAGAAGATGTCTAAATCTCTTGGAAATACCATTGCTCCAAGCGATGTTGAAAAACAATTTGGTGCGGAAATCTTGCGTCTCTGGGTAACAAGTGTTGATTCAAGCAACGACGTACGTATCTCTATGGATATCTTGAGTCAAGTTTCTGAAACTTACCGTAAGATCCGTAACACCCTTCGTTTCTTGATTGCTAACACTTCTGATTTTAACCCAGCTGAAGATGCAGTAGCTTACGAAGAACTTCGTTCTGTTGATAAGTACATGACTATCCGTTTTAATCAGCTTGTTAAGACCATTCGTGACGCTTATGCAAACTTCGAATTCTTGACAATCTATAAAGCCCTAGTGAACTTTATCAACGTTGATTTGTCTGCTTTCTATCTTGACTTTGCCAAAGATGTTGTCTACATCGAAGGTGCAAAATCTCTCGAACGCCGTCAGATGCAAACAGTCTTCTATGACATCCTTGTGAAAATTACCAAACTCTTGACACCAATTCTTCCTCACACTGCAGAAGAAATCTGGTCATATCTCGAGTTTGAAACAGAAGACTTTGTTCAATTATCAGAATTACCAGAAGCTCAAACTTTTGCCAACCAAGAGGAAATCTTGGATACATGGGCAGCCTTTATGGACTTCCGTGGACAAGCTCAAAAAGCCTTGGAAGAAGCACGTAATGAAAAAGTGATTGGTAAATCACTTGAAGCTCACTTGACAGTTTATCCAAATGAAGTAGTGAAAACTCTTCTTGGAGCTGTTGATAGCAATGTAGCCCAACTCTTGATCGTCTCTGAATTGACCATCGCTGAAGGATCAGCTCCAGAAGCTGCAGTGGCCTTTGAAGATGTAGCCTTCACAGTTGACCGTGCGGCTGGTGAAGTTTGTGACCGTTGTCGTCGTATCGACCCAAGTACAGCAGAACGTAGCTACCATGCAACTATCTGCGATCACTGTGCAAGCATCGTTGAAGAAAACTTTGCGGATGCAGTAGCAGAAGGATTTGAAGCTAAATAATTCTTTATACTTGAGAGTGAGACAGAAATCGGTAATTCGTTAGAATTCGATTTCGTCGTCCCACCTCCGCACAGTTGAGTAGGGCTGTAAAATCTGATGAAATCAGCGTAGTAGAGCCCACTCAACCACTGCGTCTTGCTCGACAATCCAAAGACAATTGAGAGGCTAGGACTTTTTGTCCCAGCCTCTTTTTTATGAAGTAAATACTGTTTTAATGTTAAATAGAAGAAGCAACTATTTCTCTAGCATAAAAGCATGTCCATTGATTATAAAAAATACGTATATTATTACAAAATAATCAAAAAATAAAAATTTAAAAAAACATAAAATACAAACAATGTATAAATTTCAATGTTTTCAATGATTTTCAAAATTTACAAAGAGTATTTTCATTTTAAAAAAATCTAATTTTACTCAAAAACACTTGAATTTATTAGTTAAGAGTGCTATTAAAGCTCTCTTTTTATAGAAAATAATATTTTTTTAAAAAAGAACACAAATAATTTGAATCTTGATAGCAAATAAGTTATACTAAAGAAGTATGTAAAATACACTATAGCAAACATAAGAAGGAGAATACGTAATGTATTTTAATCGTAAAAATGCGGAACAGAAGAACTGGCGGATGATCAAAAAAGGAAAACATTTCCTGTTTGGTTGTTCGCTTGTATTTGCAATTGGGGCAGCTTTGGTGGCTCCGTCAGTCAAAGCAGATACAGTAGAAGCTAATCCAGAAGCAGGTTCTACAACAGAAGGGATTAATCCAGTTGTAGCTGAGGAGGATGTCACTTATGCAGCACCAGCTGTCGAAGTAGCTCCATCAACACTAGCTGCTCCAGCTACAGTAGTGACTGAGGAAAAAGCTGAAAAACCAGTTGCAACTAGCCCAGTTGCTACTGAAGCAGTAGAAGCAAATTCAGCAACAACTGTCATTTCTGCTGACAAATCTCAACTAGAAGTTGTTTTGGCACAAGCTAAAGCTAAAAACTTGGAAGGTCAAGAAGCTTCAGTTAAATCTGAAGTAGCAGCTGCAATTGCAGAAGCAGAAGCATTTGTGGCGAACGGCTCTGCTAGCAAAGAACAAGTCAACCAAAGTGTTGAACGTTTGACTCAAGCTCTAGCAAGTGTCAAAGAAGTGACTGAAGTAGCAGCTGAAACAGTATCTGAAACAACTACAGAATCTTCGGAAACACCTAAAGTCAGAAACAAACGCGCTGTTGAAGGTTCACTACGCTCAGTGGATGAAAGCAACCTGCAAAGAGCGGTAGTTACTAAAGAAAACTTTGAAAGTTTCTTCCAAGAAGGTGGAACTGCTACATATGATAAATCAACAGGTACTATTAAGTTGACAGATGACGTTTCAGGGCAAGTTGGTAGTGCTTACCTTCGTTTTAAAATCGACCCTACTGAACCCTTCACTTTCACAGGTAAGGTCGATATCGGTAATAAATACGAAGGCAAAACTGATGCAGATGGCCGTCTAGGTGGTGATGGAGTCGGTTTCGTCTTCCATACAGGTAAGGTAGATACTATTGGTCAAAATGGTGCTTCAGTCGGTATGGGAACTATCAAAAATGCCTTTGGTTTCAAACTGGACTCATGGCATAATACAAGCAACCCAGGAGCAAAAGATAATGCATCAGCCGATCCAAAATATGGTGGAAATGCATGGAGAACAAGTGCCTTTGGTTCATTCTACTCATCAAATAACGCTGGTAAGGTAACGACAAGTAGCTCAGCAGCAAAAGCTCTGAATCCAGCTCCTAGTGGCCAATGGGTAGACTTTAAAATTAAATATGAAATAGATAAAAATAACAATAACAATAACAATAAAATCTTTACAGTAACCTATGGCTCACAAACTTGGACAACAAACTTATCAAAAACTAACACTAGCATCATGACAGTTGATGCTAAGAATGCCTTGAATGCTAAAGGTGCTACTTTCGCTCTTTCATTCTTAGGAAGTACAGGAGATGGTACCAACTTGCAACGTGTGCAAATTGAAAGATTTGAGTTTACAGCACCACAAATCGTCCACATGAAATTTGTTGATACAAAGGGTAATGAAATTGAAGCAAGTAGTGCGATTCCAGGTGATAGAGACCAAGTTATTAATCTGAGCACACAAGACAGCAAAATTGCCGCAGTCGAAGCCAAAGGTTATAAATTAAAAGAAATCGATTCAACCAAGGCTCCTTCATACATTAAAGAAAACAACACAGTTAAACTTACTCCAGGCGGCCAGTTGTTGACGTATATATTTGAAGAAAAAGAAAAAGATGCAGCTAGCATTCAAGCGCCAACAAATAAAGTTCCAGTTAAAAATACAACAGCCTTGACTGAGGATGAAAAATCTTCAGTAGAAACAGCAGTTAAAGCAGTAAATCCAAAAGCTACAAAAGTTGAAGTTGCTACAGACGGTGCAGCGACAGTAACCTTTGAAGATGGCTCAACAGCAACTCTTACTGGCGATAAGACAGTTAAGGAAGCAGATTCTAAAGGTGTTAAAGCACCAACAACTAAAACCCCAGTTCAAAATACGTCATCCTTAACTCAACCAGAAAAAGATGCAGTTAAAAAAGCAGTAGAAGGCGCGAATCCAAGTGCAACTAAGGTTGAAGTAGGAAACGATGGATCAGCAACCGTAACGTTCCCAGATGGTTCAACAGCAACTCTTACTGGCGATAAGACAGTTAAGGAAGCAGATTCTAAAGGTGTTAAAGCACCAGCAACTAAGACCCCAGTTCAAAATACGTCATCCTTAACTCAACCAGAAAAAGATGCAGTTAAGAAAGCAGTATCAA
>NZ_JASHFO010000008.1:0-66309 GCF_047460825.1 Streptococcus infantis | reverse complement strand
TCAAAAAATAGGGTGAAAAAACCTTTATTTGTCATGCAAAAAAATAGAAGATAGGATAGAGAATCACTTTGATGATCTCAATCCTATCTCCTATTCAAATAGTTAGATTACTAACTTAATGACATTGGGAGATAATCCTGATTCTTTTTTTGTTTGTACATTCTCGTCGAGATTACATGATACCGAAGAAACGAGCTGCGATACCAACTGCAAAGAGGGCAAGGATGATTGTGATTGGAGATACTTTTTTCTTAAGCAACCACATGCAAAGGAAAGTAAGGAGAAGTCCCATCAATCCTGGAATCAATGAGTTCAACTGACCTTGAAGCGTTTGTGGTTGAACGCTATCCAAGCTCATACCACTAAGTGCTTGGCCAAGAATACCCTTCAATTCTCCACCTGTAACAGCACCTTCTGGGAAGTTGATGTAGGCACCTTCTGATAATTGTTTACCTGGAAGGTTGATAGTGAAGTTGATGGATACCCAACGTTGTACAAGAACGGCAAGGATAAACATACCAAGGATAGAAGCTCCTTTAGTGATGTCTTTCAAGATACCACCTGACATGTCTTTAGTGATTTCAGATCCAGCCTTGTAACCAAACTCTTGTGTGTACCAAAGGAAAGACATACGGATTGCATTCCATCCAAAGAAGAAGAGGAGTGGTCCAACGATGTTACCAGTTGCAGCAAGTGATGCACCAAGGGCACCAAGGATAGGACGAACTGTAAACCAGAAGACTGGGTCACCGATACCAGCAAGAGGTCCCATCATACCAATCTTAACACCTTGGATAGCAGCGTCATCGATTTCAGTACCGTTAGCGCGTTCTTCTTCAAGTGCAAGAGTAACCCCCATGATTGGAGCAGCTACGTATGGGTGAGTGTTGAAGAATTCAAGGTGACGCTCAAGAGCAGCTGCTTGGTCTTCTTTTTTAGTGTAAAGTTTCTTGATAGCTGGGATCAAAGAATAAGCCCAACCCAAGTTTTGCATACGTTCGTAGTTCCAAGAACCTTGAAGGAATTGTGAACGCCACCAAACTTTTTGGCGATCTGATTTTGATAATTGAATTTTTTCAGCCATGATTGTTCCCCTTTCTAGTAGTCTTCTAGGATATCACCGATTGGATCGTTAGAAGTTGCAGCTCCTCCGCCACCGTTTCCACCTTGTTTAGAAAGGTTGAGGTAGATGAAGGCAAGGGCAACACCGATGACACCAAGGGCAATCAAAGTCAATTGAGAAATTGCTGCAAGAGCAAAACCGATAGCGAAGAATGGCCACACTTCACGAGTAGCCATCATGTTGATAACCAAAGCGTAACCAACGGCAACGACCATGGCACCACCGACAGCCATACCACCGTTCAACCAGTCTGGCATTAAACCAAGAGCGTCTTGAACAGCAGAAGCTGGGATAGCAATAAGGAAGGCTGCAGGGATTGCAATACGTAGACCTTGAAGAATAAGGGCAAAGTAGTGAGCGCGCTCAACAGCAGCAATGTTTCCTTCTTTAGCAGCAGCGTCAGCAGAGTGAACCAAGATAACTGAAGCTGTACGAACAAGCATAGTCAAGAAGAGTCCAGCTACGGCAAGAGGGATTGCAGTTGCAGTTGCGACTGCGATACCTTCAGTAGTAAAGTTACCACCTTTAATCATGATGATTGCAGCAGCAACAGAGGCAAGAGCAGCGTCAGGAGCTACGGCAGCTCCGATGTTTGCCCAACCAAGGGCGATCATTTGAAGTGATCCACCAAGCATAACCCCTGCTTCGAGGTTACCAGTTACAAGACCGATAAGGGTACATGCTACGATTGGTTGATGGAATTGGAATTGGTCGAGGATACCTTCAAGACCTGCGAAGAAGGCAACAACTACAACCAAGATAGCAGAAATGATTGAAATATCTGACATGGTTTTATTCCTTTTCTATTTAATGTAAATTATTGAACGTTAGCTTTGCTAATCAAGTCAAACAAATCTTTTTTAGTGTCGTTTGGTACTTTACGTACGTCAAATTCAACACCAAGGTCACGCATTTTTTCAAATGTAGCAACGTCGTCTTTGTCCATTGACAATACGTTGTTGACCATTGTTTTACCAGTTGAGTGAGCCATTGATCCAACGTTAAGAGTTTTGATTGGCACACCACCTTCGATAGCACGAAGGGCATCTTGTGGTGTTTCAAACAAGATAAGGGCATGTGTTTCACCAAAGCGAGGGTCTTTTGCAACCTCAATCAATTTTTTGATTGGAACAACGTTAGCCTTAACTCCGTTAGGAGCCGCTTGTTTGATCAATTCTTTACGAAGATCGTCATTAGCTACGTTATCTGAAGCAACGATGATACGGTCTGCTTTTGAATCTGGTGTCCAAGCAGTTGCGACTTGCCCGTGAAGAAGACGTGTGTCAAGACGAGCAAGATTGATTTTCAATTTACCGTCTCCAATAACAGTTCCTTCTGGAATAGCAGCTTGGGCTACAGGAGCAGCTGCAGCAGTTGCAACTTCCTCAGCTGGGTTTAGCTCTTCTGGAAGAGCCTTGATGCCATCTTTGGCTTCTTTAATGATGTTCGCAGCGACTTTGTCTACTCCAGCATTGGCATCCATCAGGCGCTCTGTGTAGGCTTGAATCAACATCGGCAAGTTAAGTCCTGTAATGATGGCAAATTTACGCTCAGGATTTTCTCCCATTACACGGCTAGCTTGGTTAAATGGAGAACCACTCCAAAGGTCAGCCAAGACTAGGACCTCATCTTCTGCGTCAAATGCAGCCACAGCATTGTTGAACTTGGCGTATAAATCATCTGGACCTTCGTTTGGCATAAAGGTTACAACTTGAACCTTTTCTTGTTCACCAAAGATCATAGATCCTGACTGATGAATACCAGCGGCAAATTCACCGTGGCTCGCAATAATGATTCCGATACTCATTATTGTCATTCCTCCTTATAAAATGTTTGACTCTTAGTTTAAGAAAACTTTAAGACTCCTTAAGTATAAATCGTTTTCAAAAAAAAAGCAACTAATTATAATAAAGAGTGAAAAAATCTAAAAGTCTTATCTTTTTAAATGTTGATATATCAACATTTAATAGAATAGTCTATAGAATGGTAAAAAAATTTAATATAAAAAGTGGTAGTGCAGAAGTGGACCAACCAAATCTCGGTAACTTAGTTCCAGCCTCTTTTACTTCACTCAACCATTGGATGCTGAAAGAATGTGGATAGAAAAATGACGTTTTCTTTAATGGTGTTATTGAGCATTAAAAAAAGAACTTTAAGTTCGATTAGTTGCTATGCCAAAATTTTATTGCTAAAAAACGAGGTGGGGTCTACTGTCCCTACCTCGTTTTATTATTTATTATTTATTATTTATCTTAATGAGTAAAGTCTAGAACCATGCGACCTTGGATGGTACCAGCAGCCATTTCATCAAAGACAGCAATGGCATCTTCGACAGGACGTTTTTGAACGACTGGAACAACGAGACCTTCAGCACCAAATTGGAAGGCTTCTTCCAAATCTTTACGTGTTCCAACTAGGGAACCGATGACCTGAATACCATCAAGAACCGTTTTAACGATGCTTAGATCCATCATTTCTGAAGGGAGTCCGACAGCTACTACACGACCGCCTGCACGAACAGAGTCAACTGCTTGGTTGAAGGCAACTTTTGATACAGCTGTTACGACAGCTGAGTGAGCACCGCCGTTTGTTTTTTCTTTGATAAGCCCTGGGACATCTTCGACTTCAAGACCATTAATAACGATATCAGCACCAACTTCTTTAGCTAGAGCAAGTTTATCGTTGTTAATATCTACTGCGATAACGTGAGCGTTGAATACTTTTTTAGCATATTGAACAGCTAAGTTACCAAGTCCTCCAGCACCATAGAGTACAACCCATTGGCCTGGCTCAACTTTTGCTTCTTTGATAGCCTTGTAGGTGGTGACACCGGCACAAGTGATTGAAGAAGCTTGGGCTGGATCGAGACCTTCTGGAACTTTAACGGCATAATCTGCAGTTACGATACATTGTTCTGCCATACCACCATCAACTGAGTAGCCAGCATTTTTTACTGAACGGCAAAGAGTTTCGCGTCCAGTTGTACAGTATTCACACATACCACAGCCTTCAAAGAACCAAGCTACGCTGACGCGGTCGCCAACTTTTAGGCTCTTAACATCAGGAGCGATTTCTTTTACGATACCAATCCCTTCGTGACCGAGAACACGTCCTGGAACTTTTCCAAAGTCACCATGGGCAACGTGGAGGTCTGTGTGGCAAACACCACAGTACTCAACTTCAACAAGTGCTTCCCCAGTTTCGAGCGGACGGAGCACTTTTTCTTCAATAGCAACACCAGTACCTTCTGGATTTACAACAACAGCTTTCATAGCTATCCTCCTTGATTAGTAGTTGAGGTGCAGAGGAAAAGGGGCTTGCCTTGAATCGTGATTCAAGTGAAGTCGAATTTGAACTGCCCTCTTTTTTGTCTATATGTGAAGTATATCACGATATTTAATATAGTACAAGGGATTTGATGCAAAAACATATGTAATCGCTTAACCAGTTGATAAAATTGTGAAATTTACACAATGATATCCGGTGTCTTGACATGAAATTTCATATAAATAAGAAGCTGTTAGATCCTAAATCTAGGGAGCGGGGTTGCAAACAGATTTTCTAAGTTCCTTCTCTGGGAGATTTTGGTATAATAGAGAGTAATTTATTTTCTAGTATGAGAAGTTAGAATGAGAGGTATGTATGTCCCCTTCAATTCAGTTATTAAAAAACCGCTATTTAAAGAATATCAAAGAAAATCCAGAACTCTACATCGGTATTGAGTTGGAGTTTCCTATCGTTCATACGAAAGGTCAGCCTACAGATATTGAAGTCAGCAAGGACTTGATGCGTTTTTTGGTTGATGCTCTCAGTCTGGAAGTTGAAAAGGAAGATCAGGATGGCAATCCGATTCAACTTGTAGAACCGTTGAGTCAAGATCGGATTCTGTTTGAAGTTTCCTACACGACCTTGGAGTTTGCCTTTGGCAGAGTCCAGAAAATCCAAGAGGTCCAAGGACGATTTCAAGCTTATATGAAGGTCATTCAGGAAAAACTAGGCGAAAAGGATCATGCTATCCAGGGGTGGGGGATTCATCCAAACTGGGATCAGAATGACAATCGACCGGTGGCTTATCCACGCTACCAGATGCTGATGGATTACCTACATATGGGAAGTCGCCAAGAGAGAGTTAATTTGCATAACTTCCCACAATATGGAGCCTTTATCTGTGGGAGTCAAGTTCAGTTGGACGTATCGACTGCTAACTACCTACGTGTCATTAATGCTTTCACTCATATTGAGGCAGCCAAAGCTTTCTTATTTGCCAATTCTGAGTTTTCGGGAGCAGAATGGGATACTAAGATTTCACGGGATATTTTTTGGGAAGCTTCCATGCATGGGATTTATCCAGAGAATGTTGGTGTCAATGCCAGACTCTTCAAAGATGAGGATGATTTCTTTGATTATCTAGACCACTCTGCGATTTTTACAGCAGAACGAGATGGGGAAACTTACTATTTTTCTCCGATTCGGGCTAGAGATTACCTAGCTACTGAGGAAGTTTCGGCCTATACTTTAAATGGAAAAGAAACTCTGCTTGTTCCTCATGAGAAGGATTTTCAAACGCACCGTAGTTACCAATATCAAGACCTAACAACTCGAGGGACGGTTGAATTCCGTAGTGTTTGTACGCAACCCCTAGACCGAACCTTTGCTTCGGCAGCCTTTCATCTAGGTTTGTTGGTAAATTTAGACAAGCTTGAAACATACCTAGAAACAGCACCTTTCTTTGAGATATTTGGTCGTGACTACAAATCTTTGAGACGTCGGTTTTCTAAGAAACAGCTTTCAGATGAGGAGACAGTTGGAATTGTTCAATTCTCCAAAGACTTGCTAGCTATAGTAGAGCAAGGTCTTGAAATGAGAGGTCAGCAAGAAACAACCTATTTAGAGCCTTTGAAAGAAAAATTGACTCTATAATTTTCTTATAAAGGAAGAATTTTCTGAAAAATCATGTTATAATGGATGAGACTATAGATAAAGGATAGAGATTTATGACATTAGTTTATCAATCAACGCGAGACGCAAAAAATACCGTAACAGCCAGCCAAGCGATTTTGCAAGGTTTGGCAACTGATGGAGGTTTATTTACTCCGGTTAGTTATCCAAAGGTAGATTTGGATTTTGACACATTAAAAGATGCTTCTTACCAAGAAGTGGCTAAGCTTGTCTTGTCAGCTTTCTTGGATGACTTTACAGCAGAGGAGTTGGACTACTGTATCACCAATGCCTATGACAGCAAGTTTGATACACCAGCCATTGCTCCTCTTGTCAAACTAAATGGCCAATACAACTTGGAACTTTTCCACGGTTCAACCATTGCCTTCAAAGACATGGCCTTGTCTATCTTGCCATACTTTATGACAACGGCAGCTAAGAAACATGGCTTGGAAAACAAGATTGTCATTTTGACAGCGACATCTGGGGACACTGGAAAAGCTGCCATGGCAGGATTTGCGGATGTTCCTGGAACTGAAATTATCGTCTTTTATCCAAAAGATGGTGTCAGCAAGGTACAAGAGTTGCAAATGACCACTCAAACTGGGGACAACACTCATGTTATCGCTATCGATGGAAACTTTGACGATGCTCAAACCAACGTGAAGCATATGTTCAACGATGTGGCCCTTCGTGAGAAATTGGCAGCTAACAAGTTGCAATTTTCATCAGCCAACTCTATGAATATCGGTCGTTTGGTACCACAGATTGTCTACTATGTTTATGCTTACGCTCAGCTTGTTAAAACTGGCGAAATTAAGGCCGGTGACAAGGTAAACTTCACCGTACCGACAGGAAACTTTGGAAATATCTTGGCTGCCTTTTACGCCAAGCAAATCGGTTTGCCAGTTGGGAAATTGATCTGTGCTTCAAATGACAACAATGTCTTGACAGACTTCTTTAAAACTCGTGTCTATGACAAGAAGCGTGAGTTTAAGGTAACCACTAGCCCATCTATGGATATCTTGGTATCTTCAAACTTGGAACGCTTGATTTTCCACCTTTTGGGTAATGATGCAGTTAAGACAGCTGAACTCATGGATGCTTTGAACACTCAAGGTCAGTATGAATTGAAAGATTTTGATGCAGAGATTCTTGACCTCTTTGCAGCGGAGTATGCGACAGAAGCGGAAACCGCAGCAGAAATTAAGCGTGTCTACGAGTCAGATTCTTACATCGAGGATCCTCATACAGCGGTTGCCTCAGCTGTTTATAAAAAATACCAAGCAGCGACAGGTGATGCGACTAAGACCGTGATTGCATCAACAGCTAGTCCTTACAAATTCCCAGTGGTTGCAGTGGAAGCTGTAACTGGACAATCAGGTTTGAGCGATTTTGAAGCCTTGGCTCAATTACACGAAATTTCAGGAGTAGCAGTGCCACCAGCAGTTGATGGCCTTGAAACAGCTCCAGTTCGTCACAAGACAACTGTTGCAGCAGCAGAGATGCAGGCGGCAGTAGAATCTTATCTAGGACTTTAAAACAGAGGAAGTAAACTCGGTTGGGAAACTAACTGAGTTTCTTTTCATCAGGAGGAAGGATTGTTTAAGAAAAATAAAGACATTCTCAACATAGCTCTGCCAGCCATGGGTGAAAATTTCTTGCAGATGCTCATGGGGATGGTAGATAGCTATCTGGTGGCACATCTGGGCTTAATCGCCATTTCGGGTGTGTCTGTAGCGGGTAACATTATCACCATTTACCAGGCTATTTTTATTGCTTTGGGAGCGGCTATTTCCAGCGTCATTTCAAAAAGTCTGGGGCAGAAGGACCAGTCTAGACTGGCCTACCATGTGACAGAAGCGCTCAAGATAACCCTGCTACTGAGTTTAGTTTTAGGTGGCTTGTCCATCTTTGCTGGCCAAGAGATGATTGGCCTTTTGGGGACAGAAGCGTCTGTAGCTGAGAGTGGTGGACTATACCTAGCTTTGGTCGGTGGGACAATTGTCCTCTTGGGCTTGATGACTAGTTTGGGTGCCTTGATTCGTGCTACTCATAATCCGCGACTTCCGCTTTATGTTAGCCTCTTGTCTAATGCCTTGAATATTGTCTTTTCAAGTATGGCTATTTTTATCCTTGATATGGGCATTGCTGGTGTAGCTTGGGGGACCATTCTATCTCGTTTGGTCGGGGTTGTGATTTTGTGGTCACAATTAAAACTTCCATATACGAGGCCAAGGTTTGGACTGGATAAAGACTTGCTAAACTTGGCTTTACCTGCAGCGGGAGAGCGTCTCATGATGCGAGCTGGAGATGTGGTCATTATTGCCTTGGTTGTTTCCTTTGGGACAGAGGCAGTTGCGGGAAACGCGATTGGTGAAGTCTTGACTCAATTTAACTACATGCCTGCTTTTGCTGTCGCGACGGCAACAGTAATGCAGGTGGCACGAGCAGTAGGGGAGAATGATTGGGCAAGGGTGGACAAGCTCAGTAGGCAAACTTTTTGGCTATCCCTCTTTCTCATGTTGCCCTTGACGCTTAGTATCTATGCTCTCGGAACCCCACTAAGTTACCTCTACACCAGTGATTCTACAGCCATTAAAGCCAGTGTTTTGGTAACGCTGTTCTCTCTACTAGGGACTCCTATGACGACGGGGACAGTCATTTATACAGCTGTCTGGCAGGGTTTGGGAAATGCTCGCCTTCCCTTTTATGCAACAAGTATCGGGATGTGGTGTATACGTATCGGAACAGGTTACTTGATGGGAATTGTTCTTGGTTGGGGCTTGCCTGGTATTTGGGCAGGAACGCTTTTGGATAATGGTTTCCGTTGGATGTTCCTACGCTATCGTTACCAAGTTTATATGACATCGAAAGGATGAGAAATGCAAGAAATAGCTTTTATTTGGGATTTAGATGGAACCTTACTGGATTCTTATGTAGCCATCTTAGCAGGAATCGAAGAGACTTTTGCCCAGTTTGACATTCCTTATGATAAGGCTGAGGTTCGTGCCTTTATTCTAAAAACTTCCGTTCAAGATCTGTTGGAAAAGGTGGGAGAAGAAAGAGGCTTGGATGCTGATATGCTCAATCAGGTTCGTGCTCAGAGCTTGGCTGAGAAGAATGCTCAAGTTGTTTTGATGCAAGGGGCGCGTGAAATCTTAGCTTGGGCAGATCAGCAAGGAATTGAGCAGTTTGTTTATACCCATAAAGGGGACAATGCTTTTACTATTTTGGAGAATTTGGGTTTGGCCCACTATTTCACAGAAATTTTAACCAATCAAAGTGGTTTTGCTCGGAAGCCTAGTCCAGAAGCTGCGATTTATCTTCTAGATAAGTATGAACTAGATCCACAGCAAACTTATTATATAGGGGATCGGACTTTGGATATCGAATTTGCTCAAAATAGTGGGATTCAGAGTATTAATTTTCTTGAAAGTCCGATGGATTACAATCATCAGATTTCTTGTTTAGAGGATATTCCTTCTCTCTCTTTTTGAAAGTTTTATGAAAGAGAACATGTCAGTTTTGTAACAAAATACAAACAAACTATTTCAACTAATGTGATTTGTTACAATGAATGTACAGTTCTGTTAAATAGCCCTAAAAGGGCTTTTTTTCTGCTTTTTTTGTGTTATGATAAACAGGTACTCATTTGAAAGGAATTTGAAAGAATGAAGAAAAGAATATTATTAGCCTCAACAGTAGCCTTGTCATTTGCCCCAGTATTGGCAACCCAAGCAGAAGAAGTAGCATGGACAGCACGCAGTGTTGAGCAAATTCAAAACGATGTTACCAAGAGTGAGAATAAAACAAGCTATACGATTCAGTATGGTGATACCTTAAGTACCATTGCCGAAGCTTTGGGAGTGGATGTGACCGTTCTTGCTAACTTGAACAAGATCAGCAATATTGATTTGATCTTCCCTGAGACAGTCCTTACAACAACTGTTAATGAAAAAGAAGAAGTGACAGAAGTTGAAATTCAAACCCCTGATACAGTTCAAGGTGGCGAAGGTACAACTGCAACAGTAGATTTGACAACCAACCAAGTCACTGTAGATGACCAAACTGTACAGGTTGAAGATTTAACTCAACCAGTTGCAGAAACAACTGTAGCTGAGCCAGTGGCAGAAGCAACAACAGAAGTTGTAGCACCTGTAGAAGAGTCAGTAGTAGAAGCCACTACTGAAGTTGCAACACCAGCAGAAGGATCTGCAGCAGAAACAACAACAGGAACCGTTGCAGAAGTTTCAGCACCAGTAGAAGAGCCGGTAGCAGAGGCTACTACTGAAACTGTAGCAGAAACACCTGTAGTGGAAGAAACGACTACAACAGAAGCACCAGTTACAGAGACTGTAACAGAGACTCAATCAGCACCATCAACTTATCAAGCTGAAGCAAGTCAAGGTTCATCAGCGACTTATGCAGCACCAGCAGCACCTGATTATGCAAGTATTGCAGCTTCAAAATCAGAAAATGCAGGTCTTCAGCCACAAACAGCTGCCTTTAAAGAGGAAGTAGCTAACTTGTTCGGAATCACATCATTTAGTGGCTACCGCCCTGGTGATAGTGGCGACCACGGAAAAGGACTTGCCATTGACTTTATGGTTCCAGTAAGCTCTGCTCTTGGTGACCAAATTGCAGATTATGCTATCCAAAATATGGCTAGCCGTGGTATCAGCTACATCATCTGGAAACAACGTTTCTACGCACCATTTGATAGTAAATACGGACCAGCCTACACTTGGAATCCAATGCCAGATCGTGGAAGCGTTACAGAAAACCACTATGACCACGTACACGTATCGATGAACTAAGAATAATGAGAAGTTGGGAACTTGAGTTTCCGCTTCTTTTTTTGTTATGACACACTTTATAAGTGAAATAAAATCTAAAACACGATATAATGTAAGCGGATACAAAGCTATACTAACGATTTTAAGCATAGAGCGAAAGGATGATAAGAATGACAAACCGATTAAAACCCCCATTTGAGAAAACAAGAGATGATTTTGAACAGGAATTTTGTGGTGAAATTGTTGAACTCTTGATTTTTACTCTCCAAAATGTAAATGGGGCTGCTTCTTTAAAAGATGGGTGTCTAATGCCGTCCGTTCATTTTAAAGCTAGTGTCAATGTCGAAACTCAGGACTTTTCTGAACTTGAAGGACGTTTGGAATGGCTCCTGACTCCGAAAGAATTTGAAGAAAAGCATTGGGGATTTAGTTTTGAACCCTACAAAATTCATCGTATTAAATGTCAAAAACGCCCCTTCATGAAGCTAGAGCCTTATATGTCAGAAGTGGCTAACAACTGCTACCGCTTGCTGGAATACCTAGATGACCAATCTATGGATGCTAGGTTAAAGACCTTGATCGAAACTTACCAGAAACCTGTTATCATTCAAGACGCTCTTGGCGAGTTCACCCTAAATAGAGCCTATTCTTGGTTTGAAGGCTTCATCACTTATGAGGGCGGTAAGATTCATGCCATGTTTGATGCGGGTGCAGATGAAAGTCTTCCTCCAAGTTCTTTCGATGATTTAAAGAAATTTATGGAATCTTTCCAAGTTCGAGATACTAAGATTAAAGACTATATCGTCAAAGAACTGTGGGAAACAGCTCAAGACTGGATTGATTCAGATGAAAATGATGTGGAGTTAACAGAAGAGTATTTTACTAACTCACTTTCCTTGAGTGAACTATCAATCAACGAAGATGGGGAATTGACTCTCTACTATGATGATAGCGAGGAAATTTTTGCAGGCCATGCCATCGAAGTTGTCATCGATAAAGAGGGAGAAATCCTTCGAGCAGATTTGGTAGGTTAGTACTTAGGCTCTCAATAGATTTTAGAAGAAATAGAGGCTGGGACAAAAAATCCCAGCCTCGCTTTATAGTTACCATGCTCGTCTAAGGAAAACTTCCTTTTTCAATCCATATCCTTGACTACTTTACTAGCTTGATGAAGCTTGAGAGGTCTTGGAATAGTATATTCAGACTAGGACTTTCGCTCTTTGTTCCCTTATCTATGTTTCAGAAATATGAGCAAAAGACTTGCATTATGAATTGATTTGTTTTATAATTGACTAATCAATAATTGATAAATCAAATATTTACAGGGAGGTAGAAATGAAAAAAATTAACGACTTACTTTACCAGGTTCATTTAGTAGATCAGACGATTACTCAACTTTTTGAGAAACAATTGGGAATTAGTTTGACCCGCTATCAAATCCTGCAATTTTTACTACAAAATTCACCCTGTAACCAGATTGCCGTTCAGGAGAAGTTACAGATTGACCAGGCAGCTTTGACCCGTCATTTTAAGATACTGGAGTCAGAGGGCTATGTCAGTCGCAAACGTAATCCGCTTAATCAACGAGAAGTCTTAGTCGAATTAACCCAAGAAGCCAAGAATCAACTCTTGGTCAATCCGCCTAAACATCACTTGCGAGTGAAGGAACAGATGGAGAACATCTTATCCTCTACTGAGCAGCAAGACCTGACAGCTTTGTTGACAAAACTAGTATCAGGATTAGAAAAAATTGAATTTTAAGGAGAAAACGATGTCAATCATTACTACTATTTTAGCAACCCTTGTTGCTCTAGAGCATTTTTATATCTTTTATTTGGAAAGTATCGCAACCCAATCAGATGCAACCAGCCGAGTCTTTAATATGGACAAGGAAGAGTTGACTCGCCCCTCTGTCACCTCACTGTTTAAAAACCAAGGAATTTATAATGCCTTGATTGGGGTATTTCTTATTTATGGAATTTATTTCTCACATAGCTTAGAAATCGTAACAATCTTTGTGTTGTTTGTCGTAGGAGCAGCGACTTATGGTGCCTTAACAGCAGATAAAAAAATCATTCTAAAGCAAGGCGGACCAGCAATCCTAGCACTCTTGAGTATCCTTTTCTTGAGATAAAAATAACCAGCACTTTCTATTGAAGGTGCTGGTTTTAATCATTCACATTAAACTTTTCTCCGCTTGATTTCGAGTAATCTTTGATAGAAGAAGAATTGACTACTATAGATATAAGGGAAAGAAGGGATGCTCGCAATTCCAAAGCTGATCCAGATAAGAAGATACCATGGTAGGAGTTGTAAATCAAGTACGAAGCGTTGGAACTTATAGCCTTTCATAAGGAAGCGACTAGTTTTGAGTACGCGACTTGGCTTGGCAATTCCAATTGCAAGGGTATCACAAAGGAGCAGCTCTACTTGGGAATAAGCGTAGTATTGCGGCAGATAGGCAATGGTTCCCAAAATCATCAGAAAGACGCTACCAAAGAAGTAAAGTGCAAAAGTAAGTAGGAAGTGTTCGATATCTGAATTGGTGACGTCGACAGCTGGAAATTCGGGATGAAGTTCTACAAATTTACGAGCCATGGCACTGCTATAAAAGAGCAAGTAGACTCCAAAAAGATTAGGGATGCTCCACAAAAAGAGATAGAAACGCTTGAGCAAGAGAGTCAGAAAGGTCTGGGTGAAGAAGCGATTGTCAAGTAAGGACAGACTATCTTTAAAAGAAAGCTCTATCTCGGAAATTCTGTAAAGATTAATGGTTGTAAAAAGAGCACCAGCTAGGATAATAGAACTTGTGAATCCAACTGCTAGAGGAAAGAGTGAGGACTGGATCAAGCTCATCAAAAAAGTAAAGAAGGATTGATCAAGAATTCCCTCATCAAGTAGGGATAACGGACTTATGAAGCTGGATAGAATCAAGAAAATGCTTGGTAATAAAAAGACAAGCAATAAACGTGGATGTTCAGCTTGAAACTGTTTAGCTTGTTGACGAACTTCTTTTAAATCAATTTTTGGGTATTTCATTCTTTCATTATACCATAGTTCGTGACAGTTCCTGTTTTTTTTGATAGAATCATACAGTATGCCCTTGGGCACAAAGTAAGAACCGGGACTGTCTTTCCCAGCTTCGGAGGTAAAAAATGTCAGATTCGCCAATCAAATATCGATTGATTAAAAAAGAAAAACACACGGGAGCTCGTCTGGGTGAGATTATCACGCCACACGGAACCTTCCCAACCCCTATGTTTATGCCAGTAGGGACTCAAGCAACGGTCAAGACTCAGTCGCCAGAAGAATTGAAAGAGATGGGGTCAGGGATTATCCTCTCTAACACCTATCACTTGTGGCTACGTCCTGGAGATGAGTTGATTGCTCGAGCAGGTGGGCTTCATAAGTTCATGAACTGGGATCAGCCTATCTTGACAGATAGTGGTGGCTTCCAGGTATATTCATTGGCTGATAGCCGAAATATTACTGAAGAAGGGGTAACCTTCAAGAACCACCTCAATGGTTCCAAGATGTTCCTTTCACCTGAAAAAGCCATCTCTATCCAAAACAATCTAGGCTCAGATATCATGATGTCCTTTGACGAATGTCCTCAATTTTATCAGCCTTATGATTATGTGAAGAAGTCAATCGAACGTACCAGCCGTTGGGCTGAGCGTGGATTAAAAGCTCATCGTCGTCCACATGACCAAGGCTTGTTTGGGATTGTACAAGGTGCAGGATTTGAAGATCTTCGTCGTCAGTCAGCTCATGACCTTGTCAGCATGGACTTCCCAGGCTACTCTATCGGAGGGTTGGCAGTAGGTGAAACTCATGAAGAGATGAACGCAGTTTTGGACTTCACCACTCAACTCCTTCCTGAAAACAAACCTCGCTACTTGATGGGAGTAGGAGCGCCAGATAGCTTGATTGATGGGGTTATTCGTGGGGTCGATATGTTTGACTGTGTCTTGCCGACTCGTATCGCTCGTAACGGAACTTGTATGACTAGCCAAGGACGTTTGGTTGTCAAGAATGCCCAGTTTGCGGAGGACTTTACCCCACTTGATCCTGAGTGCGATTGCTACACATGTAAGAACTACACCCGTGCCTACCTTCGTCACTTGCTCAAGGCTGACGAAACCTTTGGTATCCGCTTGACAAGTTATCATAACCTCTACTTCTTGCTCAATCTTATGAAGCAGGTTCGTCAGGCTATTATGGATGACAATCTCTTGGAATTCCGTGAGCATTTTGTTGAAAAATATGGCTACAATAAATCAGGTCGTAATTTCTAAGATTATCAATCTAAAGCTGAAATCCTAAGTTTTCTCTTAGGATTTTTCTTCTTTTTTTGATAAAATAAAGGTAGTATGGAATGAACATTAGATGGTTTTTTACTACTCTAATGAACGGAGAATAAACTCGTATGCGTATTAAATGGTTTTCCTTGATCAGGATTACAGGCTTACTCTTGGTGCTCTTGTACCATTTCTTTCAGACGGTTTTTCCAGGAGGTTTCTTCGGGGTTGATGTCTTTTTCACCTTCTCAGGTTTCCTAATTACGTCACTCCTGTTAGAAGAATTTGGACAAAAAGGGAAAATCGATATCCTAGGATTTTTTAGAAGACGCTTCTATCGGATTTTTCCCCCAGTCGTCTTGATGATCCTGGTCGTTATGCCTTTTACTTTCTTGGTTCGACAGGATTATGTGGCAGGAATCGGTGGTCAGATTGCTGGTGTCCTTGGTTTTATGACTAACTTCTATGAAATGCTGACAGGAGGAAGTTATGAATCTCAATTTATCCCTCACCTCTTTGTTCACAACTGGAGTTTAGCGGTTGAAGTTCATTACTATATCTTGTGGGGCTTGGCAGTTTGGCTCATGTCTAAGCAAGCCAAAACAGGTGGGCAACTACGGGGAATGGTTTTTCTACTATCTTCAGCTACCTTCGTCGTTAGCTTTCTTTCAATGTTTATTGGTAGCTTTATCGTTAGCTCATACTCAACGCTTTACTTTTCAAGTTTGACTCATGTTTATCCATTCTTTTTAGGAAGTGTGCTTGCGACCTTGATAGGAGTTCGTCATACGACACCTCTTCTCAAACGTTTGAATCAAACCCTAGACTTGAAGCAGACCTTGCTAGTATTTGGGGCTGGTCTCGGAGTTTTACTCTTATTGACCTTCTTTGTGAAATTCAATTATCTCTTTGCCTACTTGCTTGGCTTCTTGTTGGCAAGTTTAGCTGCCCTTCTGATGATCGTTGCAGCACGAGTATTACATGAGAAAACTCCGACGATTGAAGAACCCAAGGTAATTAGCTTCTTAGCTGATACGAGCTATGCCGTTTATCTTTTCCACTGGCCGTTTTATATCATTTTCTCTCAGTTGATGAGCAACCTACCGGCAGTGATTCTCACCACTATCTTTTCTTATCTCTTTGCAAGTCTTTCTTTCTATGTGATTGAACCTTTCATTGCCGGGAAGAACACTAGCTTATTGCAAAGGGTAAAAGAAATTCCGCATATTCAACCAATCTTTGCGGGTAGCGTCGGTTT
This sequence comes from Streptococcus infantis, assembly GCF_047460825.1. Lineage (GTDB taxonomy): Bacteria > Bacillota > Bacilli > Lactobacillales > Streptococcaceae > Streptococcus > Streptococcus infantis_V. Next base: position 49,890 of record NZ_JASHFO010000008.1, on the reverse strand, counting down.
TCTTAGCTTGCTGACACTGATTGTGATGCTCATAGCTCCCCAAGTCGGTGCTTTTGAAACGGATTTGATGGTAAATGGCCTCAATCAAGCTCAAACCAATATTACCCGTACAAAAACCATGGCGGATCAAGCAGAAGCCAGTCGCTACAATATTGCTGAAGGTGTATCCATCATCGGAGATTCTGTAACCTTGCGTGCAACAGCTGGACTTAAAGAGGTTCTACCAGACGCTCAGACAGATGGTCAAGTAAGCAGAAATACCAAGCAAGCCAATGCTATTATGCTCAACCACAGTCAGAATAAAGTCCTCCCTAAAATAGTTGTTATTGCTACTGGAGTGAATAACCCTGAGGATTATAAGGCTGATATCGATTCTTTGATAACGAATCTACCTAAGGGACATCAACTTGTACTTGTGACACCTTATGAGGGTGATACAACTCAAGCAATTCAGCCTTATGTAGAACAGTATGCTAGCTATGTGCGTGAAGTAGCTCAAAAGTATCCTTACATTGAGGTTGCAGACTGGAATCAGGTGTCTAAAGATCATCCAGACATCTGGAAAGGAACAGACCAGGTTCACTTTGGAAGTGATAATACCAAATTAGAAGAGGGTGCTAAGCTCTACGCAGAAACGATAGCATCAGCTATCAAGGCCTTGGCAGATAAGCCTGTGAAGTCAAAATAATATTTAAAAAGTAGAGATGACCGTTCTCTACTTTTTCTTTTTAGAAAGTACTTCTTAGAAAATAATTCATTCTCTAAGTTTCTCTCTAACCTATGGCAATATCGTCTTACTCTAGCTTATTAGATTTTTGGGTAGTTTGGCCCAACTATGGCAATCTCTAGGCTTTCGTTTTTATGGCGGATCACGTCTTGATTGGGAAAAACTTGCGAAATTGTCAGAATTATGAGAAAATAGGTGCAGTCAGAAAATGGAGGGAATGCAATGAGAGAAGACATCAAGATTAATGACCGTGCTTTAGCATTAGGAAATCAGATCATTGACAAGCTAGAAAAAGTTTACGATACAGATGTGGAATTAGATGTCTATAATCTTGGCTTGATTTACGAGATTCATTTGGACGAGGCTGGTCTTTGTACAATTGTCATGACCTTCACCGATACAGCCTGTGACTGTGCAGAAAGTTTACCTATTGAAATTGTGGCAGGTCTGAAACAGATTGAAGGAATTGAGGATGTTAGGGTTGAAGTTACCTGGTCACCTGCCTGGAAGATTACACGCATCAGTCGCTATGGACGTATAGCGCTAGGACTTCCTCCACGCTAAAATACAAGAGGCGGTGGGACAGAAATCGATAGACAAAGTCTCGATTTCGTAGTCCCAGCCCCGCGAGGATGATTAGGAGCTTTTTGGAGTCTAAAAGACGAACAAAAAGTTCAATCAGCTACCGCGTCAAAGTTTAATTGCTAATAAAAAGTGAGGTAGGGATTTTTTGTCCCAACCTCCTTTTTGTTATTAGATTCCTCTAACTGCAAAATAGTGTTCGTTTGGATTTGCAAAGTTAAAGTTAGGGAAAGGTTGAGTATTGATCGAACTAGTGGTATCAGTCACTGCAGCTAGGCGTTTATGAAGACCGTGAAGATCTGCTGACTCAAAGAGTAGGCTGGGTTTCATATCAACTACCTCCGGTGATACTTGACGAATAAAATCCTTAGCATAGATAGTGAAAGTCAGCGTACTGTCAGCGTGAGGTTTCATCTCAAAAGTTTCAAATTCCATTATTTCTGGTTGGTTAAAAACTTCAAATCCAATGGCAGACCAAAAGTCTCTCTCCACTGCTACATCATCTACGTAGAGCATAATTCCTGTATTTTGTGAAAACATTGTTTCTCCTTTGTAATCATAGTTAGAGCAAAGATTTTATAACATTCTATGAGAAAATACAAATAACTAGAAAAAGCAGTCATTTAGCGACTGCTTATTTTCTAGTTATTTTTTACCAGATTGTTCCATATTCCAGAAATCTGTAACGGCACCGCGTGATGCAGAAGATACGGTATGGGCATACTTACCAAGGACACCACGGCTATAGAGTGGTGGCAAGGTTGTTTCTGCCTTGCGTTTTTCAAGTTCTTCTTCCGATACGGCCATGGAAATTTCTTTGGTATCTTGGTCAACCGTAACGATATCACCTGTACGAAGGTAAGCAATCGGTCCACCATCCTGAGCTTCAGGGGCGATATGTCCGACAACCAGACCATAAGTACCACCAGAGAAGCGTCCATCTGTCAAGAGGGCAACCTTGTCTCCTTGGCCTTTACCAACGATCATTGAAGAAAGTGAGAGCATCTCAGGCATACCAGGACCACCCTTAGGTCCAACGAAACGAACAACGACAACATCGCCATCAACGATTTCATCTGACAAGACAGCTTGGATAGCATCTTCTTCAGAGTCAAAGACCTTGGCTGGACCAACGTGACGACGAACCTTAACACCTGACACCTTGGCAACTGCACCGTCAGGAGCAAGATTACCGTTCAAGATGATAAGCGGACCATCTGCACGTTTTGGATTTTCAAGTGGCATGATAACTTTTTGACCTGGTGTGAGGTCTGCAAAGTCAGCCAAGTTTTCAGCAACAGTCTTACCAGTACATGTGATACGGTCTCCGTGAAGGAAGCCATTTGCCAGCAAATACTTCATAACCGCAGGCACACCACCAACTTCGTAAAGGTCTTGGAAGACATACTGACCAGAAGGTTTCAAATCGGCCAAGTGAGGCACACGTTCTTGGATGGTATTAAAGTCCTCAAGTGACAAGTCAACATTAGCTGCGTGGGCAATAGCAAGCAAGTGAAGAGTGGCATTTGTAGAACCACCTAGAGCCATAGTCACAGTAATGGCATCTTCAAAGGCTTCACGAGTCAAGATATCTGATGGTTTGAGACCGAGCTCCAGCATCTTAACAACAGCACGTCCTGCTGCTTCGATGTCTTCTTTCTTGTCAGCTGATTCAGCTGGGTGAGATGAAGAACCTGGCAAACTCATACCGAGAACTTCGATAGCTGTCGCCATGGTATTAGCAGTATACATACCACCACAACCACCAGGGCCAGGGCAGGCATTACATTCCAGACGTTTCACATCCTCAGCTGTCATATCACCGTGGTTCCACTTACCGATTCCTTCAAATACAGAAACCAAGTCGATGTCTTTGCCATCCAGTTTTCCAGGGGCGATAGTACCACCGTAAGCGAAAATAGCTGGGATATCCATATTGGCAATAGCAATCATAGAACCAGGCATGTTCTTGTCACAGCCACCGATAGCCACAAAGGCATCCACGTTGTGACCACCCATAGCAGCTTCGATAGAATCCGCAATGATATCACGTGACGTTAGAGAGAAGCGCATACCAGGCGTTCCCATGGCAATCCCGTCTGCTACCGTAATGGTTCCAAATTGAACCGGCCAAGCACCAGCAGATTTGACACCTTCTTTTGCAAGCTTACCGAAGTCATGCAAGTGGATATTACATGGTGTATTTTCTGCCCAAGTCGAAATGACTCCCACAATTGGTGTTTCAAAGTCCTTATCTGTCATACCAGTCGCACGAAGCATGGCACGGTTTGGTGATTTAACCATGCTGTCATAAATGCTACTGCGGTGACGTTTATCTAATTCTGTCATTAAGTTCCCTCCCATTTCAGTTCTTACCATTATAGCACATTTTAAAAACAATGAACAGAAGAAAATTCTTGAATTTTCAGACAATTCAAACCATTGAAATCTTCTTAAAAAAGATTGCATATTTTTGTTGACATTTAAAATTAAAGTGATATCATTTAGATATCAAACACAGGAGATCATTCTGATGACTGAAAAACTAATCAATTCAAAACCAAATGGTGTAGTAGCATTGGTACTCATTGAGTTGGCACTCGTACTTGGTTTCCTTATATTTATAATGGGTGCTGGTTCGGAAAACATTTTTGGAATTATTATCGGGCTTTTATTAATCTTAATTTCAGCACTAGCTCATGCTGGTTTAAAAGTTGTCAAACCTCAGGAAGCACTGGTTTTGACCCTCTTTGGTAACTATACTGGGACCATCAAAGAACCTGGTTTTTACTTTGTCAATCCCTTCAGCATAGCGGTCAATCCTGCAATCCACACTCGACTTGGTCAAAGTGGTGACGTTAGCACGAAATCCCCTTTTTCAGGGATGAAATCATCAAATGGTAATGACGTAAATCTTGAAATTGGCAAGAAACAGATTTCACTCAAGGTTATGACTTTGAGCAATTCCCGTCAAAAGATTAACGATTGCTTAGGGAATCCCGTAGAAATCGGTATCGCGGTAACTTGGAGAGTTGTCGATACAGCCAAAGCAGTCTTCAACGTTGATAACTATAAAGAATATCTGTCATTGCAGTGTGATAGCGCCCTTCGTAATATTGTCCGCATCTATCCTTACGATGTGTCTCCGAATGTGGATACTACAGGTGATGGGCAAGCAGATGAAGGCAGCCTCCGAGGCTCTAGCGAGATTGTAGCTAGTCGCATTCGTGAAGAAATCCAAAGTCGTGTAGAGGACGCTGGTTTGGAAATCCTTGAAGCACGTATTACTTACCTAGCTTACGCTCCAGAAATTGCTGCCGTCATGCTTCAACGTCAACAAGCATCAGCCATTATTGATGCACGTAAGATGATTGTTGATGGCGCTGTAGGAATGGTTGAAATGGCACTAGAACGTCTCAATGAAGGAGAATTAGTAGAACTTGACGAAGAACGAAAAGCTGCTATGGTTTCAAATCTCCTAGTCGTTCTCTGTGGCAATCATGATGCACAACCAATTGTCAATACAGGAAGCCTTTATTAAAAATGGCAGAAGCTAAAAAAAAGCAAATCCCCCTTCGACTTTCGGCAAAGTTATATGCTGCACTCGCATCATGGGCAGAGGATGACTTCCGATCAGTTAACGGGCAGATTGAATATCTCCTTACAGAATGTGTCAAGCAACGGAAAAAAGACGGGAAATACGTCTCAGAAACCATTGATGAACCCTTCGAGATTGATATTTAATCTATTTTCCTATCCAGAATAGTGGATAGGAAAATTTTTTTATCTTTTTTTTGTCAAGTAACTTTACTTTACAAAAAAGTTTTGATATACTATTAAAGTTGATGAAAATCAAACCTAACTGAATTTATATCTTAAAAGGAGAAATCAAAATGGCAGTACCTGCACGTCGCACTTCAAAAGCGAAGAAAAACAAACGTCGTACACACTACAAAGTAACAGCTCCATCTGTAAACTTTGACGAAACTACTGGAGATTACTCACGTTCACACCGTGTATCACTTAAAGGATACTACAAAGGACGTAAGATCGCTAAAGCTGCATCAGCTGAATAATAGAAGGGAGATACCATGCGCGTAAATATTACACTTGAACACAAAGAATCTGGTGAACGCTTGTACCTTACTTCTAAAAACAAACGTAACACTCCAGACCGTCTTCAATTGAAGAAATACTCACCAAAACTTCGCAAACACGTTGTGTTTACAGAAGTGAAGTAAGCATTCAATACGAATCAATACATAAGAAAAACGCTGATTTTAAGCGTTTTTTCTTTTTTCCAATTTCAATACATTTCACTATATTTCAGTTCAATCTCTACCTTTTTTAGATAAATATATCATTTAGATATTGAAATTAAGCCCTGCTATCATTTCGATGGCAGGGCTTTTTAATGTTTGGTACACTACCTTCTTATCTATATTTTGATGGAGCTGAAGTTGACATCTACAAAGTTTAATGTTAAAATACATTCAAAAATATATTTGAATGAGGTATTTTATGATTCAAAATGTTGTTACTTCAATAATCCTGTATTCTGGGACAGCCGTAGACTTACTTATTATCCTAATGTTATTTTTTGCCAAAAGAAAAAGCAGAAAAGACATTATTAACATCTATTTAGGACAATTTCTAGGCTCTGTTAGTCTAATATTGCTAAGTTTACTTTTTGCATTTGTCTTAAATTATATTCCTAGTAAAGAGATTTTAGGTTTGCTCGGTTTGATTCCAATTTTCCTAGGACTCAAAGTTTTGCTTTTAGGAGATTCTGATGGAGAAGCTATTGCAAAAGATGGTTTGCGCAAAGATGATAAAAACCTGATTTTTCTAGTCGCTATGATTACTTTTGCAAGTTGTGGTGCTGACAATATTGGTGTTTTTGTCCCATATTTTATTACCTTAAATTTAACGAATTTGATAGTGGCTTTACTTACTTTTCTAGTCATGATTTATCTCTTGGTTTTTTCTGCCCAAAAATTGGCACAAGTCCCTTCTGTTGGAGAAACTTTGGAAAAATATAGCAGATGGTTTATTGCCGTTGTTTATTTAGGATTGGGGATGTATATCCTGATTGAAAACAACAGCTTTGACATGCTAAGGACTGTGTTCGGCTAGGAGAAAAAATTATGAAAAAAGATAGTATCTGCCAAGTGAATATTATAAATCAACAAAATGTTACAACCGCAACGAACTACCTTGAAAAGGAAAAAGTCCAAAAATCACTTCGTATTTTATCAAAGTTTACCAATAATAAACAGATAAATATCATCTTTTATCTCCTTGCTGTTGAAGAACTCTGTGTCTGTGATATAGCCTGTTTACTAAATCTCAGTATGGCATCTGCCTCCCACCATCTTCGTAAACTAGCCAATCAAAACATCTTGGATACTAGAAGAGAGGGGAAAATTATATATTATTTTATAAAAGATGAGGAAATCAGAGATTTTTTTAATCAACTAGGATAACAACTATTTTTACTACTTTACCATTCACTCTACCTTTTATTATGTAGCATTCTAAAAACATTGATGTACCAACGTTTCTAACAGCTGAAATAGAAATTATTTAATCTTTTTATAGAAGTGAAGTAAGCATTCAATACGAATCAATACATAAGAAAAACGCTGATTTCAAGCGTTTTTTCTTTTTCCCAATTTCAATAAAAATTAACTAAATAATTACATTTTTCGTGTAGTTTTTTAAAATCAAACATAAATTTTATTAAAGCATATATTCGTGAGCATATAATTTGTGTGCGCTCTCACATTATGATATACTATATTTAACCCAAATATATTGGGGTTGTGAAAGGAGGGTGCATATTATGTTGTGGTCCATTATTGTAGGAGGTTTTATCGGTCTCGCTGCAGGAGCAATTACTAAAAAAGGTGGTTCAATGGGAATCATTGCAAATATTTTTGCTGGTTTAATTGGGTCATCCGTCGGCCAATCGCTTTTTGGGACATGGGGACCTTCTCTAGCGGGAATGTCAATTATTCCATCGATTGCTGGTGCGGTGATTGTTGTCGCTGTAGTATCATTCCTTTTGGGTAAAAAAGATTAACTTTTTACTCAATCATAAACTATAGATTTAAATTTAGTATTGACGGGTAAACCTATAGTTTAGTGCTTTAATTGAAAGGATTTTATATGTCAAAATCAAAGAAAATATTACTACTTATTTTCTGTATTTTAATCTTGACAATTTTCCTTCCTATTTTGATAGATTATCACCAGGTTAGTGATTTAGGAATTCAATTGACTAGCTGGCGACAGACATCATTTGAATATTATCTCGCTAGATATGTATTTTGGGGGCTTCTAGGCCTGTCTATCTTAGTTTTATTATGGGTCTTAGTAATCCTGTTTTATCCTAGACAATATCTGGAAATAAAACTTGGAACTAAAGACGACAAATTAAAACTAAAAAATTCAGCTATCGAAGGATTTGTTAGATGTTTGGTTCTTGATCATAAGCTAGTTAAAGAGCCTAAAATCAAAGTACAAACTTGGAAAAAGAAATGTTTCGTTTCTGTAGAAGGTACAACTGTTCTTTCAGATAACATTGCTAACAAATTTGAAGTAGTTCAAAACGAAATTACTCAAGGATTGAAAGAATTCTTTGGCATTGATCGAGAGGTTAAACTGGAAGTTTCAGTGAAAGAATATGACCCTCAAAAAGCAGCTAAGAAAATTGTTAGTCGTGTAAAGTAAGGAAGTAAAAAATGGAATGGTTTAAAAAATATCAATACCCAATTCTATGTGGTGTAGTAGGTATTATTCTAGCTTGCTTCATCCTATCCTTTGGTTTCTTTAAAACGATGTTTGTTTTAATTTGTGGAGCTTTAGGAATTTGGTTGGGATACTATGTACAGAAGAATTATTTAAATAAATAAAGGAGTTTCATATGTCAAACGTAGAAAAAAATGCAAATGAAAAACAAGATGTTGTTTCTAAAGATGTTCGAGGAGAATTAACTTACGAAGATAAAGTTATTCAAAAAATTATCGGCCTTTCACTAGATAGAGTTCCAGGACTATTACATGTTGATGGCGGATTTTTCTCAAATCTTACAGAAAAAATTGTGAATACTAACGATGTAACACACGGTGTTAACGTTGAAGTTGGTAAAGAACAAGTAGCAGTTGACTTGAACGTTATCGTAGAGTACAGAAAAAACGTTCCAACTCTATACAAGGAAATCAAAGACGTTATCGTATCAGAAGTTGCAAAAATGACTGATCTAGAAGTAGTTGAAGTTAACGTTAATGTTGTTGACATCAAAACTAAAGAACAACATGAAGCAGACTCAGTTAGCCTTCAAGATCGTGTAACTGACGTGGCAGAATCAACAGGTGAGTTCGCGTCAGAACAATTGTCTAGAGTGAAATCTGGTATCGGTTCAGGTGTTGCAGTAGCACAAGAAAAACTTGGCGAAGGCGCTGAGTTCGTTCAAGAAAAAGTTGGTCAAGGCGTTGAAACTGTTAAAGACGCTGCAGCCAAAGCAGAACCACGTGTTCACTAATTACTAATTTAGAAAAAAATAAAAGGAGGACATACTTATGTCTACAGAAGAAAAATTAAACCAAGCAGCAGGATCTGTTAAAGAAGGCGTTGGCAAATTGATCGGCGATAAAGAACTTGAAAAAGAAGGAGCTGCTGAAAAAGTTGTTTCTAAAGTGAAAGAAGTTGCTGAAGATGCAAAAGATGCTGTAGAAGGTGTCGTTGAAGGTGTAAAAAACATGCTTCATAAAGATGATGCTAAATAATTAAATTTAGGTAATCTTGCTATTTTTCTCGAAAACACTCCCAGCTAGGGGGTGTTTTTGTTATTCGTTTTTATCAATGCACATTTTATAGAGAAAAAAAGAATACAGGACAAACAAATTCCTGTATTCTTAAAATAACTTAGAACAGATATGATAATGAAACGACTAACATGATTATAGTGCAAATTATTTTTACGATTTTTACATATTGTTGTTTGAACAATTTATCAGAGAAAAGACTCAATACAAGCGCAACCCAAAACAAAGTAGTTTTTAAAATAAAAATAGTCATGATTCATACTCCTTTCGTTATTTTGTTAATCCAGTAAATAAGTTGAATAGTAAGTATTTAATCTGCAAATATGTTTATCTTTTCCGAAAACTCCTTTGGTCATTAATCGGTATCTCTATCTATCTTTATTATAGTACAAATAACATTATTAAACAATTATATTTATCCTTTATAAACTAACATTTGGCCATTTGACAAGGATGGCTACCTGCTCCGAACTTGCTTCTAAAAGGAAGCAAGTTCAACTCTCACTGCCTTTTCTCTCCTCCTATTTTTGAGAGCGCTTGAAATATGTTATAATAGTTCTAGATTATTTTTTTGGAGGCAAACCGTGGGAAATTTTATTGAGCTAGTCTTTCATCGTTTCTTTTTGGGGATGATAGCTACAGCTTATTTTTGGTTATTGACACTAGCGGGAGGTGTGGTTTTTGGTATAGCGCCAGCTAGTGCGACTCTCATGAGTTTATTTGCGGAACACGGCTATTCTTACCGTGCCTATGGTTTTAAAGAGGCTTGGACTCTTTACAAGAGCAATTTTGTTAAAAGCAATCTCAGTTTCTACACCTTTATGGGACTTGACTTGATCTTGATTTATGGTTTGTATCTCATGATCCAATTGCCGCATCAGACCATTATCCACTTGGCAGCGACTTTTCTGAATATCTTTCTGGTAGCTTTGGTATTTTTGGCTTATACAGTTTCTCTAAAATTGCAAGTTTATTTTGACTTATCCTATCAAAATACCTTAAAGCTTGCCTTTATTGGAATTTTTATGAGCTTGTCAGCAGTGGCCAAGGTTCTTCTTGGTAGCGTCTTGTTAGCCATCATTGGCTTCTATATGCCAGCCCTTATCATTTTTGTAGGGATTGGTATGTGGCATTTCTTTATTAGTGATTTATTGGAGCCTGTTTATGAAAACATTCATGAAAAATTGGCGTCCAAATAGAATGAAACAGTTTTGGCTTCATTCGCTCCTTCGAACCTATAGCTGGGTGATGATTGTCATCATTGCTAGTTTTGCTCTTTTGATTTCCTATGTAAACTGGGATAGTCGCGAAAAAGAAGCAAGACAGGTTTCCCAGCGGGTTTTGACTCGAACAGTGAGCGAGGTTGAGTATTACTATCGAGAGTCAGCGCGTTCAGCCCAAAGTTTAGTAGATAATCAAGCGCGAATCGAGGGAATTTATAAGTATTTTAGCCTTAGTACACCGGATTATTTTTACTGGCAACTGGAACGTAAGGCATCACCCTATATTTCTGTATCCATTTATGAAAATATTGATGACCTTTATGTGCGCAATGATTTTGTAACGGGTGTAGCCATTGTCTTGCAAGACTCAACAGAAGTTTATGTTTCGACTAGGGACAATCGTAGTGGTTACAAGGTTTCTGCAGACGCCTTTAAGCCAGATGCTAATAGTTTTGCTGTTCCCGTATCCGATCCAGTATCGGATCAAGCTCTCGGAGTTATTTATGTTTCTGTATCTTCCGATGTTTTTTATAAGGCTATTGACAATACCAGAGGAAATATTCCAATTGCTGTGAGCATAACCTCTCCTTTTGAAACGGATATGTTTCACCAAGGTGAAAAAAGTGATCGAGAGGAATGGTTGCAAGACGAGACTGCTCATGGTTATCAGGTTCAGGTTGCTGTTCCGCGAGGTTATGTCCTTAGTGGTAGTATCTCTAGTTCTGTCTTTATTCTTGCTTTGAGTCTCCTCTTTATCGTTATTTTATATGTAACCTTGAAAAAAACATTTTCGAAGTATCAAACACAGGTTGTTGACCTAGTGGAAACAATCCATGATATTGCGCAAGGGGAGCAGGGAAAAAGAATTGATCTCACGAAAAAAGACCAGGAATTGCTTTTAATCGCTGAGACGACAAATGATATGTTGGACCGATTGGAGAGAAATATCCATGATATTTACCAGCTTGAACTGAGTCAAAAAGATGCCCATATGCGCGCCCTACAAGCTCAGATAAATCCACATTTCATGTACAATACCCTCGAGTTTATACGGATGTACGCGGTCATGGAAAACCAAAATGAACTAGCGGATATTATCTACGAATTCAGTAGTCTCCTGCGCAACAACATCTCTGATGAGCGAGAAACAACATTAAAGCAAGAAGTGGAGTTTTGTCGGAAGTACAGTTATCTCTGTATGGTTCGCTATCCAAAATCCATTGCTTACGGATTTAAGATCGACCCTGGCTTGGAAGAAATGCGCATTCCAAAATTCACCCTCCAACCCTTGGTGGAGAATTATTTTGCTCATGGAGTTGATCATCGACGTACAGATAATGTGATCAGTATCAAGGCCTTGAAAAAAGAAGGCTATGTTGAAATTTTGGTAACCGATAATGGGCGTGGAATGCCTGCCGAAAAATTAGCAGAGATCCAGGACAAATTAGCTCAAAGAACCTTTGAACATACAGTGGATTATAGTGGGAAACGGCAGTCCATTGGGATTGTCAATGTGCATGAGCGCTTTGTGCTCTACTTTGGTGACCGGTATGATATCAGTGTAGAATCTGTTGAAAAAGAAGGTGTTCGCTATCGAATTACCATTAAAAATGAAGAGAAAGGATAAAGATGTATAAAGTACTTTTAGTGGACGACGAGTACATGATTACAGAAGGTCTCAAACGTTTGATTCCTTTTGATAAGTGGGATATGGAAGTCGTTGCAACAGCCAATCATGCTGACGATGCTCTGGACTACGTTCGAGAACATCCCGTCGATATTGTTATTTCAGATGTCAATATGCCTGACAAGACAGGGCTTGAAATGATTGGGGAGATGAAGGAGTTGTTGCCAAATGCTTACTATATCCTTCTTTCAGGCTACCAAGAATTTGACTATGTCAAAAAAGCCATGAATCTCAATGTCGTTGATTATCTGGTTAAACCGGTCGATAAGGTTGAACTGGAACGCTTGCTTGAAAAGATTGTCAGTCAGCTTGGTGAAAAATCTCATGAGCCCGAAATATTGAGTCAGCAACTCGATGAAGAAGCCTTCAAGACTCATCTCAGCCAAAAAGAAAACTGGTGGATTGGGCTTTCAAAAGAAAAACAAGGGGATTTTGTTATTCCTTACTATGTTCTAGGTCAGGACTGGCAGATCATCCTTGCAGATCAGGAATTTGAGGGCTTATTGGTCATGCCTTTTGAAGCTCCTTATCAAATCAACTTTGAAAAGTGGAAGCGTGATGTTGAAAAGACTCTCTTTTATGGCTCGGTCAATTTGGATCATTCTGAAAGTCTCTTTTCTTACTACGAACCCATCTATCGAGTGATTATTCAAGGAAATCTCCAGCAGATTATCGAGGAGTTGACCTTACTTGAGAAGATTGTCTTAGAAAACACACCGAGGGTATCCATTACCAAGCAGCTCTTTACCCAGTTTGTCATGGATGTTTTCCATCTTTTTGAACATCTGAAGGCAGACGACATGACAGATATTGTCAAAAACATCCATGCCATTACAACTTTTGAGGACCTAGTCGCTTATACCAAGGAAACCTTGACATCCTTCTTCGGCCAATACCGCATGAATGAAAATGTGGTCAGTGTACTTGAAGTTATTGGTAGAGATTACCAAAAAGAGCTTTCTCTCAAGGATATCAGCAAGGATCTCTTTATCAATCCCGTTTATTTGGGCCAGTTGATTAAGAAGGAAACCAATTCCACTTTTGCAGAGCTTCTCAATAAGCAACGTATCAAGGCAGCTCAGCAGCTCTTGCTATCTACTAATGATAGTATCGAGGATATCTGTTATACAGTTGGTTACAGTAATGTTGGTTATTTCTATAAGGTCTTTCGAAAACTATGTGGGAAGTCTCCTAAAGCCTACCGTAAACAGGTGGAAGCAAACTTGTAGGATTTGTTTTACTTGTTAAAATATGCTATAATAAACTAAAAAAACATAAGGGGGTTGCTTTAATGAAAAAGAAACCAATCTATCTATGGGTATTACTGATTTTTTCAGCCTTACTCTCAGCAATGTCACTATTTGGAATCATATCTCCAGTACCTACTGCGGAGGGTATGAGTAATCTAGAAACATCAGCATCAGGTGTTAATGCTACTTATGCTAAGGAGCTCGTTGCTTACACCATTAAGGTATCGGAGCATGGTCATTCAATCTTCAGCATTCTCTTGGTTGTCTTATCTGTTATTCTGGTTGTTGTGGCTTTGGTTTTCCTTATTCGTAAAAACCTTCAATTGGCTAACTACACTTATCTTGCTTATGTCTTCGTTGCCATCGTTGGTTCTATCTACAATTTTATCGGCGTTCAGGATGCGGTTTCACTTTTTACAGACCCTAATATCCGTATGGGAGCGGAGCTTGGTGCCAAAGGTTCAGCTATTTTGGGGATCGTACTCAATGTTATCTTCCTAGCAATCGTCTTCTATAAAATGTGGCGTCAGCAAAAAGAATTGACAGAAACTCAAGAAGAGGAAGAACTTGCCTAAGAGTTGACAAAGCATAACTATCAAGATACAATCTTGGTAGTTATTTTTTATGATTCAAAAAAGGAGGAGAAAATGAAAAAAATTTCCTTAGTCTATATCAGTCTGAGCGGAAATACGGAGAGTTTCGTAACACGATTGAAGGCTTACCTATTAGAACAGTATGAGAACATTGAAGTAGAAAAAATTCATATTAAAGATTTGGTCAAGGAGGGAGAGAATTTCTTTGAGATGACCAATCCATATGTCGCTTTTCTACCGACTTATCTAGAAGGTGGCAATGGAGTTGACAATGGTGATGTGGAGATTTTGACCACTCCAGTAGGGGGCTTTATCGCTTACGGTGACAATGCCAGCAAGTGTTTTGGTGTCGTAGGATCAGGCAATCGTAATTTTAACAACCAATACTGTTTGACGGCTAAACAATACAGCCAACGCTTTGGTTTCCCTGTTCTAGCTGACTTTGAGATGCGTGGTATGCTGGGAGATATCAAGAAGGTTGCAGGGATTATTGCGGAACTCTATGAATTAGAAGCTTTGTAAGAGGCTAGATTTTCTGAGGAAGAGTTTTATTCTATGGATAAAGGATTTACTTCAAAGGGGACAATCGAAATGAGTAAACTACAGAAATCATTTTTAAAGTATATAAAACGCAAACCAAGCTTCAAGGATATTATGCTTTGCAGTGCCTTGCTACTCTTAGCGATCGCTCTGCTGCAGTTCTCCGAGAAATTTCTTGATGAAAGTTTGTCAGCATACGGAACTATAGCATCACTAGGGATTGTTATATTGGTGGGAATCATAGTTCTCAGGAAAAAATAGAAAAGGACTCGAGAAATACTATCTCGAATCCTTTTTTTATTTTCTGATGTCTTCAACAATTTCCTTTGCAATCATGATTCCCAAACGATATCCTTTATTGATGTAGTCAATGACATCGTTGATGTTTTCTGTTGTTTGAATCTTTTCCTTGATAGTAGCGCGAAAAGTTTCATCCTTTAACAGTTGCTCTTGTAGGAGTCTTTGTAGTTTCTCTTTTTCATATTTATTAACGAGAAAGAGAAAAAGAAGACTGATAACAACTAAGATATAAGCATACTGGCTCATAAAATTTCTCCCTAAGTGATAAAGAAGTAGGTGGTAAGAGAAAAGCGAAAAAGATTTTTCGCTTTTCAAGTAATGACAATATAGAAATTAGGCAAGTGATCGCTAATCTAAAATAGTAGATGTAATGCCCTCCGCCCCTAGTACCAAATAAAAGTCCTAGAGATTTAGGATTGGTTGCTTAAGTCGCTCTGTAATCCCGTAACTTTAAGATTGAGACGTCTTTCGGTAGAAATCGATCATATTTCTATCGAAAGACTAGTGAAGCGCCTAGCCAAACTCTGAATAGGATTTGGCGTTAGTTACTTAGACTGCAATACAATAAAGTGATTAAAAGCCTACGACATGAGCCTAACCAAATCGATATTATTTGGTTAGGTGAATTAGTGAAGCGTTTAGGCAAATCGTCAGAGTTACGACGTTTTAGGACATAAATCGATAATATTGATGTCCTAAAACTAGTGGAGCAGTTAGCTAGTCCGCATAAAAGCGGCTAGCGTCTAACAATTAGGAACTTTAGTTCCAATTGTTAGTACTGAATCACATCTTCTCTGGTGCTTCTACACCCAATAAACGAAGGGCTTCTTTGAGGACAACTGCTGTTGCATAGCTGAGGGCTAAACGACTGTCGCGTTCTGGACTTTCATCCAAGATACGAGTGTGAGCGTAATATTTATTAAAGGCTTGCGCTAAGCTAATTGCAAATTTAGCAATGATAGAAGGTTCAAAGTTATCCGCCGCACGGTTGATTATACGTGGGAAATCTTGGATTAGCTTGATGATTTCCCAGCTTTCAGCATCGTTCAAACTGTAGTTGGCGCCTGCTTCAGGTTTGAAATCGGCTTTACGCAAGATGGATTGGATACGAGCATAAGCGTATTGGACATAAGGACCAGTCTCACCTTCAAAGGATACCATGGCTTCGAGGTCGAAGTCGTAGCCATTTGTACGGTCAGTTTTAAGGTCATAGAATTTAATGGCCCCAACTCCAACAGCATGAGCGACTTGGTTTTTGTTTTCAAGTTCAGGATTTTTGGCTTCGATCTGCGCTTTAGCACGGCTGATGGCTTCTGCAACAGTTGGCTCTAACAAGATAACATTCCCTTTACGAGTAGAAAGTTTCTTTCCTTCTTTTGTTACCAATCCAAACGGAACATGGACAATGTCTTGGCTCCAATCGTAGCCCATCTCTTGCAAGACAGCCTTAAGCTGTTTAAAGTGAGCAGATTGTTCTTGACCAACGACATAGATAGATTTGGCAAATTGGTATTCGTTTTTACGGTAAAGGGCAGCAGCCAAGTCACGTGTGATGTAGAGAGTTGCACCGTCAGATTTCTTGATAAGAGCTGGGTGTTCAATTCCATATTTTTCGAGATTAACAACTTGGGCTCCTTCTGACTCAACAAGAAGTCCTTTTTCAGAAAGGATATCTACAACTGCATCCATCTTGTCATTGTAGAAGGCTTCCCCGTTGTAGCTGTCGAATTCAACCTTCAATTCATTGTAAAGGCGGTTAAATTCCACCAAACTTTCATCACGGAACCATTGCCAAAGTGCGAGAGCTTCCTCGTCTCCATTCTCAAGTTTACGGAACCATTCGCGTGCTTCTTCATCCAAGCTAGGGTCATTTTCAGCTTCAGCATTGATGCGAACGTAGAGTTTAAGAAGTTCATCAATCGGATGAGCTTTTACAGCTTCTTCGTTGCCCCATTTTTTGTAGGCAACAATCAGCATTCCAAACTGTTTGCCCCAGTCTCCCAAATGGTTGACCTTGACTGTTTGATAACCGATTTTTTGGAAAATATGTGACAAGCTATCTCCGATAACAGTTGAGCGTAGGTGACCAATAGAGAATGGTTTAGCAATATTAGGACTAGACATGTCGATAACAACATTTTCTTGTTTACCAATATTTTGGTCAGCATAGTGTTCTTTTTCAGTGATAACAGCTTGTAATACTTGAGCAGAAATGGCATTTTTATCAAGGAAGAAGTTAACATAAGGTCCAGTAGCGACGACTTTTTCAAAGGCTTGGCTATTGATTTTTTCAGCGATATCTGCTGCAATCATTTGTGGAGCTTTTCTCTCAACTTTTGCTAGAGTAAAGGCAGGGAAGGCGATGTCTCCCATGTCAGAGTTTTTGGGTTGTTCTAGTAAATTTAAAATAGCCTCTTGATCCAGGCTGTCAATGACGCTAGCCAATTCGCTAGCAATCAATTGTTTTGTATTCATTATAAACTCCTTTGGACTTTTCTTCTATTTTATCACAATTTTGAGGAATGATAAGAATTTTTTTGAAATATTCAGTTTTTTTGGTATAATGTTCTTATTAAATAGTTGTAAAATGTTATAAATATTCACTCGAGAGGATGTTATGAGAAAAAGAGAACGTCATCAGTTGATCAAGCAGATGATCACTGAGGAAAAATTAGGGACTCAAAAAGAGATCCAGGATCGGTTGGAAGCACGCAATGTTTTTGTGACGCAAACGACCTTGTCGCGTGACCTTCGCGAACTGGGCTTGACAAAGGTTAAGAAAAATGATAAGGTCTACTATGTACTAGCAAATGAGACAGAGAAGATTGACCTGGTTGAGTTCTTGTCCCATCATTTGGAAGGTGTAGCAAGAGCTGAGTTTACCTTAGTTTTGCACACTAAATTGGGTGAAGCCGCAGTTTTAGCCAATGTTGTCGATGCCAACAAGGATGAATGGATTTTAGGAACAGTTGCGGGTGCCAATACTCTCTTGGTAATCTGCCGAGATCAGCATGTTGCTAAACTCATGGAAGATCGTTTGTTAGATTTGATGAAGGATAGATAAGGTCTTGGGAGTCTCTCTCAAGACTATTTTTAACAAGGAGAGAATGGATGATGACAGAAAAATTATCACCTGGCATGCAACAGTATGTGGATATCAAAAAACAATATCCAGATGCTTTTTTGCTCTTTCGTATGGGTGATTTTTATGAGTTATTTTACGAAGATGCAGTCAATGCTGCCCAGATACTAGAAATTTCACTAACCAGTCGCAATAAGAATGCTGAAAATCCTATTCCCATGGCTGGTGTGCCTTATCACTCTGCCCAACAGTATATTGATGTCCTAGTGGAGCGTGGCTACAAGGTTGCCATTGCTGAGCAGATGGAGGATCCTAAGCAGGCAGTAGGGGTTGTTAAGCGCGAGGTTGTGCAGGTGATTACCCCTGGTACAGTCGTTGACAGCAGTAAACCAGATAGTCAAAACAACTTTTTGGTGGCCATCGACCGTGACGGTCAGCAATTTGGTTTGGCATACATGGACTTAGTGACGGGTGATTTCTATGTGACAGGTTTATTGGATTTTACCCTGGTCTGTGGTGAAATCCGAAATCTTAAGGCAAGAGAAGTTGTCATCGGCTATACCTTAACTGAAGAGGAAGAACAGATTCTCAGCCGTCAAATGAATTTGGTGCTTTCTTATGAGCAAGAATTATTTGAAGACATACATCTGCTGGATCCACGCTTGGCGCCTATTGAACAAGCTGCCAGCAGTAAGCTTCTTCAGTATGTTCATCGGACTCAGATGAGAGAGCTCAACCATTTGAAGCCAGTTGTCCGTTATGAAATTAAGGATTTCTTGCAGATGGATTATGCAACCAAGGCTAGTTTAGATCTAGTAGAAAATGCTCGTTCTGGCAAGAAACAAGGGAGTCTTTTCTGGTTGCTAGATGAAACTAAGACTGCCATGGGAATGCGTCTTTTGCGCTCTTGGATCCACCGTCCCTTGATTGACAAGGATCGTATCCTTGAACGTCAGGAGGTTGTACAGGTCTTTCTGGATTATTTCTTTGAACGTAGTGATTTGACAGAAAGCCTAAAGGGAGTCTACGATATTGAGCGCCTGGCTAGTCGTGTGTCTTTTGGGAAAAGTAATCCTAAAGACCTCTTGCAATTAGCGACTACCTTGGGAAGTGTTCCACGAATTCGAGCAATTTTAGAAGGAATGGAGCAACCAGCTCTTGCCTATCTGATTGAACAATTAGATCCTATTCCTGAGTTGGAAAATCTCATTAGCGCAGCCATTGCTCCTGAGGCTCCTCATGTGATTACCGAAGGTGGTATTATTCGGACTGGTTTTGACGAGACCTTGGACAAGTATCGTCGTGTGTTGAGAGAAGGAACCAGCTGGATTGCTGAAATTGAAGCCAAGGAAAGAGAAAACTCTGGGATCAATACTCTTAAGATTGATTACAATAAAAAAGATGGTTACTATTTCCATGTGACCAATTCGCAGCTTGGTAACGTACCAGCCCACTTTTTCCGTAAGGCTACGCTAAAAAACTCTGAACGATTTGGGACAGAGGAGTTGGCTCGTATCGAAGGAGAAATGTTAGAAGCGCGTGAGAAATCAGCCAATCTTGAATACGAAATTTTTATGCGGATCCGTGAGGAGGTTGGCAAGTATATCCAACGCCTGCAAGCCCTAGCCCAAGGAATCGCTACTGTCGATGTCTTACAAGGTTTGGCAGTGGTAGCAGAAAATCAGCACTTGATTCGGCCAGAGTTCGGAGAGGATTCACGAATTGACATTCAAAAAGGTCGTCACGCTGTTGTTGAAAAGGTCATGGGAGCCCAAACCTATATTCCCAATAGTATCCAAATGGGTGAAGAGACTAGCATCCAGCTGATTACAGGGCCTAATATGAGCGGGAAGTCAACCTACATGCGACAGTTAGCCATGACAGCAGTTATGGCCCAGCTGGGTTCTTATGTGCCTGCAGAAAGTGCTCGCTTGCCAATCTTTGATGCTATTTTTACCCGTATCGGGGCGGCAGATGACTTGGTTTCAGGCCAGTCTACCTTTATGGTAGAGATGATGGAAGCCAATAATGCCATTGCGCATGCGACTGAGAAATCCCTCATTCTCTTTGATGAGCTAGGACGTGGAACGGCAACCTATGATGGCATGGCCTTGGCTCAGGCCATCATCGAGTACATCCATGAGCATATTGGAGCCAAGACTCTTTTTGCGACTCACTACCATGAATTAACCAGTCTGGAAGCTAGTCTTGAACATCTAGTAAATGTTCACGTGGCTACGCTTGAGCAAAATGGCCAGGTCACTTTCCTTCATAAGATAGAACCAGGACCGGCAGATAAATCATACGGGATTCATGTTGCTAAGATTGCGGGTTTACCAGTAGACTTACTAGCAAGGGCAGATGCGATTTTAACTCAATTAGAGAGCCAGGGAACAGAGAGTCCTGTTCCAATGAGACAAACGAATACAGTCTCTGAACAAATTTCCCTATTTGACTCGGCGGAAGAAAATCCTATTCTAGCAGAATTGGCTAAAGTAGATGTGTACAATATGACACCGATGCAGGCCATGAATCTCTTGTTAGAGCTGAAGCAAAAATTATAAGTCAAAACCCACTCAAAAGACTGAGTGGGTTTCTGTTGTATTATTTTTTCTGAGCCAATAGTTGATTGATGTGGGCAACCTTCTTTGATTCTCTTTTATAAAGAATCGTCCAGATGATGAGATATACGATTGCAAACTCTGGTATAAGCTGAAGGATGAAAGTCCAGTGGAGAGGGAGCCAACCAGCTAGGATTGCTAAAGGAACAAAACCTAGCAACATAAGGAAAAAGTGAGTGACAGTAGCACGAAGAAGACTCCAGTCTTGAGTGAATAGACGACTGCCGAAACTAAAGAGAACTCCGATAGCTGCCCAGATGATAGAACAGTAGAGCAAAACTAGAGCGCCATGTACCTGTTGTTGGGTTATGAATTGACCAATCAAAGAGTTGGGGCTAAGTGGTGCATAGTTGCTTGGTGAATAGATAAAAGAAAAGATAATAGATAGGATGAGGCCGATGAGGATACCAGTTGTGGCATCGTGGAAAATTTGTTTTTTCATAGTTCTAATTTCTCCTTAATGGTTTTGAGGTAACGGCGGGATGAGTATGTAAAACTGTCGTTTTTAAGATAGATTTCAATCAAGCCGTTAGAGGTTAGTTTTAGATGACTGATAGCATCAATGTTGACAATTTCCGATTGGGAAATTTGGATAAAGGAAGCAGGTAGAATTTCACTCGCTTGGTAAAGGCGAATGTCTAGAGTGTAGGTTCTAATATCCGTTTCAGCCAACACTTTACGGTTTTCAATATAAACGCGCTGAATAGTACCGACTTCAATGAGATAAAGCTGATCTTGAAATTTTCCTTTAAGAGTTTCTTTTTGATCCAGTGATTGAACAAAGTCTTGAACTTTTTGAACTCTAGGGGACAAAGATGGTGCTTCTATGATGATTTGTTCTTCTGCATATTGTTGATCAATGTCAAGTCTGACTTTCATATTTTCTCCTTTGTAAAGTTGTAATAGAGATCTCTTACTTACAAATCTATTAAACACCATTTTCTTGGCAATTACAAGAAGCTTTGTCTATGTGGTCGATTGAAGAGTCTATCTGGTAGGTGACCGTTCTCATAGAATTTTTAGAGTAAAGAAGTCAAAAAATAAGAAGAAATATATTGACAAAAATAGAAAAAAAGTGGTACAATAATAGACGGTACTTTTTACTTTTGGTCTCTCAAGAGTGTACAGGGACGTGCTGACAAATGTTGCAAAAGTACACACAGATGATAGCTGTCACCAAGTGTATCATCACCAAAAATAAAAAAAACACAGGAGAATGTAGATGCCTACAATTAACCAATTGGTTCGCAAACCGCGTAAATCAAAAGTAGAAAAATCTAAATCACCAGCTTTGAACGTTGGTTACAATAGTCATAAAAAAGTTCAAACAAACGTTTCTTCACCACAAAAACGTGGTGTTGCAACTCGTGTTGGAACAATGACACCTAAAAAACCTAACTCTGCCCTTCGTAAATTTGCTCGTGTACGTTTGAGCAACCTTATCGAAGTTACTGCCTACATCCCAGGTATCGGACACAACTTGCAAGAGCACAGCGTGGTGCTTCTTCGCGGTGGACGTGTAAAAGACCTTCCAGGGGTACGTTACCATATCGTCCGTGGTGCACTTGATACTGCAGGTGTTAACGATCGTAAACAAGGCCGTTCTAAATACGGTACTAAACGTCCGAAAAAAGCATAAGGAAAGGGGATAAAGAGAAATGAGTCGTAAAAATAGAGCTCCAAAACGTGACGTATTGCCAGATCCGCTTTACAATTCACAATTAGTTACTCGTCTTATCAACCGCGTTATGCTTGACGGTAAACGTGGTACAGCTGCTTCAATCGTTTACGGTGCTTTTGAACAAATCAAAGAAGCTACTGGTAACGATGCACTTGAAGTATTTGAAACAGCTATGGAAAACATCATGCCTGTACTTGAAGTACGTGCACGTCGTGTTGGTGGATCAAACTACCAAGTCCCAGTTGAAGTTCGTCCAGAACGTCGTACAACACTTGGACTTCGTTGGTTGGTAACAATCGCTCGCCTTCGTGGTGAACACACAATGCAAGACCGTCTTGCAAAAGAAATCTTGGATGCTGCTAACAACACTGGTGCAGCAGTTAAGAAACGTGAAGACACTCACCGCATGGCTGAAGCTAACCGTGCTTTCGCACACTTCCGTTGGTAAGATCATGATGCTAGGAACGGCAAGGGTGCAAAGTGAAAATAGGAAACTGACGCAGTATTCGACGAATACAAGGAAGTTTATCTTTTTCACACAGCATCCCGTTCCGGCTCAAATCGGCTAATTAACTTTAGCCCGGTTTCAATTGAGCTAATATCGGTTAATTAACTTTAGCTCAAGTTCAACTCAACTTATCTACAAGTTGAAACCAACAATAACAAGATAAACATTGAGAACGGGTAGGTCCTGCCTATCCGTTTTTATTAAATCGTGTTATAATAGAATAGAAATAAAAAAATATAGGAGAAACAAACCTCATGGCACGCGAATTTTCACTTGAAAAAACTCGTAATATCGGTATCATGGCTCACGTCGATGCTGGTAAAACAACTACAACTGAGCGTATCCTTTACTACACTGGTAAAATCCACAAAATTGGTGAAACTCACGAAGGTGCGTCACAAATGGACTGGATGGAGCAAGAGCAAGAACGTGGTATCACTATCACATCTGCTGCGACAACAGCTCAATGGAACAATCACCGCGTAAACATCATCGACACACCAGGACACGTGGACTTCACAATCGAAGTACAACGTTCTCTTCGTGTATTGGATGGTGCGGTTACAGTTCTTGACTCACAATCAGGTGTTGAGCCTCAAACTGAAACAGTTTGGCGTCAAGCAACTGAGTACGGAGTTCCACGTATCGTATTTGCCAACAAAATGGATAAAATCGGTGCTGACTTCCTTTACTCAGTAAGCACACTTCACGACCGTCTTCAAGCGAACGCACACCCAATTCAATTGCCAATCGGTGCTGAAGATGACTTCCGTGGTATCATTGACTTGATCAAGATGAAAGCTGAAATCTATACTAACGACCTTGGTACAGATATCCTTGAAGAAGATATTCCAGCTGAATACCTTGACCAAGCTCAAGAATACCGTGAAAAATTGGTTGAAGCAGTTGCTGAAACTGATGAAGACTTGATGATGAAATACCTTGAAGGTGAAGAAATCACTAACGAAGAATTGAAAGCTGCTATCCGTAAAGCAACTATCAACGTTGAATTCTTCCCAGTATTGTGTGGTTCTGCCTTCAAGAACAAAGGTGTTCAATTGATGCTTGATGCGGTTATCGACTACCTTCCAAGCCCACTTGATATCCCAGCAATCAAAGGTATCAACCCAGATACAGATGAAGAAGAAACTCGTCCAGCATCTGACGAAGAGCCATTCGCAGCTCTTGCCTTCAAGATCATGACTGACCCATTCGTAGGTCGTTTGACATTCTTCCGTGTATACTCAGGTGTTCTTCAATCAGGTTCTTACGTATTGAACACTTCTAAAGGTAAACGTGAACGTATCGGACGTATCCTTCAAATGCACGCTAACAGCCGTCAAGAAATCGACACTGTTTACTCAGGTGATATCGCTGCTGCCGTTGGTTTGAAAGATACTACAACTGGTGACTCATTGACAGATGAAAAAGCGAAAATCATCCTTGAGTCAATCAACGTTCCAGAACCAGTTATCCAATTGATGGTTGAGCCAAAATCTAAAGCAGACCAAGACAAGATGGGTATCGCCCTTCAAAAATTGGCTGAAGAAGATCCAACATTCCGCGTTGAAACTAACGTTGAAACTGGTGAAACAGTTATCTCTGGTATGGGTGAGCTTCACCTTGACGTCCTTGTTGACCGTATGCGTCGTGAGTTCAAAGTTGAAGCTAACGTAGGTGCTCCTCAAGTATCTTACCGTGAAACATTCCGCGCTTCTACTCAAGCACGTGGATTCTTCAAACGTCAGTCTGGTGGTAAAGGTCAATTCGGTGATGTATGGATTGAATTTACTCCAAACGAAGAAGGTAAAGGATTCGAATTCGAAAACGCAATCGTCGGTGGTGTGGTTCCTCGTGAATTTATCCCAGCGGTTGAAAAAGGTTTGGTAGAATCTATGGCTAACGGTGTTCTTGCTGGTTACCCAATGGTTGACGTTAAAGCTAAGCTTTACGATGGTTCATACCACGATGTCGACTCATCTGAAACTGCCTTCAAGATCGCTGCATCTCTTGCACTTAAAGAAGCTGCTAAGACTGCACAACCAGCTATCCTTGAACCAATGATGCTTGTAACAATCACTGTTCCAGAAGAAAACCTTGGTGATGTTATGGGTCACGTAACTGCTCGTCGTGGACGTGTAGATGGTATGGAAGCACACGGTAACAGCCAAATCGTTCGTGCTTACGTTCCACTTGCTGAAATGTTCGGTTACGCAACAGTTCTTCGTTCTGCATCACAAGGACGTGGTACATTCATGATGGTATTCGACCACTACGAAGATGTACCTAAGTCAGTACAAGAAGAAATCATTAAGAAAAACAAAGGTGAAGAATAATTTACCGTCACTTTAAAAGAAGTCACTTTGTGGCTTCTTTTTTGGGCTCATTGTCAACTGTAGTGGGTTGAATAAAAGCTAATACTCTTCGAAGATCAACTTCAAACTATGTCAGCTTCACCTTGCCGTACTCAAGTATAGCCTGCGGCTAGCTTCCTAGTTTGCTCTTTGATTTTCATTGACTATAAGATCTGGAGAGGACAATCGTTGTCCTCTCCATTTTTATATTCAGAGCGATGAAAATTCGTTTCTTAAAGTTGTCAAAGTTCCTAAAACCAAAGGCATTACGCTTGATAAGTTTGATAAGATTATTCGTTGCTTCCAATTTGGCATTGGAGTAGGATAATTGAAGGGCGTTGACAATCTTTTCTTTATCCTTGAGGAAGGTTTTAAAGACAGTCTGAAAAAGAGGATGAACCTGCTTCAGATTGTCCTCAATGAGTCCGAAAAATTTCTCTGGTTTCTTATTCTGAAAGTGAAAAAGTAATAGCTGATAGAGATTGTAGTGGTGTTTCAAGTCTTCTGAATAGCTCAAAAGCTTGTCTAGAATTTCTTTATTTGTTAAGTGCATGCGAAAATTAGGACGATAAAAACGTTTATCACTCAGTTTACGGCTATCCTGTTGGATGAGCTTCCAGTAGCGTTTGATAGCCTTGTATTCATGAGATTTTCGCTCAAATTGATTCATGATTTGGACACGAACCCGACTTATAGCTCGGCTTAAGTGCTGAACAATGTGGAAACGATCAAGTACAATTTTTGCATTAGGAAAAAGCTGTTTAGCCAAGTTATAGTAAGGACTAAACATATCCATAGTAATGATTTTCACCTGATAGCGAACAGCCCTATCGTAGCGCAGAAAGTGATTGCGGATGATAGCTTGTGTTCTTCCCTCAAGAATAGTAATGATATTGAGCTGATCAAAATCTTGTGCGATAAAACTCATCTTTCCCTTGGTAAAGGCGTACTCGTCCCAAGACATAATCTCTGGAAGACGAGAAAAATCGTGCTTAAAGTGAAAGTCATTGAGCTTACGAATGACAGTTGAAGTTGAAATGGATAGCTGATGTGCAATCTCAGTCATAGAAGTCTTTTCAATCAACTTTTGAGCAATCTTTTGGTTGATAATACGAGGAATTTGGTGATTTTTCTTGACTAGGGAAGTCTCAGCGACCGTCATTTTCGAGCAATGATAGCACTTGAAACGGCGCTTTCTAAGAAGAATTCTGGTAGGCATACCAGTCGTCTCAAGGTAAGGAATCTTAGACGGTTTTTGAAAGTCATATTTCTTCATTTGTTTTCCGCAATCAGGACAAGGTGGAGCTTCATAATCCAGTTTTGCGACGATTTCCTTGTGTGTATCCCAATTGATGACATCTAGAATCTGGATATTAGGGTCTTTAATGTCTAGTAGTTTTGTGATAAAATGTAATTGTTCCATATGATTCTTTCTAATGATGGTTTGGTCGCTTTTCATTATAGGTCTTATGGGATTTTTTTCTACACAAAATAGGCTCCATAATATCTATAGGGGATTTACCCACTACAAATATTATAGAGCCAGACTGGTTATGGCCCTTTTGATTTGAATGAAGTGGCTCTAAATGATTGAGAGAGAATGATCGAGATGGGGACAAAGTTCATTAAAAATACGATTAGACCAAATGAACCAATTGTCTGTAAGAAAAAAGAGAAAGCGTCAGAAAGTAGTTTCAGATATATTGGTTTATATTTTAAAAACTGAAAGTATAATCTGTTCTGTTTCAATCTCTCTTAAAAGGGGAGGATTTATTATATAATGAGAGTAAGATAAAATTTGAAAGGAGTGGGAGACTCTAGTTAACGATGGGTCGTTAAGTGAGAGAAATTTTGAAAGAGCGAGTGTAACCATTCGTGAAAAAGTAATTTTTGTCATTTAGTCAGATGGCTAAAAATTTTAAGCAAAAAAGAAAGCGCTTTATTTTCGAGGTGAAAGGAAAAGAAATGAAACATAGTCATTTTGAAAAAAAACAACGATACGGAATTCGCAAATTTACAGTAGGAGCCGCTTCAGTAGTGATTGGAGCAGTTGTTTTTGGTGCATCGCCGGTATTAGCACAAGAAGCAACAACTACCAATAAGGAAACAACAGAACTAGGAGTAGAGAAGGATCAGGCAGAAAAAGCAGTAGATACTGAAAAGAGTGCGACAGAGTCTAATGGGGTAGATACAGTCACACATGCATCTACAGAAGCACATACTGGAACAGAGACAACTGCAACGGCAGAGGCAACTGTAACAGCAGAAACGGCAGAAACGGCAGAAGCAACTAGAGGAACCGAAAAAGATCCAGCTGCGCTTCCACGTGATTACTATGCTAGAGAGTTGGAAAATGTCAATACTGTTCTTGAAAAGGAAGATGTAGAGACTAATGCTGCAAATAGCAATAGAATTGATCTGACAGAGCAATTGGGCAAACTGAAACAACTTCAAAATGCGACCGTTCATATGGAGTTCAAACCAGATGCTTCTGCGCCAGCATTTTACAACCTTTTCTCAGTCTCAAGTGATACGGTTCGAAATGAATATTTCACCATGGCTGTTTACAACAACGTTGCCTTGATTGAGGGTCGCGATCAAAACGGCGATCAATTTTATGATAGATACACAGACGCACCATTAACTGTCAAACCAGGTCAGTGGAACTCAGTAACCTTTACAGTTGAAAGACCAAGTGCAGATTCTCCAGATGGGCAAGTTCGTCTCTATGTAAACGGAGTTTTGTCACGAACAAGTAAGAAATCAGGACGCTTTATCAAAGATATGCCTGATGTGAATCATATGCAAATTGGTACCACAAATCGTGCAGGAAGTATGGTTTGGGGGGCAGGTTTACAAGTTCGTAATCTAACTGTTTACGATCGTGCCTTGAGTCCAGAAGAAGTTCAAAATCGTAGCTACCTATTTGAAAGATCCGAATTAGAGAAAAAGCTTCCAGAAGGAGCTGAGATAACAGATAAAAAGGATGTTTTTGAGGCTGGTAAAAATGGGCAGTCAAATCCAGATGGTATTAATAGCTATCGTATTCCAGCCCTCCTTAAGACTGACAAGGGAACTTTGATTGCTGGAGCTGATGAACGTCGTTTGCACCACTATGACTGGGGCGATATCGGTATGGTTGTCAAACGAAGTGAAGATCAGGGTCAAACATGGGGCGATCGTATCACCCTTACGAATCTACGCGACAATCCTAAAGCTACTGATCCATCTGTTGGTTCACCAGTAAATATCGATATGGTTTTAGCCCAAGATACTGAAACCAAGCGCATCTTTTCAGTCTATGATATGTTCCCAGAAGGAAAAGGTATCTTTGGGATGTCAGCTGAAAAAGAGGAAGCTTATAAAGAAATTGATGGGAAAACCTACCAAATTCTCTATCGTGAAGGAGAAAATGGAGCCTATACCATTCGTGAAAATGGTGTTGTCTACACACCAGATGGTCAGGCAACGGATTACCGTGTTGTTGTAAATCCAGTCAAGCCGGCTTATAGCGATAAAGGCGACCTTTATCAGGGTGAGCAACTGCTAGGAAATATCTACTTTACAAGCAATAAAACTTCTCCATTTAGAATTGCTAAAGACAGCTACCTGTGGATGTCCTACAGTGATGATGACGGCAAGACTTGGTCTGCACCACAAGATATTACCCCAATGGTCAAAGCTGATTGGATGAAATTCTTAGGTGTGGGACCTGGAGTGGGCATTACCCTCCAGAATGGACCTCATAAAGGTCGTATCGTCGTTCCTGTCTATACGACGAATAGAACAAACCACCTCAATGGATCTCAATCATCTCGTATCATCTACTCAGATGACCATGGTAAGACTTGGCATATGGGTGGCGGTGTCAATGATAACCGTACACTTTATGATGGTACAGTAGTTGATTCAAGCAACATGAACAATTACTACGCTCAAAATACGGAATCTTCTGTTGTTCAGCTGAACAATGGTCAGTTGAAACTCTTTATGCGTGGTTTGACTGGTGATTTGCAAGTTGCGACAAGTAATGATGGTGGTATTACATGGGACAACTATGTAGCACGCTATGATGTACCAGATGTCTATGTTCAAATGGCAGCGACTCATACGGTTCAAGATGGTAAGGAGTATATCCTTCTAGCAAATGCCAATGGCCCAGGTCGTAAGAATGGTTACATTCGAGTGGCTCGCGTAGAAGAAGATGGCGAGTTGACTTGGTTGCATCATCATTTGATTCAAGAAGGGGAGTATGCCTATAACTCACTTCAACAGATTGGACCAAAAGAATTTGGTCTCTTGTATGAACATCATGAAGCTGGTGGCAATCCTTATACTCTATCCTTCAAGAAATTCAACTGGGATTTCTTAACGAAGGAAAGAATTTCTCCTAAAGAAGCCAAAGTTAAAAATGTTATTGAAAAATGGCCGGGAATTCTTGCAGTAGAGTTTGATTCAGAAGTTTTGGTCAACAAAATCCCAACACTTCAGTTGGCAAATGGTAAAAAAGTAAACTTCATGACCCAGTACGATACGAAGACTTTGCTATTTACAATAGACAAGTCAGATCTTGGTCAGGAGATAACTGGACTTGCTTCTGGAACAATCGAGAGTATGCACAATCTTCCAGTGAGCCTTGAAGGAGCAGGCATTCCTGGAGCTGTCAACGGTAGTGAAGCTGCTGTTAACGAAGTCCCAGAATTTACAGGTGGTGTTAATGGTGTAGAAGCTGCTGTACATGAAGTACCAGAATTCGAAGGTGGGGTGAATGGCGAAGAAGCTGCTGTAACGGAGCTCCCAGAGTATACTGAAGCTATTGGTACAGTAGGCGAAGAAGCAGCACCGATAGCAGAACTTCCAGAATTTACAGGTGGAGTCAACGGTGTAGAAGCAGCTGTGCATGAAGTCCCAGAATTCACAGGTGGAGTCAATGGTAGTGAAGCGGCTGTGCATGAAGTCCCAGAATTCACAGGTGGAGTCAATGGTAGTGAAGCGGCTGTGCATGAAGTCCCAGAATTCACAGGTGGTGTCAATGGTCTAGAACCAGCTGTTCATGAAGTCCCAGCATTCACGGGCAGTGTGAAGAATGACGTCGCACCGACAGAAAACCCAGGATTTATAGCTGGTACCAAAGGTTCAGAAGGAGCAGGCCATAAAGATCCAGGTCACAAAGATCCAGATCACAAAGGTCAACAGTCTATTGTATCTCAGGCTATGTCACAAGATAAGACCTATCAAGCACCATCAGCACCAGCAGTTCGTCAAGATGTTCTTCCTAAGACAGGAAATGAAGACGCCTCTGCCCTTGCTTCTGTAGGGGTTGTGGGGATGCTCCTTGGTATGTTTGCTTTGGGGAAGAGAAAAGAAGATTAGTCAAATCGTTAAAATTGAAGGTTTCCTTAGTGAAACTAGATCTTATACTCAATGAAAATCAAAGAGCAAACTAGGAAGCTAGCCGCAGGCTGTACTTGAGTACGGCAAGGGGACGCTGACGTGGTTTGAATTTGATTTTCGAAGAGTATTAGTTAGAAAGGGTCGTAACGAAAATTAGTTACGGCCTTTTTTCTTTCATGTTTGCGAGAAAAAAGGGCTGGTTTCAAGATTTAAGAGGTGTTGGGATAGATTTTAGGTCCCTGAAACTACTTTCAGAAGAAACTGTTGCATAAAATTGTTTTGAAACTCCAATCTATTCTAGCACAAGTTATTGAAAGCGCTTTAATAATGAGCTATAATAGTCACATAAACACAAAGGAAAAGAAAAGGAGGAAAGTAGATGCCACAAATTAGTAAAGAAGCCTTGATTGAACAAATCAAAGATGGAATCATCGTTTCTTGCCAGGCACTTCCTCATGAACCGCTCTACACAGAAGCGGGAGGAGTAATCCCCTTGTTGGTAAAAGCAGCTGAACAAGGTGGTGCAGTCGGTATCCGAGCAAACAGTGTTCGAGATATCAAGGAAATTAAAGAGGTCACTAAACTTCCGATTATCGGAATTATTAAACGTGATTATCCACCACAGGAACCATTCATCACAGCGACTATGAGAGAGGTGGATGAACTAGCAGCTCTTGACATCGAAGTCATTGCTCTTGACTGTACTAAGCGTGAACGTCATGATGGCTTAGAAATCCAAGAATTTATCCGTCAGATCAAAGAAAAGTATCCAAATCAACTCTTGATGGCTGATACAAGTACCTTTGAGGAAGGTCTAACAGCAGTTGAAGCAGGAATTGACTTTGTCGGAACAACCTTATCAGGTTACACTTCTTACAGTCCAAAAGTGGATGGCCCAGACTTTGAACTCATCAAGAAACTCTGTGATGCAGGGGTGGACGTCATCGCTGAAGGAAAAATTCACACACCAGAACAAGCTAAGCAAATCCTAGGTTACGGAGTGCGAGGTATCGTAGTTGGTGGCGCTATTACTAGACCAAAAGAGATTACGGAACGATTTGTTGCGGGTCTTAAATAACACAATATAAAAAACGAGGAGAGTGGTTGATTAGTAGGAAAAAATGAAAACGTATACAAAGTCGACATTACTCATTATCCGATTCGGATACGCTTATCATCATTTAGGAGAATACAAATGAAATTTAAAAAACTAGCTTGTACAGTACTTGCGGGTGCTGCGGTTCTATCTCTTGCTGCTTGTGGCAAATCAGATGCAAACAAAGATGCTGCTAGCTCTGGTAGTGACAGTGGAAAAACTGAAATCACTTGGTGGGCATTCCCAGTCTTTACTCAAGAAAAAACTGG
Source organism: Streptococcus infantis (assembly GCF_047460825.1). Taxonomy (GTDB): domain Bacteria; phylum Bacillota; class Bacilli; order Lactobacillales; family Streptococcaceae; genus Streptococcus; species Streptococcus infantis_V. The sequence continues at coordinate 18,154 of NZ_JASHFO010000008.1, read as the reverse complement.
CGATGGTGTAGGAACTTATGAAAAATCTATCATCGAAGCTTTCGAAAAAGCAAATCCAGATGTTAAAGTTAAACTAGAAACAATCGACTTCAAATCTGGTCCAGAAAAAATCACAACAGCAATCGAAGCAGGAACTGCGCCAGACGTTCTCTTTGACGCACCAGGACGTATCATCCAATACGGTAAAAATGGTAAATTGGCTGAGTTGAACGACCTCTTTACAGATGAATTTGTTAAAGATGTCAACAACGAAAATATCATCCAAGCAAGTAAAGCTGGTGATAAAGCTTACATGTATCCAATCAGTTCTGCACCATTCTACATGGCGATGAACAAGAAAATGTTGGAAGATGCAGGAGTTGCAAACCTTGTAAAAGAAGGTTGGACAACTGATGACTTTGAAAAAGTTTTGAAAGCGCTTAAAGATAAAGGATATACACCAGGTTCATTGTTCAGTTCAGGTCAAGGGGGAGACCAAGGAACACGTGCCTTCATCGCTAACCTTTATGGCGGATCTGTAACTGATAAAGAAGTAACTAAATACACAACTGACGATCCTAAATTCGTTAAAGGTCTTGAAAAAGCATCTAGCTGGATCAAAGACGGTTTGTTGAACAATGGTTCACAATTTGACGGTGGAGCAGACATCCAAAACTTTGCAAACGGTCAAACTTCTTACACAATCCTTTGGGCACCAGCTCAAAATGGTATCCAAGCTAAACTCTTGGAAGCAAGTAAAGTGGAAGTGGTAGAAGTACCATTCCCATCTGATTCAGGTAAACCAGCTCTTGAATACCTTGTAAACGGATTTGCAGTATTTAACAACAAAGACGAAAAGAAAGTCGCAGCAGCTAAGAAATTCATCCAATTCATCGCAGATGACAAAGAATGGGGTCCTAAGGACGTAGTTCGTACAGGTGCATTCCCAGTTCGTACTTCATTTGGAAAACTTTATGATGACAAACGTATGGAAACAATCGGTAGCTGGACTCAATACTACTCACCATACTACAACACAATCGACGGATTTGCTGAAATGAGAACACTTTGGTTCCCAATGTTGCAAGCTGTATCAAATGGTGACGAACAACCTGCTGCAGCATTGAAAGCATTCACTGAAAAAGCGAATGAAACAATCAAAAAAGCAGCTAAATAATAAGCCCTAAATAAAAACTGAGTTCCCCCCTTTTCCCTGAGCACATCTGTGTATGAAAAGGGGGACTTTTGTTTGAAATAGAAGCAACTGACAGGTCAAAATTAAAATGAAGTTTTTACATTGACGAATCTTAGAAAAATTTCATTTTGATTTTAGATCAGGGTCAGATAACAGTCAAAAAAACAAAACTATGTGAAAGTGAGGTGCCAACTGTGAAAATCAATAAAATTCGCATGCGGGAAACTATTATTTCCTACGCATTCCTAGCACCAGTATTAATCTTCTTTACCGTCTTCGTTTTAGCTCCAATGATCATGGGCTTCATTACAAGTTTCTTCAACTACTCGATGACTAGCTTTGAGTTTGTGGGCTTGGACAACTACATTCGTATGTTTAAAGACCCTGTCTTTACAAAATCTTTGATTAATACCGTAATCTTGGTTATCGGGTCTGTACCAGTCGTTGTACTCTTCTCGCTCTTTGTAGCATCACAAACTTACCAACAAAATGCCATCGCTAGATCTTTCTACCGTTTCGTCTTCTTCCTTCCTGTAGTAACAGGTAGTGTTGCCGTAACAGTAGTATGGAAATGGATCTACGATCCACTATCAGGTATTTTGAACTTCGTACTTAAGTCAAGCCATATCATCAGCCAAAACATTTCTTGGTTGGGAGATAAAAACTGGGCTTTGATGGCGATTATGATTATCCTTTTGACAACATCAGTTGGTCAACCAATCATTCTTTACATCGCTGCAATGGGTAATATTGATAACTCACTTGTAGAAGCAGCGCGTGTTGACGGTGCGACTGAGTTCCAAGTGTTCTGGAAGATTAAATGGCCAAGCCTCCTTCCAACAACACTTTACATCGCAATCATCACAACCATCAACTCATTCCAATGTTTCGCCTTGATTCAGTTGTTGACATCTGGTGGTCCAAACTACTCAACAAGTACACTTATGTACTACCTATACGAAAAAGCCTTCCAATTGACTGAATATGGCTATGCCAATACTATTGGTGTATTCTTGGCAGTTATGATTGCCCTTGTCAGCTTCGCTCAATTCAAGATCCTCGGAAACGATGTAGAATACTAAGGAAAGGAGACAGCTATGCAACCTACACAACAAAAGAAACCATTAACAGCCTTTACTGTTATTTCAACAATCATTTTGCTCTTGTTGACTGTACTGTTTATCTTCCCATTCTACTGGATCTTGACAGGTGCATTCAAATCACAACCAGATACCATTATGATTCCACCACAATGGTTCCCTAAAGCTCCAACAATGGAGAACTTCCAACAATTGATGGTGCAAAACCCAGCCTTGCAATGGATGTGGAACTCAGTGTTCATTTCTTTAGTAACTATGTTCTTGGTTTGTGCAACCTCTTCACTAGCAGGTTATGTTTTGGCTAAGAAACGTTTCTATGGACAACGCATTCTCTTTGCAATCTTTATCGCTGCCATGGCTCTTCCAAAACAAGTTGTCCTTGTACCATTGGTACGTATCGTCAACTTCATGGGAATCCATGATACTCTTTGGGCAGTTATCTTGCCTTTGATTGGATGGCCATTCGGGGTCTTCCTTATGAAACAGTTCAGTGAAAACATTCCTACAGAATTGCTCGAATCTGCTAAAATCGATGGATGTGGTGAGATTCGTACTTTCTGGAGCGTAGCCTTCCCTATTGTGAAGCCAGGATTTGCAGCTCTTGCAATCTTCACCTTCATCAATACTTGGAATGACTACTTCATGCAATTGGTAATGTTGACTTCACGTCAAAACTTGACCATCTCACTCGGGGTTGCGACTATGCAAGCAGAGATGGCAACTAACTACGGTTTGATCATGGCAGGTGCTGCCCTTGCAGCTGTGCCAATCGTAACAGTCTTCCTTGTCTTCCAAAAATCCTTCACTCAAGGGATTACTATGGGAGCTGTCAAAGGATAGTCCTCTGCGAAAATTGAATATAGTACAATCTGTTTATCAGTATGCAGCAGTGTAGTTGATAGACTAAGAGAATACAGGATATATAAGTGTCTACAAAATGGAGAGGAGTTGCTTACTTCATGAAGTTTTGTTAGACACTTATAAACTTACTAGCCAGACATGATATGTCTGAAGATAACAATCAGGTAAAGGAAATTACTATGATTTTTGATGATTTAAAAAATATCACCTTTTATAAGGGGATTCATCCAAATCTAGATAAGGCCATTGATTATCTCTACGAACATCGAAAAGAGTCTTTTGAACTTGGGAAATATGAGATTGACGGAGATAAGGTCTTTCTAGTCGTACAAGAAAATGTCCTTAACCAAGAAGAAAATGATCGCTTTGAGCATCATAAAAACTATGCAGACTTGCATTTATTGGTAGAAGGCCATGAGTATTCAAGCTATGGTTCTCGTGTTAAAGACGAGGCAGTAGCTTTTGACGAGGTAAGTGATATTGGCTTTGTCCACTGTCATGAACAATACCCACTCTTATTGGGTTATCACAACTTTGCGATTTTCTTTCCAGGAGAACCTCATCAGCCTAATGGTTATGCTGGCATGGAAGATAAAGTTCGCAAACATTTGTTTAAAATTTTAATTGATTAGTAGGTTAGGAGGAGCAAACAATGGCACAGAAAGGATCTGGATTACTCAAGGCAGCATTTGATACGGATAATGTTCTCATGCGTTTTAGTGAGAAGGTTTTGGATATCGTGACTGCGAATCTACTCTTTGTTGTGTCTTGTTTGCCTATTGTGACCATCGGAGTAGCTAAGATTAGTCTCTATCAGACTATGTTCGAAATTAAGAAAAGTCGAAGGGTACCCGTCTTTAAAATCTATATTAGAGCCTTCAAGCAAAACTTGAGATTGGGACTTCAACTAGGTTTGTTAGAATTGGGAATTGTTTTAATTAGCTTGCTTGATTTGTATCTGTTTTGGGGACAAGCAGGTATAGCTTTTCAGGTGCTGAAAGCCATCTGTCTAGGGATCTTAATTTTCTTGACATTAGTCATGTTAGCAAGTTATCCTATCGCAGCCCGCTATGACTTAACTTGGAAAGAAGTTCTTCAAAAGGGCTTGCTCTTGGTAAGCTTTAACTTCGTGTGGTTCTTCTTGATGCTTGCGATTATTTTATTAATCATGATGCTTCTCTATCTATCAGGCTTTACTCTAGTGCTCGGTGGATCAGCATTTCTACTCTTTGGTTTTGGTCTTCTTGCTTTTTGCCAAGCTGGATTAATGGAAAAATTGTTTGCTAAATATCAAGCAGATTGAAAATGATATGAAACTACTTTCAAACATGAAAAGCTATGGAAGATGAATAGAAATTAAAATCTAAGTGGTCTAGATGTATTGAAAGCGCTTTTCACAAGGTGTATACTAAAATAGTAAAAAATCATCTGCTAAGAGCAGATAATAAGAAATCTTAGGAGAAATCTATGTCAGATTTAAAAAAATATGAAGGCGTCATTCCTGCCTTCTACGCATGTTATGATGATGCGGGCGAAGTAAGCCCAGAACGTACTCGTGCTTTGGTGCAATACTTTATTGATAAAGGTGTTCAAGGACTTTATGTCAACGGTTCTTCAGGTGAATGTATCTACCAAAGCGTAGAAGACCGCAAATTGATCTTGGAAGAAGTCATGGCAGTTGCTAAAGGTAAATTGACAATTATTGCTCACGTGGCTTGCAATAATACTAAAGACAGTATCGAACTTGCTCGTCATGCAGAGAGCTTGGGTGTAGATGCTATTGCAACAATCCCACCAATTTACTTCCGTTTGCCTGAATACTCAGTAGCCAAATACTGGAACGATATCAGTGCAGCAGCACCAAACACAGACTATGTTATCTATAACATTCCTCAATTGGCAGGAGTTGCTTTGACTCCAAGCCTTTATACAGAAATGTTGAAGAACCCACGTGTTATCGGTGTTAAAAACTCTTCAATGCCAGTTCAAGATATCCAAACTTTTGTTAGTCTTGGTGGCGAAGATCATATCGTCTTTAATGGTCCAGATGAACAATTCCTTGGTGGACGTCTCATGGGTGCTAAAGCTGGTATCGGTGGTACTTATGGTGCTATGCCAGAACTCTTCTTGAAACTCAACCAATTGATTGCAGATAAAGACCTAGAAACAGCGCGTGAATTGCAATATGCAATCAATGCTATCATTGGTAAATTGACTGCTGCACATGGAAATATGTACGGTGTTATCAAAGAAGTCTTGAAAATCAATGAAGGACTTAATATCGGATCAGTTCGTTCTCCACTTACACCAGTGACCGAAGAAGATCGTCCAGTTGTTGAAGCAGCTGCTCAATTGATTCGTGAAACTAAGGAGCGTTTCCTCTAATCAATAGGAGGCTTTATGACTAATTACGTTGCAATTGATATTGGTGGAACTAATATCAAATATGGTTTGATTGACCAAGATGGACAACTTGTAGAGTCTCACGAAGTTGCGACTGAGGCTCATAAAGGCGGTCCACATATCTTACAGAAAACAAAAGATATTGTAGCTAGCTATCTAGAAAAAGGTCCAGTGTCAGGCGTCGCCATTTCCTCAGCGGGAATGGTTAACCCTGATAAGGGTGAGATTTTCTATGCTGGTCCACAAATTCCAAATTATGCAGGAACTCAATTTAAAAAGGAAATTGAAGGAAGTTTTGGAATTCCTTGTGAGATTGAGAATGATGTTAACTGTGCAGGGTTAGCAGAAGCTGTTTCTGGATCTGGAAAAGGTGCAGGAATAACGCTATGTTTGACCATCGGAACAGGTATCGGTGGCTGCTTAATCATTGACGGCCAGATTTTCCATGGATTCAGCAATTCAGCCTGTGAAGTTGGCTATATGCATATGCAGGATGGGGCTTTCCAAGATTTAGCATCTACAACTGCCTTGGTCGAGTATGTAGCTAAGTCTCATGGTGAAGAAATTGCCCATTGGAATGGTCGTAGAATTTTCAAGGAAGCTACTGAAGGCAATAAACTCTGCATGGAGGGCATTGACCGTATGGTAGCCTATCTTGGGAAAGGTGTTGCTAACATCTGTTATGTTGCCAATCCAGAGATTGTTATACTAGGTGGTGGTATTATGGGGCAGGAAGCGATTTTGAAACCGAAAATTCGTACAGCTCTGAAAGATGCGCTTGTTCCAAGTTTAGCGGAAAAAACAAGATTAGAGTTTGCGCGTCATCAAAATACTGCAGGTATGCTTGGAGCTTACTATCACTTTAAAACAAAACAATCCTAAGTTGGCCTTGCCAATTTAGGATTTTTTAGTCTCTTTGTCAACTGTAGTGGGTTGAATATAGTGGATTGAAATAAGATATGAACAAAGAGATTAGGAAAGTCAAATTAATTTCTAAAAACGCTTTAGAATCCTTGGTATGCTATTCCAGATTCAATCTATTATAGATGATATGGGACTTTTTTCTACAACAAAATAGGCTCCATAATATCCATAGGGGATTTACCCACTACAAATATTATAGAGACTGTTTTTATTTATTATTGATGTTTCTGTTATTTATTCCAAAATGTTTTTGCCTTCTTTAACACGCCAATGATAATCCGATAAAATAATATCTTTTAGAGAGTAACTAGCCTTCCAATCAAGATATTTTTTAGCTTTTGAGGCATCTGCAAGGACGCTAGCTGGGTCCCCAGCACGGCGAGCAACAATTTCGTGTGGTATTTTTTGATTCAGTAATTCTTCAGCAGTTTTAAAGATTTCTTTGACGGTGTAACCTTTTTCAGTTCCTAAGTTAAAGATTTGAGAAGAACTAGTTTCTTGAAATAGGTAATTCATCCCTTTAACATGTGCCTGTGCAAGGTCTAAGACATGAATGTAATCCCGAATACATGAACCATCGCGCGTATCGTAGTCATCTCCAAATATTTTCAGGCTATCATTTTGTCCCAATGCAGTCTTGTTGATGTTTGGAATGATGTGAGTTGGATTTTTTACACGGAGACCATTTGAAGCATCCATTTCTGCACCAGCTACATTGAAATAGCGGAAAATGACATATTTCCAATCATAGCGATTAGCCATCCAGTAAATCATTCGTTCGCCCATCAATTTTGTTTCTGCATAAGGGTTGACAGGGTCGAGCAAGGTATCTTCAGTCGCTGGCTTGTCAATACAGTTATTACCATAGAGGGAAGCAGTTGAAGAGAACATGACTTTTTGAATACCAACTTCAGATAAGACTTTAAGAACTTGGTTCATGCCAGCAACATTGGCAGTGAAGTATTTGCTTGGGTTTTCAATGCTTTCGCTAACAACAATTTCACCTGCACAATGCAGAACTGCATCAATTTTATTTTCTTCCAAGTAGGCTTTTAAGGCACTAGCATCATAAACGTCAAGTTGTTTAAAGTTTGCACGATTATCTACAGCTGAACGGTGTCCTGTAGAAAGGTTATCTAGGACATGAACCTGATATCCAGCATTTAAAAGAGCTTTGACAGTATGTGAGCCAATGTAGCCAGCTCCGCCTGTAACAAGAATTGTTTTAGTCATGATTTTTACTTCTTTCTAAGTTTATACTGGTTTAAAAATTTTTATTGATTTAAGAAATTGAATACTTCTAATAATGTATTTGTTCTATCACCAATCAATACTCCATCGAATCCTAATTAATAATTTTGGGATATCTTCGCACTGTAAATCTCCTAAAATATTAATTTATATTTAAAATTATATAGTTGACTAGATAAGAACAGATACCTTTGCAGTATAGTTAAATGAGTAGAGATATCTTCTAAACTATAGTCTTTATTCCCACTCAATGTTGCACTCAAAATTTCATATGCTATAATAATTTCTTTGCCTTGGAATTGAATCCCTGATAAAAGTTGATGTATTTAAGCAATATAATTTTTATTTTTGCCAAATCAAATAATAGGAGTTATATTTCCGACTATTGACTGCTGTATTTTTGAACGAATAATATCTTTAGTTTCATTTAAGGAATTTTGACGTTCTAAATGACCTAGCAATATTCATGTCCAATCCCTTGTTGGATTAATATACTATATATAAAGTTGTTTGTCAAATGTTTTTGATAATTTTTTTAGACCTTCCCTCATATACAAGGGAATACTGTTTTACTACTTAGAAAATAAGATAGGATTTGTAGAAAGCAGACTAAGATACCAACTTTCCACTACCTTTCTCCTATAAAAAGTGGTAAAATGGTTGAAAGAAAGAAGGGATAGAAATGACAACATTATTTTCTAAAATCAAAGAAGTAACAGACCTTTCCGCTATCTCAGGGCATGAAGCACCTGTTCGCGCTTATCTTCGTGAAAAATTAGCACCTCACGTGGATGAAGTTGTGACTGATGGCTTGGGTGGTATTTTTGGGGTTAAACACTCAGAAGTTGAAAATGCACCTCGTGTCTTGGTAGCATCTCACATGGATGAAGTTGGTTTCATGGTTAGCGAAATCAAACCAGATGGAACCTTCCGAGTAGTTGAAATCGGTGGTTGGAACCCGATGGTTGTCAGCAGCCAACGCTTTAAACTTTTTACACGTGAAGGCCGTGTGATTCCAGTAATTTCAGGTTCAGTTCCTCCACATTTGACTCGTGGCACAGGTGGGCCAACTATGCCAGCTATTTCTGATATCGTTTTTGACGGTGGTTTTGCAGATAAGGCTGAGGCTGAAAGTTTTGGTATCCGTCCTGGAGACACCATCGTTCCAGATAGTAGCGCAATCCTAACTGCTAATGAAAAAAATATCATCTCAAAAGCATGGGATAACCGTTATGGTGTGCTCATGGTTAGCGAGTTGGCTGAAAACTTGTCAGGCCAAAAACTAGGAAATGAACTTTATCTTGGTGCTAACGTCCAAGAAGAAGTTGGACTTCGTGGTGCCCATGCATCTACAACAAAATTTGATCCAGAAGTATTTCTTGCAGTTGACTGTTCACCAGCTGGTGATGTTTATGGTGGCCAAGGTAAGATTGGTGATGGAACCTTGATTCGTTTCTATGATCCAGGTCACTTGCTTCTCCCAGGCATGAAGGATTTCCTTTTGACAACTGCTGAAGAAGCTGGAATCAAATACCAATACTATTGTGGAAAAGGTGGTACAGATGCAGGAGCAGCTCATTTGAAAAATGGTGGTGTTCCATCTACAACGATCGGTGTCTGCGCTCGTTATATCCACTCTCACCAAACACTTTATGCCATGGATGACTTCTTAGAAGCTCAAGCTTTCCTACAAGCCTTGGTTAAAAAATTAGATCGTTCTACAGTAGATTTGATTAAAAACTATTAAACAGAAAAGATGGAGGTGATAGGTATGGAAGAACCAAACCTAGAAACCTTGATACGGGACCTTTACAATCATGCCCGTCAAAACTTGAGTGAAGATTTAGTGGCTGCACTCCTAGAAACTGCTAAGCAGTTGCCCAGCACCAATGAACGCTTGCTAGCAGTCCGACTTTCAGGGTTAGTCACACTTGAACTACTCAAGAATCCTAGAACACCTGCGCCAGAGTTAGTCAATCTGGCCAGCTTTATCCAAAAGGAAGAAGCTAGGTACAAGGGCGCAGCTGCCTCTTCCATTATGATTGGAGAGCTATTTAAAATGCTTTGATTCGTTCGAATCAAAGCATTTTTTTATCTTAAATTTGTTCAGCCAAAACTTTTTCAGCAAGGTTCATAGCGTGGTCTGACACACGAGTGTAGTGTGAAATAATATCAATAAAGTTGACACCAGCTTGGGTAGAACATTCACCGTTGTTGAGACGTTTGATGTGAGTCTTACGAAGGACACGTTCCATCTTGTTGATGGCTTCATGGCGTTCAATAAGTGATTGAGCTTGTTCAAGGTCATTGTTTTCAACACTCTCAAGAGCATCTTTAACGAAATCGCTTGTTTGACGGTAAATATCTTCCAACTCTTCTAGGGCTGAGTTAGAGAATTGAACATTCTTGCGTTGCAAGTAGTCGTTAAGATTAATCAAAGCTTCAGCGTGGTCACCGATACGTTCCAAGTCTCGAGAAGAGTCAAGGATGTTGGTCAAGACTTCACTCTCTTTTTGACTCAATGCTTCACTAGATAGACTAATGAGGTAGCGCGTTAATTTCTCATCGATTGTGTTGATAGCTTCTTCGGTTTTGTGTCCTTTTTCAGCTACTTTTTCATTAGAATTGATAATGTAGTCGTAAGAAAGGTCAAATGCTTTAACTGCATAGTTTCCTAGGTGCAAGAGTTCTTTCTTGGCATTTCCTAGGGCGATAGAAGGAGCTTGCTTGATGAGTTGTTCATCCAAGTAAAGAGGTTCGTATTTAACAACTTCGTCTTCACCAGGGATTAACTTAGTTACAAAGTAAGCCAAGGCACCGATGAATGGGAATTGTACAATGGTATTACTTACGTTGAAGGCACCGTGTGAGAAGGCAATCGTCATCTCAGGTGAGAGGTGAAGTAGTGCCTGGAAGTACTCGATCATCGCAGTGAATGGGCCTAACAAGATCAAGCAGAGGATGGTTCCTAAAACGTTAAAGGTAACGTGTGTTGCTGCAACCCGTTTAGCAGAAACATTTGCTCCGGCTGCTGCGATAATAACCGTTAAGGTTGTACCGATATTATCTCCGAATAGGACTGGTAGTGCCCCTTTGAGGTCGAGGAATCCACCTGCATAGAGACCTTGTAGAATCCCGATGGTTGCAGAAGATGCCTGAATCAAAACGGTAATGACAGCACCAGCCACAACTCCCAAGATAGGATTTTGCCCCAAGGTAACCATGTATTCCTTGAACTGAGGCAAGTCTTTAAGAGGGCTCATCCCAGCACTAATGAGGTTGAGGGCGTAGAAGATACCACCCACACCAAAAAGGATACGTCCAATATTATTTGCAGTACGGTTTTTTGTAAAGAATAAGAACATGGTTCCAAGGAAAATCAAGGGTAGGGCATACTCGCCAAGTTTGAAACCGATGATGAAGGACGTTACGGTCGTTCCAATATTGGCTCCCATGATAATCCCGATGGCCTGTCTAAGGGTGAGGAGACTTGCACTGACCAGTCCAACCGTAATAACCGTTACACCTGTACTTGACTGGATGAGGGCAGTGACGACAATCCCCACTAAGACCCCTAAGAAGGGATTACTTGTGTATTTGTCAATGTAATAACGAAGGCGGTCTCCAGCAGCTTGTTGCAAACCGTCTCCCATGGTCTTGATACTATACAAAAACAGTCCCAGACCACCTAAAAAGTGAAAAATAATTTCCTGCCAATTAATGGACATTTTCTTTTTCCTCCGAAAAATAATCGCGGAATTTCTCCCATTCTATTTTAAAGGATAAAAGTAAATCTAACAAGTAGTAAATGATCTTTTTTTGAGAAAAATGTTGTTTTTATTCGAAAAATGGGCAGATGATTGTCTAATTTATATTAATTCTTCACTTCTTTATAGTTCTTGAGGGGCTAGTGTTGACTCTTTTTCTAAATATCGTAAAATAAGAATGACCTGTTCTGTGTATTTTTGGAACAGCTACTTTTTAATTCAAAAATAAAGCGCTTACTTTCAAGAGGAAGTCAAAGGAGAAAAAGATGAAGAATCCATTTTTTGAAAAACGTTGTCGCTATAGTATTCGAAAATTGTCAGTGGGTGCCTGCTCATTGATGATTGGTTCAGTTCTATTTGCAGGTCCAGCTTTGGCTGAAGAGTCTGTCGTTCCAGAAAATGGGACAACTACAGCAGTAGCTTCAGAGCAACCGTCAGCCACTACTCCAGCAGAAGCAACTACACCAGCACCAGAAGTATTGAAAGAGCTAGAAGCAAGGGAAGACAAGGCAAGTGAGCAACCAGTTTCAGAAGAAAAGCCAACCTTGGACCAGTTGACTGCAGGTGATAAGGAAGCCACTAGTCCAGCTGCTGAAACTCCTAAGGCTGAAGAAGCGCCTGCTACCACAGAAAATAAGCCAGAAGAAAAAGCAACAGTCTCTGATGTTCCTAAGAAAGAAGAAAAAAGTCTTCGACCAAAAGAAATTAAGTTTGACACCTGGGAAGATTTGTTGAAATGGGAACCAGGTGCCCGTGAAGATGACGCTATTAACCGCGCCTCAGTAGACTTAGCCAAACGCTATCGTGGACATGTTGTTAATGAAAAAGCTAATAAGGATGCTAAGGTTGAAGCCCTTGCCAATACTAACTCTAAGGCTAAAGACCATGCTTCTGTAGGTGGTGAAGAGTTTAAGGCCTATGCTTTTGACTACTGGCAATACTTGAATTCCATGGTCTTCTGGGAAGGGCTGGTTCCAACTCCAGACGTGATTGATGCTGGTCACCGTAATGGTGTTCCTGTACTGGGAACTTTGTTCTTTAACTGGTCTAACAGTATTGCAGACCAAGAAAAATTCGCTGCAGCCCTTCAACAAGACGAAGACGGAACATTCCCTATCGCTCGCAAGTTGGTTGATTTGGCCAAATATTATGGATTTGACGGCTACTTTATCAACCAAGAAACAACAGGTGATATCGTAACACCTCTTGGTAAGAAAATGCGTGACTTCATGCTTTATACCAAGGAATATGCTGCCAAAGTCAACCATCCTGTCAAGTATTCTTGGTATGATGCCATGACCTATGAATATGGTCGTTATCACGAAGATGGACTTGGTGAATACAACTATCCATTCATGCAAAAAGAAGGGGACAAGGTTCCTGCAGATCACTTCTTTGCCAACTTTAACTGGACCAAAGAGAAAAATGACTATTCTGTAGCTATGGCCAAATGGCTAGAACGCAGTCAGTATGATGTTTTTGCAGGTTTGGAATTGCAACAAGGTGGTTCTTACAAGACAAAAGTGAAATGGGATGCCCTTTTTGATGAGAATGGCAAACTTCGCTTATCACTTGGACTTTTTGCCCCAGATACTATCACGAGCCTTGGGAAAACAGGTGAAGACTATCATAAGAATGAAAATATCTTCTTCACAGGTTACCAAGGAGATCCAACTGGTCAAAAACCAGATGACAAGGACTGGTACGGGATTGCCAACCTAGTAGCTGACCGTACACCAGCAGTAGGCCGTACCTTTACAACATCCTTTAACACAGGACATGGTAAAAAATGGTTTGTAGACGGTAAAGTTTCCAAGGATTCTGAATGGAACTATCGCTCTGTATCTGGTATCTTGCCTACATGGCGTTGGTGGCAAACATCTTCAGCTGCTAAACTCCAAGCTGACTATGACTTTGAAGATGCCTACAATGGCGGAAATTCACTCAAATTTGCGGGTGATTTAGCCGAAAATACCAACCAAGACGTTCGTCTCTACTCTACCAAACTGGAAGTAACGGATAAAACAAAACTTCGGGTTGCCCATAAGGGTGGTAAGGGAAGCAAGGTTTATGTAGAGTTTGCGACTCAGAAAAACTATACTTATGATGGTGAGAATGCTCGTAAAGAACTGACTCTATCTGACGACTGGACAAAAGACGAGTTTGACTTGAGTGCCTTGGCAGGTCAGACCATTTACGGTATCAAACTTACTTTCGAAAACACTGCTGCCCTTAAGGATTATCAATTTAACTTGGGTGAGTTGACTGTGACAGATAATCAAGAGGCTCCTCAGGCTCCGACTGCTCTTAAAGTAGCTAAACAATCTCTCAAAAATGCCCAAGAAGCAGAAGCTATTGTCCAATTTACAGGTAACAAAGATGCTGACTTCTATGAAGTTTATGAGAAGGATGGCGATGCTTGGCGCCTATTGACAGGCTCATCTGCCACTACTATCTACCTACCAAAAGTTACCCGTTCAGCTAGTGCAACTGGAACCAGTCAAGAATTGAAGGTTGTCGCAGTTGGGAAGAATGGCCTTCGCTCTGAAGCTGCAACTACAAACTTTGACTGGGGCATGACTGTCCAAGATACAAGTCTCCCAAGACCTCTAGCAGAAAATATCGTTCCAGGAGCGACTGTTATCGGAAGTACCTTCCCAAATACAGAAGGTGGAGAAGGCATCGAAGGTATGTTGAATGGTACGATCACCAGCCTATCTGACAAATGGTCTTCTGCTCAGTTGAGTGGTAGCGTTGATATCCGTTTGACACAACCACGCCGTGTCGTTAGATGGGTCATGGACCATGCAGGTGCTGGTGGAGAATCTGTCAATGACGGCTTGATGAACACGAAGGACTTCGACCTCTACTACAAGGATGAAGCTGGAGAATGGAAACTAGCTAAAGCTGTTCGTGGCAATAAAGCTCATGTTTCAGATATTACTCTTGATAGTCCAATTACTGCGCAAGACTGGCGTTTGAATGTTATCACATCTGACAATGGAACACCATGGAAAGCTATCCGTATCTACAACTGGAAGATGTATGAAACTCTTGATACGGAGAGCCAAAACATTCCAATGGCTAAAGTGGCAGCGCGTGTCCTAACGGACAATAAGATTCAACTTGGATTTTCAGAAGTTCCTGCTGGGGCAACCATCACAGTCTATGACAAGGCAGATTCACAAACTCCAATCGCTACCTTAAATACAGCAGTTGGAGGGGATTTAGCAACAGATCCATTAAGCTTTGAAAAACGTCCAAGTCTTCTTTACTACCGTACACAATTGCCAGGTAAAGAAATCAGTAATACTCTTGCTGTGACGATTCCTCAGGATGAGAGAAAGATTAAGGCTGTCAGTCTAGAAGTAGCACCTAAAAAGACAAGTTACCAAGATGGTGAGGAATTGAATCTCAAGGGTGGTCTTCTCCGTGTCAAATACGAAGGTGAAGAAGCAGATGAAGTCATTAACCTCAGTCATGCAGGTGTTTTAGTCAACGGCTACGATGCTCATCACCATGGTGAACAAGAGTTGACAGTGACCTATCTTGGTCTTCCAGTTGCAGGAAGCTTCAAGGTTCAAGTGACTGGTGAAGAAGCTGGTCCAAAAGAAGTCGCAGCCTTGTATATTAGCAAACAACCGAAAATTGATTACTTTGTAGGCGATACTCTTGACTTATCAGAAGGACGTTTCAAGGTCTTGTATGATGATGAAACTGAGACAGAACATAGCTTTACAGACCAAGGAGTCGAAATTACAGGCTATGATTCTCAAAAAACAGGCCGTCAAAAACTTCAGTTGCACTATCAAGGACAAACTGTCGAATTTGATGTTCTAGTATCACCTAAGGCAGCCATTAACGACGAATATCTGAAACAAGAAATCACATCTGCTCAAGGACGCAAAGGAACGACAGCTTATACATTTGCGGATGCTGAAAAACAAGCAGCTCTCGTTGAGAAGATTGAAGCAGCAAAAGCTGTCCTAGAAAACCACGACGCTAGTCAAGAAGCAGTCAACCAAGCCTTGAATGACTTGAAACAAGCAGGTTCTGACTTGAATGGTGTACAGCTTTATCAAACAGCTAAGGAAGAGCTTGAAACTCTTCTAGGAAAAGTTCGTGAGAAAAATGCAGACGATCCAATCATCGCTCAAGCAGAAACTCTTATTGGCTCAACAAATCCAACTCCAGAAGCATTTGCCAACCTCAAGGAAGAACTCAATAAAAAACTCCTTGTTAAAGAAAGCCATCATGTGGGTAGCTTAGAAGAAGGTGAAACTGCGCCAACAGTTGAAGCACTACCTGAATTAGTGGTTGAGACAGAAACTCAAGCCTTCGAGCGCCAAGAACGTCCAGCAGGAGACCTCTTGTTGGGTGAACGTCGTATTGTTCAGGTAGGTGTAGAAGGTCAGACTCGTCGTTTGATCGAAGTAGATGCCAAAGGCAACCGTACTCTTCTTCAGACAGAAGTCGTCAAGGAAGCAGTGGCAGAGATCACTGAAGTTGGTACTAAGATTGAAAGTAGCACTCAACCGCTTGACGGTCCAAAAGTCTTAGAAGTTAAGAAACCAAGCTTGGTTGTGGAAGAAGAAGTTCTTGCCTATGGACATGAAGAACGAGTAAATCCTAGCCTCCAAGTAGGAAAACGTCGCTTGGTTCAAGTAGGAGTCGCAGGTCTTCGTAGAAACCTTGTAGAGATTGATTCTGAAGGACATCGCAGTCTTAAGGGGACAGAAGTTCTCAAGGAAGCCGTAACTGAAATTGTTGAAGTCGGTACAAAAGTAGTTAAAGTACCAGGTGACAGACCAGTTACGCCTGCTCCAACGACTCAAGATACTAAGAAGGAAACTACAAAAACAGAACCTAAGACTGAAACATCCGTTGCGCCAGTTCAAGTAAGCCAAGCAGCGAAGCAAGAACCAGCAAAAGCAGAAGTACAAGTACAAGCTGAAAAGACTGAAGGAAAACAACTTCCAAATACAAGTGCAGAAGTAGACGCAAACCTCCTAGCCCTTGGCTTGGTCGGAGTTTTAGGTGGCTTTGGTTTGCTAGCTCAAAAGAAAAAAGAAGATTAAGATAGAGAGTGTACTTAACACTGACTTCATATAATAAAAAGATTTGACTTTTAAGGGTCAAATCTTTTTGTATAGGGGAGGAGAATAAAAATGGCAGAGTATTCTGACGTAGTTATAAGCACTGTCCTTAATTAATCGAGAAAAATTGTTGTGGATAAAAGTTTAAGGTTTTGCTATCTCTTTTATTGATTTTGTGATATAATTAACACGTAAAAAAAATTAAGGAGTCTTTCCAAATGGCAAAATTGACTGTTAAAGACGTTGAATTGAAAGGGAAAAAAGTTCTCGTTCGTGTTGACTTCAACGTTCCTGTAAAAGATGGCGTGATTACTAATGACAACCGTATCACTGCAGCTCTTCCAACTATCAAGTACATCCTTGAACAAGGTGGACGTGCGATTCTTTTCTCTCACCTTGGACGTGTAAAAGAAGAAGCAGACAAAGCTGGTAAATCACTTGCTCCTGTAGCTGCTGACTTGGCTGCTAAATTGGGTCAAGAAGTTACATTCCTTCCAGGTGTAACTCGTGGTGCTGAATTGGAAGCAGCTATCAACGCTCTTGAAGATGGACAAGTTCTTTTGGTTGAAAACACTCGTTTTGAAGATGTTGACGGTAAGAAAGAATCTAAAAACGATCCTGAACTTGGTAAATACTGGGCATCACTTGGAGATGGTATCTTCGTAAACGATGCATTCGGTACAGCTCACCGTGCACACGCATCTAACGTTGGTATCTCAGCAAACGTTGAAAAAGCAGTTGCTGGATTCCTTCTTGAAAACGAAATTGCATACATCCAAGAAGCTGTTGAAGCTCCAGAACGTCCATTCGTGGCTATCCTTGGTGGTTCAAAAGTTTCAGACAAGATCGGTGTTATCGAAAACTTGCTTGAAAAAGCTGATAAAGTTCTTATCGGTGGTGGTATGACATACACATTCTACAAAGCACAAGGTATCGAAATCGGTAACTCACTTGTAGAAGAAGACAAATTGGATGTCGCTAAAGCTCTTCTTGAAAAAGCAAACGGCAAATTGATCTTGCCAGTTGACTCAAAAGAAGCAAACGCATTTGCTGACTACACTGAAGTGAAAGACACTGAAGGTGAAGCAGTAGACCCAGGATTCCTTGGTTTGGATATCGGTCCAAAATCTATCGCTAAATTTGATGAAGCATTGACTGGTGCGAAAACAGTTGTATGGAACGGACCTATGGGTGTATTTGAAAATCCTGACTTCCAAGCTGGTACAATCGGTGTGATGGACGCTATCGTGAAACAACCAGGCGTTAAATCAATCATCGGTGGTGGTGACTCAGCTGCCGCAGCTATCAACCTTGGACGTGCAGACAAGTTCTCATGGATCTCTACTGGTGGTGGAGCTTCAATGGAACTTCTTGAAGGTAAAGTTCTTCCAGGACTTGCAGCATTGACTGAAAAATAAGAATATAGAAAAAGGAGAACTTAGGTTCTCCTTTCAGATTGAAGACAAAGTCCTTGGAAGTCAAGTTTCTAAGGGCTTTTCTTTTTGTAAAGTCGTATAATAGAGGTAAGAAAAGTTGTGAGGTGTTCCCTATGTTTCACAAAGAAAAACCTGATTATAA
>NZ_JASHFO010000007.1:0-80133 GCF_047460825.1 Streptococcus infantis | reverse complement strand
GGAAGCAGTAGAAGCAGCGAACCCAGGCTCTAAAGCAGAAGTAGGTCAAGACGGAACAACCACAGTAACGTTCCCAGATGGCTCAACAGCAACACTTACAGGTGATCAAACTGTTAAGACTGCAGATTCAAATGGAGTTCAAGCTCCAACAACTAAGACACCAGTTAAAGATACAGCTAACTTGACTGATGCAGAAAAAGCTAAAGTTAAGGAAGCAGTAGAAGCAGCGAACCCAGGCTCTAAAGCAGAAGTAGGTCAAGACGGAACAACCACAGTAACGTTCCCAGATGGCTCAACAGCAACACTTACAGGTGATCAAACTGTTAAGACTGCAGATGCAAACGGAGTTAAAGCTCCATCGACTAAGACACCGGTTAAAGATGCAGCAAACTTGACTGATGCAGAAAAAGCTAAAGTTAAGGAAGCAGTAGAAGCAGCGAACCCAGGATCTAAGGCAGAAGTAGGCCAAGATGGAACAACTACAGTAACGTTCCCAGATGGCTCAACAGCAACACTTACAGGTGATAAGACAGTTACTCAAGCTGATATCACAGCTCCAACCGCACCAGTTGTAAACCCAGTTAAGGCTGGTGATACAGCAATCACAGGTACAGCCGAAGCAGGTTCAACAGTCGAAGTTACTCTTCCAGATGGAACTAAAGTATCAGCGAAAGCAGATAAAGACGGTAAGTTCAGTATTCCAGTAAATGGTTTGAATGCTGGTGATACAGTTTCTGTAACAGCAACAGACGAATCAGGAAATACATCAGCTACAACTACAGTAACAGTAAGTAATGTTAATGTGGGTGGTAAAGAGGCTGATAATGCTAAAGTACCAGCTCTTACTCCAGTAGTAGATCCTAACAACTTGACAGACGCAGAAAAAGCTAAAGTAGCTGAAGAAGTTAAGAAAGCAAATCCAACTGCGACAGATGTTAAGGTGAACAATGATGGATCAGTAGTTGTAACCTTTGCGGACGGATCAGTAGCAACAATTGCAGCTAATAAAGTTGTTAAAGAAGCAACTAAAGAGTCATCTGCTCAAGCACCAGCTAAGAAAGCAGGAGCGAAAGAATTGCCAAACACTGGTACTAAACAATCTAACGCTTCACTTGGACTAGCACTTCTTGCAGCAGTGACAGGAGGACTCCTTGTCTCTAAAAAACGTAAGGAAGAAGAGTAAGCCATTACTCAAATAAAGCAAATCTAAGAATCTTGATTCTATGAGATTGCTAGAAAAACCGTAAGAAGAAATTCTTACGGTTTTTTGATTGGGTTGTTTAATGGAAAAGTGGGAAATAAGCAAACAAGCAAAAAAACGTTGAGAATTTCAACGTTTTTAAAATATAATGGAGCCGGTGGGAGTCGAACCCACGTCCAAACACCTGCTAACATATTTGTCTACAACCATAGGTTATGTATTGTTTTAACAGCTCCTCGACACATAACTCAAGCCTAGAAACTGCGAGTCTATAAATCTCTTATCAAACTGCTAGACAAAGTTTGATCGTATCTCGCTAATAATAAGACCTGTCATTGAACACGAGCGATCCAAATCGGGTCACGCCTGCTGGTTTTTAGGCAGCTAGAGCGTAAGAAGTGTTATTTTTTGCAGTTATATTTAACTGAGCGTTTACGTCGCCACACGAGTCGCAAAATATGCCTCATAATGCCTGTCGAATCCGTAACGACCCCAAAAGACAATACAATTATTATACCTTATCTGAGGGGAAATTGCAAAAGTCAAGTAAAAAAAGGAATGACACTTTGTCATGTATATGTTTTATAAGTGGCTGTTTAGAACGATGAAGAGTCATCAGCTTAGTAAGAAAATCAAGAGAAAAACTGGAAATCATGTTATAATAAAGAGATAGAATCGTAAGAAAGAGTGGATGATTTTTTTGATAATTCCTACTTATAATTGGCAATTCGCTCCGCAAGTTGAGGATGCGGATTTTACAAAGATAGCTAAGAAAGCTGGTTTGGAACCTGAAGTAGCTCGTTTGTTATTTGAACGAGGCATCAAGGATGAGCCCAGTCTGAAAAAATTTTTAGAACCTTCTTTGGAGGAATTGCATGATCCCTACCTTTTAAATGATATGGAAAAGGCAGTGGAGCGGATTCGCCATGCTATTGAGCAAGGGGAACTGATTCTCATTTACGGGGACTACGATGCAGATGGGATGACTTCGGCTTCCATTGTCAAGGAAAGTTTAGAACAGTTGGGTGCTGAGTGCCTGGTTTATCTTCCCAATCGCTTTACGGATGGCTATGGTCCAAATGCCAGTGCCTACAAATATTTTATCGAACAGCAGGGCGTGTCTTTGATTTTGACGGTGGACAATGGTGTGGCGGGGCATGAAGCCATTGATTTGGCTCAGTCTATGGGAGTGGACGTCATTGTGACTGACCACCATTCTATGCCTGAGATTTTACCAGATGCCTATGCTATTATCCATCCTGAACATCCAGGGGCGGACTATCCTTTCAAGCATTTGGCGGGTTGTGGGGTCGCTTTTAAGTTGGCTTGTGCCCTTTTGGAAGAAGTACAGGTTGAGTTGTTGGACTTGGTTGCCATCGGTACAATTGCCGATATGGTCAGCTTGACGGACGAAAATCGTATCATGGTCCAGTATGGTCTTGAGGTCTTGCGCAATACTCAGCGAATGGGATTGCAAGAAATGTTTGAAATCGCTGGGATTTCGAGTAGTGATGTGACAGAAGAGACAGTTGGATTTCAGTTAGCACCGCGTTTAAATGCCTTAGGACGTTTGGATGATCCCAATCCAGCTATTGATTTGTTGACTGGATTTGACGATGAGGAAGTGCATGAAATCGCCCTTTTGATTCATCAAAAGAATGAAGAACGTAAGGAAGTTGTTCAGTCCATTTACGATGAAGCCAAGGGCATGGTGGATCCTGATAAAAGTGTTCAAGTTTTGGCTAAAGAAGGCTGGAATCCGGGAGTTCTTGGAATTGTAGCTGGGCGTTTGCTTGAAGAACTAGGTCAGACAGTTATAGTCTTGAATATCGAAGATGGACGCGCCAAGGGGAGTGCTCGAAGCATAGAAGCAGTCGATATCTTTGAAGCCTTGGACCCGCATCGAGAACTATTTATCGCATTTGGTGGTCACGCAGGTGCTGCAGGTATGACCCTCGAAGTGGATAAGTTGGAAGTCTTGTCTGATGTTTTGGAAGCCTATATCCGAGAAAAAGGTGCAGATGCCCAAGGTAAAAACAATCTATTTTTAGACGAAGAACTGGATTTAGAGGCCTTGAGTTTGGAGACAGTGAAAAGTTTTGAACGCCTAGCTCCTTTTGGGATGGATAACCAAAAACCTGTCTTCTATATTCGAGATTTTCAAGTTGAAAATGCTCGAGTTATGGGGGCTGGTAATGCTCATCTCAAACTGAAAATTTCCAAAGGTGAAGCTAGTTTTGAGGTAGTCGCTTTTGGTCAAGGAAAATGGGCGACTGAGTTCTCGCAGACCAAGCAATTGGAACTAGCAGTGACTCTCTCTGTCAACCAATGGAATGGACAAACAACCTTGCAGTTGATGATGGTTGACGCCCGTGTAGAAGGTGTCCAGCTCTTTAACATCCGTGGTAAGAATGCCCTGTTACCAGAAGGGGTAGCCGTTTTGGATTTTACGCAAGAGTTACCTGATGTGACCTCTTGTTCAGCTATTGTCGTTAAGAATATCCCTGAGGATATATCCCTCCTTAAGAAAATCTGTCAGGAACAGGAATTTTCAGCACTTTACTTTAAAAATGATATCGCTAAGGCTTACTACTTGACGGGCTATGGCACAAGAGAGCAGTTTGCAAAATTGTATAAAACCATCTATCAGTTCCCAGAGTTCGATATTCGCTATAAACTCAAGGATTTGGCGGCCTATCTCAAGATTGAGCAAATCCTATTAGTCAAAATGATTCAGATATTTGAAGAGCTTGACTTTGTGACCATTGAAAATGGAGTCATGAGGGTGAATAAAGAGGCTGAAAAGCGTGATATGGCTGAAAGTCAGATTTATCAAAAACTGAAACAAACTGTCAAAGAGCAAGAGATTATGGCTCTTGGAACAGTCCAGGAAATCTATGATTTCTTGATGGAAAAAAGTGAATAGAGATCGAAAGAGTTGGCTTGCTGACTCTTTTTTGTTTGCTAACAAAAACCTCTTCAATGAAAGGAATTTAGTGCTATAATGAGAGGAGTGAAGGACTGTTGAACCTTGTTGAAGAAAGTTATACACTTTGAAAATCTCTTCAAACCGCGTCAGCTTTATCTGCAACCTCAAAGCGGTGCTTTGAGCAACCTGCGGCTAGTTTCCTAGTTTGCTCTTTGATTTTCATTGAGTATTAGAAGTGGAAGTGATTTTGGGATTTTTAGAAGCAAATGGAGCCTACTGTGACTGCGAAGTGCTTTATAATGTTGCTGACTTAATTGAAGATTAGACAGGATGGGAGCAACAATTGTATCATTTGATCCTCTTGTTAGTGCTGCTTTGTCCGTTATTGAACGGAAAGAGGTAGTTGAAGTGCGATTATCTGTAAGATTCATTTTGAAAATTAGTAAAAAAATGGTATAATGAATGGAAAAGATTCGGCTGAAAGTGAATTGGACTTTCAGAAAAAGAGAGCTTTTAAAGCTCTACAAACAGTTGAAGTGACTATTCGGAGGAAAAATGAATACTATTAAATTAACAACACTTGGTGGTGTGCGTGAAAATGGTAAAAACATGTACATCGCAGAAATTAACGACTCGATTTTTGTATTAGATGCAGGTTTGAAATATCCTGAAAATGAACAGTTGGGTGTCGATGTCGTTATTCCAAATATGGACTATTTGTTTGAAAATAGCGACCGTATTGCTGGGGTTTTCTTAACACACGGGCATGCGGATGCGATTGGAGCCCTTCCATATCTCTTGGCAGAAGCTAAGGTTCCTGTATTTGGCTCAGAGTTGACTATCGAACTGGCTAAACTATTTGTTAAGGGAAATGACAGCGTCAAGAAATTTGATGATTTCCATGTCATTGACGAAAATACAGAGATTGATTTTGGCGGAACGGTAGTGTCCTTCTTCCGTACAACTCACTCTATCCCAGAAAGTTTGGGTGTGGTCTTGAAAACATCTGAAGGAAACATCGTCTATACAGGGGATTTCAAGTTTGACCAAACAGCTAGTGAATCCTATGCTACTGACTTTGGACGTTTAGCCGAAATTGGTCGTGAAGGAGTCCTGGCTCTTCTAAGTGATTCTGCGAATGCAGATAGCAATATCCAAGTAGCCAGTGAAAATGAAGTTGGTGTAGAAATCACGCAAACCATTTCTGACTGGGATGGACGTATCATCGTTGCTGCGGTTGCAAGTAATCTTTCTCGTATTCAGCAGGTATTTGATGCAGCTGCAGAGACTGGGCGCCGTGTTGTCTTGACAGGATTCGATATTGAAAATATCGTCCGTACAGCGATTCGCTTGAAAAAATTGTCTCTAGCAAGTGAAAATCTTTTGATTAAGCCAAAAGATATGTCTCGTTTTGAAGATCACGAATTAATTATCCTTGAAACTGGACGTATGGGTGAACCCATTAACGGTTTACGCAAGATGTCTATCGGTCGTCACCGTTATGTTGAAATCAAAGAAGGTGACCTAGTTTATATCGTTACAACACCATCAATCGCCAAGGAAGCAGTGATGGCACGTGTAGAAAATATGGTCTACCAAGCAGGTGGAGTTGTCAAGCCAATTACTCATAGCTTGCGTGTGTCAGGACATGGGAATGCGCGTGATTTGCAATTGATGATCAATCTCTTGCAACCTAAATATCTCTTCCCAATCCAAGGAGAATACCGTGAGTTGGATGCCCATGCTAAGGCTGCTATGGCAGTTGGTATGTTGCCGGAACGTATTTTTATCCCTAAAAAGGGAACAACTATGTCTTATGAGCATGGGGACTTTGTTCCATCTGGTGCAGTTACAGCAGGCGACGTCTTGATTGACGGGAATGCTATCGGAGATGTTGGGAATGTCGTTCTTCGTGACCGTAAGGTCTTGTCAGAGGATGGAATTTTCATCGTGGCTATCACTGTTAACCGTCGTGAGAAAAAAATCATCGCTAAAGCTCGAGTGCACACACGTGGATTTGTCTATCTCAAGAAGAGCCGTGATATCTTGCGTGAAAGTACTGAGTTGGTGAACCAAACAGTAGAAGACTATCTACAAGGTGAAGATTTTGACTGGGCAGAGCTCAAAGGTAAGGTACGTGATAATTTGGCCAAGTTCCTCTTTGACCAAACCAAGCGTCGTCCAGCTATCTTACCAGTAGTCATGGAAGCAAAATAGAATCAAATAGCAGGAGAAAGTCGAGTTTCGGCTTTTTCTTATCTTAAACGTATAAGGAGCAAGTTATGGCAGTAATGAAGATTGAGTATTACTCAGAAGTTTTAGATATGGAGTGGGGAGTAAATGTTCTCTACCCAGATGCGTCTCGGGTTGAGGAACCAGATTCTACAGATATCCCCGTTCTCTATCTCTTACATGGGATGTCAGGGAATCATAATAGCTGGCTCAAACGGACCAATGTAGAGCGCTTGGTGCGAGGGACTAATCTAATTGTTGTCATGCCAAATACAAGTAATGGCTGGTACACAGATACTCAGTATGGCTATAACTACTATACAGCTTTAGCAGAAGAACTGCCTAAAGTGCTCAAACGCTTCTTCCCTAATATGTCTAGCAAGCGTGAAAAGACTTTTATCGCTGGTTTATCAATGGGGGGCTACGGTTCCTTCAAATTGGCCCTATCAACCAACCGTTTCTCACATGCAGCTAGTCTTTCTGGGGCTCTTAGCTTCGAGGAGTTTTCTCCTGAAAGCCAAGATTTAGGGACGCGTGCCTACTGGCGAGGTGTTTTTGGTAAGCTTGATAACTGGGAAACTAGCCCTTACTCACTTGAAACTCTTGCTAACAAGTCAGACAAGAAGACCAAACTCTGGGCTTGGTGTGGTGAACAAGATTTCTTGTATGCTGCCAATAACCTCGCGGTGAAGAATCTCAAGAAACTTGGTTTTGATGTGACCTATAGCCACAGTGCAGGAACCCATGAGTGGTATTATTGGGAAAAACAATTGGAACGGTTTTTGGCTACCTTGCCAATTGATTTTGTTTTGGAAGAACGCTTGTCTTAGTTTTAGTTTTCTTTCAGCTTACTCAAGTAAAATAAGGAATCTATCTTTAGAATGGGAAACCAGGACTAAAAGATGGATTCTTATTTTTTTTAGAAAGGCGGGAAATCATGTTCTGGATTATTCGTGTTCTATGTCGATTGTTACTAGGGATTTGGCGCATGGTCTGGCGCCTTGTGTGGACTCTTGTAGTCTTAATTCTCATTGCTTTAGGGATTCTCTGGTATATGACAGGGGATTTATCTGGTGTCTTCAATCAAGCGGGGCAACTTGTTCAAGTTGGTCAAGCAAGCTGGCATCAATGGCAAGAAACTGGTAAGTTGCAAGGCTTGTCTCAGACCGATCATCATCAAGATTCAGGAGTAAAATGGCCCCAAGCACAGGCGACAATTTATATTGATCCTCAAATGGATGCAACCTTTCAAAAGGCTTACGTTGAGGCTATTACCAATTGGAATCAGACTGGCGCTTTTAATTTTGTAGTTGTGACAGAACCTGACCAAGCAACTATTTTTGCGACTGAAATGAATGATGGTTCCACATCTGTTGCCGGTGAGGCGGAGAGCCAGACAAATCTCCTGACTAAACAATTCACTTCAGTAACAGTTCGTTTGAATCATTATTATCTATCCAATCCAAACTATGGCTATACCTATGATCGTATCTTGCATACAGCAGAGCATGAACTAGGTCATGCTATTGGTTTGGAACATACCAATGAAGTTTCAGTCATGCAGCCAGCAGGTTCTTATTATGGTATTCAGGCTCAAGATGTTCAAGCAGTTCAAGAACTATATGAGTCTGGAGAATAAGTGATTTTCAAACGAAAAATAGAGCTCCTTGATGTAAGCAATGAAGGGGGCTTTTTGCTATAATGGAACTATGAATAACTTGATTAAATCAAAACTAGAGCTCTTGCCGACCAGCCCTGGTTGTTACATTCACAAGGATAAAAACGGTACGATTATCTATGTAGGAAAGGCTAAAAATCTACGTAACCGTGTACGGTCCTATTTCCGTGGGAGTCATGATACCAAGACAGAAGCCTTGGTGTCTGAAATTGTAGACTTTGAGTTTATTGTTACGGAATCCAATATTGAGGCCCTCCTTCTGGAAATCAACTTGATTAAGGAAAACAAGCCTAAATACAATATTATGCTCAAGGACGACAAGTCCTATCCTTTCATCAAAATTACCAACGAGCGTTATCCTCGCTTGATTATTACCCGTCAGGTCAAAAAAGACGGTGGTCTTTATTTTGGACCCTATCCTGATGTGGGGGCGGCCAATGAAATCAAGCGACTTCTGGATCGGATTTTTCCTTTTCGTAAGTGTACCAATCCACCATCAAAAGTTTGTTTTTATTACCATATCGGGCAGTGCGTGGCTCACACCATCTGTAAGAAGGACGAGGCTTATTTCAAAGCCATGGCTCAAGAAGTCTCTGATTTTCTAAAGGGTCAGGATGACAAAATCATCGATGACCTCAAGGAAAAGATGAATGTGGCAGCTCAGAGTATGGAATTTGAACGTGCAGCTGAATACCGTGATTTGATTCAGGCTATTGGAACCCTTCGGACCAAGCAACGGGTTATGGCCAAGGATCTCCAAAATCGCGATGTCTTTGGTTACTACGTGGATAAGGGTTGGATGTGTGTTCAGGTATTCTTTGTCCGCCAAGGTAAGCTCATTGAACGCGATGTCAATCTTTTTCCTTACTACAATGATCCAGATGAAGATTTCCTGACCTATGTTGGGCAGTTTTATCAAGAAAAATCTCATCTGGTTCCCAATGAAATTTTGATTCCTCAGGATATTGATGAAGAGGCAGTCAAAGCCTTGGTGGATACCAAGGTTCTCAAACCCCAACGTGGGGAGAAAAAACAATTGGTCAATCTCGCTATCAAAAATGCGCGTGTTAGTCTAGAGCAGAAATTTAACCTGCTAGAAAAATCAGTTGAAAAGACTCAAGGGGCCATTGAAAACTTGGGACGACTCTTACAAATTCCAACCCCAGTCCGTATCGAGTCCTTTGATAACTCCAATATCATGGGGACTAGTCCAGTTTCTGCCATGGTTGTTTTTGTCAATGGGAAACCGAGCAAGAAGGATTACCGCAAGTACAAGATAAAAACAGTTGTGGGACCAGATGACTATGCTAGCATGCGAGAGGTTATTCGTAGACGTTATGGAAGGGTCCAGCGTGACGGTTTGACACCGCCAGATCTGATCGTCATCGATGGTGGTCAGGGACAGGTTA
The DNA here is from genome assembly GCF_047460825.1 of Streptococcus infantis. Taxonomy (GTDB): domain Bacteria; phylum Bacillota; class Bacilli; order Lactobacillales; family Streptococcaceae; genus Streptococcus; species Streptococcus infantis_V. The sequence goes on along the minus strand of NZ_JASHFO010000007.1, from coordinate 70,684 downwards.
ATATTGCCAAGAAGGTTATTCAAGAAGAGTTGGGGTTAGATATCCCGATCGCAGGTCTGCAAAAGAATGACAAGCACCAAACTCATGAATTGCTCTTTGGAGACCCACTTGAGGTGGTAGAGTTGTCTCGCAATTCTCAAGAATTTTTCCTCCTACAACGCATCCAAGATGAGGTTCATCGCTTTGCCATCACCTTCCACCGTCAACTTCGCTCTAAAAATTCCTTCTCCTCTCAATTGGATGGAATTGAAGGCTTGGGTCCAAAACGCAAGCAGAACTTGATGAAATATTTCAAATCTCTGACAAAAATCAAGGAAGCCAGCGTGGATGAGATTGTCGCAGTTGGTATACCAAGAGCAGTAGCAGAGGTTGTTCACCAACACTTGAATCCTCAAGAGCGTGTAGAACTAGCTCAGGTAGCAGAAGAAAGAGTAAATTACCAAACAGAAGGAAAATCATGAACCATAAATCGCAATTTTATCAGATATTCATGGCAATATAACGGCGCTAGAAGCAGTGATTACAGAATCTTCAGCAGATTTATATAGTTAATATATAAACAAAAGGCCGTAAAAACGGTCTTTTGTGGTATAATTATGATTAAACTAAGCTTTAGAGGTGAAAAATGATTCCGATAAAAAAGAGCAATTCTAAACAAGTATATGAATTTTGTCGTGATATTTATGAGAAATTACCAGAAAAAGACGAATTAGATATGTTAATTTTTAAGAATTTTGGATCTCACAATGGATTGGAAGACTATTTTACACAACAAGATAGAGCCTTTCTAAAACTTATGACGGCGGACTACTCTACCTTACTAAACGTAAAGAAAAAAATAGATAGCTCATCTGATGTTGAATGGGTTTTTAAAATACATGTGGAGAAATTTTCTGATTTGGTTAATCAAATTTATAGTCATTTAAAAAACGATTTTATAGAAAAGTGTGATGAGGAAATTAAGCAGTTAAAAATAGGGCATATTAGAGGAGTAAGTACTAGTATTAATCTGAAAAGAATATTATCATATGAGACTGATGATAATCTAGATAAAATTCGAAAAAAGAAAAATTTGACTGATAATATACGGATTATTGTTGATAGAACAAAGAATACAAGAGAATTTATCGACTTGATTAAGAAGAATTTAAAAACTGAATTCTTAAAGGACTTTGAAGATATATTTCCGGATAAAATGGATACTTTGGTTGAAATGATGAGCTCAAAAAAATCGTTTAATGATTTAGTGCAAAGTTACAAGTTTGATGGAATTCATACTAAAAAATCTCATACAAAATTGAAGAATTATATTGTTGAACGATACAAAGAAAAGTTGGAATCCCATTATAATAAAATAGACAAAAAAGAGTTAGTTCGCATAACTAGTGTCACAGTTTGTCCATATTGTAATCGTAATTTTATAAATGTAACCGAGGAGGCTAATACAAGCCAGTTAGACCATTTTTTCCCTAAGAATGAATATCCTCTATTTGCTTTATGTTTTTACAATCTGATTCCTTCTTGTTATGGTTGTAATAATAAAAAGAGTACGAGTAAATTTTATATCTCTCCCTATGATGAAAGTATAACTGATATTGATGAATTGTTGAAATTTTCTTTGAATATAAAGTCTGCAGATTTTATTAATAATTCAGAAAGTATTGATATTATAATCAAGGATGACATATCGGAGGAGGAGTTAAAACAATTAGAAAGCAAGGATAAATTAAGTGTCAGACAGAAATTATTGAAGGATAAATATGTGATTGATACAAGAAATCTATACAAACTACATGCGGATATAGTTCAAGAGTTGCTATGGAAACATGAAATTTATAATAAAGATTATAAAGCAGGTTTATGTCAAATATTTGCGGATTCAAGTAAATATTTTTCAGACTCTGAAATAGATAGAATGATAGTTGGTTATTACACAGACAAAGAAAGTTATGGGAACAGACCACTTTCAAAAATGGTTACAGATATTAGCAAAGAAATTGGACTAGTAGGAGAAGAAGAATGAAATTAATTGCTTTGGTGATTAAACAGTATGATGAACTTTTTAAAAATCAAATTTTTAATTTTTCAGACGAATATAAAGTAAATTTTGATTTTGAAACGAATGAATTAAGAATTGATAAAAATTTAGACTATATCGAAAATTTTTATGGAGAGTCTATTTATAATATTTCACCAATTGTAGGGATAAATGGGATTGGGAAAACAACAGTTTTAAACATAATTAGTGGCTACTCACCAGCTAAACGCGAGCAAGACTCTGATAATCAATATTTCTTCCTTTTTGAAATAGGAAAACAAGAAGACAAAGTAAGGTTTAAGCTTTCTTACAATAATTTATCTGTTGCTAATTTACCGGCATATCGTGAACGTACTTTTTACAGGAATCAAGATGGAAGTTTTGATTGTGATCCAGAAGGTTATGATGTGACTCGAAAAGTATTATACGTTAATCTGCCAAGTAAAGGCAAAGGAGGAGTTATTGAATCTCGGACAACGTTGAATCAAGAAGGATTGGCAATGTTTATACATTCATATCTGTGGTTGAGCGATCGTAAAATTATTAGTTCAGTTTTATCTTGTTCATTAGATATTAGTCCTTATGGTTTAGAAGATTATACTAACTCAATTCCGAGAAAGATAACCCCCATAGGATTTTTAATATATAAGTCCATACATAATATTTTTTATGAAGAAAAGGAATTTATCCGTAAATATTTTAATAAAACTAAACCAGAAGATGTGGAAAAATATTTAAACACAGAAGATTATGATTATGTGAAATTTGGGTTAAAATTACTTTCAAGTATAGTAGGTGATTTAGATGAAAATGAAGAAAAGGAGGAAGAAAATAAATTAAAGGATGGAACAAGTAAAGTCAGAAAAGAGTATGTAGAATCAATAATTAATATGGTTGAGATTCTTCGAGAAATTGAAGTTGATCCTTCTTTAGACAATAATCCTTCTTCAATTTTGCTAAAATACTCTAATACTAACAGAAGATTATTTGAAGAACTTAATAATAGAATTGCTCAGTATACAGTATCGAAAAAATTAATGGATGATTTATGTTATGGATTAAATAAAAGCTTTAATAATTATAATTTGTTAAAAGAGACTCCTGATTATCATATGTCAACAGGAGAAGGGAACTTGATTGAAATATTTTCACAACTTTATACGTATCTATCTATGCATGAAGAAAGTTCTGAGGATATTATATTGCTAGTTGATGAATTAGAATCGGGAATGCATCTAGAGTGGTCTAGGAGATTAATTCAAATTCTCATTGATAATCTTTCTGAAATATTGGAAGACGAGGGGAAGGGTAGGAAGATTCAACTTATCTTCACAACCCACTCTCCTTATATGTTATCTGATATTGAACCAGGAAATGTGATTATGATTGAAAAAAATCAAGAAACGGGATATTCAGAAGGTAAAGTTCTTCAAAATACTTTCGCTAAGAATATCCAAGAAATCATGAAGGAAAATTTGATTGATAATATTTATGGTGATTTTGCCTTAGCGAAGATTAATTCTATGATTGAAAGACTTAATGGAGAAGAGGAGCATGAAGGAAATGAAGAAGAACTATTAAAAGAAATTCATTTAATCAGCGAGCCTATTCTTCGTAATAAATTATTAGAGATGTATGATAAGAAATACAATACCTCAGAATTTAGTATTGAAAAACAACTACAGAAGTTGAATCTGAATGAGGAACAACGCCAGCAGGTCAGAGAAATGGTCAAAACAAATAATAGGGCTGTTAATACGGAAATTTAATTAGGATTTTTAAAGTGTTGGAGTGATTAAAGTAGATAATTTTAAAATTAGTAATGGAGTATTATAGTCTAAGACATATTCTCTCTCCATATTAACTCAGCTTTTTAATCTGAATAGAGAAATTTCTATTTGTGTGGTTTCTCTTAAAAAATGAAATGACTATATCTTAGGTTCTAAGATGGCTACAACACTTAAACTTCCCCTAGGTTACAGAGTCACCTGCTGAATACAAGTGATAAAGTAGTAAGAAAAGGTTTTTGCTTTAGCGAGTGCAAGCTAGTCAGAATTGTGGTAAAATAGATAAGATATGACAAAAGAATTTCATCATGTAACGGTCATGCTCCATGAAACCATTGATATGCTTGATGTAAAACCTGACGGTATTTACGTTGATGCGACCTTAGGTGGAGCAGGCCATAGCGAGTATTTATTAAGTAAATTAAGTGAAAAGGGGCATCTCTATGCCTTTGACCAGGACCAGAATGCCATTGACAATGCGCAAAAACGTCTGGCTCCTTATATCGAAAAAGGGATGGTTACCTTCATCAAGGACAACTTCCGTCATTTGCAGGCCCGTTTGCAGGAAGCAGGTGTAGAAGAAATTGATGGCATTTGTTATGACTTGGGAGTTTCGAGCCCGCAATTGGATCAACGTGAACGTGGTTTTTCTTATAAAAAGGATGCACCACTGGATATGCGGATGAACCAAGAGGCTAGTTTGACAGCTTATGAGGTTGTCAATCACTATGACTATCATGACTTGGTTCGTATTTTCTTCAAGTATGGAGAAGACAAATTCTCCAAGCAAATTGCTCGGAAGATTGAACAGGTGCGTGAGTTGAAGCCGATTGAGACCACTACGGAATTAGCAGAGATTATCAAGTCTGCTAAGCCTGCCAAGGAACTCAAGAAAAAAGGTCATCCGGCCAAGCAAATTTTCCAAGCCATCCGTATTGAGGTCAATGATGAATTAGGAGCTGCAGATGAGTCCATCCAACAAGCTATGGAATTACTAGCAGTGGACGGAAGAATCTCAGTCATTACCTTTCATTCGCTGGAAGATCGCTTGACCAAGCAATTGTTCAAGGAAGCTTCAACAGTGGAAGTACCAAAAGGCTTGCCTTTCATCCCAGATGATCTTAAGCCCAAGATGGAATTAGTCTCTCGCAAACCGATTCTACCAAGCAAGGAGGAGTTGGAGGCCAATAATCGTTCTCACTCAGCCAAGCTACGAGTAGCTCGAAAAATTCACAAGTAAGGGGATAAAATGGTAGAAAAAAGAGAAACGACGAGCCAATTACTGCAAGCTCGTATCAAGAGATTTTCACGTGTTGAGAAGGCTTTTTACCTTTCGATTGCCATTACAGCCCTTGTATTAGCCATCAGTGTGGTTTATATGCAGACCAAGCTCTTGCAAGTCCAGAGTGAACTAACGACTGTTAATGCTCAGATTGAAGAAAAGAAGACAGAGCTGGATGATGCTAAGCAGGAGGTCAATGAATTGATCCGTTCAGAGCGTCTGACAGGAATTGCGGATTCGCAAGAACTGCAACTAAATAATGAAAATATCCGATCGGCGGAGTAGTATATGAAAACCTGGAAAGAAAAAATAGTAGACTTTGCCATTAAGAATCGCAAATCTCCCCTTGAAAACCGCAGACGAGTTGGGAAGAGCCTTAGTCTCTTAGCCGTCTTTCTCTTTGCTGTTTTTTTGGTTAATTTTGCGGTGATTATTGGTACGGGGAAGAAGTTTGGTGTTGACCTGGTCAAAGAAGCCAGTAAGGTTCACCAAACGACTCTAACAGTTCCTGCTAAGAGGGGAACCATTTATGATCGTAATGGAACTCCGATTGCTGAGGATGCAACGTCCTATAATGTTTATGCTGTCATTGATAAGGATTATAAATCAGCTAATGGAGATGTTCTATATGTAGCGGAATCTCAGTACAATAAGGTAGCCGAAATTTTCCATAAGTACTTGGATATGGAGGAGACCTACGTCAAGGATCAACTCTCTCAACCAAATCTCAAACAGGTTTCCTTTGGTGCTAAAGGAAATGGGATTACCTACGCAAATATGATGTCCATTAAACAGGACTTAGAAGCTGCTAAGGTCAAGGGTGTTGATTTTACGACTAGTCCCAATCGAAGTTATCCAAATGGAAAATTTGCTTCATCCTTTATTGGCTTAGCCCAGTTACGTGAAAATGAAGATGGAACAAAAAGTCTCGTTGGGACGTCTGGTGTCGAGAGTTCCTTAAATAGTTTGTTGGCAGGAACAGACGGCATTATTACCTATGAAAAAGATCGTTTAGGTAATATTGTTCCAGGTACGGAACAAGTTACCCAACAAACGGTAAATGGAAAAGATGTCTACACGACCTTATCCAGTCCATTGCAGTCCTTTCTTGAAAGCCAAATGGATGCCTTTCAAGAAAAAGTTAAGGGCAAGTACATGAATGCGACCTTGGTTAGTGCCAAGACAGGGGAAATTCTTGCCACAACCCAAAGACCGACTTTTGATGCAAATACAAAAGAAGGTCTAACAGATGATTTTGTTTGGCGAAATATCCTCTATCAAAGTAACTATGAGCCAGGTTCTACCATGAAGGTCATGACCTTAGCTGCGGCTATTGACAATAAAACCTTCTCTGGAGGCGAATACTTTAATAGTAGTGAATTAAAGGTAGCTGATGCGACTATCAGGGACTGGGATGTGAATGATGGCCTATCATCTGGAAGTATGATGACCTTTTCACAAGGTTTTGCTCACTCAAGTAATGTGGGGATGACTTTGCTCGAACAAAGAATGGGGGATACTACTTGGTTAGAATACCTCAATCGATTTAAGTTTGGAGTTCCAACTCGTTTTGGCATGCCAGATGAGTATGCTGGACAACTACCTGCAGATAACGTCGTTAATATTGCCCAGAGTGCTTTTGGTCAAGGTATTTCTGTTACCCAAACCCAGATGCTACGAGCTTTTACAGCCATTGCGAATGATGGGGTTATGCTAGAGACAAAGTTTATCAGTGCTATTTATGATCCGAACGATCAGACAGTACGGAAGTCCAAAAAGGAAATTGTAGGTAATCCTGTATCCAAAGAAGCGGCTAGTTTGACTAGGGAAAACATGATTTTGGTTGGTACAGACCCTATTTATGGGACCATGTATAATCGTAATGATAATAAACCAGTAATTACTGTTCCTGGTCAGAATGTTTCTGTCAAATCTGGAACAGCTCAAATTGCCGATGAGCAAAACGGAGGATATTTAGTTGGGAAAACCAATTATATCTTTTCTGTAGTAACCATGCATCCTTCTGAAAATCCAGACTTTATTCTTTACGTGACAGTTCAACAACCAGAACATTTTGCTTCGGTACAACTAGGAGAATTTTCAAACCCGATTCTGGAGCGGGCTTCAGCCATGAAAGAGACGCTCAATCTGCAATCTACAGCTAAGAATTTGGACCCAGTGACAACTACAACTAGTTATGCAATGCCAGAACTGAAGGATTATGGTCCTGGAGAACTAGCTGAAGAACTCCGTCGTAACCTTGTACAACCAATTGTTATCGGTTCAGGAACAAAAATCAAAGAAAGCTCAGTAGAAGAAGGAACCAATCTAGATGCCAATCAGCAAATCTTACTCCTTTCAGATAAGGTAGAAGAGATGCCTGACTTATATGGCTGGTCTAAGAAAAATGTTGAAACCTTTGCCAAATGGCTGAATCTTGAAGTTGAGTTTGAAGGTACAGGAGAAACTGTTAAAAAGCAAAGTGTTCGTTCCAATACAACTTTAAAAGATTTACAGAAAATAAAAATAACATTAGGAGATTAGAATGCTTATTTCTATCTTTGCTGGAGTGATTGCCTTTATTCTAACAGTCATAGGAATTCCAGCCTTTATCCGTTTTTACCATAAAGCACAGATTACCGGTCAACAGATGCATGAGGATGTCAAACAACACCAAGAAAAAGCTGGGACACCAACCATGGGAGGACTCGTCTTTCTCCTAGCAGGAGTTTTAGTTAGTCTGGTCCTTGCTCTCGTAACCAATCAATTAACCAATAATGTAGGAATGATCCTCTTCATCCTGGTCTTATATGGTTTGGTCGGTTTCTTGGATGATTTTCTCAAGGTTTTCCGCAAAATCAATGAAGGACTTAATCCTAAACAGAAGCTCTTGCTTCAGTTGGTCGGAGGAGTTATCTTCTATTTCTTCTATGAAAGAGGAGGAGATATCTTAAATGTATTTGGTTATCCCTTGCATTTAGGTGTTCTGTATATTCTCTTTGCCCTCTTCTGGTTAGTTGGTTTTTCAAATGCAGTTAATCTGACTGACGGAATCGATGGCTTGGCAAGTATTTCTGTGGTGATTAGCCTATCTGCCTATGGAGTGATTGCCTATGTGCAAAATCAGCTCGATATCTTACTAGTGATTGTAGCTATGATTGGTGGTCTTCTTGGCTTCTTTGTCTTTAACCACAAGCCTGCTAAAGTTTTCATGGGAGATGTAGGTAGCCTAGCCCTTGGAGGGATGTTAGCGGCTATTTCCATGGCACTGCACCAAGAATGGACTCTGCTTTTGATTGGTCTAGTGTATGTCTTTGAAACAACATCTGTTATGATGCAAGTCACCTACTTTAAGTTGACTGGAGGAAAACGTATCTTCCGTATGACACCAGTTCACCATCATTTTGAGTTGGGGGGCTTTTCTGGGAAAGGCCAAGCCTGGAGTGAGTGGAAGGTCGACTTCTTCTTCTGGGGAGTGGGCTTATTCGCTAGTCTCTTGACTTTAGTTTTCATGTATTTGTTCTAAAAAGAGAGTGTGGAATCATCAGATAGAGAAGGATTAAGTTCCTTCTCTTTTTTATTTCCATCAGTTTATTGCATCCCTTTCTCAAAAATAGGTAAATTTATGGTAAAATGGAAATAGAAAGTTGAAATGATGAGTTATTTTAAAAAGTATAGATTTGACAAATCCAAGTTTAAGTTAGGGATGCGAACTTTTAAGACAGGGATCGCTGTTTTTTTAGTTCTCATGATTTTTGGTTTTTTTGGTTGGAAAGGACTTCAGATTGGAGCCTTGACTGCGGTTTTTAGTTTAAGAGAAGACTTTGACAAGAGTGTTCATTTTGGTACTTCTCGTATTCTCGGAAATAGTATCGGTGGTTTTTATGCCCTGATTTTCTTTCTCTTAAATAATTTTTTTCACGGAGCCTTCTGGGTAACCCTCCTAGTTGTTCCAATTTGCACCATGTTAACCATTATGACAAATGTTGCTATGAACAATAAAGCAGGTGTTATCGGTGGAGTTGCGGCTATGTTGATTATTACCTTATCAATTCCAAGCGGTGAGACAGTTTTGTACGTGTTTGCTCGAGTTTTTGAAACCTTTATGGGTGTTTTTGTAGCAATTCTTGTAAATTACGATATTGATCGTTTACGGAGCATTTTACTGAAAAAAACAAAATAATGTCACAAGATATAACATTATTGATTGACGATTGAATTTTTTTAGACTATAATAGACAGAAAGAAGGAAGTGTACATGAAGGAAAAAGAATTTCGTCGCAATATGGCAGTTTTTCCTATTGGTAGTGTTATGAAACTGACCGATCTTTCGGCGCGCCAAATTCGTTATTATGAAGACCAGGAATTGATTAAGCCTGATCGTAACGAGGGCAATCGTCGTATGTATTCTTTGAATGACATGGATCGATTGCTTGAGATTAAAGATTATATCTCTGAAGGTCTGAACATTGCTGCCATCAAGAAAAAATATGCTGAACGTGAGGCGAAGTCTAAAAAACCAGTGAGTCAAACTGAAGTGCGTAGAGCGCTTCGGAATGAAGTTCTCCAGCAAAGTCGCTTCGCTTCTCAACAATCACCTTTTGGTCGCGGTTAGGCAACCGCAAGTCGTCATATATAAGGAGAAAAACCATGCCAATCACAGCTGCAGATATTCGTCGTGAAGTTAAGGAAAAAAATGTAACCTTTATCCGTCTCATGTTTTCAGATATTTTGGGAACTATGAAAAACGTCGAAATTCCTGCTACAGATGAACAACTAGACAAGGTCTTGTCAAACAAGGCTATGTTTGATGGATCTTCTATTGAAGGGTTTGTTCGTATCAACGAATCAGATATGTACCTATACCCTGACTTGGACACTTGGACAGTCTTTCCTTGGGGAGATGAGAACGGTAGTGTCGCAGGATTGATCTGTGATGTCTATACAACAGAAGGTGAACCATTTGCAGGAGATCCTCGTGGAAACCTCAAACGTGCTCTTCGTCACATGGAAGAAGTTGGGTTCAAATCTTTCAACCTTGGACCAGAGCCAGAATTCTTCCTATTTAAGCTTGATGAAAATGGAGATCCAACTCTTGAGGTAAATGACAAGGGTGGTTACTTTGATTTGGCACCTACAGACCTTGCTGACAACACTCGTCGTGAGATCGTTAACGTCTTGACCAAAATGGGATTTGAAGTTGAAGCAAGTCACCACGAAGTTGCTGTAGGTCAACATGAGATTGACTTTAAGTACGATGAAGTGCTTCGTGCTTGTGATAAGATTCAAATCTTTAAGTTGGTTGTGAAAACAATTGCTCGTAAACATGGCCTTTACGCAACCTTTATGGCAAAACCAAAATTTGGTATTGCTGGTTCAGGTATGCACTGTAATATGTCCTTGTTTGATGCTGAGGGAAATAATGCCTTCTTTGATCCAAATGATCCAAAAGGCATGCAGTTGTCAGAAACTGCTTACTACTTCCTTGGTGGTTTGATCAAACATGCCTACAACTATACAGCTATCATGAACCCAACCGTTAACTCATACAAACGTTTGGTTCCAGGCTATGAAGCGCCTGTTTACATCGCTTGGGCAGGTCGCAATCGTTCACCACTTGTCCGCGTACCAGCATCACGCGGAATGGGAACACGTTTGGAGTTGCGCTCCGTGGATCCAATGGCAAACCCTTATATTGCTATGGCTGTTCTTTTAGAAGTTGGTTTGAACGGTATCGAAAACAAAATCGAAGCACCAGCACCAATCGAAGAAAACATCTACATTATGACTGCTGAAGAGCGTAAAGAGGCTGGCATCACAGACCTTCCATCAACGCTTCACAATGCTTTGAAAGCTTTGACAGAAGACGAAGTGGTTAAAGCAGCCCTAGGTGAGCACATCTATACTAGCTTCCTTGAAGCCAAACGTATCGAGTGGGCAAGCTATGCAACCTTTGTCTCACAATGGGAAATTGATAACTACCTAGATCTTTACTAATGATAAATCAAAAAGATTGTCCGTGAGGACGATCTTTTTTTTCTTGCATTTTATATCGAGGTGTGATATATTTTATATAACGAAGTGCGATATATCGAACTAAATAGGAGGTCTGGTTAAATGGAATTAACAGATAAGATTAGGCGTGTCTACCTTCCCATGACTGAAACGGGATTTTATATTCTGTTTTTTCTGCAAAAGGAGAACCATGGTTATGGTATTACACAAAAGGTCAAAGAGATGACAGATTCACAGGTTTCAATTAGTCCTGGGACCATGTATGGAACCCTGTCAAAGATGGAAAAAGACGGTTTGATCTCCTTTGTCCGAGAAGAGGACAAACGAAAAATCTATCAGATAACAGACTTGGGCCGAAAAGTTTTAGACATTGAGTTGAAACGTATTGAACGGCTCTACAGAAACAGTCGGGAGGAGCTTTGATGGAAAAGAAAGTTGTTTATAGAATTGCTACCATTGCGGATTATGATAGAGAGGCTCTCTATCTCGGAGAAATGCATGCTCAGGGCTGGAAACTTAAGGAAGTAAGTTATTCTAACTTAGTAGTTGCAGTTAAGTATACTTTTGAAAAGTGCCAACCGGAGCAGGTGGTTTATCAGTTGGACTTTTATCCTATGAAAAAGTCAGAGAGAGCTTCCTATTTACAACTGTTTAAAGATTGTGGCTGGGAGCACATTACAAACTTTAATAGTTTTTCCTATTTTAGAAAACCTTATTCTGGAGTTGAGTCGGATGCCGAGTTTGAAATTTATAATGACGCGGCCGGGAAGTTAGCCATGGTCAAGAAGATTTTAACAATGCGGATGCTTCCTGTTTTGCTTCTCTTTTCAGTGCTACTACCGGTTTTCTCAAAGTTACTCAGTGGAAGAAGTTATTTCAGTTGGGGAATGTTTTTGATTGTTATCATAGACTGTACTTTATTGATAGTTTTCGCGATTCAGATTTCTTATATTTTTTGGAGATTGTTTCAAAAGTGGAAAGAATTATCTGATAAATAAAATGATTTTGGAGGTTAGACAATGAATAGCAAAGTACAATTTCGAATGTTTACTATTTTTGATTTGGATAAGGTTGAAGATTATTTGCATGAGATGCATTTGAAAGGTTGGAAATTTAAATCGAATCGTTTTGGCTTTTTCTATTTTGAACAATGCCAACCTGATGATGTAATTTACCGTGTGTGGAATACTAGCTATCTTAGAAAAAATGAGGTAGATTTACAAAGTATTAAGGATAGAGGATGGGAATTTGTGGGAAATTGTTCTTATACTGTTTTTCGAAAAGCAACTTGTGATGTAGATTTAAATGATCGATTTTTCATGGACAATCGTCTTAGATGGGATGGTGTGAAATCTGGACTTCGTACAGCTACAGTTTCTATCTCTGGCGGTCTTGTTGTTTGTATGAGTCTGTTTCGCGAAAGCCTCTCTCATTCTTTCTTCCTTATTTTTGCCCTATATGCTCTCATGATTTCTTATCTAATTTATAGTTTTTACAGACTTAGACGGAAATATCTGGTTGATTGACATTAGTTTCTAGGTCCTCAGACCGATTTTTAGCACTCTTGACAAAAGAGTGCTAATTTTTTGAGTTTTTGTCTTGACATTCTTTTCTAAGGGTGTATAATAGAATCATAAGTTAGCACTTAGAGGTTGCGAGTGCTAAAAAGATCTTTCAGAGAGGAGTAGCGAGATGGTTACAGAACGTCAGCAGAATATTTTAAATCTGATTATTGACATCTTTACCAAAACGCACGAACCTGTTGGATCCAAAGCCTTGCAAGAGTCTATCAACTCTAGTAGTGCTACCATTCGAAATGATATGGCAGCTCTTGAAAAGCAAGGTTTACTTGAAAAGGCACATACTTCCAGTGGTCGGATGCCGAGTGTAGCTGGATTTCAATACTATGTCAAACACTCCCTATCCTTTGACCGTTTAGCTGAGAATCAAGTTTATGAGATTGTAAAAGCCTTTGATCAAGAATTCTTCAAGCTTGAGGATATTCTTCAAGAGGCAACGAAAATCTTGGCAGACTTGAGTGGTTGTACGGTTGTAGCACTGGATGTCGAACCAAGTAGGCAGAAGCTGACAGCTTTTGATATCGTTGTCCTAGGACAACATACAGCACTGGCAGTTTTTACGCTTGATGAGTCTAGAACAGTTACCAGTCAGTTTTTGATTCCGAGAAATTTCTTGCAGGAGGATTTGAATCGCCTCAAGACCATGATTCAAGAGCGTTTCCTGGATCAGACTGTTTTGGATATTCACTACAAGATTCGGACAGAGATCCCGCAGATTATCCAACGTTACTTCACAACAACGGATAATGTTATGGATCTCGTCGAACATATCTTTAAAGAAATGTTCAATGAAAATATCGTGGTTTCTGGGAAAGTCAATCTCTTGAATTTTGCTAATCTAGCAGCTTATCAGTTTTTTGATCAGCCACAAAAGGTTGCTTTGGAAATTCGAGAAAATCTGATTGGCGACCAGATGCAAAGTGTCCGAGTTGCGGATAGCCAAGAATCTTGTCTTGCTGACTTAGCAGTGATTAGCAGTAAGTTCCTGATTCCTTACCGTGGGTTTGGAATTCTTGCGATTATAGGTCCCGTTAATCTGGATTATCAACAATTAGTCAATCAACTCAATGTAGTTAATCGAGTTTTGACTATGAAGTTGACGGATTTTTACCGCTATCTCAGCAGTAATCACTATGAAGTGAATTAAGATTGAAATCATTAAAGGAGGCGAAAATGGCCCAAGATATTAAAAATGAAGAAGTAAAAGAAGAGGAAGTTGTGGAAACAGCTGAAGAAACAACTCCTGAAAAGTCTGAATTGGACTTGGCCAATGAACGTGCCGAAGAATTTGAAAATAAATACCTTCGTGCTCATGCAGAAATGCAAAATATTCAGCGCCGTGCCAACGAAGAGCGTCAACTCTTGCAACGCTATCGCAGCCAAGATTTGGCGAAAGCAATCTTGCCATCACTAGACAACCTCGAACGTGCCCTTGCCGTCGAAGGGTTGACAGATGATGTGAAGAAGGGCTTGGAAATGGTCCAAGAAAGTTTGGTACATGCTCTGAAAGAAGAAGGGATCGAAGAAATCCCAGCAGATGGAGAATTTGACCATAACTACCACATGGCTATTCAAACAGTTCCAGCAGATGACGAACATCCAGCAGACACCATCGCACAAGTCTTCCAAAAAGGCTACAAACTACATGACCGTATCCTACGCCCAGCCATGGTGGTTGTATATAACTAGGCTAGAGAACTTAAAAACCTTGTCCGAAACGACACTAAACTATGAAAGAATGATAAAAAGCAAGCCTCCGGCTTGCAAGGAAGATATTTCCCGCCGTGGTGAAAGTTTCAGTAGCTTGTGCTACTGAAACAGGGGATTTTTGAGACAATAGGCTCAAAAATAAGTGATGAAATCCCGAAGGGAGTTGCTCACGTCCCCACCACTTAAGGGGAAATATCAAAAAGAAAAAAAGAAGATAAATTTAAGGAGAAAAACACATGTCTAAAATTATCGGTATTGACTTAGGTACAACAAACTCAGCAGTAGCAGTTCTTGAAGGAACAGAAAGCAAAATCATCGCAAACCCAGAAGGAAACCGCACAACTCCATCTGTTGTGTCATTCAAAAACGGTGAAATCATCGTTGGTGACGCTGCAAAACGTCAAGCAGTCACAAACCCAGATACAGTGATCTCTATCAAATCTAAGATGGGTACTTCTGAAAAAGTTTCTGCTAACGGTAAAGAATACACTCCACAAGAAATCTCAGCTATGATCCTTCAATACTTGAAAGGTTACGCTGAAGAATACCTTGGTGAAAAAGTAACAAAAGCAGTTATCACAGTTCCAGCTTACTTCAATGATGCTCAACGTCAAGCAACTAAAGACGCTGGTAAAATCGCTGGCCTTGAAGTAGAACGTATCGTCAACGAACCAACTGCAGCAGCTCTTGCTTACGGTTTGGACAAGACAGACAAAGAAGAAAAAATCTTGGTATTCGACCTTGGTGGTGGTACATTCGACGTATCTATCCTTGAATTGGGTGATGGTGTCTTTGACGTATTGGCAACTGCAGGGGATAACAAACTCGGTGGTGACGACTTTGACCAAAAAATCATCGACTACTTGGTAGCAGAATTCAAGAAAGAAAACGGCATCGACTTGTCAGCTGACAAGATGGCTCTTCAACGTTTGAAAGATGCGGCTGAAAAAGCTAAGAAAGACCTTTCTGGAGTGACTTCAACTCAAATCAGCTTGCCATTTATCACTGCTGGTGAGGCTGGACCTCTTCACTTGGAAATGACTTTGACTCGTGCTAAATTCGACGATTTGACTCGTGATCTCGTAGAACGTACAAAGGTTCCAGTTCGCCAAGCCCTTTCAGATGCAGGTTTGAGCTTGTCAGAAATCGACGAAGTGATCCTTGTCGGTGGTTCAACTCGTATCCCAGCAGTTGTTGAGGCTGTTAAAGCTGAAACTGGTAAAGAACCAAACAAATCAGTAAACCCTGATGAAGTTGTTGCTATGGGAGCTGCGATCCAAGGTGGTGTCATCACTGGTGATGTTAAAGACGTTGTCCTTCTTGACGTAACACCATTGTCACTTGGTATCGAAACAATGGGTGGAGTCTTCACAAAACTCATCGACCGCAACACTACAATTCCAACTTCTAAATCACAAGTCTTCTCAACTGCAGCAGACAACCAACCAGCCGTTGATATCCACGTTCTTCAAGGGGAACGCCCAATGGCAGCAGATAACAAGACTCTTGGACGTTTCCAATTGACAGATATCCCAGCTGCACCTCGTGGTATCCCACAAATCGAAGTTACATTTGACATCGATAAGAACGGTATCGTATCTGTTAAGGCTAAAGATCTTGGAACTCAAAAAGAACAAACAATCGTTATCCAATCTAACTCAGGTTTGACAGACGAAGAAATCGACCGCATGATGAAAGATGCAGAAGCTAACGCTGAAGCAGATAAGAAACGTAAAGAAGAAGTTGACCTTCGTAACGAAGTAGACCAAGCGATCTTTGCGACTGAAAAGACAATCAAAGAAACTGAAGGCAAAGGCTTCGATGCAGAACGTGATGCTGCACAAGCTGCCCTTGATGATCTTAAGAAAGCTCAAGAAGACAACAACTTAGACGACATGAAAGCAAAACTTGAAGCATTGAACGAAAAAGCTCAAGGACTTGCGGTTAAACTCTACGAACAAGCCGCAGCAGCGCAACAAGCTCAAGCAGGAGCAGAAGGCGCACAAGCAACAGGAAACGCAGGCGATGACGTCGTAGATGGAGAGTTTACGGAAAAATAAGATGCAAAGCCCGTTAAAACCTCACAGTGAAAATAGGAAATCTGACGCAGAAACTCTAGTTTCTAGGAAGATTTATACCTAAAAGTAGCCTTATCTGTAATTCGCTAAAGCTAAAACAGCTACGTCTCTTTTTCACCAAGAGGTTAGGGCGTGCTCAATTTAGCCGAAACTCAATTCAGCATAACTAGCAAATGACAAAAAGAAATCCAGAGGTTGCAACCCAGCCTCTGTTTTTCGGTAAAATAGAGGATGTTGCGTATGAAAAAAGTACTTTGTATCATTTATCCTAATTTTTCTCTTTATGAGATAACCACTTTAACGAGTACTTTAGCTTTATCTTTTGGCGTAACAATTGATTATGTGGCTTCAGAACATTCGATAGTTATATCTGAGGATGGCTTACCCTGTCAACCGACTAAAACATTGGATCAAATCCGTATAGAAGAGTATTCTTGTGTGATTTTGCCAGGAATGGTTAACATTGGACCTGCTCTACAGGATGAAAAATTGATCTCATTTTTGAGAAGTCTTGATGAGCAAGATGTCTTAATTGCAGCCATTTCTTCAGCCCCCCTTTTATTAGCTAAAGCAGGCTTGTTGAAGGACACGAAATTTACAGGTGGAATTTGGCAAAACTTCTTTGACTATTTTGAATTTCTTCCTCGTGAGAATTTCCAACCGAAAGTCCTTGTGCAAGATAAACAGATCATTACGGCTATAGGATTCGCACATCAAGAGTTTGCAAGGAAAGTGATTCTAAGTCTAGGTTTGGCAGAAAATACTGACAACTATTTTAAAGAACAGAACGAATATTCAGAAGAGGATTTGATATTTACTCTATCAGATGAAGAGTTTGATCAAGTGGAGCGATGTATAGAAAACACCCTCTAAAGATTTACATGAAATTTATAGAAAGGAACAAAGAGTGTTTGGGAAATTGTAGCCGAGCTCTGAAGTTTCTTACTCAATATAAAAGAAAGGAATTGAACCCGACCTACATCGAGGTTTGATTTACAACATCAATAGAAAGGAACAAATGTGTTCGCAACTGAACACGGGCTACGGACTGTGCCAAAAAGATAGTTTTTTCTAGGACGTAAGCGTCCGTCGTCAAAACTCCTATTTTGCCTGTGTCCGTTTAACGCCCTTTGTATCTTGAATTATGAACAATACTGAATTTTACGACCGTTTGGGCGTTTCGAAAAATGCATCTCAAGATGAGATCAAGAAAGCCTATCGGAAATTATCTAAAAAATATCACCCAGATATCAACAAGGATCCTGGTGCTGAGGACAAGTACAAGGAAGTTCAAGAAGCTTATGAAACTTTGAGCGATGAACAGAAACGTGCTGCCTATGACCAATATGGTGCTGCTGGTGCCAATGGTGGTTTTGGTGGTGCTGGCGGTTTCGGAGGCTTCGACGGAGCAGGTGGCTTTGGCGGATTTGAAGATATCTTCTCAAGCTTCTTTGGTGGTGGAGGTGCATCACGTAATCCAAACGCCCCTCGTCAAGGTGACGACCTCCAGTATCGCGTTCATTTGACTTTTGAAGAAGCTATTTTTGGTACAGAAAAGGAAGTCAAATACAATCGTGAAGCAAGCTGTCGTACTTGTAATGGGTCTGGTGCTAAACCTGGAACAAGTCCAGTTACTTGTGGACGCTGTCATGGTTCAGGTGTGATCAATGTTGATACCCAAACACCTCTTGGTATGATGCGTCGCCAGGTAACCTGTGATGTCTGTCATGGCCGTGGTCAAGAAATCAAAGATCCATGTACAACCTGTCATGGAACTGGTCATGAAAAACAAGCTCATAGCGTACACGTAAAAATCCCTGCTGGTGTGGAAACAGGTCAACAGATCCGCCTAGCTGGTCAGGGTGAAGCCGGCTTTAATGGTGGTCCTTATGGTGACTTGTACGTGGTGGTTTCAGTTGAAGCTAGTGATAAGTTTGAACGTGAAGGAACTACTATCTTCTATAATTTGAACCTCAATTTTGTTCAAGCAGCACTTGGTGATACAGTAGACATCCCTACAGTTCATGGTGATGTAGAATTAGTCATTCCAGAAGGAACTCAGACTGGTAAACGATTCCGCCTACGTGGTAAAGGTGCGCCTAGCCTTCGTGGTGGTGCCCTTGGTGACCAATATGTTACTGTCAATGTTGTTACCCCAACAGGTTTGAATGACCGCCAAAAAGCAGCCTTGAAAGAATTCGCAGCTGCAGGTGATTTAAAAGTAAATCCAAAGAAAAAAGGCTTCTTTGACCATATTAAGGATGCCTTTGAAGGAGAATAAAGCATAAAGTAAAAAGAGCCTTCGGGCTCTTTTTCGTGCAATCTTTAGAATGTTATACTCAATGAAAATCAAAGAGCAAACTAGGAAGCTAGCCGCAGGTTGCTCAAAGTACTGCTTTGAGGTTGCAGATAGAGCTGACGTAGTTTGAAGAGATTTTCGAAGTGTATGAGCATGGGAGAAATCATTCTCAGACTAGTCTGTTATTGATATTTTTGAGTGAGTAAGCCAGCCTCATCCATGTCCTGGATGAGTTGCTTGAGTTCCGCTTCCTTGCCAGGTTTCACGGTGACGGTATCAATGTGCTTAATTGCCGAATTATCGTGAATATCCACCAAGGTCAAAGCTTTTTCATAGAATGCGATCCCCTTTTTCATGCTTTCCGGATCATTCAAAGTTAGAATTGTGTAAGAAGAATGTGATTTCTTTCCGTTTTCTCGGAAATACTTCTCGCCTTCCTCCTCTAAAAATTGGGATAAACCATGATTGAATAAGTTGTCCTCTACTGAATGGTAGGAAATATCTCCTGTGTTTAGGACATAGACTTTGAGTCGGTTTTTAGTGAGGTTTGGACTTTCTTTTAGGACTGGGTGGCTATTGACAACATCATCAGAGAAAGTCACATAAAAATCTAAGCCTCCACCCTCGAATTGATAGCTTCCATTTGATTCTACTTTTTCAGGAGGCAGGTCAAGGGAGATGAAGATTTGTTTTAAGGCTTCATTTCCTTTTTTGATGTCACTCGGTGAGGCCTTGAACAGATTGGCCAGTATTAGAAATGCTAGGGCTGTAAGAAGGCAGAGGCCACCACAAATTATCAGGATGATCCGCGTCAAAACTTTAAAAAACTGTTTCATTTTCATGCCCTCCCTGGTCTGTTAGGATTTGCTAACCCAAATGGATTTAAAGGGGAAATAAGGAAAATTGGAGTTTCCCTTTCCTTAGTTTTCTTCAGTTTCCTGCAATTCTTTTAGTACAGCTAATCTTGTTTGGACGTCTTTTTCCAAGACTTTAAACTTATAGGTCAAATCTTTTTGATATTCCTTGATGAGTTCTTTTTGTTGGTTGATAATTTGCAGGTTATCTTGGATGATATCCAAGTCTTCCTTAATGGCTTCAACACGATCAGTTGTATCTAGAACCTCTTCAGTGATAGCTTGGCGATTCTTAACGAGGAGGTATGAACCGACTGCAGAGCCTGCAAAAAGTAGTAAGTTTGATAGTTTCATAGTGACTCCTTAAGCGTTTTTGATCGTTTCAGCGACTTGGGTAAGTTTGTCGAAGTCTGGTTCATGGGCGATAAAGTCAATTTTTAGGTCGTCATCTGCACTATAGCGAGGAACGAGGTGGACATGGGTATGGAAAACGGTTTGTCCAGCAACTTCTTCGCAGTTGGCGATGATATTCATACCTTCAGCTTTGGTAGCTTTCATGACTTTTTGAGCAACCTTTGGTACTTGGGCGAACAGTTGGCTAGCACTTGCAGCATCCATTTCTAAAAGATTGCGGTGGTGTTCTTTTGGTACGACCAAGGTGTGACCAGGTGTTACTTGTGAGATATCAAGGAAGGCAAGAACTTGATCATCTTCGTAAACCTTTGATGCGGGAATCTCCCCAGCGATAATTTTACAAAAAATGCAATCTGACATAAAATCTACCTCTACTGTATTGAATTTTGATATAATATAGCTACATTATACCAGATTTGGAGAAAATATGTTAGAAATTAAAAACCTGACAGGTGGCTATGTTCATGTCCCTGTCTTGAAAGATGTGTCCTTTACAGTCGAGAGTGGACAGTTGGTCGGTTTGATCGGTCTCAATGGTGCTGGAAAATCAACGACCATCAATGAAATTATTGGACTTTTGACACCTTATAGTGGAGAAATAAACATTGACGGGCTAACCTTAGGTGCCAATCCTCGTGAATATCGTCAGCAGATTGGTTACATTCCTGAAACTCCTAGTTTGTACGAAGAATTAACTCTCAGAGAACATATCGAGACAGTTGCCATGGCCTATGGTATTGAGCAAAATCTAGCTTTTGAACGTGTAGAACCTCTTTTAAAGATGTTCCGTTTGGATCAGAAATTAGATTGGTTCCCTGTTCATTTTTCAAAAGGGATGAAACAGAAGGTCATGATTATCTGTGCCTTTGTTGTGGATCCGAGTCTCTTTATCGTCGATGAACCTTTCCTTGGTCTTGATCCCTTGGCAATTTCGGACTTGATTCAGCTTTTGGATCTTGAAAAGAAAAAAGGCAAGTCTATCCTCATGAGTACCCACGTTCTTGACTCTGCTGAAAAAATGTGTGATTCTTTTGTCATTCTCCACAAAGGTCAAGTCAGAGCTAAAGGGGATCTTGAAGAGCTGAGACAAGCTTTTGCCATGCCAGAAGCAAGTCTCAATGATATCTATTTGGCTTTGACCAAAGAGGAGGACAGATGAAAGACTTGTTTCTAAAGCGAAAGCAGGCTTTTCGTAAAGAGTGTGTCGGTTATCTGCGTTATGTGCTCAATGACCACTTTGTCTTGTTTTTACTGGTCTTAGTAGGTTTTCTAGCCTATCAGTATAGTCAACTACTTCAGCATTTTCCTGAGAATCATTTACCAATCCTAGGTTTAATTGGGATTGTCTCTGTTTTACTCTTGCTTTGGGGTGGAATCGCGACTTATGTGGAAGCGCCTGATAAGCTCTTTCTCTTAGTAGCTGAAGAAGAAGTAAGAGAACATATCCAGAAGCAAAGTCTAGTTTCCTTCATCTTTTGGGTTAGTGTACAGACTCTCTTTTTGCTCCTTTTTGCTCCTTTATTTTTAGCCATGGGTTTGGGCTTAGGAGTTTTTGGGGTCTATGTTCTTCTGTTGGGAGTAGGGAAATATTTTCTGTTTCAGAAAAAAGCTGGCAAGTTTTTTAGTGCAAATCATCTGGACTGGGACTATGTGATTGCCCAAGAAAGTAAACGCAAGCAGTTCTTACTTCGCTTCTTTGCCCTCTTTACCCAAGTCAAGGGAATTTCAAACAGCGTCAAGCGACGAGCTTATCTAGACTTTATCCTTAAAGTTGTTCAAAAAGTGCCTGGGAAGATCTGGCAGAACCTCTATCTTCGTTCTTATCTGCGAAATGGAGATCTTTTTGCCCTCAGTCTTCGCCTCCTCTTCCTATCCTTGCTGGCGTTGATCTTTATCGAGCAAGCTTGGATAGCGACAGCAGTGGTAGTTTTATTTAACTATCTCTTGCTCTTTCAGTTATTGGCTCTCTATCATGCCTTTGATTACCAATATTTGATCCAACTTTTCCCGCTAGACAAGGGACAAAAGGAAAAAGGGTTACAGGCAGTTGTCCGAGGATTGACTGGTTTTGTTTTATTGGTTCAACTGATAGTTGGTTTGATTACCCTCCAAGAAAAACTAGCCCTTCTAGCCCTGCTTGGAGCTGGATTGGTCTTGCAAATCTTGTATCTCCCTTATCAGGTGAAACGTCAGATACAGGATTAAATCTTATAAGATTAGATGAAAATGAGGTTGGGACAAAAGATCCCAACCTCATTTTTTATTAGCAATCAAACTTTGACGCGGTAGCTGATTGAACTTTTTGTTCGTCTTTTAGACTCCAAAAATCTCCTAATCATCCTCGCGGGGCTGGGACTACGAAATCGAGACTTTGCCTTTCGATTTTTGTCCCACCGCCATTTTTATTTACGTAACTTCAATGAATACCAAGGAGCAAGCCAGGAAGCTAGCCGCAGGTTACTCAAAAAACAGTTTTAAGGCTAACATGGTTTGAAAAGATTTTTGAAGACTATTACAAGATAAGGGTTGGCCCGTAGAGACTTAACTTGGTCTTGACTTGGTCAAAGTGGAAGCGGTCATAGGCTCTCCAAGCGGCACGGGTAGGACCGTCTGGATTGAGAGCACTGAGGCCCAGGAGAAGGCTGGAAGTTTGGTAAAATTTTTCTAGCTCAATCAAGAATCGATTATCCACTGTCTCAGTTTTAGAGAGAAAGCGGAGGATATTGTCCAGTTGCTCCTGGAAACGGACATCGTCAGCTGTTGCCTGTTTGCAGACTTGGTAAGTTTTGTTTAACTCAGTTATCAGTGCCTGAGCTCTTTTGATTGGATCTGTATCCGTCATGAGAATTCCTCCTTTGTGATGGTTTTAAAGTTGTTTTAAGCCTTTGTATTTCTAATCATAGCCTATCACTTTTTACTCTTTTTTTATCTACAAATCTTTAATTGTCATTGAAATTTCCTGAATGGTAATAGCGAGATTTTATGATAAAATAGTTGTAAGGTTATCATGGTTATTTAGTAAAAAATTCAACACTTTAGGAATTTTTGAGAACCGTTTAGGATTTGGTGAAAATTAGTTGCTAGACTTATGGTATCCTCTTTTTAGGAGGTTTTATCCATGAACTACATTATCATCCAAAAAGAGAAAGAAATTTTCAAATTAAACATAAAGGATATCTACTATATCCAAACGCATCCAAGTAAAGCCCATACCGTGCAGATTGTTACAGAAGACGCTAGCTTTGATCTGTTTCAAAATTTAAGCAAGCTTGAGAAACAATATGGGGAAACCTTAACGAGATGTCATCGGAATTGTCTGGTCAACCTTGAACGAGTAAAATCCATGGAACTCCAATCAAAGACTCTTTTTCTTGGAGAAGAAGGTCGATATGCTGTTCAGTATTCCAGACGTCGTTATAGAGAAATTCGCCAAAAATGGTTGAAAGAAGGAGAGTAAGAAGATGAGAATTTTTGTTTTAGAAGATGATTTTTCCCAACAAGCAAGAATTGAAACGACGATTGAAAAACTTTTGAAAAAACAGAGTATCATTCCCAGTTCTTTTGAAGTTTTTGGCAAGCCAAACCAACTGCTGGCAGAGGTACATGAGAAGGGGGCGCATCAGCTTTTCTTTTTGGACATTGAGATTCGAAACGAAGAGATGAAGGGTCTGGAAGTGGCTAGAAAGATTCGGGATCGGGATCCTTATGCCCTGATTGTCTTTGTGACGACTCACTCAGAGTTTATGCCCCTGTCTTTTCGCTACCAAGTTTCAGCTTTGGACTACATTGATAAGGCCTTGTCGGCAGAGGAGTTTGAATCTCGTATCGAGACAGCCCTCCTCTATGCCAATAGTCAAGATAGTAAAAGTCTGGCGGACGATTGCTTTTACTTTAAATCAAAATTTGCTCAATTCCAGTATCCTTTTAAAGAGGTTTACTATCTCGAAACATCCCCAAGACCCCATCGTGTTATCCTCTATACCAAGACAGACAGGTTGGAATTTACGGCGAGTTTAGAGGAGGTTCTCAAGCAGGAGCCACGTCTCTTGCAGTGCCATCGCTCCTTCCTCATCAATCCAACCAATGTAGTTCGTTTGGATAAGAAAGAAAAACTCCTTTTCTTTCCTAATAGCGGAAGCTGTCTGATCGCGCGTTATAAGGTCAGGGAAGTGTCTGAGGCTATCAATAACTTACATTGAGCTAGGAGAGTTTATGAATATTGCTTGGATATTATTGCATACACTTATTACTAATGGGCTAGAAATTGTCATTTTCTTTAAGGTGGATGGAATTGGTCTCACTTTCGAGAGGATTTTTAAGGCCTTTCTTTTTAAGATACTGTTGGCCTTTGTTTTTGTAATGATTGGCTATATAGTAGGAAATATTTACCTATCTTATTTTATGGAACCCTTGTATGGCATCGGCTTGTCTTTCTTACTGTTAAGAGGGCTTCCTAAAAAACTTCTCTTCTTTTATGGTCTCTTTCCAATGATATTGGTGAATCTCTTTTATAGAGGGGTCTCCTATTTTGTGCTTCCATTTTTGGGACAAGGGCAAGTATATGATGACTACTCATTTACTGGGTTATGTATAATAATTTTCAATTTCTTCATTTCTCTAGCCTTTTTGAAATGGTTGGACTATGATTTTACTAGTTTGAGAAGGGAGATTCTAGATAAAGCCTTTCAAAAGTCCCTGACTCAGATTAACTGGATAATGGGGGCTTACTATTTGGTGATACAAAGTCTGTCTTACTTTGAATATGAGCAAGGTATTCAATCAACGACTGTTCGCCATCTCATCCTAGTGTTTTACCTACTCTTTTTTATGGGGGTTATCAAGAAATTGGATACCTATTTGAAGGACAAACTCCATGAGAGACTGGACCAAGAGCAGGACTTGCGCTACAAAGATATGGAGCGGTATAGTCTGCATATAGAGGAGCTTTACAAGGAAGTACGGAGTTTTCGCCATGACTACACCAACCTCTTGACCAGCTTACGACTAGGCATTGAAGAGGAGGATATAGAGCAGATAAAAGAGGTCTACGACTCCGTCTTGAAGGACTCCAGCCAAAAATTGCAGGACAATAAATATGACCTTGGCAGATTGGTGAATGTTCGGGATCGTGCCCTCAAAAGTCTTCTAGCTGGAAAATTTATAAAAGCTAGAGAAAAGGACATTGTCTTTAATGTCGAAGTTCCTGAGGAGATTCAAGTCGAGAGTATGAACCTGCTTGATTTTTTGACCATCGTATCTATCCTTTGTGACAATGCCATTGAAGCCAGTGTAGAGGCCAGTCAACCTCATGTTTCAATCGCCTTTTTAAAAAGTGGAGCACAGGAGACCTTCATCATCGAAAATTCCATCAAAGAAGAGGGCATAAATATTTCTGAAATCTTCTCTTTTGGAGTTAGTTCTAAAGGGGAGGACAGAGGTGTTGGTCTTTATACTGTCATGAAGATTGTGGAAAGTTATCCCAATGCTAGTCTCAATACCACCTGTCAAGATCAAGTCTTTCGTCAGGTGCTTACTATGATACCTATAGAATGATGAAAAAATAAGACCGAGAGTGCTTGTTTCTCGGTCTTATTTTTTATAGTTGTATTGGATGATGAAGTCCTTTCGTATTGTTATGCTTAATTATATTAAGGCTGTATAAGATATCTTCCCACCATCCTCCACCTGTAATTTGGTTGAGTTCGGTAGTTGTTAGTTCTTGAAATGAGGTTAGATTTTGATTCTTATCCATGTTACAATTCTCCTGTTTTATAAGATAATAAATAGTTATAGAGTGTTATCTGAAAATTAATCAGAATGTGTTAAAATTTTATCTTTGAAATAATCAAAATATGTTTTCTTTGCAGTTACACTAGTGACGCGACCTTGTAAGCCATATTGGATGAGTTTACTATCCTCATTAGATAGTTTTGCAAGAGCGGTTAATTTAAAGAGATTTCCTTGCTCTGTTCTGGTAGGAGTTTGATCAATTGTCTGAAGTTGGCCGATGATGGTAATGCCATGATTTCCAATCTTCTCAAGCTTTAATCTTACAGTTTGTCCTTTATCTAGTAAGGGGAGATAGTCAGATGATACGTAGTAAGTGATTAGTACTTCTCTTGTATCTGTTATAATAGGGAATATTTGAGCAATTTCTGTACCAGTTGGAATTCTATTTTTACCTTCAAATTCACTGTTCAGATGAACGATACCTTTACTTGGAGCGGTTAAGGTATTGTTTTCTAAGCGCTGTGTCGCTTGATCTAGTTGTACTTTTAATTCTGTTAATTGATTCTCCACGGTTAGTTGTTGCTGAGAAGCTGTCTGTAAAAACTGAGTGCGAAGTACATCAATTTTGGTTTCTAAACTATTGTCATAAGTTGCTACACTTCCAATACCAGCTTGTTGAATTTTAAGATTGGCGATAGATGATTCGAGACCTGTAACACTTTGATTAATTTGAGAGAAAAATTGCTCATCTATAGCTCCTTGTGTCTGTCCTTGTGATGCTACAAGATAACTATTCAAGGTTGACTGGTGTGGATTACCAGTTGGTAATCGAGATTTTTTATTTATGATAGCATCTCTCAGTTCTTCATATTCTCCAATTCGTTGTTGGATTTTTATGATTTCTTGTTCGATAGCTGATGAACTGCTATTGGCAAGGTTGGCTTGATTTGAAACCTCAGTGTTAGTCTTTGATATACCCAGTTCAATATCACGAGCTTGTTTGGTAAAATTCATAAAGGTATTATGGTAGCCAAACTCATCCTCACCAGAAAAAAGATCGGTATTTTTTTCTAAGCTTTGTTTCAAAATTCCAAGTCCTTCTTTTTGCTTCTCAAGTCTTTGTAATTGAGTTTCTAAGGCAGTTTTCTGGCTCTCTTCCATTGTTTCAGAGTATTTGATGAGTAAATCACCTTTCTCAACTACTTGATTTGCCACTAAATGATTAGCTAAGATAGTATTATCACTGGTTGACTGAATGGATGCAATGACACTTGTAGGAGTGACTTCTCCTTGCGATGTAACAGTAATCTCTTTTGTAGCAACAAGGGAGAAAATCACGATGAAAGTAAACAGTAATGAAAGTGGTATGATTAATACTGTCGCATAATTATGGTAACGTCTCTGATAAAACTCGACGCTTCTAAAAAGATTAGGATTCATAACATTCCCCTTATTTGTTGAATAGATGATGGTAGAAGCCCTGCGCCTTCATTAACTCTTGATGACTACCAACTTCAATGATTTTACCCTGGTCAAGAACAATAACACTATTAGTTCGTTCGGCTATACTGAGACGATGGGCTACAAAGAGAATGGTTTTATCAGTTAGGGACATAAGATTATCTATAACTTTTTTCTCAGTCAAGACATCAAGACCGCTAGTAGCTTCATCTAGTATTAAAACAGGAGCTTTAGTTAAAAGAGCACGAGCGAGGGCTATTCGTTGCTTCTGTCCTCCTGATAGACCAGCTCCATCAGAGAGCTGGGTTTGATAGCCCATAGGCATTCTTTCAATGTCTTGACGGATTTCAGCTAATTCACAAGCTTTTAGAATATCTTCTTGGCTAATCATATGATTACCTCCTAAGGTTAAATTTTCCAATATAGAGCCATTAAAGATATAGGCTTGTTGAGGCAGGTAATTAATATGACGTCGTAAGACTTTTTTATCAATGTTTTTAATATCCTGATGATTGATGGTAATATGTCCTTTGTAAGGGTCAAAGAAATTAACAATCATTTTGGCTAGAGTTGTTTTACCAGAACCACTAACTCCAACCAGGCTTACCTTATCTCCTTGTTTAATCGTTAGATTAATATCCGTTAAGGTATCTCGTCCAAAACCATACTTATAAGAAAGATCATCAAATTCAATATCGCCCATCAAAAAATGTGAATGAACAGGAGTTTCTTGGACTTGAAACTCAGATTCGACTAGATAGACTTCGTTCAAACGGTTATTAGCGACCTTCGCAGATTGGAGTTTGGTTTGGAGGTTGATAATATTTTCCATAGGAGTTGTAAAGTAAGAAAGAAGTGTGTTAAAAGTAATCAGCTGACCGATAGAAATTTTACTCGACATGACTAATTGAGCGCCAAACCATAGGATAAGGATATTCAGAACTAATTTTGTTCCCTGCTTTAAACTCGTTTGTAAAATAGAATATTTGCTGAGTTTAAAGGACTTTTCCAAATAATCTACAAATTCGCTGTCTATATTTTGGTAGCGATTTTCTTCACTTGTGAGTGACTTGATGGTTTCAATCCCGTTAATATCTTCGATGATGGCAGAACTAACCATAGAATTACTTTGCATGACATCGTGGTTCATTTTTTCAAAAGGCTTCATAAAAGAAAAGATGATGAACATGTATATAGGAATGGAAATAAGAGAAAGAAGGAAGAGACTAGGGTTTTGTGCAAGTAAGACGCCCCCTACAAGAATCAGAATGGAGACATCAAGAAAAAGAGAGAGAATGGTAGAAGCCAAGGCATCTATGATAGAGTTGGCATCTGTGAACCGTGAAATGATTTCCCCTGTACGACGTGTCGCAAAGAAAGACATAGGAAGTTCAAAAATATGGCGAATATAGGATAAAATCACATCAATACTTAATCTTTGACTCAGAACGGTTAGGAGATAATCTCTGGAGAAGCTCATGACTTGTTGGAGGATATAGGTTATAACCAGACCAACTGAGATGATTCCTAAAGTTGATTTCATCTGATTTGGAATGTATTCATCCAAGATTCCTTGAAGATAATAAGAACCACCGATATTGATAATCGTGACCAATAAGCTTGAGAGAACGATGTAAGCAATGAGAGATTTTTGCTTGAAAATCAGAGGAAGGAAGCTTAGTAGACCATTCTTTTTATCTTTATGGGGTTGATAGCTGGGTTTGGGAGCTAGAAAAATAGCTACTCCAGTCCATTCAGAGAAAAAGCGTTCTTTTGACATTTTGGTGATTTTTACAGAAGGGTCAGGATCACCAATAATCAGATAGTCTTTCTTTGTTTGATAGACAACATAGTAATGTTGGAGTTTTCCTTCTTTGTTAACGTGAACGATAAATGGATAGGGGACATCACTCATGTCAAAGAGCGTCTTATCTGCTTGAACAGGTCTTGTTTCAAAGCCCATTTCATCAGCGGCTTTTACAATGCCAAGAGCAGTCGTTCCTTCTTTATTGGTCTTTGCAAGTTCTCTCAAGTGAGCTAGAGAAAAATCTGAACCATAGAATTTAGCAATCGAGGCTAAGGCAGCAACACCGCAGTCTCTAGCATCTATTTGAGGAACAAATGTACGTTTATAAGAAGTCATTGGCAATTCCTTTCATATAGTAGATAGGTATATTATGCCATAATAATAAGTTCATATCTTATAAAATCTTGAATAGTCATTGAAACTTCCTGAATGGTAAAAAAGTGATTAGAAATTATCTTTTAAAAAAATTTTAGAGGTGGTTTTAAATAAAAAAGCTAATTTAAGACGTTTCGATGACAATTCAAGATTTGGATGAAAAATTTTAAAAAACAATGATATACTAAACTTGTCAAAATTGCAACAAGACAAAAAAGAAATGTATCAATCTTACAGGTTTTACTCATAGTAAATACTTATAAAGTATATTGTATGAACCAGATTAGAGTGTATATCAATTTTGTAAAATGGGGGGCTTGATGAAATTTCAAAACTGTAGTTCGCAATTTGGCCTATGTTTATTTGGTCTGTACGTAGTTGTAGAACATCAGGATTTATTAAACTTTATTATTGGAGGTGTGTTAATTATTACTTCCATTATATCGTGTCATGTTAATTATAAGAAATACAAAAGGAGAAAAAATGATTGATTTAGCTATTAATGACTTAGAAAATGTTGTTGGCGGAGGAAATGCGTTGTCTTGTGCGACCGGAATTGGCATGAGTGGTGCCATTTTAGCAGCCGCTTCAGGTCCGATTGGCTGGGGAACTTTTGCACTGCTGGCGGTTGGAGCAGCGGCTACTGGATTTGGCACAGGATATTCTTGTGGTGCATGGTATCACACTGGTGATTAAGGAGATAATTATGAAAAATATTGATCAAACTACTCTAGAAGAAATTTCTGGAGGTGGGAACATTGCTGATTGTGCGTATGGTATTGGTGCCAGTGCGTTAGCAATTGCGGCAGGACCTGCTGGTTTGGCAGGTTTGCTTGTGGCAGGTGCAGCTGGTTTTAGATTAGGCTATGCATGTACTAGTTTATATCTTCACGGGGATTAATTTATTATTTTCATTGTTTAATTACTCTTAAACATTTTAAATATACAATATTGTGACTCAACTTGTGGTTTTGATACAGTTTTAATAGAGCCTGAGATAACACTCTCTCTGACTCATGCAAAAAGCAACGGCTTTAAAACCGTTGCTTTTTGCCTTGTTATGTGACTATTAGTCCGTCTCGCTCCGTGAGGTGCGAGACAAATAAACCACCCGCTATGCGGGTGCGCGTCGAAGGTTATACCAAAAAACTCCGAACGCGATACAATAAAGGTGTTCAAGCCAATTGTAAAGCGAAAGGAGAAAAATATGGCACAAAAGGCTCATAGTTTATCGCACACAAAGTGGATGTGTTCTATCACATTGTGTTCACCCCTAAGTATAGACGAAAAGTAATCTATAATCAATATCGAAGTAGTTTAGGAGAAATATTTCATCGCTTGTGTAATTATAAAGGAGTTGAAATTATCGAGGTTCACTTAATGCCAGAACATGTACACATGTTAGTAAGTATTCCACCAAGGATAAGTGTTTCAAGTTTCATGGGGTATTTAAAAGGTAAAAGTGCACTCATGATGTTTGAAAACCACGTCAATCTCAAGTACAAGTTTGGGAATCGCCATTTCTGGGCGGAAGGTTATTATGTAAGTACAGTAGGGCTTAATGAAGCCACAATTAAGAAATTTATTCAAGAGTAAAGAAATTATCCAGTGGATGATTTCTTCACGAGTATGAAAATTTGAGAACGAGTAAAGTATGATATAGCACTAGATAAATTAAGTGTAAAAGAATATGAGAATCCCTTTAGGGATAGTGGTAAGTAATACTAAAGCCTCTTTGAGAGGCAAGTGACGAGTCAAGAGCAATAAGGCTTGAACAAAGTGAAAGCCAGCGTCTTTAGGCGCTGGCTGGTAATTTGTGCTTATAGCCCTGGGACAAACCACCCGTTTGACAGGTAGTTATGATTTGTATAAGATATTTCTTTTATAACTTTCTAAATCATATGTATCTTTAATCTCCTTTTAAATATAAAGCAGCGCAATTATATCCCGTTAGGAAGCCAAAGCCTGCTGCAGAAACTAGTGCGACACCCCAGCCAACGGGACCTGTTATTGCTCCTACGCTAGCTATCGTACCTAGCGCACCACTCGCTGATAGCATGCAGTCGGATACATTTCCTCTAATTTATTGAAATTTAATTCTAACATATTTACTCCTTGTCCTTGCGTTTAATTTTAAAAAGTCCTATTATGGATAGAGTTATCATAGTTATTGAAGTTAAGCTGGTAAAGACAAATACTTTTGATGTTAATCCAATAGAAAATAGTAATACACCATAAAAAATAGATACATAATAAATCTTATTCTTAATGACACTCAACTCTGAACATAGATTTTTGTCCTGTTGCAACTTTGACAATGCTATACTATACTTGTCAAAGTTGCAACAGGACAAAAATTAAAAATAAAATGGAGGTATTCATCATGGATACAAAAATGATGGAACAATTTTCTGTTATGGCTACTGAGATGCTTGCTTGCGTTGAAGGTGACGGTTGCAATTGGGGAGATTTTGCTAAAGCAGGTGTTGGAGGAGGAGTAGCAAGAGGTCTTCAACTAGGAATTAAAACAGGAACATGGCAAGGCGTTGCAACTGGTGATGCAGGAGGAGCTATACTTGGAGGTGTAGCCTATGTAGCAATATGTTGGTGGTAATTATGGATTTTAAGAGTTTTATTATTGGTTTAGTAGTTGGTGTATTTAGTCCTTATATGGATGATTTAATTAAAAAAATATTTTCAAAATCTCCCAAAAAGAATACAGATAGTACCCCCTGAAAAATAAATCCCTCCCCTGTATTTGCTAGCATAATCTACAGGGGAGTTTCTTTAATATTGTTTCGGCTGTCAAAATGATATGTGATAGCAGGATGAAAAGTCTACAAACAAGTTGATATCATTACAGTGTAAAGAGGCCAGCATGTTTTTCGTGCTTGCTTTTTTATTAACAATTTAGGAGGTTTAGATGACCATTCATGATTTGAGTAATCAAAGATCAAAAGGAGTGCTAAACTAAGAGAGTAAAGGTTAAAGCTTAACTAAGATAAAGCACATATCACATATTAAGAAGGGGATCTTATGAAGAAAAAAATACTTGTCATTTTCATCTTGTATCTAATCATGTCCATCTTTCTTT
This sequence comes from Streptococcus infantis, assembly GCF_047460825.1. Lineage (GTDB taxonomy): Bacteria > Bacillota > Bacilli > Lactobacillales > Streptococcaceae > Streptococcus > Streptococcus infantis_V. Next base: position 38,160 of record NZ_JASHFO010000007.1, on the reverse strand, counting down.
ATCCGCTTAGGGAGAGTACTTGGTATCAGCTATTTTATACCATAGCCTATGTGATTGCGGTTATGATCTATTTTGCTTTAATGAAAAAGAAAGGAGCAAAGAAATGAAAACTTTTCTTGCTAAAAAACGGAACATCTTTCTTGCAAGATTGTTCCTAGGTCAGTTGCCCTTACTTGTCTCCACTTATCTATTTCTATCTCGTCAGTTTTTAAATTTTTCCTTGGTTTTCCAATTTCTTTTAGTGGTTATTAACTTGGCTTCTATTTTGGCTGTTGTTTATCTCACTAGGGAAATGAGAGTGAAAAAATTTGAAGATGATGATTTGGTAAGTCCTAGAGCCAATCAACTAATGTTCGTAGGATTGACATGTTTCATGACTATCATCTGTTTGTATAGAGGTATCACAGCAGTAGAATCCTATCAACAACTAATCGCCTATATTGGAGCTATTCTATGCTTTATTATCACGCTTCTGCTCGTTTTGGGGTTGAAGTATTATAAAAAGTAGAGGTTAATGAAGTATAAAAGTGTAAGTGTTTTCGAAATGCTTACCTTTTTTAATGAAGTTTTTGCAATTCAAGATGTTTCGATGACAATTCAAGATTCGGATGAAAAAACTTTAACAAATAGTGCTATACTGAAATTGTCAAGGTTGCAACAGGACAAAAATTAAAATAAAAATGGAGGTATTCGTTATGGATACAAAAATGATGGAACAATTTGAGATTATGGATACTGATATGCTTGCTTGCGTTGAAGGTGGTAAAAAATTTGGTGATTGTGAAACTGCAATTGCTGCTGGAGTTAGTGTAGGTGCTGTTTTTGGAGGTCCTTGGGGCGGTATAGGTTTAGGTATGGTAGCAGCCGCTTATTACTGTTAATAATTATTTGGACATTAGTATTTATAGTGATGTTAAACTGAATTTGGAGGTAAAAAAATGAATAAGGATAATATCAAGAAATTTGAAGTTGTTGATGTGGAGATGCTCTCAACTGTTAATGGTGGAGACTGGCGTTGTGTAGTAGGAACAGCAGGAGGCGCTATATTTGGAGGTGCATTTGGAGGTCCTTGGGGTGCGCTTGGTGTAGGCACGGCGGCTAATATGTATTTTTGTGCTACCCCTGTTAGTTAATACTTAATGAGAAACAAAGAATAAGCTAGAAGGCTGGGCGAAGAGTATAAACAACAGATAATTTATAGGTTAATGTAAAATTTAGAATTTTTATAGAAGTTTTTAAAATTTTTGAAGTTTATGCTAAGTAATATTGATATTGCTGAATAGTTTAAATATAGGTTAGTCAATAGATAACACTCCAGTACTCTTGTTTAGAGTGGGAGGGATATTAGTTAGTATTAGAATTAAAAAATTACTTACTTATCATATGTTAAGATAAAAGTGAAGGATGAAGTATCAATATGAAAAAGTATGTAGATTATTTAGATTTATTTGCCCGAGTTGTAGTAATATTGATGTCTCTTTTTCTTTGTATAAGAGTACTCATGATTTCAACGGAACTCTGGAGAAATATTGTGGTATTGGTGAGTACTCCTGTTACAATCTATAGTCTTATAAAACATAAATTAGATTATAAAGTATATAAAAATAAAGAACGTTCATAGTAAGAAAAAGTTATGAAACTATAGAACTGGTTTGCTTAATGTGTAAAAAACAGAATGATAGTAGATCTACTCAAGTATTCATCTTTTTAATAGACCTTTGGTACAACTCAATTAAAAAAGGTAAGTGTTTTTGAAATACTTACCTTTTTTAATGAAGTTTTTACAATTCAAGATGTTTTGATGACCATTTAAGATTTAGATGAATTTGTAATCTTAAATAAGGTAAGATAAATATATCAAATGTAAAGGAGTATTCTTATGAAGAATCAAAAGATAAAATCGCTATTACTTGTACCACTTGTATTTGCATCTATTACTACGGGTGTTGTATATGCAGAAGAACAGACTACTTCTTCCTCTATCCAGGCTAATGATAGTTCTGTTGTGGCACCAGATCTGCAATCGGGTACGGAAAATGTTGAGCATAAACCTTCCGTTGTAACTCCCGAAGAGTATGAGCAGAATGTTGCGGAATTTAAAAAGATAGATATTGAAGCCGTTCGTCAATCTTTTACAGAGGATCAATTGGAACATACTATATATTTTGGTAGAAAAACTTGTTCTCATTGTCGTCAATTTTCTCCTGAATTGAAAGAATTTAATAACTTAATTGAAAAGAAGTTAGAATATTATGATTTGGATGGTAAAGATTTTGACGGGGAAGCGAGAGAGTTTCTATTTAAAAAAGTCGGTATTCCAGGAACACCAACAATTTTGTATTTAAGAAACGGACGTCCGATATCTGGATGGGTTGGTGGCGGGGCAACTGCACAACAGGTTTATGATTATATGTACTCGAGAAACTCACCTAAGCAAACGGAAACAGTAGCATCTTCTGAGGATACAGTAACAGAAAGTGTCCGTGATGATAAAACAGGAGAGGTGGAGAATTCAAAGGAAAATTTAACTAATAATAGTGATAGTAGAGAACAATTGAAGAATAATATTCCTCCTTCTAACACTATAACTGTTCAGCCTGAAGATTTGGTAATGACAGATAAGAAGAAGCGAGGAGATACATCTAAGACAATCTCTGAAAATACTGATAAGTTACAAACTTCTTTATCCGAAGTTAAGGGGAATGATTCTGCCTCCCAAACCATTCATTTGAGCAAACAATTACTACCTAATACAGGAGAGGAAGAAAGTTACAATCTATTACGTATAGCTGTTGCACTCTTGATTACTTCAGGTATGATCAAGTGGAAACAAAGAGTTCATAAATAAAAATTTTTGCATCCTTATTTTGATGATTCTAAATAGGAGAGAGGTTGTGTTTATGGCCATTTTTAATAAATGTCATGCTGTGTTTGTTGGGTTTTTAGCCTTTATAATAGTTACTACAGTAGGCTATACCATCAATCAAGGAGATTTTTTTCAAAATGAGTACCTATTTATTATCGCAAAGACTTTCTGGATTTCACTGAGTGTTGCCTATGCGAACTGGTTTGATATGGTTTCGCTAAGAAGGTTAACGAAGAAAGAAATTCTACTTTTTATTGGAAGCTTTCTTATTTGTGTGCTGGTAAATATAGGTTATTATAGTTTTTTTACAGTATCTTCTGGTGCTGGATATCAACACCTTGAGGCTACTAGTACAGGAATTTCATTATCCTTTATTGCAAGCGTGACAGTTTTTGGGCCTATTCTGGAGGAATTTGTTTTCAGAGGTATCCTTCAAGGTGCGGTTTTTGAAAATTCTTGGTTGGGGCTTGTACTGACTGCCTCTCTCTTCTCTTTCATGCATGCACCTTATGATTTTCCTTCGTTTTTCTATTATCTATTTGGAGGTTTGATGCTGGGCTTTGCTTATAAAAAGAGTCAAAATCTATCGGTGCCTATTTTAATCCATATCTGTTACAATTGTTTATCATTCTTCTAGTAGGTGACAGTGCTAAATTTACAAAGGAATATAGAGGACGGTCAGTTAGCACCATAGTGACTATAGAACTGATCTGGTAGATGTGAAATCAATAGATGGAGGAATCATATGAAAAAGTATGTGTATTTTTTAGATTGCTTTGCCCGAGTTGTAATAATATTGATATCTCTTGTTCTTTGTATAAGAGTACTCATGATTTCAACGGAACTCTGGAGAAATATTGTGGTATTGGTGAGTACTCTTGTTACGATCTATAGTCTGTTAAAACATAGACCAGGTAAGAAGAACATAAAAAACCTGTGAGAATCTTAAAAGAAAGATTAAAAAGATGCAAGCACAATATAAAAATAAAATAGTAGAAGTTTGGGAAATTGGTAAAGATACTCCTAAACCAGATTGGGTAGAAGACGCCTTGCAAAAGAATTACATAGTATGGCTAGACAATCATGTCCGAATTTTAATGGCAGGACTTCAGTCTTCTCTTGTAACCAATCTCAAAATTGGACTAGTCGGAACAGCAGGAGGAGGTTTTGCTGGTTATAGTATGTATGTCCTTGGCTATCCAGGAGATTATCTTGACCTCACAAATCATCGAGTGGTATCTGCCACAACTTTTCATCGAGAGTATCAAGTATTATAAAATGATTAGGTAGAAAAAGGATGATGGTCTATCATTTTGAAAAGAATTGACTACCTAGATGATGAAAAATATAAAGTTTTTAACAGCAACAAAAGTACACAAGGGTAGATGTATTGGCTTATCAAAGTTATGGTGATAGCTACCGAGACTGAATGATAGAGGATTAATACTCAATGAAAATCAAAGAGCAAACTAGGAAGCTAGCCGCAAGCTGTACTTGAGTACGGTAAGGCGACGCTGACGTGGTTTGAATTTGATTTTCGAAGAGTATAAATGATAATTGATGGCAGCTACGATAGCAAAGCTACGAAGGAGCTTCTATGAAAAAATATTCTATTCTTTTCAAAACGAGTGCAATCCTTTCTTATTTATTTTTGTTTTTCGGCTTGTTTTGGACTACCCAATTTTGGAGAAATTATTGGGAGTTTTCATCTTGGGTAGGAAATATTATCTGGATTCGAAACATCATCAGCCTTCTCTTTATAGGCTTGATGGTTTGGATTTTGATCAGGTCGGGCCATGCTTATCTTTTTCGTATCCCTAGGAAAAAGTGGTTGAGCTATTCTGTTCTGACGGTGTTAGCAGCTGTCGTGCTTATCTGCTTTAACTATCTGACAGCTAAACACGTTCAGGGGACAAACGAAAGTTGGAATTTGTTTATTGTCTATAGTGAGACCAATTTTGCAGAGTTCGGAGTTTACCTAACCTTAATAGTACTAGGACCTCTGATGGAAGAATTGGTATGTAGGGGACTGCTTCAACATGCCTTCTTTAAGAATTCAAGATGGGGACTGGATATTCTATTTCCGTCGGTTTTGTTCGTCTTACCCCATTTTTCAAGTTTTCCTAGTCTATTAGACCTTCTGGTTTATACAGCAGTTGGATGTATATTTGGTGGTTTGACACGCTATACAAAGACTATCTATCCTTCTTACACGATTCATATTGTTAATAATATCATCGCAAACTTACCATTTCTGCTCACTTTTTTACATAGGGTATTTGCATGATGAGAACCAGTTGAAAGCTTGAATTATCAGATTAAGCATAGATTTTTTCCTTACAATTTTCTGCTAAAAAAATTGAATGACCAAGGCTAGGCAGATCTCTCTGCTTACCTTTTTCTTTCTATAATGATAACCCAAACCACCCCAGAGGCTTTTATTTGAGAATCAGGTCTGGACTGGTTGACGAATAGCCTAAAAACTAGTAGAATAGTAAGGAAACTTTATACGGAGGAAAGAAATGGACTTGGGTGATATTGAGCTAACGCTGACCCCTATACCTGGGAAAAGCGGAAAAGCTTATATGGGAAGCTACCCTGATGGGAAGCGCGTCTTTATTAAAATGAACACCTCTCCAATCCTACCTGGTTTAGCCAAGGAACAAATCGCTCCTCAATTATTATGGACTCGCCGTTTACCGGATGGACGTGGTATGAGTGCCCAAGAATGGTTGAATGGTAAAATTTTGACCCCTTATGATATGAATCGCAAGCAGATTATCAATATTTTGAGCCGCTTGCATCGTTCGCGTCCTTTGATGACGCAATTGACTCGTTTGGGCTATTCTTTAGAAACACCTTTTGATTTGCTTCAGGCTTGGTTAAAAGATGCTCCAGAATCCTTGAAGAACAATCAATATCTAAGAATGGTAGTAGAGGATTTGCGAGGAAGTTTGCCAAACTTTAGGGAAGATTATGCAACGATCGTTCATGGAGATGTACGACATAGTAATTGGATTGAGACAGAGAGCGGTCTTGTTTATTTAGTGGATTGGGATTCCGTTCGTTTAACGGATCGCATGTTTGATGTAGCGCATATGCTATGTCACTATATTCCAGACTATCAGTGGAAAGAGTGGTTGACTTATTACGGTTACAAATACAACCAAACAGTCATCAACAAACTATTTTGGTATGCTCAGTTATCCTTCTTGAGCCAGATTGCCAAATATTATACAAATGAAGATCTAGAAAATGTCAATCGGGAGATCTATGCCTTGCGCATCTTCCGTGACAAGTATGGAAAGAAGAGATGAGAGTTAGAAATCGTAAAGGGGCAACAGAATTACTAGAGGCTAATCCTCAGTATGTTGTCTTAAATCCTTTAGAAGCCAAAGGGAAATGGCGAGATTTATTTGGAAATGACAATCCTATCCATGTTGAGGTTGGTAGTGGTAAGGGTGCTTTTGTGACAGGTATGGCCAAACAAAACCCTGACATCAACTATATCGGGATTGACATTCAAAAGTCTGTTTTGAGCTATGCCTTGGACAAGGTTTTGGAAGTTGCTGTACCCAATATTAAGTTGTTGTGGGTTGATGGTTCTGATTTGACCGACTACTTTGAAGATGGTGAGATTGATCGCTTGTACCTAAATTTTTCAGATCCGTGGCCTAAAAAACGCCATGAAAAGCGTCGTCTAACCTATAAGAGTTTCTTGGATACCTTCAAGCGTATCTTGCCTGAACACGGTGAGATTCATTTCAAGACAGATAACCGTGGCTTGTTTGAATATAGCCTAGTGAGCTTTTCTCAATATGGCATGAAGCTCAATGGAGTTTGGTTGGACTTGCATGCCAGCGACTTTGAAGGCAATGTTATGACAGAATATGAAGAAAAATTCTCAAGTAAGGGTCAGGTCATCTATCGAGTTGAGGCAGAATTTTAAGAAAAAGCTTAAAATCAAGCCTTCTGAGTGCTTATACTTTACATAAGTAGTCAAAAGTGCTATACTATAAGTAAGAATATGAGAAAGTGAGGCGGGGAAATATCTTCGCCTCTTGCTTATGAGGAGGTGGACGCAATCGCAACTATCGTAGAATTAGTCAGAGAAGTCGTAGAACCTGTCATTGAAGCTCCCTTTGAACTCGTGGATATCGAGTACGGAAAGATTGGCAGTGACATGATTCTTAGTATTTTTGTAGATAAACCAGAGGGAATTACCTTGAACGACACAGCGGACTTGACAGAGATTATCAGTCCTGTCCTAGATACTATCAAGCCAGATCCCTTCCCAGAACAATATTTCCTAGAAATCACCAGCCCAGGCTTGGAACGTCCTTTGAAAACCAAGGAAGCAGTCGCTGGAGCGGTTGGGAAATACATCCATGTTGGACTTTACCAAGCCATCGATAAGCAAAAGGTCTTTGAAGGAACCTTGCTAGCCTTTGAAGAGGATGAGTTGACTATGGAATATATGGACAAGACACGTAAGAAAACAGTCCAAATCCCATACAGTTTGGTGTCAAAAGCACGTTTAGCAGTAAAATTATAGTAAAAGAAAGGAAGCTTTTGAAGATTCAAAAGTGAATAGAAGATGAGTAAAGAAATGCTAGAGGCCTTCCGCATTTTGGAAGAAGACAAGGGAATCAAAAAAGAAGACATCATTGATGCAGTGGTGGAATCGCTTCGTTCAGCCTATCGCAGACGCTATGGTCAATCAGACAGTGTAGCCATTGATTTCAACGAAAAGACAGGTGACTTTACAGTTTATACTGTTCGTGAAGTAGTTGATGAAGTATTTGATAGCCGTTTGGAAATCAGCTTAAAAGATGCTCTTGCCATTAACTCAGCTTACGAGCTTGGGGACAAGATTAAATTTGAAGAAGCACCAGGTGAGTTTGGTCGTGTAGCAGCTCAATCTGCCAAACAAACCATCATGGAAAAAATGCGCAAGCAAACACGTGCCATTACCTACAATACTTACAAAGAGCATGAGCAAGAAATCATGTCTGGTACGGTAGAACGTTTTGACAATCGCTTTATCTATGTCAACCTTGGCAGCATCGAAGCACAATTGTCAAAACAAGACCAAATCCCTGGAGAAGTTTTTGCTTCTCATGATCGTATCGAAGTTTATGTCTACAAGGTTGAAGACAATCCTCGTGGTGTGAACGTATTTGTGAGCCGTAGCCATCCAGAAATGATTAAACGTTTGATGGAACAAGAAATTCCTGAGGTCTATGACGGAACTGTTGAAATCATGAGTGTTGCTCGTGAAGCAGGTGACCGTACCAAGGTTGCTGTTCGTAGCCACAATCCAAACGTGGATGCGATCGGGACAATCGTCGGACGTGGTGGTGCTAACATCAAGAAAATTACTAGCAAATTCCACCCAGCTCGCTACGATGCCAAGAGCGATCGTATGGTTCCAATCGAAGAAAACATCGACGTTATCGAATGGGTAGCCGATCCAGCTGAATTTATCTACAACGCTATTGCTCCTGCTGAAGTTGACCAAGTTATCTTTGATGAAAACGACAGCAAACGTGCCTTGGTCGTTGTGCCAGATAACAAGCTTTCTCTTGCGATCGGTCGTCGTGGACAAAACGTTCGTTTGGCAGCTCATTTGACAGGCTACCGTATCGATATCAAGTCTGCAAGTGAGTTTGAAGCCATGGAAGCAGCAGAAGAAGCTGACCAGGTAGAAACAGACGAATTGGTCGAAGAATAAAAGCTGATCAGAGGAGGGAAAGATGAAAACTAGAAAAATCCCTTTGCGCAAGTCTGTTGTGTCTAATGAAGTGATTGACAAGCGAGATTTACTTCGTATTGTCAAGAACAAAGAAGGACAGGTCTTTATCGACCCGACAGGCAAGGCTAATGGCCGGGGCGCTTATATCAAGCTAGACAATGCAGAAGCCCTAGAGGCTAAAAAGAAAAAAGTCTTTAACCGTAGCTTTAGTATGGAAGTTGAAGAAAGCTTTTATGACGAGTTGATTGCCTATGTCGATCACAAAGTAAAAAGAAGAGAGTTAGGACTTGAATAAACAAAAAATTGCCAATCTCTTGGGACTTGCTCAGAGAGCAGGGAAAATCATCTCGGGTGAAGAAATGGTGGTCAAGGCCATCCAAGACCAGAAAGTAAAACTGGTATTTCTCGCTCATGATGCTGCTCCCAACCTGACCAAGAAGATTCAGGATAAAAGTCATTATTATCAAGTAGAAGTTATTACCGTGTTTTCAACACTGGAATTAAGCATAGCAGTCGGAAAATCAAGAAAAGTTTTGGCTGTGACAGATGCTGGATTTACAAAGAAAATGAGGTCTCTTATGGAATAGAAGAGGAGGACATGATTTGTCTAAGAAAAGATTGTACGAAATCGCAAAAGAACTTGGAAAAGAAAGTAAAGAAGTTGTAGCGCGTGCAAAAGAGTTGGGCTTGGATGTAAAAAGCCACTCATCAAGTGTGGAGGAAGCAGCTGCTTCAAAAATCGTAGCAAGTTTTAAACCTGCTCCTGCTCCAAAGGTAGAATCGAAACCTGTGGCTCCAAAGCCAGTTGACGCTAAGGAAGAGGCAAAACCAGCAGCAGCTGTTGCCCCTAAAGAGGAAAAAGTGGCGCCAGCAAAACCGCAGAGTCGAAACTTTAAGGCAGAGCGTGAAGCACGTGCAAAAGAGCAGGCTGAACGACGCAAGCAAAATAAGGGTAATAACCGTGACCATCAACAAAATGGAAATCGTCAAAAAAATGATAACCGTAATGGTGGTAAACAAGGTCAAGGCAATCGCGACAATCGTCGCTTTAATGATCAAGGGAAAAAACAGCAAGGTCAGCAAAATCGCGGAAATGATCGCCGCAAGCAAGAGGACAACCGTCCAAATCAAGCTGGCCCACGTATTGACTTTAAAGCCCGTGCAGCTGCTCTAAAGGCAGAGCAAAATGCAGAATATGCTCGTTCAAGTGAGGAACGCTTCAAGCAAACTCAAGCAGCCAAAGAAGCCTTGGCCCAAGCAAATAAACGCAAGGAACCTGAGGAAATCTTTGAAGAAGCTGCTAAATTGGCTGAACAAGTACAGCAAGTTCAACCAGTGGTTGAAGTAGCTCCTGCAGCTAAAGAACCTGTAGTGGATACACGTCGTAAGAAACAAGCCCGACCAGACAAAGAACGTGATGATTTCGATCACGAAGAAGATGGTCCTAGAAAACAACAAAAGAATCGAAGTAGTCAAAATCAAGTGAGAAATCAAAGAAATAGTAACTGGAACAATAACAAAAAGAATAAAAAAGGCAATAACAAAAATAACCGTAATCAGGCACCAAAACCTGTTACAGAGCGTAAGTTCCATGAATTGCCAACAGAATTTGAATATACAGATGGTATGACCGTTGCGGAAATCGCAAAACGTATCAAACGCGAACCAGCTGAGATTGTTAAGAAACTCTTCATGATGGGTGTGATGGCGACACAAAACCAGTCCTTGGACGGTGAAACAATCGAACTCCTCATGGTAGATTACGGTATTGAAGCTAAACAAAAGGTTGAAGTGGACAATGCTGATATCGAACGTTTCTTTGCTGAAGAGGGTTATCTCAATGAAGATGAACTCGTAGAACGTCCACCAGTTGTAACGATCATGGGACACGTTGACCATGGTAAAACAACCCTTTTGGATACCCTTCGTAATTCTCGTGTTGCTACGGGAGAAGCTGGTGGTATCACTCAGCATATCGGTGCTTATCAGATCGAAGAAAATGGTAAGAAGATTACCTTCCTTGATACACCAGGACACGCGGCCTTTACTTCTATGCGTGCGCGTGGTGCTTCTGTTACCGATATTACCATCTTGGTCGTAGCGGCAGATGACGGGGTAATGCCTCAGACTATCGAAGCCATCAACCACTCAAAAGCGGCTAATGTTCCAATCATCGTGGCTATCAACAAAATCGATAAACCAGGTGCTAACCCAGAACGTGTGATCGGTGAATTGGCTGAACATGGTGTTATGTCAACAGCTTGGGGTGGAGATTCTGAGTTCGTAGAAATCTCAGCCAAGTTCAACCAAAATATCGATGAACTCTTGGAAACTGTTCTACTTGTGGCTGAAATTCAAGAGCTCAAAGCTGATCCAACAGTTCGTGCCATCGGTACTGTTATCGAAGCTCGTTTGGATAAAGGAAAAGGTGCGGTCGCAACCCTTCTTGTTCAACAAGGTACTTTGAATGTCCAAGATCCAATCGTTGTCGGAAATACTTTTGGACGTGTCCGTGCTATGACCAACGACCTCGGACGTCGTGTGAAGGTTGCAGGCCCATCAACACCAGTATCGATCACTGGTTTGAATGAAGCGCCAATGGCAGGTGACCACTTTGCTGTTTACGAAGATGAAAAATCTGCGCGTGCAGCTGGTGAAGAGCGTGCAAAACGTGCTCTTATGAAGCAACGTCAAGCTACTCAACGTGTCAGCCTTGAAAACCTCTTTGATACCCTTAAAGCAGGAGAACTCAAGTCAGTTAACGTCATCATCAAGGCAGACGTACAAGGTTCTGTTGAAGCTCTCTCTGCATCACTTCAAAAGATTGATGTGGAAGGCGTTAAAGTAACTATTGTTCACTCAGCAGTAGGTGCTATCAATGAATCTGACGTTACTCTTGCTGAAGCTTCAAATGCCTTTATCGTTGGTTTCAACGTACGTCCTACACCGCAAGCTCGTCAACAAGCAGAAGCTGACGATGTAGAAATCCGTCTCCACAGCATTATCTACAAGGTTATCGAAGAGATGGAAGAAGCCATGAAGGGTATGCTTGATCCAGAATTCGAAGAAAAAATTATCGGTGAAGCGATTATCCGTGAAACCTTTAAAGTCTCTAAAGTTGGAATAATCGGTGGATTTATGGTTACTAGCGGTAAAGTTACCCGTGACTCTAAAGTCCGTGTTATTCGTGATGGTGTCGTTATTTACGATGGTGCCCTAGCTAGCTTGAAACACTATAAAGATGACGTCAAAGAAGTTACAAACGGCCGTGAAGGTGGTCTCATGATTGATGGCTACAATGATCTTAAGATGGATGATGTGATTGAAGCCTATATCATGGAAGAAATCAAACGATAATAGAGAAACGATAGCCGATTTGACTCGTCGTCAACAGCGCCTTGATGAACCCGTAGTTCTATCTAAGGCTTGTTTCCTAGATTCAAATGGCTCTAGTTCCTCTATCTACTAGACAAAGCTAGGTCTGCTGGCCTAGCTTTTGGTTCAATTGAGAGAAAGGAAGAAATATGGCAAATCATTTCCGTACGGATCGTGTGGGCATGGAGATCAAGCGAGAAGTCAATGAGATTTTGCAAAAGAAAGTCCGTGATCCACGTGTCCAAGGTGTGACTATCACTGATGTTCAGATGCTAGGTGACTTGTCTGTTGCTAAGGTCTACTACACTATTTTGAGTAACCTGGCTTCAGATAATCAAAAAGCTCAAGTCGGACTTGAAAAAGCAACTGGTACTATCAAACGTGAACTTGGTCGCAATTTGAAATTGTACAAAATTCCAGACTTAACTTTCGTCAAAGACGAATCCATCGAATATGGAAACAAGATTGACGAGATGCTACGCAATCTGGATAAACATTAAGCAGAAAGAGGGGCAACCCTCTTTTTTTTGTGGAAAATAGGTAGAATTTAAAATGGAAAAATATTCTTTTAAAAATGAGATTCTGTATTTATAAAATGTTTGCTAATCAGAAAATGCTTTTTTTTTTTAGGAAATATGATATGATAATTTCATAAATAAAAGGAGATTCTATTAATGAATAATGTAAAAAAAGTTTGTCGTTTAGCTTTACTATGTCTGTCCGTTTCTACTCTAGTTGCTTGTAGTTCTCTGTCTGAAAAAACAAGTAATTCATCTAGTGATAGTAAAACGGAAAGTTCTGGGAAAAAAGGATTTTTAGATAAAGCAAAAGATAAATTAGGTTCTAGTGACTTTAATCCACAAGATGTCAGTGATGAAACAATTGAATCTATCAAAACTTATGAAGATTATTTGACTATGTATGAGAAAATTGTTAATAATTACTATACCGAAGCAGATGAAGCCTTTAAGGGAACTGTTTTAGAAGATAGTGCTTCTATCCAAGAATTAAAAGATAGTACTAAAAAAGAAATGGAAGAACAGAAAAAACAATATGGTCCATTGAAGAAAGCACCTATTCAAGGAAAAGAGGAAATAATTCAGTTTTTAAAGGAATATCGTGATTCTCTACACGATCAAGTAGAACAGTGGAAAGCTAGCCTTTAATAAGAAGAATGGAGTTCGGGATGGACTATCAATTGTTACCTCATGAATACATGGTTATGAATAGTGATCATGTGAGTTTTGGGAAAAATGGTTTGTCTACAGATGAATTAATTTTAACAAATCTACACTTAATACATATTAAAAAAGGTATTTTTGGAGGAAAAAAAGATCAAACTACTATACCAATTAACCAAATTAAGGTTTTTGAGGGGAAACCACAAGTTTCAGTTACGAAATCCAATGGTATGAAACGATTAGAAATCTATTATAATGGTGGACAAGTTATCTTCTCATTCTCTAATACTAAGGATACTGAAAAGTGGGCAACGAATATTATTAAATTAATCTCTGGTGATACAAGCAACTTTGCAACCTTGGGTGATAATAGCTTATTTGGTGTAGAAATTTTGGCCGAGACTCTAAAAGATACGTTTGACACTTTCAAAGCAGGGCTTGGTATTAAGGATGCAGAACCAGAGAAACTATCTACTAAATGCAGTTTTTGTGGAGCTCCTCTGTCTGGAACCGTAAAACAAACTGTCAAATGTAGTTTTTGTGATATGGAACAGACCTTGTAGGAGATGAAATATGGGAATAATTAAAGCATTTACAGATTCAATTAGTGGTACTTTTGCAGATCAATGGAAGGAGATTATTACAGTTCAGGCTTTTGATGAACATACAGCTGTAAGTCCAGGAGTTCTTCAAGTCAGTAATAATGGTAGAGGAGTTAATAGTCAAGGGTCTATAGGTGTCATTTCAAATGGGTCTAAGATATTTATTCCTGAAAATACTGCTGCTTTTATTTTTAGTCAGTCTGGAATAGAAGAAATTATCACTGAACCAGGTGGATATGAATATCAAAATGGGGAGAGTAGTGTTTTTAATGGTGATGGGCTAAAAAAATCACTGTTTGATAATGTTGTTAATCGTGTTGGATTTGGCGGACAAAGTGATCAGCAAAAACAGATTTGTTTTGTCAATTTGAGAGAAATTCGCGATATTAGGTTTGGTACTCGTGGTCCGGTTATGTATAACGACTTGTTTTATGGAACAGACTTAGAAGTGCGTGCTTTTGGAACTTTTTCTATTCAAATTACGGACGCTATCAAGTTTGTAAAAAATTTCCTTCCTGCAAATGTGACCTACTATAGCTTTGATAGTGCTCAAGCAAGGGCTCAGATAGTCACGGAATTTCTTCAATCCTTTACCGTTGCCCTTAATTCGTTATCAACAACTTATCGTATCTCACAACTACCATCACAAGCATCAGTGCTTGCAAAACAAGTATCGAATGATGAACAGTATGCTGGTACTTGGAAAGATCGTTTTGGGTTTGAGATTATAAAAGTTGCGATTACTAATATAGAATTCTCACCAGAATCTAAGGAATTAGTTAAGAACTTTTCATCAAATAAGATGAATTTAAAGGCTTTTGATGATGTATCGCAGAAAGCTTCTAATATTGCTGCACAACAAAAAGTCGCATCAGGGATCGAACAACATGGGCTAGGAGATGGTGCGGGGATGATTTTTGGTATGAATATGGCACAACAGTTAGATGAAAAAGCAAATAAACCAAGTTTATCTTTTGATGAGCAAATCGAAGCTCTTACTAAACTCAAATCACTTTTAGATGCAGATATATTATCTCAGGAAGAGTTTGATCGAAAGAAAAAAGAAATTATAGACTTATAAGATTGACGAGATGCTACGCAATCTGGATAAACATTAAGCAGAAGGAGGGGCAACCCTCTTTTTTTGTGTGTCTATAAGTAGGTCATTGTCTAGTCAGATTATATAAATAGAAATTCAGAAAATAAAATAAATCTTGAAAATATCATTTATTCCATAAATATGATAAGATAAAGCTTGATATGAATGAAAAATGGAGATAGAGATGGCTAAAGAAGATGTGGCGATGCAAGTGTTGCACCAGGTGGTGAAACTACCCGTCGTCAAAGTGAACCGGTCAAAATTTTTAATGGACAAATTCTCTAAGGAAGTGGCCTCAAAGGACATTCCTAGATTATTGGAAGAAGGGCCGACAGCTTTATTACCTCAGGAAACCTTAGATCGAGTGGCCAATGCCTGTATTAAAGATAATGTTTTGCTAGCAAGTGGGACATCTGTTCTGGCTGGATTACCTGGCGGTCTTGCCATGGCGGTTACTATACCAGCAGATGT
Organism: Streptococcus infantis; assembly: GCF_047460825.1. Classification (GTDB taxonomy): domain Bacteria; phylum Bacillota; class Bacilli; order Lactobacillales; family Streptococcaceae; genus Streptococcus; species Streptococcus infantis_V. Next base: position 22,811 of record NZ_JASHFO010000007.1, on the reverse strand, counting down.
AGCCCAATTTTATGCATTTTCACTGAAACTAGCTCAAGAATTGGGCTACATTTATGGTTATGATGATCTATGGGCATCTCGTGATGAATTGAGTGAAGATGCTCAAAACACACTTTTACTCTACCTCGGAGTAATGCTTGGAGTGAATGGCACTGCTGCTCTCCTCCGGGCGGGAGGTGTTGCTGTTGCTAAGCAGGTCATGAAAACTGTTCCCCAGAAAGCTTTGACTAAGACACTTTGGTACCCAATTTTGAAAAAAGTTTTGAAAATTTTTGGAGTTAACTTAACAAAAGGAGGATTGGCCAAGGGAATGGGGAAATTTATTCCTATTTTAGGTGGAATCATTTCTGGAGGATTAACCTTTGCAACAATGAAACCCATGGGTGAAAGTCTGCAAAAAGAGCTCTCCAAATTAGTTAACTATGATGAGGAGCAATATCAAGAAGATATAGAAACAATCCGAAAGGAAGCGGAAATCATCGAAGGTGAATGAAATGGGTATCATTAAAATATTGGCTAAAACATACGGTAATTATTTTCTTACAACTCAGGCTATAAAAGTCGCAGAAACCATGAAGAAAGATGAAAATATAGTAGTTGGCTTAGGAAAATTACTTCTCGTAGATAAGCTTATGGATACAGCTACTTGGTTGATGAAGCCGGAGGATAAAGAATGAAATCTTTTTGGAAGCTCTTCACTCTTCTTTTTATAACACCAATTGTCGGTCTGATAAAAATTCTCTGGTTTTTAGTCTCTTTCGCCTTCCAATTACTGTTCTATAAGATTCTTTTCAAGATCATAGACTGGTTTTTCAAACTTCTCTGATGATCATGGTAAGGATAAGACTTTGAGGTTTTACTAGGAAAAGTCTATATAATTGGAAATAATGAAATTATACGAAATAAACTAGCAAGTCTTCTACTGCTAGTTTTTTAATCTTTGCCCTTGTGGTATAATAAAAAAGAAAAAACTGTTAGAGAATATGATGGAGGTTATGATGGACAATATCATTGATGTATCTATTCCTGTTGCGGAAGTTGTGGACAAGCATCCAGAAGTTTTAGATATCCTAGTAGAACTCGGTTTTAAACCTCTTGCAAATCCTTTGATGCGAAATACAGTCGGACGAAAAGTATCGCTCAAACAGGGGTCTAAGCTGGAGGGAACTCCTATGGATAAGATTGTGCGCACACTTGAAGCAAATGGTTACGAAGTGATTGGAATAGACTAATGGCAGATGAACGAATTCATGTCCTACGGGATATTTTATTAGAATTGCATAATGGAGCCTCCCCTGAATCCGTTCAGGAACGCTTTGATGCAACCTTTACAGGTGTATCAGCTATCGAGATTTCTCTCATGGAGCACGAGTTGATGAACTCTGACTCAGGTGTGACATTTGAAGACGTCATGGAGCTCTGTGATGTCCATGCCAATCTCTTTAAAAATGCTGTTAAAGGCGTAGAAGTAGAAGATACAGAGCATCCAGGTCATCCTGTGCGTGTTTTTAAGGATGAAAATCTAGCTCTCCGTGCTGCCTTGATTCGTGTTCGAAGATTGTTAGACACATATGATTCTATGGAAGACGAGGAAATGCTTGCAGAGATGCGTAAGGGGTTGGTTCGTCAGATGGGGCTTGTAGGTCAATTCGACCGTCACTACCAGCGCAAGGAAGAACTCTTCTTTCCTATCATGGAGCGTTATGGACATGATTCGCCTCCAAAAGTCATGTGGGGAGTCGATGACCAGATTAGGGAACTCTATCAAAAAGCCTTGGGGACAGTTAGGTCACTACCAGAAGCATCCATTAGTATTGTAAAGGCAGATTTTGAGGCTTTTGCGACTGAATTTGAGAGTATGATTTTCAAGGAAGAGTCCATCCTCCTCATGATTCTGCTCGAATCCTTCACCCAGGATGACTGGATTCAGATTGCCGAGGAAAGTGATGCTTATGGCTATGCGATCATCCGGCCATCTGAAAAATGGGTTCCTGAACGTCAAAGTTTTGTTGAGGAAAAAAGTGTAGAAGAACCAACTCAGCCAGAAACTGTAGATGGACAGGTTCAACAAGTGATTGATACGCCAGAGGGTCAGTTTACTATCACCTTTACACCTAAGGAAAAGGAAGCAGTGATGGATCGAAATAGTCAGCAGGCTTTTGGCAATGGCTATCTTTCAGTCGAGCAGGCGAATCTTATCCTCAACCACCTGCCTATGGAGATTACTTTTGTCAATAAAGATGATATTTTCCAGTATTACAATGACAATACGCCAGGAGATGAGATGATTTTCAAGCGGACACCGTCTCAAGTTGGACGAAATGTCGAACTATGTCATCCACCAAAATATTTGGAGAAAGTCAAAGCGATTATGCAAGGTCTTCGTGAAGGGAAAAAAGACAAGTACGAGATGTGGTTCAAGTCCGAGTCACGAGGCAAGTTTGTCCATATCACTTATGCTGCTGTACACGATGAAAATGGAGAATTTCAAGGTGTATTGGAGTATGTTCAGGATATCCAGCCTTACCGTGAGATTGACACAGATTACTATCGAGGAATAGAATAAGGAGAAACAATGAGTTACGAACAAGAATTTATGAAGGAATTTGAAGCCTGGGTTAATACCCAAATCATGATTAATGATATGGCGCTCAAGGAAAGCCAAAAGGTCTATGAAGAAGATCAAGATGAGCGGGCTAAAGATGCCATGATTCGCTATGAAAGCCGCTTGGATGCCTACCAGTTCTTGCTAGGCAAGTTTGAAAATTTCAAGGCAGGCAAGGGATTCCATGATTTACCAGAAGGTTTGTTTGGTGAGAGAAATTATTAAGAGCTATAAAAAGAGTGTGGTCTATAAACCGCACTTTTTACATATGATGGGTATGCTTGGTAATCCATTGTTCTGTTTTTATTTTTAACCAAAATGAATAGATTCCAAGAGTGATAATCGTCAGTAAGAACCATTTGATCCAATTTCCAAATAACTGGGCGCCAGTTCCATCAAAATATAAACGTTGACCATCGATGCCAGTATGTCGGACTTTCCAATCTTGCATAAAATAAACGGCCCAAGGTGTGGCAATTCCTAGAGTTAAGGCGATGATGAAAAAAGCGACAATCCAGTGCCCGATAAAGCTGAGTAATCCACCGTCAAAATAACTTTCTTTGTTCATTTAGAGTCTCCTTAGAATTTTATGGATAAGTAAATCATTACTTTGAGGTATTGTACCATAGGAGGAGATAGGAATCAATATTTCTTGAAATGAGGAACTATAGTTCAAACGAAAATAGCATTCACGATTTGTCCTACTTATCTTTTTGTGTTACAATGTTAGCATGAAAACGAAAAATATCATTAAAACAGGTTTGGCATTAGTAGGCCTCGGAGCACTTGCTTTTGGAGCTAAGAAAGTAGCCGATGACCACAAACTCATGAAAACGCAGGAAGAGTTGACCGCTATTGTGCGTGACTCCTTTTCAGAGATGGGTGAGATAGCGACTCTCTATGTCCAAGTGTACGAAAGTAGCCTAGAACGTCTCGTTGGTGGTGTCATTTTTGAAGATGGTCGTCACTATACCTTTGTCTATGAAGATGAAGATCTCATCTATGAGGAGGAAGTCTTATGATTTCTCCTAAGAGTATCGAAGAATTAGCAAATCTAGTAGAGCAGGATGGCAAGAAGGTCTTCCTTTTTGTTGCGGATTGGTGTGGCGATTGTCGTTATATCTACCCTGCCTTGCCAGAGATTGAAGAATCAAATCCAGAGTTTACCTTTATACGAGTAGACCGTGATGAGTACATGGAACTAGCTAAACTTTGGGATGTTTACGGGATTCCAAGTCTTGTTGTCTTAGATAAGGACAAGGAGATTGGGCGCTTTGTCAATCGTGACCGTAAAACCAAGGCACAAATTAACGACTTTTTAGCAGGATTAAAATAGGAGAAAAGAAAGAATGATTTTTACATATAACAAAGAACATGTCGGTGATGTCCTTATGGTCATCGTGAAAAACAGTGGCGATGCTAAACTAGATGTTGAACGTAAAGGCAATGTGGCGCGTGTTTTCCTAAAGGAAACAGGTGAAACTGTTGCTTGGAATATTTTTGAAGTTTCTAGCTTATTCGAAATTGAGGAACGTGGCCAAGTATTTCTAACAGACGACCAAGTGGCTCGTTTGAACCAAGAATTGCAGGCACAAGGTTTTTCTGAAGAAATCATTAACGACAAGGAACCAAAATTTGTGGTTGGTGAGATTGTAGAAATGGTTGCACATTCAGATAGTGACCACTTGAATATCTGTCAAGTTGCTGTTGGGAATGACAAAACAGTACAAATCGTGGCAGGTGCTCCCAATGCACGTGTTGGTTTGAAAACCATTGTTGCTCTTCCTGGAGCCATGATGCCAAAAGGCAATCTCATTTTTCCAGGGGAACTTCGTGGTGAAAAGAGTTTTGGGATGATGTGTAGCCCTCGTGAACTCGCCTTGCCAAATGCTCCGCAAAAACGTGGTATCATTGAATTGTCAGACGACCAAGTTGTTGGGACTCCGTTCAATCCAGCTAAACATTGGACAGCTTAATCCGTAACAGTTATCTATGCTGTTCGCTTGAGGGAAATAAGATGGCAAAAAATGTAGTCATTACAGGTGCAACATCAGGAATTGGTGAAGCAATCGCGCGTGCTTATCTAGAAAAAGGTGAGAATATCGTTCTCACAGGTCGCCGAACAGAAAGACTCAAAGCTCTAAAAACAGAGTTCGCTGGAGCCTTTCCAAATCAAAATGTTTGGACCTTTCCGCTAGATGTAACAGATATGAGCATGGTTAAGGCTGTTTGTTCAGATATTCTTGAAGCAGTAGGTTCGATTGATGTTTTAGTTAATAACGCTGGACTTGCTTTAGGATTAGCTCCATATCAGGACTATGATGAGTTGGATATGTTGACCATGCTGGATACTAATGTCAAGGGTTTGATGGCAGTTACGCGTTGCCTCTTACCTTCCATGGTAGCAGCTAATCAAGGGCATATTATCAATATGGGCTCTACTGCAGGTATTTACGCCTATGCGGGTGCAGCAGTCTATTCAGCAACCAAGGCTGCAGTTAAAACCTTTTCGGATGGCTTAAGGATTGACACCATTGCGACAGATATCAAGGTGACCACTATTCAGCCAGGAATTGTAGAAACTGATTTTTCAAAAGTCCGTTTCCATGGAGATGAGGCACGGGCTGCAACGGTCTATCAGGGGCTCGAAGCCTTGCAGGCACAAGATATCGCAGATGCTGTGGTTTATGTGACCAGCCAACCTCGTCGTGTGCAAATTACAGATATGACCATCATGGCCAATCAACAAGCAACTGGATTTATGATTCACAGAGATTAACATTATTTAAAAAAGTTACAAATTTTGTAACTTTTTTTGATTTCCTTCGAATAGATAAGTAGGAGGATGAAAAAATGTATAATAAAGTTATTATGATCGGACGTTTGACGTCTACACCAGAATTGCACAAAACCAACAATGATAAGTCCGTTGCACGAGCAACTATCGCAGTGAATCGCCGTTATAAAGATCAAAATGGGGAACGTGAAGCAGACTTCATCAATATTGTGGTCTGGGGCAAATTGGCTGAAACCTTGGCTAGTTATGGAAGCAAGGGTAGTCTCATTTCTGTGGATGGGGAACTTCGTACCCGTAAGTTTGAGAAGAATGGCCAGACCAACTATGTAACAGAAGTTCTCTGTACAGGTTTCCAACTCTTAGAAAGCCGTGCCCAACGTGCTATGCGTGAAAATAATGCAGGACAAGACTTAGCAGATTTGGTTTTGGAAGAAGAGGAACTTCCATTTTAAAATGACAAGAGTTTGAGAATTTTCTCCAACTCTTTTTGTGCTATAAATCAGACTTTTTTTCTTGACTATTTCTGACTAAGTGATACAATAGAACTATGGTTTAGCACTCGTTCGTAAAGAGTGCTAACAATATGATTATGTTATGGAGGAAAACAGATGTTGAAACCATTAGGGGACCGTGTGGTCTTGAAAATTGAAGAGAAAGAACAAACAGTCGGAGGCTTTGTCCTCGCAAAATCAGCCCAAGAAGAAACGAAAACAGCTACAGTAGTGGCTACTGGACAAGGTGTTCGCACCTTGAACGGTGACTTGGTTGCTCCAAGTGTTAAAGCTGGAGACCGTGTCTTGGTTGAAGCTCATGCAGGTATCGAGGTCAAAGATGGTGACGAAAAATATGTCATCGTTGGTGAAGCTAACATCTTAGCAATCGTGGAAGAATAATAGGAGGAAGTAAGTATGGCAAAAGACATTAAATTTTCATCTGATGCACGTTCAGCTATGGTACGTGGTGTTGATATCCTAGCTGATACAGTTAAAGTAACCTTGGGGCCTAAAGGACGTAATGTTGTTCTTGAAAAATCATTCGGTTCACCATTGATTACCAATGATGGTGTGACCATCGCTAAAGAAATCGAACTAGAAGACCATTTTGAAAATATGGGTGCCAAATTGGTGTCAGAAGTGGCTTCTAAAACCAATGACATCGCTGGTGACGGGACAACTACTGCAACAGTATTGACTCAGGCCATTGTTCGTGAAGGGATTAAAAACGTTACGGCTGGCGCAAACCCAATCGGTATCCGTCGTGGAATTGAAGCAGCGGTTTCTTCAGCTGTAGAAGCCTTGAAGAACAATGCTATTCCTGTTGCCAACAAAGAAGCTATCGCACAAGTTGCTGCCGTATCCTCTCGCTCTGAAAAAGTTGGTGAGTACATCTCTGAAGCCATGGAAAAAGTCGGCAAAGATGGAGTCATCACCATTGAAGAATCACGTGGGATGGAAACAGAGCTTGAAGTTGTAGAAGGAATGCAGTTTGACCGTGGTTATCTATCTCAGTACATGGTTACTGATAATGAAAAAATGGTTGCAGACCTTGAAAATCCATACATTTTAATTACTGACAAGAAAATCTCAAATATCCAAGAAATTTTACCACTGCTAGAAAGTATTCTTCAAAGTAGCCGTCCACTCTTGATTATTGCAGATGATGTTGACGGTGAAGCTCTTCCAACTCTTGTTTTGAACAAGATCCGTGGAACCTTCAACGTAGTTGCTGTTAAGGCACCAGGATTTGGTGACCGACGCAAGGCTATGTTGGAAGACATCGCAATTTTGACAGGCGGAACTGTTATTACAGAAGATCTTGGTCTTGAATTGAAAGATGCTACTATCGAAGCGCTTGGTCAAGCAGCTAAAGTGTCTGTTGATAAAGATAGCACAGTCATTGTTGAAGGTGCAGGTAATCCTGAAGCAATTGCTAACCGTGTTGCTGTCATCAAATCACAAATTGAAACAACAACTTCAGAATTCGACCGTGAAAAACTCCAAGAACGCTTGGCTAAATTGTCAGGCGGGGTAGCAGTTATCAAGGTCGGTGCTGCAACTGAAACTGAGTTGAAAGAAATGAAACTCCGTATCGAAGATGCTCTTAACGCGACTCGTGCAGCTGTTGAAGAAGGTATCGTTGCAGGTGGTGGTACTGCCCTTGTTAATGTTATCTCTGCTGTTGCTGCCTTGGAGTTAGAAGGTGATGAAGCAACAGGACGTAACATTGTTCTTCGTGCCTTGGAAGAACCTGTACGTCAAATCGCTTACAATGCAGGATATGAAGGTTCAATTGTTATTGATCGTTTGAAAAATGCAGAGCTTGGAACAGGCTTCAATGCTGCAACAGGTGAATGGGTCAACATGATTGAAGCAGGAATTATCGATCCTGTTAAGGTTAGTCGTTCAGCCCTTCAGAACGCAGCTTCAGTAGCAAGCTTGATTCTAACAACAGAAGCAGTCGTAGCTAACAAACCAGAACCCGCTGCACCAGCGCCAGCTATGGATCCATCTATGATGGGTGGTTACTAAGAAATAAATAAAAACAGGTAGAATGAAAGATTTCTACCTGTTTCTTTTGAATTACTCAAAAAGAGGAAGCTCAGCCTCCTCTTTTTACATTTATTTAATTATGGTTTGATAACTTCAGCTCCACCCATGTATGGACGAAGAACTTCTGGAATGGTCACAGAACCATCTTCGTTTTGATAGTTTTCAAGGATAGCAGCGACTGTACGTCCAACAGCAAGTCCAGAACCATTCAAAGTATGAAGAAGTTTAACCTTACCATCGGCTTCATCACGGTAACGGATTTGGGCACGACGAGCTTGGAAATCTTCTGTATTTGAACAGCTTGAGATTTCACGGTAGGTATTTTGCGCAGGGATCCATACTTCCAAGTCATAAGTCTTAGCAGCAGAGAAGCCCATATCTCCAGTAGAGAGAGCAACCACACGGTATGGAAGGTTGAGTTTTTGAAGGATGTTTTCAGCGTTGGCTGTCATCTTTTCTAGTTCTTCGTATGACTCTTCAGGTTTGGCAAATTTCACCATTTCAACCTTGTGGAATTGGTGCAAACGAATCAAACCACGAGTATCACGACCAGCTGAACCAGCTTCAGAACGGAATGATGGACTCATAGCAGTAAAGTAGATTGGCAAGTCTTTTCCATCAAGAATTTCATCACGGTAGTAGTTGGTCAGAGGAACTTCAGCTGTAGGAATGAGGACGTAGTTCGTATCTTTCAATTCAAACGTATCTTCCTTGAATTTTGGATATTGACCAGTACCAAACATAGAATCATGGTTGACCATGTAAGGTGTGATAACTTCAGTGTAACCTTCTTTTCCGTGCTCATCCAACATGAAGTTGTAGATAGCACGTTCTAAGCGAGCTCCAAGTCCTTTATAGAAGAGGAAACGAGCTCCAGTTACCTTTCCACCACGTTCCCAGTCAAGAATACCAAGGTCTTCTCCAAGATCCCAGTGAGCTTTTGGTTCGAAGCCAAACTCGCGAGGAGTTCCCCAACGGCGAACCTCTACGTTATCGTCTTCGTCTGCTCCGATAGGCACGCTGTCAGCGGGGATATTTGGAAGTGTAGTAGTAAATTCTGTCAATTTCGCATCGATTTCAGCCAATTCAGCATCAAGAGCTTTTACCTCGGCAGAGAGGGTTTGCATAGCTGCAATCTTATCGTCAGCATTTTCCTTGTTACGTTTAGCTTGGGCAATCTCAGCAGAAACTGTGTTACGTTCAGCCTTGAGGGTTTCAACCTTAACCAAGATGTCACGTCGTTTGGCATCGATTTCTTTCATCTCGTTCAAGATAGCAGCATCTACACCACGTGTAGCTAGTTTTTCTGCAACAGCATCAAAGTCTGTACGAATACGTTTGATATCTAACATATAAACTCCTTTATGAAAAAAGCACACCTGACAAAGCGTTGGAGTGGCAGGGCCACGGTTCCATCCAACTTCACAGGTGTGCACTTGATTCTGTATTTGATTTAAAACAACGGTAGAATTTCAATTAAATCTTCTATCTGCTCGCAGCACCCGCAGACTTTCTGAAAGAAGGAAGTAACCTACTTATCCGTTTCTATGATTATACTAAACTTTCTATTTTTTTGCAAATAGATTTTTAATTTTTCGGCCAATGATTTGGATTAAGGTAGGAAGTTTGACTACCTTGTCATTTCCCAGTTTTTCACGAGCTATTTTAAGAATTTTTCCAGAGTCTTTTGAGGCGAAGAGGAATTTTCCTTGATCTGTAAAGACTTCAAAATGCCGACTAACCTTGCGGCCTGAAACATTGGCTCCGATTTGATTAATGCTGGACCATGGGATTTGAATATAGTCCTCGACATTACGATCTGAGTAAAATTCTAGGGCATGATCTCCGACCAGAAATTTTCCAACCTTTCCTGTAATGGAGAGATAGGATGTTCCAGTTGTTTGCAAGTCGACGACCTTATTGAGGGATTGTGCCATGTTTAGTCTTCCTTATTTTCACCGAAAAATGCTTGGTAGAGAGCTTTAAGAGCGGCTTTTTCTTGGTCTTTGTGGACAACAAACATGATAGAAACTTCACTAGAACCTTGTGACATCATTTGGATGTTGATGTTGTTTTCAGATAAGGCACGAGTGGCTGTAGCAGTTACCCCGATATGACGCTTCATTTTTTCCCCAACAATCATAATGATAGAGAGGTCGTGTTCGATTTCAGCGTGGTCTACCTCTGCTTTTTGGACTAATTGACGAAGGATTTCTTCTTCCTTGATCGGAGTCAATTCTCGTGAACGTAAGATGATAGACAGGTCATCGATACCAGTTGGCATGTGTTCCCAACCAATATTAAGGTCCTCAAGAATCTGAAGAACTTTACGACCAAAACCGATTTCGCGGTTCATCAGATACTTAGACATATTAATGCTGACAAAGCCAGAATCACCAGCGATCCCAACAACTGGGAATTTGTCGCTGCTATGTTGTAGCACAATGCGAGTACCTGGGTGGTCTGGATTGTTGGTATTTTTAATGACAAGAGGAATTTTCCCACGGTAGGCTGGCAAGAGAGCTTCGTCATGGAGTACAGAGAATCCAGCATAGGCCAATTCACGCATTTCACGGTAGGTCAATTCAGGGATAGAGTGTGGCTTATGGATAATACCAGGGTGAGCTGCAAAGATTCCGTCTACATCCGTAAAGTTTTCATAGAGGTCAGCCTTGACACCAGCAGCGATGATAGAACCAGTGATATCTGAACCCCCACGTGAGAAGGTACAAATTTGGTCTTCTTTCGTAACACCGAAGAAACCAGGGATAACAAGAACTTCAGTTGAATTTGTCAATTCCTCGATTTTATCGTAACTTGATGGGATGATACGTGCATTTCCAGGTTCGCTTGTCACAACGATACCAGCTTCTCTAGGATGAACATAACGCGCTTCCAAGCCATTTTGGTTAAAGTAGGCTGCAATCAACTTGGCATTGTTATTTTCTCCAGCTGCTAGAAAGGTATCATAGAGAAACTTATTATCTTCAATTGGAAGAGTAGCTAGAGAGCGAATGCTTTTTGAAATTTTGTCTAAAACGGCTGGTTTAAGACCTAATTCGCTAACCATAGCAGCATAGCGATCAATAATCCAGTTTTGGCTTTTGCTAATGTCATTTCCGGCTACATAGTCGCGGTAGTATTTAATCAAGGCATCTGTAACCTTAGTATCTTCAGAATTACGTTTACCAGGGGCAGATACAACCACAAAACGACGTTCTGGGTCACTTTTGACAATATTTAAAACTTTTTCTAATTGACTAGCAGAGGCAAGCGAGCTTCCACCAAATTTAACAACCTTCATAAGAACTCCTAAAGTAAGTATTTTATACGATTATAGCAGAAAGAGGGGCTTTTTTCAATCTGGAAAATGTCCTATATAATTGTTTGAATGTCTCATCAGGAAAGCTTATAATGAAGGTGTAGGGGGAAAGACTCTTCTGATGAAAGGAGTTGGGAAAGATGATTAAAAGAGTGTTTTGTTTAATACTATTCCTCACCTTCGTGATGATTCCTACAAGTATCGGAGCAACTTATCATTCTCTTCCCAGAGGTCGTTTGACCGGAGAAGAATTAGCGATTGAGTATGCTCAGGAAGGTCAGATATCAGTTGAGAGGGCTAAAATTATCTTATCTATCGATTTTTCAGATAGTAAGTCAAGGACTTATCGAATTCTCTCTGAAAAGATTATCGTCAATCCTAACTATGAAGCTAGAGTCAAGTTTTACTGTCGAACAGATGAAAGTGGACAATTTAGAGGAATCACGAAACTCTTAGCTGTAAGTCTGGTCAACAAGGACGGGGATAAGGAAACTCCTTTTACAGGGAATCTTTTTGCCTACCTAGAAGATCCAAATCGTATTTTTTACATGGTTTCAGGAGAATTCTACCATAAAGGATTCAACAAAGAACAGCTCTATCAGAGAGAAGGAGGGCGGATGCTTGAAGTCATTTATGATTTCAAAGATGATGCAAGTACTGGTTTTCCTTCATTTTTAGAGACTAAACTAAGCTTTTAAAATCGGCCGAGACACTTTCGGTCGATTTTTCTCTTGTCTAATAAGCTGGAAAAAGATATAATTTGAAAATAAAATAATTTAAATATCGTTGCAAATTAAAAGGAGTGGCTATGAATCATATTCTCTATCAAGTTCAAGACGATTTAGCGATACTAACTTTAAATCGTCCCGAGGTGGCAAATGGTTTTCATATTCCTATGTGTCAAGAAATTCTTGAAGCATTGGAATTAGCTGAAAAAGATGCTTCGGTTTCGTTTGTTCTCATTAATGCTGCCGGCAAAGTCTTCTCTGTTGGGGGCGATCTAGTAGAAATGAAACGTGCTGTCGATGAGGATGATATTGCCTCCCTCACCCAAATTGCGGAGTTAGTAAATACGATTTCCTATAAGATTAAACAAATTCCTAAACCAGTCATTATGGAGGTGGATGGAGCAGTTGCTGGGGCAGCAGCTAATATGGCCTTGGCAGTTGATTTCTGTATTGCTTCTGACAAAGCTAAATTCATCCAGGCCTTTGTAGGTGTGGGCTTGGCTCCAGACGCGGGAGGTTTATTCTTGCTTACACGATCACTTGGTGCGACTCGGGCAACGCAATTAGCTATGACGGGTGAAGCTTTCACAGCAGAAAAAGCACTTGAAGCTGGAGCTGTCTACCGTCTTTGTGCTAGTGATCAATTAGAAAAGACAAGAGAGCAACTATTGAAGAAGTTGAGACGAGGTTCTTCTAACTCCTATGCAGCTGTTAAGAAGTTAGTCTGGGAGAGCGAATTTAAGCAGTGGCACGAGTACGCACAGCTAGAATTGGAATTGCAAAAATCTCTATCTTATACGGAGGATTTCAAAGAAGGTGTTCGTGCACATTCTGAGAGAAGACGTCCAAAATTTATCGGAAAATAAAAAAATACTTGCACAATTCTTTGAAGTTTGATATACTTTTTTTGTCAAATGTTTTGATAGTTAAACTTTTTTGATAAGGGAGGGAAGAGAATTGGACTACCAACGGATCAATGACTATTTAACATCTATTTTTAATAACGTCCTGGTGATTGAGGAAGTAAGTTTGCGAGGTAGTCGTTTCAAGGACATCTCTATCAAGGAAATGCACACGATTGATGTGATTGGTAAGTTTCCAGATGTGACACCGAGTCAAGTGTCCAAAGAGCTGATGGTAACTCTAGGAACAGTGACAACTAGCTTGAACAACTTGGAACGAAAAGGTTACATCGAACGCTTACGTTCAGATCAGGATCGTCGTGTAGTACATCTGCATTTGACTAAGAAAGGTCGACTCGTACATCGTCTCCATAAACGTTTCCACAAGGCCATGGTCGAAAGAATTATCGAAGGCATGAGCCCAGAGGAAATGGACGTCATGAGTAAAGGTTTGACCAATCTTTATCAATTTTTGGAGGATTTGAAATAATGGCTTTTGCAAAAATAAGCCAGGTTGCTCATTATGTACCAGAGCAGATTATCACAAATGAGGATTTAGCTCAGGTTATGGATACGAGTGATGAATGGATTTCAAGTCGAACTGGGATTAAGGAACGTCGCATTTCTAAGACAGAATCAACTGGAGATTTGGCAACGGCAGTTGCAAAACAACTCTTAGAGAAGTCAGGGATTTCTGCTGAAGAGTTGGATTTTATCATTCTAGCTACGATGACACCTGACTCGATGATGCCTTCAACAGCCGCTCGTGTTCAGGCTAAAATCGGCGCTCATAAGGCTTTTGCCTATGACTTAACAGCTGCCTGTAGTGGCTTTATCTTTGCCCTATCAACTGCAGAGAAGTTTATCTCTTCAGGAGCTTATCGTAAGGGTCTAGTTATCGGTAGTGAAACCATGTCAAAAGCTTTAGACTGGTCGGATCGCTCAACAGCTGTCCTATTTGGAGATGGAGCTGGGGGCATCTTGTTAGAAGCAAGCGAAGAGCCACATTTCCTAGCGGAGAGTCTCAATAGCGATGGTTCGCGTAGTGAGTGTTTGACCTTTGGACAGACTGGTTTAACTTCACCATTTTCAAATCAAGAAAAGCCCGATGCTTTCTTGAGAATGGATGGCCGAGCAGTTTTTGATTTTGCGATTCGAGATGTTGCTAAGTCTATAAAAAACACCATAGAAGAGAGTCCTCTGTCGGCAGAAGAACTAGACTATCTCTTGCTTCATCAAGCTAATATCCGCATTCTAGATAAGATGGCTAGAAAGATCGGTGTAGATCGAGACAAGCTTCCTGCCAATATGACCAAGTATGGAAATACCAGTGCGGCAAGTATTCCGATCCTACTTTCAGAGTGTGTAGAGGAAGGGCTCATTCGTTTGGATGGTAGCCAAAAAATTCTCTTGTCAGGCTTCGGTGGAGGTTTGACATGGGGCACGCTTATTGTTACAATTTAGGTAATCATGTGGTGAACACATTGTTATAAAAACTATTTATTTTAAAGGAGTCTATCATGGCAGTATTTGAAAAAGTACAAGAAATTATCGTTGAAGAACTTGGGAAAGACGCATCAGAAGTAACACTTGAATCTACTTTTGATGATTTGGATGCAGATTCATTGGACTTGTTCCAAGTAATTTCAGAAATTGAAGATGCTTTTGATATCCAAATCGAAGCTGAAGACAACTTGAAAACAGTTGGTGACTTGGTTGCTTACGTTGAAGAGCAAACAAAATAATTAAAATAAATGAAGAAGGAGTAGGGGGGCCCCGCTCCCTCTTGTTTAGGTAATAGTTTGACTGTCAAATTATAATGTAGTCGAACTATTACGTAAGCAAGACATATGGAGGCACTATGAAAACACGTATTACAGAATTATTGAATATTAAATATCCTATCTTCCAAGGTGGAATGGCCTGGGTTGCAGATGGTGACCTTGCTGGAGCTGTTTCAAAAGCAGGTGGTCTAGGTATCATCGGTGGAGGAAATGCTCCTAAAGAAGTGGTTAAGGCTAATATCGATAAGATTAAATCTTTAACAGACAAGCCTTTTGGTGTCAACATTATGCTTCTGTCTCCATTTGTTGATGATATTGTTGACCTCGTCATTGAAGAAGGGGTTAAAGTAGTCACAACTGGCGCAGGAAACCCAAGTAAATACATGGAGCGATTCCATGAAGCGGGAATCACCGTTATTCCAGTAGTTCCTAGTGTTGCTTTGGCTAAACGGATGGAAAAAATCGGTGCAGACGCTGTTATTGCAGAAGGTATGGAAGCAGGTGGACACATCGGTAAACTAACAACTATGACCTTGGTTCGTCAAGTTGCAGCTGCTGTTTCTATTCCTGTTATCGCTGCTGGCGGTATTGCAGACGGTGAAGGAGCTGCTGCTGGCTTTATGCTTGGTGCAGAGGCTGTGCAAGTAGGAACTCGTTTTGTAGTTGCTAAAGAATCAAATGCCCATCCAAACTATAAAGCTAAAATTTTAAAAGCTCGTGATATTGATACAACGATTTCGGCACAACATTTTGGACACGCAGTTCGTGCCATTAAAAACAAATTGACTCGTGATTTCGAGCAAGCTGAAAAAGATGCCTTTAAACAAGAAAATCCAGATTTAGAAATTTTTGAGCAGATGGGCGCAGGAGCCTTAGCTAAAGCAGTTGTCCATGGGGATGTGGATGGCGGTTCAGTGATGGCCGGCCAGATTGCAGGTTTGGTATCTAAAGAAGAAACTGTTGAAGAAATCTTAAAAGATATTTACTACGGTGCAGCTGAAAAGATTCAAGCAGAAGCTGCTCGTTGGGCAGGAGTTACAAGAAATGACTAAAACAGCCTTTCTATTTGCAGGTCAAGGAGCCCAGTACCTTGGAATGGGTCGCGAGTTATACGACCAATATGCTATCGTCAAGGAAACAATCGACCAAGCTAGCCAAGTATTAGGCTATGACCTCCGTGACTTGATTGATAATGATGAAACAAAGCTACATCAGACTCGTTACACGCAACCAGCTATTTTGGCTACATCCGTTGCCATTTACCGACTACTAAAGGAGAAAGGTTACCAACCAGATATGGTGGCAGGTTTGTCTCTTGGAGAATATTCTGCCCTCGTAGCTAGTGGTGCCTTGGATTTTGAAGCTGCAGTGGCTCTAGTTGCTAAACGTGGGTCTTATATGGAAGAAGCAGCACCAGCAGGATCAGGAAAAATGGTGGCTGTCCTCAATACACCAGTTGAAGTTATCGAACAAGCTTGTCAAGAAGCTTCTCAATTTGGTGTTGTAACTCCAGCTAACTACAACACTCCAAGCCAGATTGTTATTGGTGGGGAGGTAGCTGCAGTAGATCGTGCAGTTGAACTTTTGCAAGAAGCGGGAGCAAAACGCTTGATTCCTCTAAATGTTTCTGGACCTTTCCATACAGCTTTATTGGAACCTGCTAGTCAAAAATTAGCACAAGCCTTAGAAGATGTTGAATTTTCTGACTTTGCTTGTCCACTTGTTGGCAATACAGAAGCGAAGGTTATGGAAAAAGAACGAATTGTAGAACTCTTGATTCGTCAAGTTAAGGAACCTGTCCGTTTTTATGAAAGTATTGCAGTCATGCAAGAAGCGGGTGTCACTCGTTTTATCGAGATTGGACCTGGTAAAGTTTTGTCAGGATTCGTCAAAAAGATTGATAAAACAGCTCAACTTGCTAATGTGGAGGATCAGGCAAGTTTACTAGCACTCTTAGAAAATTAGACCAAAATGGTAGAAGTTCTGAAAGGAGAAAAATGAAACTAGAACAGAAAAATGTCTTTATTACAGGCTCAAGTCGAGGAATTGGTCTAGCCATTGCTCATAAATTTGCTAGCTTGGGAGCTAACGTTGTCTTGAATAGTCGTGGTGAAATCTCCGAGGAGCTTCTAAACGAGTTTAAACCATACGGTGTGAAGGTTCTTGCTATTTCTGGTGACGTTTCTGATTTTGCGGACGCAAAACGTATGGTAGACCAAACCATTGAAGAGCTGGGTTCAGTTGATGTCCTAGTGAATAATGCTGGGATTACTCAAGATACTCTCATGCTTAAGATGACGGAAGAAGATTTTGAGAAGGTCTTGAAAGTCAACCTGACAGGCGCTTTCAATATGACACAATCAGTCTTGAAACCGATGATAAAAGCACGCGAAGGTGCTATCATCAATATGTCTAGTGTTGTTGGTCTGATGGGAAATATCGGTCAAGCCAACTACGCTGCTTCCAAGGCTGGTTTGATTGGATTTACTAAATCAGTAGCACGTGAAGTTGCTAATCGTAATGTGAGAGTAAATGCTATTGCGCCAGGAATGATCGAATCAGATATGACTGCTGTTCTATCTGATAAGGTCAAAGATGCCATGTTAGCACAAATTCCGATGAAACAATTTGGCCAAGCAGAGCAGGTCGCAGAGGTGACAGTCTTTCTTGCAAGTCAGGATTATCTAACGGGACAGGTCATTGCAATTGATGGTGGACTAACCATGCAATAAGAGTTAAAATAGAGGTATGAAAATGAAACTAAATCGAGTAGTAGTAACAGGTTATGGATTAACATCTCCAATTGGGAACACACCAGAAGAATTTTGGAACAGTCTTAAAAATGGAAAGATTGGAATTGGTGAAATCACCAAATTTGATCACAGTGCTTTTGATGTTCATAATGCGGCAGAGATCCAGGATTTTCCGTTTGATAAATACTTTGTAAAAAAAGATACCAATCGTTTTGATGACTATTCTTTGTATGCCTTGTATGCAGCTCAAGAAGCAGTGAACAATGCTAATCTTGATGTAGAGACTCTTGATAGAGACCGCTTTGGTGTCATCGTTGCATCAGGTATCGGTGGGATTAAAGAAATCGAAGATCAAGTGCTTCGACTTCATGATAAGGGACCAAAACGTGTAAAACCATTGACACTTCCAAAAGCTTTGCCAAACATGGCGGCAGGGAATGTTGCTATGCGCTTTGGGGCAAATGGTATCTGTAAATCTATCAATACAGCTTGTGCTTCATCAAATGATGCTATCGGGGATGCCTTCCGTTCTATCAAATTTGGTTTCCAAGATATCATGCTGGTTGGTGGTTCAGAATCATCTATTACTCCATTTGCGATTGCAGGTTTCCAAGCCTTAACAGCTCTTTCAACAACAGAGGATCCAACTCGTGCTTCTATTCCATTTGATAAGGATCGTAATGGATTTGTTATGGGTGAAGGATCAGGTATGTTGGTTCTTGAAAGTTTAGAGCATGCTGAAAAACGCGGAGCAACTATTCTAGCTGAAGTTGTTGGTTACGGTAACACTTGTGATGCCTACCACATGACTTCACCACATCCAGAAGGTCAAGGGGCTATTAAAGCTATCAAACTTGCCTTGGACGAAGCTGAGATTACACCAGACCAAGTAGCCTATGTCAATGCTCATGGTACCTCAACTCCTGCTAATGAAAAGGGAGAAAGTGGAGCGATTGTAGCTGTTCTTGGTAAGGAAGTACCTGTATCTTCAACTAAGTCATTTACAGGACACTTGCTCGGTGCAGCTGGTGCAGTTGAAGCAATTGCAACAATTGAAGCCATCCGTAACAACTATGTTCCAATGACAGCTGGAACAACAGAACTATCAGACTACATTGAAGCAAATGTTATTTATGGACAAGGCTTGGAACGTGAAATTCCTTATGCTATCTCAAACACTTTTGGATTTGGTGGGCATAATGCAGTTCTTGCTTTCAAACGTTGGGAGAATAAGTAAAAATGAATTTAAATGAAATCAAAGACTTGATGGCGCAATTTGACCAGTCGAGCTTGAGAGAATTTTCTTATAAAAATGGAACGGATGAGTTGGTCTTCAGTAAGAATGAAGCAAAACTTGTTGCAGAAGCAAGTCCAGCACCTCAACCTGTGATTCCAGCAACTGCACCTACAGCTACACCACAAGCTCCAACTTCAATACCAGCTGTAGAAGCAGTTTCAGAAACAAGCGCTACCGAATCTGTAGCTGAAGGAGATCTAATAGAGAGTCCACTGGTTGGAGTTGCTTACTTGGCTGCGGGACCAGACAAACCTAATTTTGTTTCAGTTGGTGATACTGTTAAAAAAGGCCAAACCTTGGTCATCATCGAAGCTATGAAGGTCATGAACGAAATTCCAGCACCTAAAGATGGTGTCGTAACAGAAATTCTTGTTGCCAATGAAGAAATGGTTGAGTTCGGGAAAGGCTTGGTACGTATCAAATGATTGATATTCAAGGAATTAAAGAAGCTTTGCCCCACCGCTATCCTATGCTCTTAGTGGATCGTGTTTTGGAAGTTAGTGAAGATACAATTGTTGCTATTAAAAATGTAACGATTAACGAACCTTTCTTCAACGGACACTTTCCAGCCTACCCTGTGATGCCAGGTGTCTTGATCATGGAAGCTTTGGCACAAACAGCAGGTGTTTTGGAATTATCAAAACCTGAGAACAAAGGGAAGCTGGTCTTCTACGCTGGTATGGACAAAGTGAAATTTAAGAAACAAGTTGTTCCTGGTGATCAGCTTGTAATGACAGCAACTTTTGTCAAACGTCGTGGCACAATCGCCGTAGTAGAAGCGAAGGCAGAAGTAGATGGTAAGCTTGCAGCAAGCGGTACTCTAACCTTTGCTATTGGAAACTAGGGAGGTTTTCCATGTTTCGTAAGATTTTAATTGCCAATCGTGGTGAAATCGCTGTTCGTATTATTCGTGCGGCACGAGAATTAGGAATTGCAACAGTCGCTGTCTATTCGACTGCTGACAAGGAAGCTCTCCACACGCTTTTGGCTGATGAGGCTATCTGTATCGGCCCTGGGAAGGCTACAGAATCTTATCTGAACATCAATGCCATCCTATCAGCTGCGGTCTTGACTGAAGCTGAAGCTATTCACCCTGGATTTGGTTTTTTAAGTGAAAATTCCAAGTTTGCAACCATGTGTGAAGAAGTTGGTATCAAATTTATCGGACCATCAGCTCGTGTCATGGATATCATGGGAGATAAAATTAACGCCCGTGCTCAAATGATTAAGGCAAATGTGCCTGTCATTCCAGGATCAGATGGAGAAGTCCATACTGCAGAAGAGGCTCTGGCTATTGCCGAAAAAATTGGTTATCCAGTTATGCTGAAAGCTTCAGCTGGAGGTGGTGGTAAAGGGATTCGTAAGGTTGAAAGAGCAGAAGATCTCGTGTCAGCCTTTGAAACAGCCTCTAGTGAAGCCAAAGCCAACTTTGGTAATGGAGCTATGTACCTTGAGCGTGTGATCTATCCTGCTCGCCATATTGAAGTACAGATTCTTGCTGACCAAATGGGACATGTTGTTCACCTAGGTGAGCGTGACTGTTCGCTGCAACGGAATAACCAAAAGGTTTTAGAAGAAAGTCCTTCGATTGCTATTGGAAAAACCCTTCGTAATGAAATTGGTGCAGCGGCAGTTCGTGCAGCGGAGTCTGTTGGTTACGAGAATGCTGGTACCATTGAATTCCTACTAGATGAAGCAAGTGGGAAATTCTACTTTATGGAGATGAATACGCGTGTCCAAGTGGAACACCCAGTAACCGAATTTGTATCTGGTGTGGATATTGTCAAGGAACAAATCCGTATCGCAGCAGGTCAACCATTGACTTTGAAGCAAGAAGATATTGTTCTAAAAGGACATGCTATTGAGTGCCGTATCAATGCGGAAAACCCAGCCTTTAATTTTGCACCAAGTCCAGGTAAGATTACCAATCTTTATCTACCGAGTGGTGGTGTTGGCTTACGTGTAGATTCTGCAGTTTATCCAGGGTATACCATTCCGCCATACTATGATAGTATGATTGCTAAAATTATTGTTCATGGCGAAAATCGTTTTGATGCTCTCATGAAAATGCAACGAGCTCTTTATGAACTCGAAATTGAAGGGGTTGTCACCAATGCTGATTTCCAACTTGATCTGATTTCAGATCGTCGCGTGATAGCAGGGGACTACGATACTTCATTCTTGATGGAAACTTTCTTACCATACTATCAAGAAAAAGAATAATGTAAAAAGAGTATGAGACTGAAAAGGGGGATGTATGGCTCTATTTAGTAAAAAAGATAAATATATTCGAATCAATCCCAATCGTTCGACTGTAAATCAACCTCAGATCAAGCCAGAGGTTCCAGATGAGCTCTTCTCCCAATGTCCAGGTTGCAAATATACGATTTACCAAAAGGACTTGGGGAGTGAGCGTATATGCCCTCACTGTGGCTATACCTTCCGTATTTCAGCTCAAGAGCGTTTAGCTTTAACCATTGATATGGGGACGTTTTTGGAAATGTTTAAAGGGATTGAGACTCAGGATTCTTTGAATTTTCCAGGCTATCGTAAAAAATTGACTTTGATGCGTGAAAAGACAGGTCTTGATGAGGCTGTTGTAACAGGAACAGCTTTGATTAAGGGAGAGAAGGTTGCCCTTGGCATCATGGATTCTAACTTTATCATGGCATCGATGGGGACAGTTGTTGGTGAGAAAATCACTCGCTTGTTCGAATATGCGACCGCTGAAAAATTACCTGTCGTATTGTTTACAGCTTCTGGTGGAGCACGAATGCAGGAAGGAATCATGAGCTTGATGCAGATGGCCAAAATCTCTGCCGCAGTCAAACGTCATTCCAATGCAGGTCTCTTTTATCTGACAATCCTTACAGACCCGACGACTGGAGGAGTAACAGCTTCCTTCGCTATGGAAGGGGATATCATCTTGGCAGAACCCCAAAGTTTGGTAGGTTTTGCTGGACGCCGTGTGATTGAAAATACAGTAAGAGAAGACCTACCAGAAGACTTCCAGAAAGCAGAGTTTTTACTGGAACATGGTTTTGTAGATGCAATTATTAAACGACGAGAATTGCCAGATACGATTGCTCGATTAGTAAGACTACACAGGAGGGAGAGTTGATGAATATTGCGAAAATCGTTAGAGAAGCTCGTGAACAAACTCGCCTAACAGCCTTGGATTTCGCAACAGGAATTTTTGATGATTTTATTGAGCTGCATGGGGATCGCTCCTTCCGTGATGATGGTGCTATTATTGGTGGTATCGGTTGGTTGGGAGACCAAGCAGTGACTGTTGTTGGAATCCAAAAAGGTAAAAGTTTACAAGATAATCTTAACCGTAACTTTGGTCAACCTCATCCTGAAGGTTATCGAAAAGCCCTTCGTTTGATGAAACAAGCAGAAAAGTTTGGTCGTCCAATTGTAACCTTTATCAATACTGCTGGTGCCTATCCTGGTGTAGGCGCAGAAGAACGTGGTCAAGGTGAAGCCATTGCACGTAACCTCATGGAGATGAGCGACCTAAAAGTGCCCATTATTGCCATTATTATTGGTGAAGGTGGCTCTGGTGGAGCTCTAGCTCTAGCAGTTGCTGACCGTGTTTGGATGCTAGAAAACTCTATCTATGCAGTTCTCAGTCCCGAAGGCTTTGCTTCCATCTTGTGGAAAGATGGCACGCGTGCCATGGAAGCAGCTGAGTTGATGAAAATCACTTCCCATGAACTTTTGGAGATGGAAGTCGTAGATAAGGTTATTTCAGAGAGAGGTCTCTCTGCCAAAGAGCTGCTAGCTCGTGTAAAAAATGAACTTCAAACAGAAATTGAACAATTAAAACAATTATCGTTGGAGAAACTTTTGGAAGAACGTTATCAACGCTTTAGAAAGTATTAAAAAGAAAGCTAGAACTAAAAAAGGTTCTAGCTTTTTGGTTTCTCTCAAAAATTCATTTCATACTCAATTATTTTCAAAAAGCAACCTCGTCCATTGTCTGCTGACAGTTGACTTTAAAACATTTTTTTCCAGTCCTAGAATAACTTCTTGAAGCTTATCAATGACAGCTTCCAATGTTTGGAAAGC